>NZ_JBNCNZ010000018.1:0-15755 GCF_049847245.1 Micromonospora sp. DT68
GTCAGCGCGATGAGCGGTGGTGACATGCTCGACTTCGAGATCCGTCCGAATCCCGCGCCGGTATCCGCCGCCGACCGTCCGTCTCTCAGTCGAGCAGATGCTCGCGCAGGGCGTCGAGCTGCGCGTCGGTCACTCCGGCGTGGCGCAGGTACGCCTCGACCGAGCCGTACCCCGCACGCAGTTCGTCAAGGAAGGTCTGCATCGCCTCGGCGGGTGAGGCCAGGAACGGCGCCGGCACGTCCACCATGTTCGGCAGGGTGGCGGTCAGCCAGGCGCTGAACCGGGCCGACGCCTCGGTGCTGAGCGCGTAGTCGGCGACGATGTCGGCGTCGTCGACGCCCAGCACGGCGAGGGTCAGCGCGCAGACGATGCCCGTGCGGTCCTTGCCGGCGACGCAGTGCACCACCACCGGGGCGTTCGCGGAGTCGGCGATGAGCCCGATCGCCTCGGCCAGGCCGGCGGTGCCGGTCTGGGCCAGGTCGGCGTAACGGTCCGCGAGGTAGCGGGCCAGGTCGGCGCCCTCCTGGTGGGGCGTGGCGGCCCAGTCCTCGTGCTCCGGGTGGATGTGACGGTAGGTGAGGCCCGGGTAGCTCGGCACCCGCCCGTCGCGCTCGACCTCCCTGGGGCGGCGCAGGTCGATGACTGTGCGGATGCCGATGGCGGTGAACGCGTCCCGGTCCTGCTCGTCGAGGCGGTGCAGGGAGTCGGAGCGGTAGAGACGGCCCCGGCGTACGGTCCGACCGTCGTGGCCGTGATAGCCGCCGACGTCGCGGAAGTTGAAGGTGGCGGGCAGCTGAATGTTTCGGTTGTCGTCGATGGCGTCCACGCTCACACGGTAACGGTCGGTGGGGTCGGACCCCACCGACCGTTGTGCTCGATCGGTCAGCGTGCGGTGCCGGGCGGCAGCGCGCCGTACGTCTCGTCGTAGTAGCCACCCAGCTGATCCCGGTACGCCGGGTCGCTGTGGCTGGTCTCGTCGTACTCGGGGGCGGCCTTGATCTGGTCGCGGGTCCGGTCGATCGAGATGGTGCGCTGGTCATGGTCGACCTGGTTGACCGTCCCGGCCGGCAGCATCACCTTCTTGCCGAAGACCCACGGGCCGGTGTCCACCACCAGGTAGCTGCCGTCCACCTCGTGGCTGGCGCTGTCGATCTTGCCGATTCCGCCGTCGGTGGCTTCGACCTTGTAGCCGACCAGATCGGCGTCGGCCACCCCGGCCTGGTCCCGGTAGCGCCAGGGGTCGAAGACGCCGGCCGGTGCGCCGCCGGCAACGGCTCCCTGGTCGCCGCCGCGCAGCGGGTCCGGCCCGGCGTGGGTGGCGTGCGGATCGATCCTGTCCATGCCGTTCACTCCTGACTGTCGCCGATCGTCTCGGCGTCGGTGGTGTGTCCCCCTCCGAGCTACCCGGCGGCCGGGGGCGGGAAACGGCGTCGGCGACGGCGTGGGGCGCACATCACGTCCCGGGATGTGGATTGTTGCTCCCAGAAACGGGGAAGCGGTGGCAGAGTAGCGGACGTGACCAGCACCGCCCTGATTATTGCGACCTAGCGCGCCGGCCTCCCCCTCCGCCGAGCGCGCAGACCTCCCGCATCCGCGGGAGGTCTTTTTGTTGCTCTGAGAAAGGACCCTGATGACGTTCCAGGTCTACGACACGACGTTGCGCGACGGCGCCCAGCGCGAAGGGCTCACCTACTCGGTGGTCGACAAGCTGGCGGTGGCCCGGCTGCTCGACGAGTTCGGCGTCGGGTTCATCGAGGGCGGCTGGCCGGGCGCGGTACCCAAGGACACCGAATTCTTCCGCCGCGCACGCGCCGAGCTGCAGCTGCGGCACGCCGTGCTCGTCGCGTTCGGCGCCACCCGCAAGGCCGGCGTCGCGGTCGCCGACGACCCCCAGGTACGCGGCCTCCTGGACGCGCAGACCCCGGCGATCGCGCTGGTGGCCAAGGCCGACATCCGGCACGTCGAACGGGCGCTGCGCACCACCGGCACGGAGAACCTGGCGATGATCCGCGACACCGTCACCCACCTCGTCCGCGAGGGCCGCCGGGTCTTCGTCGACGGCGAACACTTCTTCGACGGCTTCCGGCACGACCCGGCGTACGGCACGGCAGTGGTGCAGACCGCTCTCGACGCTGGCGCCGAGCGCATGGTGCTCTGCGACACCAACGGCGGCATGCTGCCGTCCCAGGTGACAGCCGCGATCCTCGACCTGACCGACCGGCTCGGCGTGGACGCCGGCCTGTTCGGCATGCACGCCCAGAACGACACCGCCTGCGCTGTCGCCAACACGATCGCCGCCGTCGAGGCGGGCGTCCGGCACGTCCAGGGCACCGCCAACGGGTACGGCGAGCGCCCCGGCAACGCCGACATCTTCGCGGTCGTCGCCAACCTCCAGCTCAAGCTGGGCATGCCCGTCCTACCGGACGGCTGCCTGGAACAGATGGTGCGGGTCTCGCACGCCATCGCCGAGATCGCGAACATCGCCCCCGACACCCACCAGGCGTACGCCGGGGCCGCCGCCTTCGCCCACAAGGCGGGGCTGCACGCGAGCGCGATCAAGGTCGACCCGTTGCTCTACAACCACGTGGACCCGTCTGTGGTGGGCAACGACATGCGGATCCTGGTAACCGAGATGGCCGGCCGGGCCAGCGTCGAGCTCAAGAGTCGTGAGCTCGGCCTGGACCTGGCCGGCCGTCCGGAGGCGCTGACCCGGGTGACCAAGCGGGTCAAGGAGTTGGAGGCCGAGGGCTGGTCCTTCGAGGCCGCGGACGCCTCCTTCGAGCTGCTGGTCCGCTCCGAGCTGCCGGAGGGCGGCCCGGCCCGTCCGTTCACCCTGGAGTCGTACCGAGTGCTTGTCGAGCACCGCGAGGACGGCGCCGTCGTGTCCGAGGCGACAGTGAAGATCCGGGTACGCGGCGAGCGGGTGATCGCCACCGCCGAGGGCAACGGTCCGGTCAACGCACTCGACGAGGCGCTGCGGGTCGGGCTTACCCGGCACTATCCGCAGCTGCGCAACTTCGAGCTGGCCGACTACAAGGTCCGCATCCTGGAGGGCAGCCACGGCACCGGCGCCGTCACCCGGGTGCTGCTGGAGACGTCCGAGGAAGGCGGCCGGGACTGGACCACAGTGGGCGTACACAACAACGTGGTCGAGGCGAGCTGGCACGCCCTGGTGGACGCCCTGACCTACGGCCTGGCCCCCACAACGGTCTAACCCACCCACCCACCCCGCCGGCCCTCACCCCCGCCGGCCCTCACCCCCGCGATCTTGCACTTTGTGTCGCCGCTATGCGGCTTCTGGCCCTGTATGTCGCGGCATCAAGTGCAAGATCGCGGGGGTGGTGGGCGCGGGGCGTGGTGGGGTGTGGGTTAGGGGGTGGGGAGGCGGAGGGTTGCCAGGACGGGGCGGTGGTCGCTGTTGGGTAGGTGCAGCACTTTCAGCGAACGGACCGCGATGCGCCTGTCGACAAGCACGTGGTCGATGGTGACCGGTGGGATGAGGTCGCCGTCGTAGGGGCCCCACGTGCCGGTCAGCCCCGACCCGGTGGCGTCGGCGGCGTCGACGTAGCCGGTGCGCAGCAGCGCCCGCAGGGGGCCGTGGTCGAGGGTGGCGTTGAAGTCCCCGGCGAGGATCCGCAGGCCACCGTCCGGCGTGGCCGGTGGTTGGGTGGTCAGGTCGGCGCGCCACGCGACGACCTGGTCCAGCGCGGACGGCGCCGAGGGGTGGGCTGACTCGACACGCACCGGTGGCGCCCCGGGGACGGCCACCGTGCCGTACGCCTGGCTGAACCCCCAGCCGCCCTGGCCTTGGTTGTGCCTGATGCCAACGTCGCTGAGCAGCCAGCGCGAGTAGAGCCCGGAGCCGGGCGTGCCGATCTGCGGGTTGAGCTGCCGGTGGGGGAGCAGCCGGTCGAGGCCGAGCCGGTCCAGGGCGGCCTGCGCGTCGGGGGTGAACTCCTGCACGGCGAGCACGTCGACCTGGTGCCGCCGGACCAGCTCCACGAGCGTGGCCGCGTCGGCGGAGCCGGCGAGCAGGTTGGCGGTGAGCACCCGGATCGTGGGGCCTGCCGTCGCGGGCTGCGAACTGGCAAGCGCGCGGGGAGCGACCGCGACGAGCAGCGCCACCGCGGCCAGGGCCGCGACCGCCGCCGGCCACCAGCGCCGTAGGGCGGCGGCGAGGGCGAGGGCGATGATGCTCCATCCCGCAACGTACGGGGTGAATGCGAACGCCTGCACGAGCGGCCCACGGTCCAGGCCGGCGAGCCGTAGAGCGGCCCAGGTGGCCGTCGGTACGACCGCCGCCCAGCAGAGCGCCGAACCGATCGTCGTTGCGCGGCGACGCGTGGACGTGGATGTGGGCGTGGGCGTTGGCGCGGCGTCGACGATCACGGCGAACAGCATAACGGCACCGGATGCGCATTTCGTGAATGGTTGCACGTTCATCTTTCACAATTATTCGACCGCCCGTCGGCAACCCGATAATGCGAGATCAACTATTGACGCTCAGCTTTTTCCGGTGCTACGTTCCAACTGGTTCAAACGACGCAACTCTGAGTAGTAATCGCAGCTCAAAGTGGCTACAAGCAAGGGCTTGCAGTCGGGATGCCGCGTCGCCGCCGCCTATTTTCCGGCAGTTATCTGTCCCGCCCCGCGGGTCGGCCGAATTCGCACGGTCACACAAAGGGGACCTGTCATGAGCACATCTTTCCGACGTAAGGCAGCGGCGATCGCATTCGCCGTCCTGGGGCTCACCCTCGCCGGAGGTGGGATCGCCGTCGCCCAACCGACGGCGAAGGCTCCGGTCGAGGCCGCCCAGCCGGCCGCGCGCGGCACGAACGCCCAGCCGCCGGTAACGGCGGAGTCCGCCCGCAAGGCCAAGGCCGCGCTGAGCGCCAAGGCGACCACGCTCGTCGCCTCCACCACCACCGTCGTCGTCAACGCCAACGGCACCAAGGCCCGCGGCACCGGCACCGTCATCAAGTACGGCACCGGGCAGTACGAGGTGCAGTTCGGCACGGTCGTCACAGCCGGCACCTTCGTGGCCACCATCGGTCGGGCCGACTCCTGCTGCATCCCGCCGGCCGGCGAAGTCTCGGTCGCGCCTCGGCTCAGCACGCCGAACGCTGTCTTCGTGCAGACCCGCAACTCGGCGGGCACCCCGGCCGACCTGGGCTTCCACCTGGTCGTCCACCTGTCCTGACCAACCGACACCCGGCCCCCGCACCTGGCGTGCGGGGGCCGCGCCGTGCTCGCAAGGACGTCTCGTCACGGCGGCCCGGCTCCTGCCGGCCCGGGGTCGACGTACTCGTCCGGTCGTCTTCTTCCGGTTGTCACCCGTCCGGGCGGCTCGTCCTCATCCGGTGCACAACGGACCGGTCCGGTGCGCACAATCCGACGTTTGCCGGGCCCTCCGCCCGGGAAGCAAGCACCGTGACGGACATCTCGGACACCCTGGCCAGCATGCCCAGCGCGGTCGAACCCGAGCCGACCGGCGTCGAGCTGGAACAGACCCTCTTCGAGGTCAAACGCGTGATCGTCGGGCAGGATCGGCTCGTCGAACGACTGCTCACCGCTTTGATCGCCAACGGGCACTGCCTCTTGGAGGGGGTTCCCGGTGTGGCAAAGACACTTGCCGCGCAGACCCTCGCCACAGTGGTCGGCGGCACCTTCTCCCGGATTCAGTTCACCCCGGACCTGGTCCCCTCCGACATCGTGGGCACCCGGATCTATCGGGCATCGAAGGAAACGTTCGACATCGAACTGGGCCCGATCATGGCCAACCTGGTGCTTGCCGACGAGATCAACCGCGCGCCGGCCAAGGTCCAGTCGGCGCTGCTGGAGGCCATGGCGGAACGGCAGGTCTCCATCGGCGGCCGCAGTTGGCCGGTGCCGTCGCCGTTTCTGGTGCTTGCCACCCAGAACCCCATCGAGTCGGAGGGGGTCTACCAACTCCCGGAGGCGCAGCGCGACAGGTTCCTGATGAAGGTGGTCGTCGACTATCCCAGCGACGCCGACGAACTGGCCATCCTCTACCGGATGAGCACCGAGCGGCCCAGCCCACGGCAGGTGCTCGACGCGCAACGGTTGCAGGATCTCCAGGTCCGTGCCGAGCGGGTCTTCGTGCACCACGCCATCGCGGAGTACGTGGTCCGGCTCATCCTCGCCACCCGCGATCCGGGCCGGTTCGGGCTGCCGGAGATCGCACCCCTGCTGGCGTACGGCGCCAGCCCGCGCGCCACCCTCGGCCTGGTCGCGGCAGCCCGGGCGCAGGCGCTCCTGCGCGGTCGGGAGTACGTGCTGCCCGAGGACGTCCGGGAGTTGGCGGTGGACGTCCTCGCCCACCGGCTCGTGCTCTCCTTCGACGCGGTGGCCGACGGGGTGTCGGCCGAGAGCCTGGTGCGGCGGCTGGTGGAGGCGGTGCCGCCACCCCGGGTGGCGAACTCCCATCCACACCAGACGCCGGACCTGGCGGCGGCATGAGACGCGCCAGCCGTACGACTGTCGCGGCGCCGCCGGACCCCGGCCTGGCCGAACTGAGCCCCGATCAACGGCTGCGACGTCTGGAGTTGACTGTCACCCGGCGGCTCAACGGCCTGCTGCACGGCCAGTACCGTGGCCTGCTGCCCGGGCCGGGCAGCGAACCCGCCGGCAGTCGTGAGTACCGGCCGGGGGAGGACGAGGTCCGCCGGATGGACTGGGCGGTGACCGCCCGCACCGCCGTACCGCACGTCCGGCAGGTCGACGCCGACCGGGAGCTGACCACCTGGATGCTTGTCGACGGCACCGCGAGCATGGAGTTCGGCACTGCCGAGCTGGACAAGCGGGAGCTGGCCGTCGCCGCGGTGGCTGCCGTCGGTTTCCTGACCGCAGGCGTCGGCAACCGACTCGGTGCCCAGGTGCTGCGCGCCGACGGGGTACGCCGATTCCCCGCCCGCAGCGGCCGTACCCACCTGCTCGGTCTGCTCCGCGCGCTGCTGGCCGCCCCGCGTACGCCGGGCCACGGCGACCCGTCCCGGCCGCCGATCGGATCAGCGGGCACGTCTGTCGGATCGCCGGAGCTGGCGGACGGGCTCGACGCGCTGCACCGGGTCGCCCACCAGCGCGGTCTGGTGGTGGTGGTCTCGGACTTCCTCGACGGCCTGCCCGACGACCCCGGCCACCCGCCGCCCTGGGAGGCGACCCTGCGCCGGCTGTCCGTACGCCATCAGGTGCTGGCGATCGAGGTGACCGACCCGCGTGAGTTGGAGTTGCCCGACGTCGGCCTCATCACGCTCGTCGATCCGGAGACCGGCCGCCACCGTGAGGTGTGCACATCGGACCGTCGGCTGCGGGAGCGGTACGCCGAAGCTGCCGCCGCCCAGCGTGAGCAGGTCCGTCAGGTCCTGCGCCGGGGCGCGGCGACGCATCTGGCGTTGCGTACCGACCGGGACTGGGGTGCGGACATCGTCCGGCACGTGCACGCCCAGCGGCGGATGGCCGCCGCGCCGGCCGGGCTGGCCCGGGGAGGTACCGCGTGAACTGGGAGTCGCCGCTGCGCCTCTGGCTGCTGCTCGGCGTGCTCGCCCTTGTCGTCGCGTACCTGGTGATGCAGCGTGGTCGCAGCCGGTACGCGGTCCGCTTCACCAACCTGCGGCTGCTCGACCGGGTCGCGCCGGAGCGTCCGGCCTGGCGTCGGCACGTTCCGGCCGGGCTGTTCCTGGCCATGCTTGCGTTGCTCGTTGTGGGGTTCGCCCGGCCCAGCGCCGAGGTTCGGGTGCCCCGGGAACGCGCCACAGTGATGGTGGCGGTGGACGTGTCCACGTCGATGCTCGCCACCGACGTGGAGCCGGACCGGCTGGCGGCGGCCAAGCAGGCGGCCCGGCGGTTCGTCGAGGGCCTGCCCGACGAGTTCAACGTGGGGCTTGTCGCCTTCGCCGGCAGCGCCGCGGTGCTGGTGCCGCCGGGCACCGACCGGGACGCCCTGGACGAGGGGATCGGTCGGCTCGCCGAGGGAGTGACCGGGGTGCAGGGCACCGCTATCGGCGAGGCCATAAACACCTCGCTGGGCGCGGTCAAAAGCCTGGACAGCGAGGCCGCGAAGGAGCCACCGCCGGCCCGGATCATTCTGCTCTCCGACGGGGCGAACACCTCGGGCATGGACCCGATGGAGGCGGCGGCGGAGGCGGTGGCGGCGAAGGTGCCGGTGCACGCGATCTCCTTCGGTACCCCGTCCGGGTTCGTGGACCGGGGCGGGCGGCCCATCCAGGTGCCGGTCGACGGGCAGACGCTGCGAGCGGTCGCCGACGAGACCGGCGGGATGTTTCACGAGGCCAGCACCAGCGACGAGTTGCGCGCCGTCTACGACGACATTGGCAGCTCGGTCGGCTACCGCACCGAACGCCAGGACGTCTCGGCCCGGTTCATCGGCCTCGGACTCGTCTTCGCGATGGGCGCGGCCGCCGGCTCGATGCGCTGGTTCTCCCGACTGCCCTGATCCGCCGGGCCAACGCCCGACCGTGAGGAGTACGCATGGCTGTGCAGACCGGACTGGGCGAACCGCGCGGTCCCTTGTTCATCTCGCCCGAACTCGACCCGGACGGGCGCGGGTGGTGGGACGCGCCCGGCTCGGGTCGGGATCCGGGCGGGTGGCGTCCCGGCCGGCTGGTCGCCGCGCTGGCTGTGGTGGCGGTCTCCGCCGTCTCGGGCGCTCTGGCCGGCGGTGTGGTGGCCAGCCAGAGCGGTACGCCCGGCCCGGCTGCCGCGTCCGCCGCCCCGGTGCCCGCGGAACTGGTCACCGCCGCCGAGCGGACTGTGCCCGGGGTGGTGTCGGTGCTTGCCGGTGGTGCAAACGGCGCGTCCGCGACCGGGTCGGGGTTCGCCATCGACGACCAGCAGCACCTCGTCACCAACGACCACATCCTCGCCAAGGGCGGCGGCGGCCCGGTGACGGTCGAGTTGCCCGACGGCCGCCGCTACGAAGCCGAGGTGGTCGGCCGGGAACCGCGCAGCGACCTGGCGGTGCTGAAGGTGCCGCCGTCGGCAGGGCTCTCCCCGCTGCCGCTTGCCAAGCCGGGTGCGACCCGGGTCGGTGAGCCCGTGCTGGCGGTGGGCTCACCGTTGGGATTGTCCGGGACGGTCACCGCAGGCATCGTCAGTGCGCTGGACCGCCAGGTACGGCTGGGCAACAACCGGCACAGCGCGGTGCAGACCGACGCGTCGATCAATCCCGGCAACTCGGGCGGGCCGCTTGTCAACGCCCGTGGCGAGGTGGTCGGGGTGAACACCGCTATCGCCACCATCGACGGAAACGGGTCGATCGGCATCGGCTTCGCCATCCCGATCGAGCAGGTGCAGCAGAGCGCCGACACGATCATCGGGAAGGGCGGCTGAGCTGCCCGGACACTCCTCGGCTGTCGATCCGGCCGGCGGTGGTGTCGGATATCCGGCCGGACGACATCAAACGGTGGAAATATGACGCTCGATATGGATACTGGCGGAGGTGGAGCGTCCTCTTCTCACGGCCCTCCTGCTGGTGGGCCTGGTCATCGGATGTGCGGTGGGGTCGGCGTACGCCCGGGCGCGGCGCGGGTGGACCGACTACCAGACCGTGAAGAAGTCAGTGCCGACGGCACGCAGTGGCGCCTGGCTGCTGATCCGTGGGGTCGCCGTGAAGGCCGCGGTGATCGGGTTGCTGCTGTTCGGCGCGGTGGCGTACGCCGCTGTCGGCTCGGACGACGAGACCGCAGGCCCGACGCCCAGCCCGTCCTCGACGCAGAGTGAGCCTCCGCACCGGTGACTCCCGGTGCGCCGGTGCGGGTTAGCCTCGGAGCGTGGACGACGGACTGCGGGTGACCGACCGGTGGGTCGTCCCCGCCGGGGAGCTGCGGGAGCGCTTCTCCCGTTCGTCCGGGCCGGGTGGGCAGGGTGTGAACACCGCCGACTCCCGGGTCGAGCTGAGCTACGACCTGGCCAATTCTCCGTCGGTGCCCGACTGGATCCGGTCGCGGGCGCTTGCACGTCTGGCCAACCGCCTGGTGGACGGCGTGCTGACGATCGCGGCAAGCGAACACCGGGCGCAGCTCGCCAACCGGGAGGCGGCACGCGCGCGGATGGTGGCGCTGCTGCGTGAGGCGGCTGCACCTCCGCCGCCACCTCGACGTGCGACCCGGCCGTCGCGGGGTGCGAAGGAGCGCCGGCTGGCCGAGAAGAAGCGCCAGTCGCAGCGCAAGCGCGACCGCCGCGTCGACGGCGAGTAGTCCGACCCTTCGCGAACGTCAGCTCGGCACCGACCCTCTCCGGCTATCCAGTGACAGAATCTGGAATCTGTCAGTCAAAGTATGTATGCTGACGGGGTGGACGAGGAGAGGAACACCCCCATGGACACCCGCACGCTCGGCACCACCGGCCCGACCGTCTCCGCCCTCGGCCTCGGCCTGATGGGCATGTCCGACCTCTACGGCGACGTCGACGAGGTCGAGAGCATCGCCACCATCCACGCCGCCCTGGACGCCGGCGTCACCCTGCTGGACACCGGCGACTTCTACGGGATGGGCCACAACGAACTGCTGCTGCGCGACGCGTTGCGCGGCCGAAACCGCGACGACGCGGTGATCAGCGTCAAGTTCGGCGCCCTGCGCGACGTCGACGGCGGTTGGAACGGCGTCGACGTTCGACCCGCCGCGATCAAGAACTTCCTGGCGTACTCGCTGCGGCGCCTCGGCACCGACCACATCGACATCTACCGTCCGGCCAGGCTGCCGGGGGACGTGCCGGTGGAGGACGTGGTCGGCACCCTCGCCGAGCTCGTCCAGGCCGGTCACATCCGGCACATCGGCCTGTCCGAGGTGAGCGCGGAGACGCTGCGACGGGCGCACGCCGTCCACCCGATCGCCGACCTCCAGATCGAATACTCGCTGATCTCCCGTAACCCGGAGTCCGACATCCTGCCGACGGCCCGTGAGCTGGGCGTGGGGATCACCGCGTACGGGGTGCTGTCCCGTGGCCTCATCAGCGGCCACTGGACGGCTCGCAGGGACACCGGCGGCACCGACTTCCGCAGCTACCTGCCCCGGTTCTCCGGCGCGAACCTGGACCGCAACCTGGCTCTGGTCGACGCCCTGCGGACCATCGCCGAGGCTCGGGGCGTCACCGTGGCGCAGATCGCCATCGCCTGGGTGCTCGCCCGGGGCGAGACCATCGTGCCCCTGGTCGGCGCCCGCCGCCGGGACCGGCTCACCGAGGCACTGGGCGCGACGGCGGTCACCCTGACCGACGCGGACCTGGCCGCCATCGAGGCCGCCGTCCCGGCTGACGCCGTAGCCGGCAGCCGCTACGACGAGGCGCAGATGGCGTTGCTGGACAGCGAGCGGGCATGACGATCCGGCCGTGGCGTGCCCGCCACCCGGGGGGCCGCGCCACGGCCGCGCACGCGGTCAGGGAGGCTGGAGCGATGAGCGACGCCACCGCCCTGACGGCCGACCGCATCCTCGACACCGCCGAGGAAGCGCTACGCCGGTACGGGCCCGCCAAGGCCACAGTGCTTGACGTCGCCCGTGCGCTGGGCGTCAGCCACGGCAGCGTCTACCGACACTTCGCCAGCAAGGCCGCGCTCCGCGAGGCGGTCGCCGAACGCTGGCTGGCCCGGGTCTCGACCCCGCTCGTCGAGGTCGCCACCGGCACCGACCCCGCCCCGCAGCGGCTGCGTCGGTGGCTTGCCGAGCTGAGCGGCACCAAGCGTCGGATGGCCCGGGAGGATCCGGAGCTGTTCGACAACTTCCACCAGCTCGCCACGCTCTCCGAGGGCGCCGTCGCCAACCACCTGGAGATCCTTGCCGGTCAGCTCAGCCTGATCGTCGCCGACGGGATCGCGGCCGGCGACTTCGACGTGCCGGACCCGGCGGTGGCCGGCCGGGCGCTGTTGCAGGCCACAGCCCGATTCCACCACCCGTCCCACCGGACCGAGTGGACCGAGCCCGGCCTCGACGCGGACATGGCAGCGGTGGTCGCGCTGCTTCTCGACGGCCTGCGAACCCGTCCGGCGACCTGACCCCGCCGTCCCCGGGCCGCGCCGCGCTCAGCCGGTCAGGCTGGAGCCGCCGGTCAGGCGGCGAGCCGTCGCCTCACGCGGGGACGGCCGCGAGGAGCCGGTGGCGCAGCACGCCGGCCCGGTCGGCGAAACCGCGCTGCGCGGCGGCGTACTCCGCCCGACCCTCCGGCGTCTCGACCCGCACCGGCGGGTAGCCGAGCGCCGCCAGGTCGTAGGGGCTGGCTCGCATGTCGAGGGTACGGATCTCGCGGGCCAGCTCGAAACAGTCCGCCACCAGCTCCGAGGGCACCAGCGGCGACAGCTTGTACGCCCATTTGTAGACGTCCATGTTGGCGTGCAGGCAGCCCGGCTGCTCGTGTTCGTGCTGGGTTTCCCGGGTCGGGGTGAGCAGGTTCAACGGACGGGCCGGCGGTGTGAAGAACCGGAACGCGTCGAAGTGGCTGCACCGCACCCCGCGCTCCTCGACGATCGCGGCGGTCTGATCCGGATCCAGTCGCAACGGCCACGCGTTGTGCCGCAGCTCCTCCTGCGTCTGCCGGTAGACCATCGCCCACTCGTGCATCCCGAAGCAGCCGAAGTGCGCCGCCCGCCCCGCCGTCGCCGCGAGCAGGGAGCGGATCCACCCGATCGACTCGCCACGCCGCTGGCGTACCCCATCGGTGTCGAGGATGACCCCGACGGCGGTGGCGCGGTAGTCCCTGCCGAACTCGGCAAGGTCCGCGCCGCGCAACTCGACCCCCGCGCCCGGATGCCAGCGGCGCAGCTGCGCCGGCCGGTGCGAGTAGTACGTGAACAGGAAGTCGGCCACCGGATGCCGTTCGCCCCGGCGCCGCCGGGCCAGGTGCGGGGTCAGCCAGACGTCCACCCGCTCCTCGTGGGCCCGGCGCCGTGCCTGCCAGGTCGCCGCGTCGAGCACGGCGGGGGCGAGGGCGGCGGTCACGGACCCCAGGGTACGACCGCCGCCCGACCGCCGGTCAGGGCATCTGCACCCGCACGCCGGCGGAGAAGACGCCACTGCGCAGCTCCAACTGCCGGGGCGGGTCCCGCCCGTCGACGGTGAAGACCAGCGGAAGCACCACCCGGCTGCCCGCGGCCACCGGGTTGGCGAAGACGTCCCGGCCCAGGTTGGCGGCCTGGGTGGCCGGCTCGTCGGCGCTCACCCAGCGACCACCGGGCAGGTACGCCCGTTGCAACTGGCCGTGCCAGGGCTGCTGGGTGCCGGTGATGTTGCGCACTCCCACTGTGGCCTGGCAGCGCCGCGCGGAAGCCGGGGCCGCACTCCCTCCGCTTGCCGCTTTCGCGCTGCCGGGCTCCGCGCAGGTCATCCGGTAGACGGTGAACTCGAACGCGGACTCGCGCAGCGGCACACCCACCGGCCCGGACACCCCGGTGCCCATCCACGCGCCGCTGGTCGGCTGCTTCTGCGTGTCGATCTGGGAGACCTGCCGGGTCGCCGTCCAGCCGGCGGTGCCGACCACGGCGGCCAACACCACCACCGCCCCGGCGACAAGCAGAGCGACAGGCGGGGTACGCCGACGACGTACCGGTTTCGGGGTGGCTGGACGCGGATAGACAGTTCCGCGCTCGTTGCCGGGTCCGCTGCCGCTGGACAGGGCGGCGGCGGTCACCCGCCGGCCGCGCCGACGACGCCACAGCCAGAACAGGGCGGCGCCGAGCAGCAACAGGACCGCCACGCCGGCAAGCAGCAACGGGACCTGCCGCCAGAGCGGCTGCGCCTCGGTGACCTGCGCCGCAGGTGTTCCCGCCGCCTGCCAGGTGGCCGACGCGCAGTCGTACGGCCGGTTGCCGTCGCTTGTGAAGGCGCAAGCCGGCGCGGTCAGTGCCTGGCCCGGCGCGGTGGTGGTCAGCGCGGTGCCCAGCGTGGTGGTGCTGTGCGCGGGCAGCCGTAGCCGCCACGTCACCTCGCCGGTCGACCCGCCGGAACGGGTGGACCGGCCGCCGTCACTGATCGCGGTGACCGACGCCCCGGAGGGCAACTCCTGGCGCACAGTGGTGTCGACAGGCGAGTCACCCACGTTGCGCACGTGGATCCGGTACCGCGGTGCCGGGCTGCTCTCCGGCGCGATCGCCACCGTGACCGGAGGCGGTGGTGCCGACGCCGGTGTCCGCGTCGGTGGCGCCATCGCCGGTGGCGCCGACGGTGGGGTGGGCTCCGCGCTCGCCACGCCCGGCAGCGGTGCTGCCATCGCGGGTGGGGCCGGCGCGGTGCTCGCCGCCCCCGGTAGCGGTGCGGCCATCGCCACAGCCGACGGCACCGCTGGTTGTGGCGTGGGCGTCGGTGGTCGTGGCGCGACCGTCGGTGGTCGTGGCGCGGCCGACGCCTCCGGCTCCACCGCGGGCAGGGCCGGCACGGCGGCGAGGATGCCGAGGCAGTGGACGAACACTGCGAGGGCCTTGTGGTGTCGTGTCGATGCAGGCATACGAACGAACCTCCGGAGCCGACGCTAAGGGCGCGGTCTCTCCGTGCGGGTACGAAGTCAGGAATCCCGCCCCGGTCACCCCGGCGGCCGGTATGGTGCCGCCGCGCTGACGGGTTGCGCACACCCGGCAGCCGGTCGTGGCCGGTGAACCCGTCGGCAGGGCTAGATTGGCGAGGTGCGTATCGCTCGTTTCGCTCATGCCAAGGGAATGTCGTTCGGGGCCGTCGAGGGCGAAGCGGAGGCCGGGCCGCAGGGCCTGACCATCGCCGAGATCGAAGGTCACCCGTTCGGCCAACTCTCCTTCAGCGGGGCCCGGTGGGCCCTCTCCGACGTTCGGCTGCTCTCGCCGATCCTGCCCAGCAAGGTGGTCTGCGTGGGCCGCAACTACGCCGACCACGCCGCCGAGCTCGGCAACGACGTACCCAAGGAGCCGTTGCTCTTCCTCAAGCCGTCCACCTCGGTGATCGGTCCCCGGGACGCCATCCGGCTGCCGATCTTCTCCAAGCAGGTCGAGCACGAGGCGGAGTTGGCGGTCGTGATCGGCGCACCTGGCGCCCGCCGGGCCGACCGTGCCGCCGCCGAACGCGCCATCTTCGGCTACACCTGCGCCAACGACGTCACGGCCCGGGACCTCCAACGCTCCGACGGGCAGTGGACGCGGGCCAAGGGTTTCGACTCCTTCTGCCCCATCGGTCCGTGGATCACCACCGGTCTGGACGTCTCCGACCTGGAGATCCGGTGTGAGGTGGGCCGCAATCACGAGATGGAGGTACGCCAGCTCGGCCGGACGAAGGACATGGTCTTCGACGTGGCCGGCCTGGTGTCGTACATCTCGCACGTGATGACCCTGCTGCCCGGCGACGTGGTGCTCACCGGCACACCGGCGGGGGTTAGTCCCCTCGTCGAGGGGGATACGGTCACCGTGCGGATCGAGGGCATCGGTGAGCTCAGCAACCCGGTGGTCCCCGTCGCCTGACCGGTCCGATGCCCCTGTTTCCGCAGCTCAAGGGCGTTTCGGGGGGATCGGATTTGGCCTGCTGGCGCTGGGAGGGTAATGTTCAATCCCGGCGCCGCAAGGGGCCAATGGGGTATGGGGTAATTGGCAGCCCGACTGATTCTGGTTCAGTTAGTCTAGGTTCGAGTCCTGGTACCCCAGCGCAGCTGGGATTCGCGAGAATCCCGGACGCTGGATTCTGACGGAGTTCTCCTCCGCCCCGCGAGGGGCGGAGGATGATCTCTGGTAGAGTGCAGCTCCTCTGCCCGCAAGGGTGGGGGAGCGAAAGTTTGTT
>NZ_JBNCNZ010000018.1:15855-121494 GCF_049847245.1 Micromonospora sp. DT68
CTGGCCCCGTCGTCTAGTGGCCCAGGACGCCGCCCTCTCAAGGCGGTAGCGCCGGTTCGAATCCGGTCGGGGCTACATCTGTGCACAGCCCGTCTCACCTGGTGAGGCGGGCTGTTTCGTCGTCGAGGGCCTGTCGTTCCGGGACGGGTCGTGTCACCTCGTGGGTCGTTTCCCGGGTCGCCACCTGCCGGTCTGCAGCCCCGCACCCCGCGCTCGCCCCGGCCGATGGTGCCGCTAGACTACAAGCCGCACCGCCCGCGAGGGTGGTGAACAGCAAAGTTCTGGCCCCGTCGTCTAGTGGCCCAGGACGCCGCCCTCTCAAGGCGGTAGCGCCGGTTCGAATCCGGTCGGGGCTACAACAGAAAGGGCTCGTCTCGCTTCGCGAGGCGGGCCCTTTCTCCGTTCCACCTCCACCGCGGTGATCATGGAGTTGGCGGGGTGACACGCCGATGCCGGTCCACGCTAACCCCCATGATCAACCAGCGCTGGCCGGAGGCCGGTTAGAGGCCGGACCGGGGCCGGTTAGAGGCCGGAGAGGCGTTGGCCGGCTCGTACGACTGCCATGGCGTGCCGTTCGCCGGGGCGGCGGCCGAGGCGCTCTATGGGGCCGGAGATGCTTATCGAGGCGATCACGCGGCCGGTACGGTCCCGGATCGGGGCGGAGACACTCGCCACACCCGCCTCGCGTTCGGCGACGCTCTGCGCCCAGCCGCGGCGGCGTACCTCGGCAAGGGTGCGGCCCGTGAACTTGCTACGTGGCAGCAGCGGCATGACCGCCTCCGGCGGCTCCCAGGCGAGCAGGATCTGGGCGGACGAGCCGGCGGTCATGGGCAGCACCGAGCCGACCGGAACAGTGTCCCGCAGGCCGCTGGCGCGCTCTGCCGCCGCTACGCAGATCCGCTCGTCCGCGCGGCGCAGGTAGAGCTGAGCGCTCTCACCTGTGGCGTCGCGCAGCGCGGCCAGCAGCGGCTCGGCGGCTGTCAGCAGGACGTCCGGTGCCGCATTGGCGAGCTCGCCCAACCGGGGGCCGGGCCGCCAGCGGCCCTGGGTGTCCCGGACGAGCATCCGATGGATCTCCAGTGCCTGTGCCAGCCGGTGCGCGGTGGCACGGGGCAGCTTCGTGCGTTCAACGAGTTCGGCCAGGCTGGCGCCGTCGACACAGGCGGCCAGGATGACCACCGCCTTGTCGAGAACGCCAACACCGCTCATACTGTGTCCCACAAGCCGAAACATACCTCCCAGAATTTAGGATGTCCAGATGGTGGGAGTCACTCCTGAGCCGAGGACCCTGGCCGAGAAGGTTTGGGACGCGCACGTCGTTCGGTCCGCCGTTGGTGAGCCGGACCTGCTCTTCATCGACCTGCACCTGCTGCACGAGGTGACCAGCCCGCAGGCGTTCGACGGGCTGCGGCTCGCCGGGCGCCGGGTGCGCCGAACCGACCTGACGCTCGCGACAGAGGACCACAACACACCGACCGGGTACGCCGATCCGGCGTTCCGGTCCCGCCGCGGTGACCTGCTCACCATCGCGGATCCGACGTCACGGACGCAGATCGAGACGCTGCGCCGCAACTGCGCCGAGTTCGGCGTGAAGCTGCACCCGCTCGGTGACGAGAACCAGGGCATCGTGCACGTCATCGGCCCGCAGCTCGGGCTGACCCAGCCGGGCATGACGATCGTCTGTGGCGACTCGCACACCGCCACCCACGGCGCGTTCGGCGCGCTCGCCTTCGGCATCGGCACCAGTGAGGTGGAGCACGTCCTCGCCACCCAGACGCTGCCGCAGAGCCGCCCGAAGACCATGGCCGTGAACGTCACCGGCCAACTCGCCCCCGGCGTGACCGCCAAGGACCTGGTGCTGGCGCTGATCACCCAGGTCGGCACCGGCGGTGGGCGTGGTCACATCGTGGAGTACCGCGGTGAGGCGATCCGGTCCCTCTCCATGGAGGGGCGGATGACCATCGCCAACATGTCCATCGAGTGGGGCGCCAAGGCCGGCATGATCGCGCCGGACGAGACGACCTTCGCGTACCTCAAGGGTCGCCCGAACGCGCCGCAGGGCGCGGAGTGGGACGCGGCGCTCGCCTGGTGGCGGACGCTGCCCACCGACGAGGGCGCGCGCTTCGACGCCGAGGTGACCCTCGACGCCAGCCAGATCACGCCGTTCGTCACCTGGGGCACCAACCCCGGGCAGGGTGCGCCGCTGAGCGCGCCAGTGCCGGACCCGGAGGAGTTCGTCACCGATTCGGAGCGGGTCGCCGCCCGTCGCGCGCTCGAGTACATGGACCTGCAACCCGGCACCCCGCTGCGGGAACTCCCCATCGACGTGGTCTTCGTGGGCTCCTGCACCAACGGCCGCCTGGAGGACCTGCGGGCCGCCGCCGACGTGCTGCGCGGCCACAAGGTCGCCGACGGGGTCCGGATGCTCGTGGTGCCCGGCTCCGCCGCCGTGCGGGAGGCAGCCGAGGCCGAAGGCCTGGACAAGGTCTTCTCCGACGCCGGTGCCGAATGGCGGTTCGCCGGCTGCTCCATGTGCCTGGGCATGAACCCCGACACGTTGAAGCCGGGCGAGCGCTCCGCGTCCACCTCCAACCGCAACTTCGAGGGTCGTCAGGGCCGGGGCGGACGCACCCACCTGGTCTCCCCGCCGGTCGCCGCCGCCACCGCCGTGGTCGGCAGGCTCGCCGCACCCGCCGATCTGTAGAAGGGACCGAGGAGATGGACAAGTTCACCACCCACACCGGCACGGCCGTGCCCCTGCGGCGATCCAACGTGGACACCGACCAGATCATCCCGGCCGTGTACCTCAAGAGGGTGACCCGCACCGGCTTCGCCGACGGGCTCTTCAACGCGTGGCGGGAAGATCCGGCATTCGTTCTCAACGATGAATCCTATTCTGGTGCGTCGATCCTCATCGCCGGCCCGGAGTTCGGCACCGGCTCCTCCCGGGAGCACGCCGTGTGGGCGCTGCGGGACTGGGGCTTCCGCGCCGTGGTGTCGCCGCGCTTCGGCGACATCTTCCGCGGCAACGCACTCAAGGAGGGTCTGCTGCCGGTCGAGTTGGAATTGAAAGCCGTCGAGGAGTTGTGGGATCTGGTCGAGGCCGATCCGACCACTCCGGTGACTGTCGACCTGACCGCCCGACAGCTCCGGGCGGGGGACGCCACATGGTCGTTCCCGCTTGACGACTTCAGCCGGTGGCGGCTGCTGGAGGGTCTGGACGACATTGGACTCACCCTCCGCCACGTCGCCGACATCGACTCGTACGAGGCGGGTCGACTGCCGTTCCTGCCCTCAGTGGCATAGCCGTACGCCCACCCGCACATCGGATTTCGCCCTCACCGGTCCAACCGGTGGGGGCGAATCCGTTACGACACAAGGGCTTTTTTCTACCGAATGTTTGTGTCCAGGCAGCACAGGGCATACCGTGCGCGCAGAATGGCTCGCGTCGAGTCAGTTGCATAATCGGGAGGAAGTCGTGAACAAAGCCGAGCTCATCGAGGCGCTCGCCGTTCGCCTGGGGGACCGGAAGACGGCGACGGCCGCGCTCGACGCGGTCCTCACTGAGGTCCAGGCGGCGGTCACCAAGGGCGAGAAGGTGGCGATCACCGGATTCGGAGCGTTCGAAAAGCGTGTGCGTGGCGCACGAACAGCGCGTAACCCGCGCACCGGCGAGGCGGTGAAGGTCAAGAAGACGTCCGTCCCGACCTTCCGCCCCGGGGCCGGGTTCAAGGAGATGGTGGCCAGCGGCAAGGTGCCGAAGGCCACGGTGGCGGCGAAGAAGACCGCCAGCACGACGGCCAAGACGACCGGGGCCAAGGCCACCGGCACGAAGGCGGCGAGCGCCAAGGCCACCGGCGCCAAGGCGACGGGCACCAAGGCCACCGCCGCCAAGGCGGCCAGCAAGAAGACCGCCCCGGCCAAGGCGGCCAAGACCACCACGGCGACCAAGACGGTTGCCAGCAAGAAGACCGCCCCGGCCAAGGCGAGCAAGAGCACCACGGCGACCAAGACGGCCGCCAGCAAGAAGGCCGCACCGACGAAGAAGAGCGCCGCGGCGGCCAAGTCCACCACGGCGAAGAAGACCACAGCGGCAGCGAGCAAGAGCACGGCGGCCAAGAAGGCGCCCGCGAAGAAAGCTCCCGCCAAGAAGACGGCCAGCAAGCGCTGACCGACAGGCACAGCCCACAGGGCGTCCACCCGCGCGGTGGGCGCCCTGTGGTGTACCGGGAGCATTGACCCGCCCGGCGTGGACGCGCAGAATCGCCGTGCCGGCCCCCCTTCTGCCGGCCCGCCGACGGAAATGGGGCGCCGGTGCGCTACCGCCAGCTCACCACCGGATCGCTCGCGCTGGGCGTCATTCTGCTTATCGACGTGCTGCGCGTATGGCTTCCCGGCATCATCACCATCTTCGGTCAGGCCGCGTCCACCCCGGCCGAGTTGATGGGCGCGTTCGCCCTCGGCTGGTTCGTCCTCGCTGCGGCGGCACCGGCGATTGTCCGCCGGGTCGGCGCCCGTCCCGTCACCGTCACCGCGGCCGTCCTGCTGGCCGCCGCGCGGCTCGCGCTCACCGCGACCCCTGGTGGACGCGTACAGCTCTGGCTGGCCACCGCAGGGCTGCTCGCCGGGCTGGTCTGGTTGGTGGGCGTCGCCGGTGGAATCGACAGGCCGGTGCCAGGGCTGGCTCTGGGGTTGGCGGTGAACGCGGCGCTCCACGCGATGCTTGACACCTACGACCTGGCCTGGCGCAGCGACTGGATGGCGTGGCTGTTCAGTGCCGTGGCGGTGGGGGCGTTCCTGCTCGCCACGGCGGCGCGGAGCGCGCCACCCGGCCCTGGTGGCGCACGGTCGTGGCTGCTGGCCGGGCCGGTGCTGCTGCTGGCCGGCATGGTTGCCCTCGCCCCGGCGCTCGCCCAGACCGCGATGTCGTACCTGGTGGCCGACGACGGCGTGGCCAGCTCACCGTTGTTCGGCCTCGCGCCGGTGCCGGTGGCCGTCGCCGGGTTCCTGCTGGCCGCGCTGGCCGGCCCGCCCAGCCGGCGGTGGGGTCGGGCAGTGGGACCGGTGGCCGTGCTTGCCGGCGCGGTGCTCTTCGCCCTCGACAACGGCGACCTGCTCCTCGCGGCCATCCCGCTCACCGCAATCGGTCTCGGCGCCTGCCTCGCCCTCACCGACGACGCCGGCGCAGCCGGGCCGGCCCCCGCCGACGACGCGGCCAGGGTGGCTGCCCTGCGAGCGGCGGCCCGCCGGGGGTACGCGGTCGCGGCCGGCATGCTCGTCTTCGTGCTGGCGGCAGTGGCCTACTACTCCGCCTACGACCTCGGCTACCCCAACGGGGCGGTTCCGGTGGTGGTCGCCGGGCTGATCGCGGCCGTGGCGTTCACCTCCCGCCCCGCCGAGGGGCCGCCTGCCGGCCAGCGGCACGCCGGGAGGTTGGCGCCGCTGCCGACCACTGCGGTGGTCACCGCGCTGGCCATGCTGGCGCCCGTGTTCGCCGACAAGGTGGGGGTGTCGACAAACCGAAACGGGCCGCCGAAGGAAATCACCGTGGTGGCCTACAACATCCGGATGGGCTTCGGGTTGGACGGCCGGTTCGACCTTCCCGCGCTGGCCACCGCGATCGACAGCCAGCGACCCGACGTGGTGCTGCTCAGTGAGGTGGACCGCGGCTGGCTGCTCAACGGCGGCCACGACACCCTGGACCTGCTGGCCGATCGTCTCGACATGCCGTACGTGTTCGGGGCCGCCGCCGACGCCGTCTGGGGTGACGCGGTGCTCAGCCGTTGGCCGATCGAGGACGAGCGGACGCTGCGGCTGCCGGCCGTGGGGGCGCCCACCGGCGCGCAGGCCCTCGCCGTCACAGTGAACTTCAGCGACGGTGTCCGGTGCGCAGTGGTCAGCACGCACCTGCAACCGCCGCCCGGCGGCGGTCCGGTGGTCCAGGCGCGCGCGGTAGTCGACTTCGCCACCGAGTACGCGGACGGCCGCCCGCTGGTGGTGGGCGGTGACCTGAACACCGAGCCGGGCGACGAGGCGTTCGACCAGTTCACCGGGGCCGGTCTCGTCGACGCGTTGGCGGCGGGGCGACCGTTGGCGACAAGCCCGGCCGACGACCCGCGCCAGGAGATCGACCACGTCTTCGTCTCGCCCGGTCTGACACCGCGCGGCCCGGTCGCACCGCCCGGCACGGCCAGCGACCACCTGCCGGTCGCGGTGACCCTCACCCTGCCGCCCCTCTGACCCACGCGGTTGGCGTTGATCCACTCCGGATCGCCGACCTCCGGTGCCGAGGCTCCACGTCGACCAAACCGGGAGGGCTCAGAGGCGGTCGGTGGCGAGCAACCGGTCGCCGCTGAAGGCGAGCAGCCAGCCGCAGCCCTTCGGCGTGGTGAAATCGTCGTCGGCGTGCCCGGTGAGCCGTTCCAACGCGCCCGGCAGCACCTTGCCCTGACTGCACACCGCCACCTGACCGCCGGCGCAGGCCAGCTCCAGCAGGCGGGCGGCGGTGGCGAGCACCTGCTCGTCGTGCTGTTGGCCCGGCTGAGGCTCGTCCAGATCGCCGCAGATCTCGATCGGTAGGTCGAGTAGTGCGGCGGCCGGATCCAGGGTCTGTACGCAGCGACGCGGCGACGCCGACACCAGCCGGGCGGGCCGGAACACGGCGATCAGCGGGGCCAGGGCGTACGCCTGCGCCCACCCCTGCGCGTCGAGCGGGCGGCCGGTGTCCGGGCCGGTCCACGTGGCCCGCTTGCCGGCATGCGCGTGCCGGACCAGCGCGACGGTGGCCGTCACCGGCGGCAGCGCGGCGAACGCGGCGAGCACCTCGGCGTCGTGCGGGTAGCTGACCAGCCGGATGGCGTCGTCGACGGCGAGCCACCGCATGTCGTCCACCTCGGTGTCGGGCTGGAATCCGCCGTTGGCGACCGTCCGCATCGACCAGTAGTCGACAAGCTTGTCCTGACCTTCGCTGCGGTAGCGCACCGACGGCAGCCGCACCTGCGGTACGCCGCGCACGTCGGCCTCCTCGGCCACCTCGCGGACCGCCGCGACCATCGGATGCTCGCCCGGCTCCAGCTTGCCCTTGGGCAGCGTCCAGTCCCCGTGGCGGGGCCGGTGCACGACGCACACGCGTACGCCGTCGGCGCTGGGACGCCAGCAGACCCCGCCGGCCGCCCGGATGCCGGTCACGGGAGCCATCTCGTGCGCCGTCGCCGGGTGGCCCGGTGCCACGCGGCGGGAAACCGGGCCCGCATCTGGCGGACCGTCTCGCGTTCCCGCTCGGCGAGCCGCCCGGCGACGACAGCCAGCTTGTGGTCGCCCGGTCGGTCGGCAGCGAGGGCGAGCCAGGTGTCCGCGGCGACCGCGGCGTCCTGGTGTTCGCCGAGCACGTCCTGCACGCGGGCCAGCGCGCGGGACAGCCGGCGCGCGTCCTTGCCGACGGCCGGGAGGACCGCGTTGACCGCGTAGCGGGCCTGTTTGGCCTCCTTGCGGACGGTGTGCCAGCGGTCGTCGGGGCCCAGCGGGTCGAGCCCTTCGACGCCGTCGGGGCCGGTGAGCCGTTTCCACGGGCGGGCCACAAGGGCGGGCAGCGTCCGAGCGGCCGGCTCGGCGGCCCGGCGGGTGAACCGGGGGGCGCGGGCGGCAAGCACCAGCGCGTCCACAAGTGCCAGGTAACGCGCGGAGCGCAGCGCCTTGTCGATGGCGGCGAGGGCCTGCCGCTGCCGCTTGGCCAGCGCCTTGTCCAGCCGGTCCACAGCGTCCTGGTCGAGAGGGCTGAGCGGATCCGCGTTCGCGGTACGTCGCAGCCGGGCACGCAGCACCTCGGCGTCGCGGGCGGCGCCGAGCACTTCGGCGAGCCAGCGCAGTTCCGCGCGCAGCGGACGCGACCACGACCTGCGGAGCAGCGGTGTGAACGTCCGCAGGTCGCTGCGCAGCCGCCGGATTGCCACCCGCATCTGGTGCACGGCGCTGTCACCGCCGCCGCCCGGAACGCGAAGCCGTACCAGCGGGTCGTGCGCCAGCATGCGGCGTACCTCAGTGCGGAACGCCTCGGTGACCACGTCGCCGGCGGTCGGGTCGGCGGGCAGCTCGCCCGGCGCGACCAGATCGGGCTCGGCCTGCGCAGCCGTGCCCAGTGCGCGTACGTGCTTCGGGGTGAACGAGCCGACCCTGGCGCCGGCCTCGCCCAGCACACCGCCGATCTGGTCCAGCAGCGTGCGGTCACCGGCCTTGAGCTCCACCTCCAACTCGCGGAACGTGTCGGTGGTGGCGTCGTTGTCGTCGAGCACCGTCACCTGGTCGTCCACCACCTCGGCCAGCACCGCGCCAGCCTCGTCGCACACCTCGTGGGCGTGCCGGAGGGTCCGTACGACAGTCACCGGTGCCAGGGCTGCGCCCCGGTGCAGGGCGGTGACCAGCTCCACGAGCTCCGGTGGCGGCTGCCCGGCCGGCCCCGGGCGGGAGATCTCGTGCCGGACGCCAGGCGTGCCGGTGGGCAGCTTCACCGTCCACGGCAGCTCGTCGCCCCGGCGGTGGCGCAGCGAGGCGCCGGCCCGGGACAGGCGCAGGTCGACAGTGTCGAGGTAGCGGGCGACAAGCGTCACCGGTGGCAGCGCCCGGACCTGACCGCCGGCCGGGGCCGCGGCGGACAGGTCCGGTAGCACGTAGGTGTCGTCCACCTCGTACTTCTGCTCCTCCTCGACCATCCACTCAGCCTATGCCGCGAACGGTCAGCGGGCCGTGCCACCGACACGGCGCAGCAGCAGTTCCTGTAGATGCACCCGGGCGCCCTCGCCGTCGCTTGTCCGTCGGGTCCAGGAGCCGTCGCTGGCCAGCTCGAACGCGTCGACGTCCGGGCCCATCGCTGCGGTGAGCACGTGGTCCAACTCGGCGCGGGCCACCGGGTCGCTCACCTGCACCAGCGCCTCCACCCGTCGGTCCAGGTTGCGGTGCATGAGGTCCGCCGAGCCCATCCAGAACTCGGCCTCGCCGTTGTTTCCGAACCGGAAGACCCGGGAGTGCTCAAGGAACCGGCCCAGGATCGAGCGGACCCGGATGTTCTCCGAGAGCCCCGGAACGCCCGGACGCAGCGTGCACATCCCGCGGATGAGCAGGTCGACGTGGACGCCGGCCTGCGAGGCCCGGTACAGCGCGTCGGTGATGCCCTCGTCGACCAGTGAGTTGACCTTGAACTGGACCAGGCCGGGCATGCCGAGCCGGACGTGCGCGATCTCCCGCTCGATCCGCTCGATGAGGCCGCTACGGATGCCCTGCGGGGCCACCATCAGCCGCCGGTACGCGGTCTGCCGGCTGTAGCCGGTAAGCACGTTGAACAGGTCGGTGAGGTCCGCGCCGATCTCCGGGTCGGCGGTGAGCATGCCGAAATCCTCGTACAGGCGGGCGGTTTTGGGGTGGTAGTTGCCGGTGCCGATGTGGCAGTACCTGCGGATCTGGTTGCCCTCCTGACGGACCACCAGTGCGGTCTTGCAGTGCGTCTTGAGGCCCACGAGGCCGTACACGACGTGGCAGCCGGCGCGTTCCAGGGTGCGGGCCCAACCGATGTTCGCCACCTCGTCGAAGCGGGCCTTGACCTCGACCAGAACCACCACCTGCTTGCCGGCTGCCGCCGCGTCGACGAGCGCGTCGACGATCGGCGAGTCACCGCTGGTCCGGTAGAGGGTCTGCTTGATGGCGAGCACGTTCTCGTCGGCGGCGGCCTGCTCGATGAAGCGCTGCACGCTCGTGGCGAACGAGTGGTACGGGTGGTGCACGAGGATGTCCCCGTCCCGCAGGGTCGCGAAGACGCTGCGCGGCACCTCGCCCTCGGCTAGCCGGGGGTGGGTGGCCGGCACGAACGGCGGGTCCTTCAGATCGGGGCGGTCGGCCTCGCCGTACACCTGCCAGAGGGCCGAGAGGTCCAGCAGGCCGGGCACCCGGAGCACGTCCTGGTCGTCCATGTCCAGCTCACGGACGAGCAGCTCCAGCATGTGGTCGGAGATCGAGGCGGCGACCTCCAACCGCACCGGTGGGCCGAAACGGCGGCGGGCGAGCTCCCGCTCCAGCGCCTGGAGCAGATCCTCGTCGCGGTCCTCGTCGACCTCCACCTCGGCGTTGCGGGTGACCCGGAACAGGTGGCACTCGACCACCTGCATGCCGCTGAACAGCTGACCCAGGTGCACCGAGATCAGGTCCTCCACCGGCAGCATCCGCACGCCCGGCTGGTCCCGGTCCACCCGCACGAAGCGGGGCACGTTGTTCGGCACCTTCACACGGGCGAACAGCTCGGAGCCGCCGTCCGGATCGCGGACCGCGACGGCGAGGTTGAGCGACCGCCCGGAGATGTACGGGAAAGGGTGCGCCGGGTCGACCGCCAGCGGGGTCAGCACCGGGAAGATGTGCTCCCGGAAGTAGGTGCGCAGCCGCTCCCGCTCAGGGTCGCCCAGCTCGGCCCAGCGCAGGATGCGGATACCCTCCCCGGCGAGCTTGGGCAGCACGTCGCCGACGAAGCAGGCGGCGTGCCGGGCGACAAGTGCGGCGGTCCGCTCGGCGATCAGGTCCAGCTGCGTACGCAGGGGCAGCCGGTCCCCGCCACGGACCGGCAGGCCGGCGGAGAGCCGCCGCTTCAGCCCGGCGATCCGCACCATGTAGAACTCGTCGAGGTTGCTGGCGAAGATGGCGAGGAACTTGGCCCGCTCCAGCAGCGGGGTGCGCTGGTCCTCGGCGAGCGCCAGCACCCGCGCGTTGAAGTCGAGCCAGGAGAGCTCCCGGTTGAGGAAGCGGTCGTCCGGCAGCGGGGGAGCCGCCGGGCTGTCGTCCTCGTCGCCGTCAGCGGGGGAGCCTGTGGTGGCCAGGGCGCCACCGGCAGCCGGCCCGTCCGTCTCGGTGGGCGGGGCGGCGGATTCGAGGACCTCGTCGAGCCCCGAGGAGGCCGCGCCCGGGTCGTCGGCGAGGGTGTCGGCGCGGGCGGCACCGGCACGTTCGGCCCGGGACGGCCGAAACCGGCCGTCGGTGCCACGGGCGGGGACGCCGTTGAGGGGATCGGTGGTGGACGGGCTGGCCGGGTGCTCGCGAGGGGTGCTCACCCGCTCATAATCACCCGATTACGGTTAACGCAAAATGAACTTGGCCCCGCCGGCTCAGATCATCGTCGGCAATGTCACCCGGACGACCTCGCCGTCGGGATCGGTGTCGATGCGCACCCGCTGGCCGAGCCGGAGCAGCCGCAGCCCGGAGGCGTCGAACGCCCGAGCGGGAAAACCCAGTTCGGTGCCGTCGTCGAGCAGCAGCGTCCCGCTGCGTGTCGCCGCGTCGTAGCTGGCCACCGTGCCCTGCATGCTGGCACCGTACACCGGGGGGTCAGCTCGCGGAGCGCGCCGGGCAGGCGGCGGCCACCAGCGCGGCGGTGCGCGGCCCGAGGCCGAGCCGGGCGGCGGCGGCCAGGTCGTCGGCGGTGTCCACGTCGCGGCGCAGGCTGGGCCAGTCGCCGGGCAGCGGCAGGGCGCCGCTCGCCGTGTGCGCCGCCGCCGAACCCACCCCGAAACGTGGCTCGAGGTCGACTCCTGGCGGCGCGGCGAGCAGCACCGTACCGACGCCGGGCGCGTCCGCCACGAACCGGCGTACCCCGTCGTCGCCGGCCTGGGCCGCGAGCAGCGCGCCGGCCAACTCGGTGGGGCGCAGCGCCGGCAGGTCGGCGGTCAGCCCGGCCACCCACATGTCGCGGGCGTGCGCCGCGCCGTGCCGGAAGGCGGCGTTCAGGCCGGCGTCCGGCTCGTCGGGAAGTACCCGCGCTCCGGCGGCGCGGACCACCGCCGCCACGCGGGCGTCGTCGGTGACGACAAGAGCCTCGGCGACCGCCGGGCAGGCAAGCACCGCGCGGAGCGTGTCAGCGGCCAGGGCCAGCGCCAGCTCCTCATGGGGTACGCCGGGCAGTGCGCCCCGCAGCCGGCTCTTGGCTGCCGACAGACGCTTCACCGGCACCACCACGGCCCACCTCGGCTGACTCACGCCCGCAATCCTGCCAGCAGGGCGGCGGGACCCTCCCTGGCCGTACGGGGGGCGAGCAGGCATGATTTCCGCTGCGGGTGTCGTGGGCCGGACCCGTGGCGGTGCGGGGCGCGACGAGGAGGCACAGGTGGCACGGCGGAGGCTGGGGTTCTGGCGACGGTTCGCCGTGGTGCTGGTCAAACCGGTGATGCTCGTGTGGACCCGACGGACGTGGCGGGGCGGCGAGCACCTCGGCGGAGACAGCGGCGTGATCATCGTGGCGAACCACATCTCGCACGCCGACCCGCTGGTCTCCGCGCACTTCATCTACGAGTCGGGCCGCTGGCCGCAGTATCTGGGCAAGGCCAGCGTGTTCCGGGTGCCAGTGGTCGGCTGGATCCTGCGCCAGTGCCGGCAGATCCCTGTGGAGCGGGGCAGCGTGGACGCGGTCCGCTCACTGGACGCCCTGGTGGAAGCGCTGGACCAGGGCGGCGCGGTCGTGATCTACCCGGAGGGCACCACCACCAAACAGCCGGACCTGTGGCCCATGAAGGCCAAGACCGGCGCGGCCCGGCTGGCGCTGGCCACCGGCGCGCCCGTGGTGCCGCTGGTGATGTGGGGGCCGGAGCGGATCTTCGACCCGCGCACCAACCGGTTCAACCCGCGCCCGCGGATCCCGGTTACCGTGGTCGCCGGCGACCCGGTCGACCTGACCCGGTGGGCGGACGCCCCGCCGACCCGGGCCACCCTCGAGGAGATGACGGACGCCATCATGCTGCGCCTGCGGGACATGCTCGCCGAGATCCGGGGCGGAACGCCGCCACCGCTGTGGGCGCGGCCGGTCCGACCCTCCGCCGAACCCCAGCAACACGGAGGTGTCGCGTGACCGGCCACGTCGCGGTTCTCGGCGCCGGCTCCTGGGGCACCGCGTTCGCCAAGATCCTCGCCGACGCCGGGCGGGACGTCACGGTGTGGGCGCGACGCGCCGCGGTGGCCGACAGCATCCGCACCGAGCGGCGCAACACCGAGTACCTGCCGGATCTGCTGCTGCCGGATCGGGTCACCGCCACCGCCGACGCCATCGAGGCGATCACCGACGCCGAGCTGGTGGTGCTGGCCGTACCGTCGCAGACCCTGCGGGGCAACCTCGCCGAGTGGGCCGGGCACCTGCACCCGGACTCCACCCTGGTGTCGCTGATGAAGGGCATCGAACTCGGCACCACCAAGCGGATGAGCGAGGTCATCGTGGAGACCGCCCGGGTCGCCGCGGACCGGGTGGTTGTCGTCTCCGGCCCGAATCTCGCCCCGGAGATCGCCGCCGAGCAGCCGGCCGCGACTGTGGTCGCCGGGACCAACCACCACCGCACCGTTCTCGTCCAGTCGTCGATCCGGACGCCCTACCTGCGCCCGTACACGAACGACGACGTGATCGGCTGCGAGCTGGGCGGGGCGGTCAAGAACGTCATCGCGCTGTCGTACGGCATCGCCACGGCGATGGGCTTCGGCGACAACACCCGGGCCATGCTGATGACCCGCGGGTTGGCCGAGACGGCCCGCCTGGGCGTGGCGCTCGGCGCGGACCCGATCACCTTCGCCGGCCTGGCGGGCATGGGCGACCTGGTGGCGTCCTGCTCGTCCCCGCTGGCCCGCAACCGCACCTTCGGCGAGCACCTGGGCCGGGGCGAAACCCTGGAGCAGGCGCAGGCCGCGACCCGGCAGACCGCCGAGGGCGTGAAGAGCTGCCTGGCGATCCGCGACCTGGCCCGCGCGCACGGTGTGGAAATGCCGATCACCGAACACGTCGAGCGGATCTGCCACGAGGGCATGGACCCACGCCTGGCCGTGCAGGCTCTGATGAGCCGGACCGCCAAGCCCGAGTCGTACGAGTGAGGATCCGATGACCGACCTGGGAGACGGCACGCGCTGTCTGCACGCCGGGCTGCCCGAGCCGGTACCGGGTGACCCGTTCCTGCCGGGGCCGGTGTTCGCCGCGCCGTACCACCTCGACCCGTGGCAGGGCCAGGGTTCGTCGCCGAACGGCTACGGCCGCCCCGACAATCCGACCCGGCGGCTGCTGGAGGCCGCCATCGGCGAGCTGGAGGGCGGCGACTGCCGCGTCTTCGCCACCGGTCAGGCTGCCATCACCGGCCTGCTGCTCGCGGTGCTCCGCCCGGGGGACACCGTGCTGCTGCCCGCCGACGGCTACTTCCCCGTCCGGGCGTTCGCCACCGACGTACTGGAAACCATCGGTGTACGGGTGGTCTTCGTACCGACCGCAGGGCCGTACCCGTCGCTTGAGGGCGTACGCCTGGTGCTTGTGGAGACCCCGGCCAACCCCGGCCTGGACGTGGTCGACGTGGCGGCCCTGGCTGAGCGCGCGCACGCCGCAGGCGCTCTGCTCGCTGTGGACAACACCACAGCCACCCCGCTCGGGCAGCGCCCGTTGGATCTCGGCGCCGACCTGGTGGTCGCGTCCGGCACCAAGGCGCTCACCGGCCACTCCGACCTGCTGCTGGGCTACCTGGCCAGCCGGTCCGCCGATCTGGTCGGGGCGGTGACGTCCTGGCGCACGGTCACCGGCTCGGTGCCGGGCGCGTTCGATTCCTGGTTGGCCCACCGGTCGATAGCCACGCTCGACCTGCGGCTGGCCCGGCAGAGCGCCAACGCCGCAGCGATCGCCGACCTGCTGGCCGGCCGGCCTGACGTGACAGGTCTGCGCTGGCCGGGGCGGCCGGGCGATCCCGCGTACCCGGTGGCGTCGACGCAGATGCGGCGGATGCCCGGCGTGCTCTCGTTCGACCTGGGCGACGCCGACCGGGTCGGCCGCTTCCTCACCGCCTCCCGGCTGGTGGCCGCAGCCACCTCCTTCGGTGGCACGCACACCAGTGCCGACCGGCGGGCACAGTGGGGCGACGACACCCCGCCCGGCTTCGTCCGGCTCTCCTGCGGCGTGGAGGACACGGCCGACCTGGTGGCTGACATCTCCGCCGCGCTTGACGCAGCCGGGCCGGCCTGAGGTCGTGACAGCCGCGCCTCCCGTCGACCGGTCCGTTCTCGTGGGCCGGTTGCGTGCCGCCGGCTGTGTCTACGCCGAGGACGAGGCCGATCTGCTGCTGGCAGCCACCGAGTCTCCCGCCGCGTTGACGGAGCTGACCGACCGCCGGGTGGCCGGCGAACCGCTGGAACACCTGCTCGGCTGGGCGGAGTTCTGCGGTCTGCGGATCGCGGTCGACGCGGGCGTCTTCGTGCCGCGTGGTCGGACCGCCCTGCTGGTCGAGGCGGCGGCCTCCGTGACCGGCGCGGCGGCGGCAGTTGTCGACCTGTGCTGCGGCTCGGGGGCCACCGCTGTCGCGCTCGCGCACCGGCTCGCGCCGCGTTGGTTGGCCGCCGCCGACATCGACCCGGCGGCCGTGGCGTGCGCCAGACGCAACCTCGCCGAGCTGACCGCCGAGGTGTACGAGGGCGACCTGTTCGCCCCACTGCCACCGCGCTGGCGGGGCCACCTGGACCTGGTGGTCGCCAATGCTCCGTACGTGCCGACCGACGCGGTGGCGCTGATGCCCGCCGAGGCACGGCTGCACGAGGCACCGGTCGCGCTCGACGGTGGGCCGGACGGGCTCGCCGTGCTGCGCCGCGTGGCCGCCGGCGCGGCCGAATGGCTCGCACCGGGCGGCCACCTGGTCGTCGAGGTCAGCATCGTCCAGGCGGACGCGCTCTGCGGGGCCCTCGACGCGGTCGGGCTGGTGCCGACCGTCCGGCAGGATGAGGACCTGGACGCGACCGCGGTGATCGCCCGCCGTCCCGGTTGACCCCGCACTGACCGCCACCGCCACCGCCACCGCGCCGCTGCTGCCGCGCCTGGGCGGTTGAAGCAGAGCAAAGGACGCGCGACAGCCTCCAGGGGCCATCCCGAACGTCACCCGGGGGTCTTCGCGAACGTCCGGGCGGTCTGGGACGTGGGTCCTTACCGACGGATGTCGGGGCTTCCACATGTCCTGCGGTGATCGGCATGGCGGGGGAGGGGACTGGGCACTAGCCTCGGCTCACATCCAGTCGTCGGGAGGGGGGTTTCGGTGGGCAGCGCAGGGGTGCCGGTGGTCGTCGGCCTGGACAACGGCGGCACCAGCAACAACGCCACCGTGCTGACGGTGGACGGCCGGTTCCTCGTGGACGGGCTGCTGGAGATCCCCAGCGAGGTGCGCGCCGGGCCGGAGGCCGCGATCGAGGCGTTGGCCCGCGCGTTTGACGGTGCGCTGGCCCACACGGGCGTGCCGCGCGAGCTGGTCCGCGCCGTCGGCCTGGACACTCCCGGCCCGGCGAGCGCCACAGGTGTCATCTCGTCGCGGGGCTCGACAAACTTCTCCCAGCCCGCGTGGCGGGGCTTCGACGTACGGGGCGCGCTTCAGCGGCGCCTCGGCCTGCCCGTGATCTACCACAACGACGGCAACGCCGCCGCGCTCTACGCCCACCACGTGTACTTCGGCGACGAGGCGATGACCAGGTCGTCGGTCGCCGCGATCGTCGGCACCGGGCTCGGTGGTGGCGTTGTCGAAGGTGGTCGGGTGATCGCCGGTGCCGCCGGGATGGCTGGGGAGTTGGGCCACGTGCACATCCCGTTGAACGGGCTGCTCGGCCCGGGGCAGCCGGAGCCGACCTGCGCCTGCGGTTTCACCGGCGACGTCGAGAGCGTCGCGTCGCTTACCGGCATCGAGCGCAACCTGCTGCCGTACTGGCTGACCCGCTATCCCGACCACCCGCTCACCGCCGAGCCGGTGGCCCGGGCGGCGAAGCTCGTCCGGGGTTACGGGGAGCGGGGCGACGCCCTGGCCCGGGACCTGTTCACCCAGCAGGCGATGGCGCTGGGGCGGCTGTTCACTGTGGCGTCCAACTTCACCGACCCGCACGCGTACTTCGTGGGTGGCGGCGTGGTGGAGGCGGCGCCGGAGTTCCGGGACTGGTTCCTGGCGACGGTCCGCGAGCACACAGTGCTCCGACAGGAGCAGGCGGCGCACGCCACGTTCGCCCTGGTGCCGGACCGGGACATGGCGGGCGCCCGTGGCGTGGCGATCGCCGCGCTGGAGGCGCTGCGCGCCGCGCCGGAACCCGGCCCGCTTGTCGCCTGAGCCCGCAGGTCATCGATCCACCGCGCAATCGTGGCCCGGCCGCGCATGGGCGGGATTCTGGCGGACCTGAGCCCGCTTGTCGCCCGACCCGCTGCCCGCGTCTGGTCCGACCGTGCACGGGCCCGGCGCTGTCGGTCGCGCGCCGGGCCCGTGGTCGACGGTCGGTCAGTGGCGGGGCGGAGCCTGGGCGAAGGCAGCCCAGGCCGTCGGGGGGAAGAGGAGGGCCGGACCGGCCGGGTCCTTGGAGTCGCGGACGGCAACCAGGCGTGGGATCGAGGCGACCTCCACGCAGGCGCCCTGGTCACCGCTGCGGCTGCTCTTGCGCCATGTCGCCGCGGCCAGTGCCGCGGTGATCGTCGGTGTCATCGTTCCTACCGTCCCTTCAGGAGTGAGAGGAGCTGCTTGCGGCTGTCGGCGGGGCTGAGCGCCACGCTCCGCAGATGCTCCATGATCTTGGTGCAGGTGCGCGTTTCGCCCGCCCGGTCGAGGATCATCTGACCGGCGACGGTCTCCACCGAGGCGATGATCGGGTCCTCCGGGTCGGCGAACTCCAGGATGTGCAGCGAGCCCCGGGTGCCGCGGTGGTAACCGGCGGAGAGCGGGATCACCTGGACGGTGATGTTGGGCAGCTCGGCCATCTTGACCAGGTGTCGTAGCTGCCCGTCCATCACCGACTGGTCGCCGACGGGGCGCAGCAGTGCGCCCTCGTCGATGATTGCGTCGAAGATTGCTGGATCGTCGCCGGTGATTCGCTGCTGGCGGTCGAGCCGGGCCTTGACCCGCTGCTCCACCAGGTCGTCGACAAGGGTGTGCGGCCCCCCGCGCATCACCCCGCGTACGTAGTCGGCCGTCTGCAACAGGCCGGGCACCACCGAGGGCTCGAAGTTGGCGATGGCGGTGGCCTCCGCCTCCAGGGCGATGAAGTCGATGGTGCGGGGGTCCAGCACGTACGAGTACGACACCCACCAGCCCGGTTTGCGGGCGTCCTTGGCGAGCTGCACCGCTGCGGCCACCTCCTCGGCGCTCACCCCGTACGAGGTGAGCAGAGCGCGCACGGTGGCCGGGTTGATCAGCGTCTGGGCGTTCTCGTAGCGGGAGAGGGTGCTCCGAGTGCTGTTGATCTCGTCCGCGGCGGTTTCCAGTGTCAGCCCGGCGGCCTCCCTGTGATGGCGGAGGGCGATGCCGAGCCGGCGGGCGCGAGCGGTCTTGGGGGGCATGCATCGATGGTCGCACACATTTGCGGGAATGTGTGTATGGGACCGCGCCGATGAGAGTTGCATTCACGGCCATGTACGTGTCACGCTGTCACCACGTCCTCACTGCCGGTTGTCGTGGCGACGGTGGTGGTGAGTGACCGGAGGGGATAGGGCGCGCGGCGATCGGGTTTCTCCCCCGTACCCGATCGTCGCGTGCCGCCGTCATTTCGGCCTGCCGGAAGGAGACGACGTGCATACCGGCCCGGAGTGCCTCGCCGTTCCCCCGGACGGCAGGAGATGACCCGATTCCTGGTCGTGCTCACCGACGTGCGTCCAGTCGAGGGCATCGACCGCAACGAGCGCATCGCCCCCGAGCGGCGACGACAGGTGGTCGGCGCCAGCAGCAGGGAGGCCGCCGACCGGATCGCCGGAGCGTTCATGGCCCTGGGCATGGTGCGGGCCGGCCGCCAGCGGGTCAAGGTCATCGCGGTCGGCCGTCGGCACGCGCGGAACTGATCGCCCGTAACGCACCGTATAACCTCTGTTGACCGATTGCCGCGTCGCTTCGTGGCTCGCCGGGTATCGCCTCGCCCTACCGCCACGCACAGTAAGGTCAACCGGGTGAGCGCCACCGGCGAGCACGACCAGCCGCAGTCGCGTACGAAGAGGTGACCGGAGTGACCACCCCAGGCAAGACCCGCGTGGCGATCGTCTTCGGCGGCCGTAGCCCGGAACACGGCATCTCCTGCGTCAGCGCCGGCAGCGTGTTCGGTGCGCTCGACCCGGACGAGTACGAGGTGGTGCCGGTGGGCATCACTCGCGCCGGCCAGTGGGTGCTGACAAGCGGCGACCCCGCCCAGCTCGCCATCAATGCCCGCCAGCTCCCGGAGATCACCGCAGAGTCCGGCGACGACATCGTTCTGCGTGCGGACCCCACCGGCAACGGCCTCATGGTGCTCGACCCCACCGAGGGCCCCCGGGTGCTCGCCGACGTCGATGTGGTCTTCCCCGTCCTGCACGGCGCGTACGGCGAGGACGGCACCATCCAGGGAATGCTGGAAATGGCAGGCATCCCGTACGTCGGGGCGAACGTGTTCGCCTCCGCCGCCGCCATGGACAAGGAGTTCACAAAGAAGCTCTGCGCGGCCGAGGGTATCCCGGTCGGCCCGTACACGGTGCTGCGCAACGGGATGACGCTCAGCGAGCAGGACAAGGAGCGTCTCGGCCTGCCGGTGTTCGTCAAGCCGTCCCGGGCCGGGTCGTCGTTCGGCATCACCCGGGTCACCGACTGGGCGCGGCTGGACGAGGCGGTCGCCACCGCCCGGCAGTTCGACCCGAAGGTCATCATCGAGGCCGGGATCGTCGGCCGCGAGATCGAGTGTGGCGTGCTGGAGGGCGAGGCCGGCGGCGTGCCCGAGGCGTCCGTGCTGGCCGAGGTGCGGGTCGTCGCCGACCACGACTTCTACGACTTCGAGGCGAAGTACCTCGACGACTCCTGCGAGTACGACATTCCGGCCGGTCTGCCGGAGAAGGTGACCCGCCAGGTGCAGGAGTACGCCGTCCGCGCGTTCACCGCCCTGGACTGCGCCGGTCTGGCCCGGGCCGACTTCTTCGTCACCCCCGAGCTGGACGTCTACCTCAACGAGATCAACACGATGCCCGGGTTCACACCGACGTCGATGTTCCCGCGGATGTGGGCGGCCTCCGGGCTGGAGTATCCGAAGCTCGTCAACCGCCTGATCCGTACCGCCCAGCGGCGCGGCGTCGGCCTGCACTGAGGCCCACCGGACGGTCGGCAGTCAGCACTGTCGGCCCTCGCCGACCGGCAGGCAGCATGCCGGCGCCGGCCGTCCGGCGTACCGAACGGCGGTCCGGCCCGATCAGCGCTGGCAGCCGGAGGGGATGGCCCCGCCGGAGGGCACCGAGGCCACGATCACGTCGGAGATCGGCGCCGCCCACTGCAACGGCTGCTCGTAGGAGCGCGGGACGCGTACCGTCACCGGCGTCTCCCGGTCGACGGTGGTGAGCACCGTCGCGTCGGACTGCTCGGAGGCATGCCAGCAGACCCGGTTGACGGTCCAGACCTCGTCGGTGGCCGGGAAGTTCGGCTCCGCGCCCCCGCAGGCAACGGTGAGTGCGGGATCGCCGTATGCGGCGTTCTGCTCCGGTCCGGCGGTGACCGGGCGCTGGGCCAGGTCGCGGATGGACTGCGGCAGCTGGGAGAGCAGCGCACGGCAGACCGTGGCCGGGCGGGTGGCCAGCGCCGGGGCGGCCATCTCGACAGGGGCGGTGGACTGCGCCCGGGGGGCCGTGGCGGACGGGCTCGGCGCGGCGGCCGGCGTGTCCGGGGTGAGCTTCGTGAAGGCCAGTACGGCCACCAGCAGCGTGACCGGAATCGCGATCAGCGTGGCAAGCAGTGCGGCGCTACGGGTGGTCCGGTCCCGGCCGGCCGGCGCGTCGGCAGACGGGTCGTCGCTCGCGCGGTTACCGTCACCCCGCTCGGATGTCCCGTCGGCCGCGTCGCGCGTGCCGTCGTCGTCGAGAGCAGCCGAGGAGGTCGTCATCTCGTCCACTTACAGCCGCACCACCGAACACGTGAGGGTGCGGGTGATGCCGGGCACCATCTGCACCTTGCTGACGATGAGTTTGCCGAGTTCGTCGACGGTGTTCGCCTCGGTGAGGACGACCACGTCGTACGGCCCGGTGACGGCGTCGACGCGTACGACGCCGGCGATGTCCGCGATGAGACCCGCCACGTCACGTGCGCGGCCGACCTCGGTCTGGATGAGGATGTACGCCTGTACCACGACTCGACCTCCGTCCGTCGCCGCCCAGGGGCGGCCCGAAGGGTGAAACTACCTTACGGACCAGGTCTGATCCCTATCGGTGGTCAAGGAGCAGCGGTGAGCGAGCACGGCGGTGCCGGGCAGGACGGGCGGAACGCCGGCGGTGGCGCCAGCGTGGCCGGGATCGGCGAGTTCGGGTTGATCGGGCGGGTCACCGCCCGGTTGGCGATGGGCCCGACGACAGTGCTCGGCCCGGGGGACGACGCGGCGGTGGTGGCCGCGCCGGACGGCCGGGTGGCAGCCTCCACCGACGTGCTCGTCGATGGCCGGCACTTCCGGCGGGACTGGTGCTCGGCGTGCGACGTCGGTCACCGGGCGGCGGCGGCCAACCTGGCCGACATCGCGGCGATGGGCGCCACCCCGACCGCGCTGCTGGTGGCCCTCTGCATGCCGGCGGAGCTGGAGACGAGCTGGGCGGAAGGGCTCGCCGACGGGCTGGCCGCCGAGGCGGCGACGGTCGGCGCGAGCGTTGTCGGTGGGGACATGTCGGCAAGCCCCACCCTGACCATCGCGGTGACAGCGCTTGGTGACCTCGGTGGCCGGGCGCCGGTGGTGCGCTCCGGCGCGCGTCCCGGGGACGTGCTGGCCCTGGCCGGGCGCATCGGGTACGCGGCGGCCGGGCTGACAGTGCTCACCCGTGGCTTCCGTACGCCCCGACTGCTCGTCGAGGCGTACCGGCGGCCGCAGGTGCCGTACGCGGCCGGGCCGCAGGCCGCAGTGCTCGGCGCCACCGCCATGATCGACGTGTCGGACGGGTTGCTCGCCGACCTCGGGCACGTGGCGAAGGCCAGCGGGGTGGCGATCGACGTACGCCGGGAGGTGTTCGAGGTGCCCCGGCAGATGGCCGACGCGGCGCGGGCGCTCGGCGTCGACCCGTACACCTGGATCCTTGCCGGTGGCGAGGACCACGCGCTTGCCGCGACCTTCCCCCCGGAGGTGGCGTTGCCGCCGGAGTGGCGGCCGATCGGCCTGGTCACTGCGGGTGCCGGGGTGACCGTGGACGGGGGCGCCTACGACGGGCCGAGGGGCTGGGACCACTTCCGGTGAGGCCCCGCGCCGGCCGTACCCTGGACGCCGTGAGTGAGATCGAGATCCGGTTGGCGCGGTTCGACGCGCCGGTGGCGCAGCAGTTGATCAAGGAAGCGCTTGCCGACCTCGGGGCCCGCTACGGCGGCACCGGCGACGACACCCCGGTGGCCGCCTCCGAGTTCGAGCCGCCGGACGGTGCGTTCGTCATCGCCTACCTGGGCGGCGAGCCGGTCGGCTGCGGCGGCTGGCGCGCCCACGGCCCGGACACAGCGGAGTTGAAGCGGATGTACACCGCGCCTGCGGCCCGTGGGCGCGGCGTGGCGCGGATGGTGCTCGCGGCGGTCGAACGGTCGGCCCGTGACCAGGGCCGCAAGCGGATGATCCTGGAGTGCGGGGACCGCCAGCCCGAGGCGATCGCCATGTACACGTCCGCCGGCTACGACCGGATCCCGAACTTCGGCTTCTACAAGGACTCGGAGGGCTGCGTGTCCTTCGGCCGGGCGCTCTGACCGGCCGGGCAGCCCGGCGACCGCGCGGGCTCCGACCAGCGGGGCAGCTCAGGACTCGGACACGATTCAGCCGGCGGACCGCTGGGTCCGCCGGCTGAGCCGAACGAGAAGAGGTGGTGCCGCCGCGTCAGGCGCGGGTGACCTTGCCGGCCTTGATGCACGAGGTGCAGACCTTCAACTTCTTGGTGTTGCCACCACCGGCCGGGGTACGCACCGACTGGATGTTCGGGTTCCAGCGGCGGTTGGTCCGCCGGTGCGAGTGGGACACGTTGTGGCCGAAGCCCGGCCCCTTGCCACAGACGTCGCACACGCTAGCCACGGGATACTCCTGGGATTGAAACGTTCATGAGGTCGCCGGCAGGCGCTGCGCGGGCAACCTGGTCAGGTTACCCGATGACCCACCGGCCCGGCGAACCGGCCCGGTCGAGCGGGCGTTCGCGGCCGGCCTGCCGGTGGGGCCGTCCGCCTGGTGGCGGCCGGTCCGGCGGCAACGGTACCGGAGCGCTCCGCCCCGGCCGGACGGCGGTGGGCGGGAGGCGGTGGGCGGAGGCGGTGGGCGGACGGACACACCCGGCGAGTCCGACGCGTGTCGGTGTGCGCCAGTAGGCTTCTGGCCGTGCTGGACACCCTCGACGCCGCCGCGGTCCGCCGCTGGTGCGCGAGCGGGCTGGCCGCGTTGAAGCGTCACCAGGGCGAGATCGACCAGCTCAACGTCTATCCGGTGCCCGACGGCGACACCGGCACCAACCTGGTGCTCACCCTCACCTCGGCCCAGCAGGCCCTCTCGATGGACCTGGACACCCTCCCCGACAGCGGCCCGACCGCGCACGGGCACGCGCTGCGGCTGATGGCCCAGGGCGCACTACTCGGCGCGCGGGGCAACTCCGGTGTGATCCTCTCGCAGATCCTGCGCGGTTTCGCCGACGCCGTGGCCGCGGTGCCGGCGGTGCGCGGTCGGGGCCTCACCGTCGCGCTGCGGTCCGCGACCACCGCCGCTTACGCCGCTGTCGGCCAGCCCGTGGAGGGCACCCTCCTCACGGTGGTCGCCGCGGCAGCCGCCGCAGCCGAGCGGGCCGACAGCGACGACCTACCGGCGGTGGCCCGGCTCGCCGCGCGGTCGGCGGCCGAGGCGCTGTCGCGTACCCCGGAGCAGTTGCCGGCCCTGGCCCGCGCCGGCGTGGTCGACGCGGGCGGCAGGGGCCTCTGCGTCCTGCTCGACGCCCTGGTCGAGGTCCTCACCGGGGAGACCGCCACCGGGCCCGCGCCGGCGCCGCGCACCGCCCGGCCGGCCGCCGCGGTCGCCAGGGAGACCGGCTCCGAGGAGTACGCCTACGAGGTGCAGTATCTGCTCGACGCCCCGGCCGACGCGGTGGCCGTGCTGCGTCGGACGCTGGCAACGCTCGGGGACTCGCTCGTCGTGGTCGGCGACGGGCGCGAGCCGGACGCCACCTGGAACGTGCACGTGCACGTCAACGACGTGGGCGCGGCGATCGAGGCGGGTGTCGCTGCCGGCCGCCCGTACCGGATCTCGGTGACCCGCTTCGCCGACCAGCCGGAGCCGCCCCCTGTTCCGGTCGAGGCCGGTCGTGCCGCAGTTGTGGTCGCCACCGGAGCGGGGATCGCCGAGTTGTTCGCCGCCGAGGGCGCCACAGTCGTGCCGGGCAACCCGTCCATCGGTGAACTGCTGGAGGCGGTACGCGGCACCGGCGCGGCCCGTGTGGTGGTGCTGCCCAACAACCCGAACACCGGGGCGGTGGCGAGCGCGGCGGCCCGCGAGGCACACCGCCACGGCATCAAGGTCAGCGTGGTGCCGACCCGCTCACCGGTGCAGGCTCTCGCGGCCCTCGCAGTCCGCGACGGCACCCGCCGCTTCGAGGACGACGTGATCGCGATGGCCGAGGCGGCCGGCGCCTGCCGCTACGCCGAGGTCTGCCACGCGAGCCGCGACGCGTTGACAGTCGCCGGCCCGTGCCGCCCGGGGGACGTGCTGGCACTTGTCGAAGGGGAGGTGCACCTCATCGGCGCCGACCTCACCGACACGTGCGCCGCGGTGGTCGACCAGATGCTCGGCGGCGGCGGCGAGATGGTCACACTGCTGGCCGGTGTGGACGCGCCTCCCGGGCTTACCGACGCCGTCCGGGCGCACGTCGAGCGGCGCTGGCCGTTCGTCGAGGTGCACGCGTACCCGGGCGGCCAGCCGTTCTATCCGCTCCTGGTGGGGGTCGAATGAGTGAGCCGGCCACGGTGGACACTCCGCTGAAGAAGCTCGTGGGCGACAAGACGGCCAAGGCCCTTGCCTCCCAGCTCGACCTGCACACCGCGGGTGACCTGATCTACCACTTTCCGCGCCGCTACGACGAGCGCGGCGAGCACACCGACATCCGCTCGCTGGACGTCGGCGAGCAGGTCACCGTGCTGGCCCAGGTGCAGCGCACCGCCGTACGCCCCATGCGCCAGCGCCGGGGCAACCTGCTGGAGGTGACAGTCGGCGACGGCTCCGGCGGGATGCTGACGCTCACCTTCTTCGGTAACCAGGCGTGGCGCGAGCGTGAGCTGCGTCCGGGCCGGTGGGGCCTGTTCGCCGGCAAGGTCACCGAGTTCCGGGGCAAACGACAGCTCAACGGCCCGGAGTACGTCCTGCTCGGCGAGGGCGGCGAAGGCGAGGCGGCGGTCAGCGACGAGATCGAGGAGTTCGCCGGCGCGCTGATCCCCGTCTACCCGGCTGCCGCTGCCGTTCCGACCTGGGTCATCGCCCGCTGCGTGCGTGTCGTACTGGACACGTTCACCCCACCGGAAGACCCGCTGCCGGCCGCAGTGCGGGCCAGCCGCAACCTGGTCGGCCTGGGCGCCGCCCTGCGGGAGATCCATCGGCCGTCCAGCAAGGAGGAGCTGTACCGGGCGCGGCGGCGCCTCAAGTGGGACGAGGCGTTCGCCGTCCAGTTGACCCTTGTGCAGCGCAAACACCGGGCCGCCGACTGGCCGGCCCGCCCCCGTCCGGCGCGCGCCGGCGGCCTGCTGGACGCGTTCGACGCCCGACTGCCGTACGAGCTGACCGCCGGGCAGCGTGACGTCGGCGTGGAGATCGCCGAGGACCTGGCCGCACCGCACCCGATGCACCGCCTGTTGCAGGGCGAGGTGGGCTCGGGCAAGACGGTGGTGGCGCTGCGGGCGATGCTCCAGGTGGTCGACGCGGGTGGGCAGGCCGCGTTGCTGGCGCCCACCGAGGTGCTGGCCGCGCAGCACCACCGCGGCATGCTCGACCTACTCGGGCCGCTGGGCCGGGCCGGCGAGCTGGATTCCGCCGAGCACGCCACACGCGTCGAGTTGGTGACCGGGTCGCTTGGTGCGGCGGCCCGACGCCGGGCGCTCGGCGAGGTGGCCAGCGGCAACGCCGGCATCGTGCTCGGCACCCACGCCCTGCTCTACGAGGGGGTGGACTTCGCCGACCTGGGTCTGGTGGTGGTCGACGAGCAGCACCGCTTCGGCGTGGAGCAGCGCGACGCGTTGCGGGCAAAGGCCGCCCAGCCGCCGCACGTGCTGGTGATGACGGCCACCCCGATCCCGCGCACTGTGGCGATGACCGTCTACGGCGACCTGGAGGTGTCCACCCTCTCCCAGCTGCCCCGAGGGCGGTCGCCGATCGCCTCGCACGTGGTGCCGGCCGCCGAGAAGCCGGCCTTCCTGGACCGGGCGTGGCGCCGGCTGCGCGAGGAGGTGGCCGCAGGCCATCAGGCGTACGTGGTGTGCCCGCGGATCGGGGAGGGCCCGACGTCGGAGGACGAGGAACCGCCGCTTGACGACAACGGCCGTCGCCCGCCTCTCGCCGTGACCGAGGTGGCCCCGCTGCTTGCCGACGGGCCGCTGCACGGGCTGCGGATCGGGGTGCTGCACGGCCGCCTGCCGGCCGACGAGAAGGACGCGGTGATGCGCTCCTTCGCCGCCGGTGACCTGGATGTGCTTGTGGCGACCACTGTCATCGAGGTCGGCGTGGACGTGCCGAACGCGACAGTGATGATCGTGCTGGACGCCGACCGGTTCGGTGTCTCACAACTGCACCAGTTGCGGGGCCGGGTCGGCCGGGGCTCCGCCGCCGGGCTCTGCCTGCTGGTAAGCGAGGCGGCCGAGGGGTCGCCGGCGCGCGAACGGCTGGACGCGGTCGCATCCACAAGCGACGGCTTCAAGCTCGCCGAGCTCGATCTGGAGCAGCGCCGCGAAGGTGACGTGCTGGGTGCCACCCAGTCGGGACACCGCTCGCACCTGCGGCTGCTGTCGCTGCGGCGCGATGCCGACCTGATCCGCGACGCTCGCGCTGAGGCGATCACGTTGATCGAGGACGACCCGGAGTTGACAGGTAATCCGGCGCTTGCCGCGTCGGTCGCGGCCCTTGTCGACGAGGACCGCGCCGAGTACCTGGAAAAGGGCTGACTGCGTCTAAAGGCTCTGCCGCACCTTCTCGTGGCGGTCGAAATGGGCTGGGTTGGATCGTCACGTCTGCCTGCCGTCATGCCTGCCCGGCGGTGGTACCTCCGCGCGTCCTTTGCTCTGCTTCAACGGACGCAACAGGCAACGTCCGGTATGCGGACAGCGACCGTTGCGTCGAGTTAAGCAGAGCAAAGGACGCGCATGAGACCTGTCCTCGGTGTCGCCGCCGGTCACTGCGCTGACCGCGAGAGGCGCCGAACTGCGGCTGAGCCGAACTGCGGGCCGAGGCGGAAATGCCCGAGGGCGCGTCGACCGGGTGGTCGACGCGCCCTCGGGTTTCAGCGCGGTTCGGTTCAGACGGTGAAGCGGAGCCGGCGACGGCGCGCCATCACGAACAGGCCAGCACCGGCGGCCAGCAGCACGACGGCACCGCCGGCGATCATGGTGGTGTTCGCGCCGGTGAGCGGCAGGCCACCGCCCTGACCGTCGCACTCGGCCGGCTTCTCCCACGCGATCGGCTCGGTGTCGTCGAGACCATCGGCGGCCGGAGTGACGGTGAGGCCCTCGGTCGCGGGGAACGAGACAGAGCCGGTCTCGCCCGGCTTGACGGTGAGCGTCTTCACCTCGCCCTTGTTCGGGGTCAGGGTGAGGGTGACGGTCTCACCGTCGGCGGGGTTCTCCACCGTGAAGGTGAGCTTGTCGCAGGTCGACTCGACAGTGCCCACCGGCTCGACCGGTACCGAGGGAGCCGTCGGGGTCTCCGACGGGCTCTGGGTCGGCGTCGGGGAGACAGTGGTCGCGCTGGGGCTGGGCGACGCCGGCACGCTCGGGGTGGGCGACGCGCTCACGGTCGGCGTGGCGGTCGGCGTCGGGCTGGCCGGCGGCGTGGTGGGCTGGGCCGCGCAGTTACCGGCCGGCTTTGCCGCCACCGTCCGGTGCTCGGTCACGATCCGGTTGGGGCGCACCCACCGGGCCTCGACCATCAGCTCGATCTTCGGCTTCCGCTCCTTGAAGCGGTGGGTCTGGGTGGCGGTGAGGAAACCCTCGCCCTTCTTCGGAAGGGTGGCGCCGACGGCCAGGTTGCCGCTGAACTCGTTCGGCACGTTGGACTTGAGCGCCGTGACCTCGGCAGTGATGTTCTCGCTGTTGCCGACCTTCCACGTCACAGTGGTCAGGCCGTCTGCGGCCAGGCAGTAGGTGCCGGAAGGCTCGGGGTGGTGCGCACTGGCGGGCGCGGCGAGGGCGCCGACACCGACGAGACCGATCAGCGCGCCGGCGGCGATGGCCGCGATGCGCCGCAACGGAGACTTGGGAGGGTTCACGCAGGCTCCTGGTGAGGGGGAGTACGGATCGCGTGCGGGAGGCCGGGAGGCGGGACGCCTGTGCGGGTCGTCTGCTCAACGGGGCGTCGCGACGCGGGATGCTCCCGCGCGAGGCGGGAACAGAGGGTGACTGTACTGATCAATGGTGAATCTGGGGAGTTCAGATCATTGCCGGAAGGCAACTTAACTGATTCGTGATCATTGATCGCCGATACGTGTTCGTCCGGTCACTGTCGAGCCCGGCGTCGCCCCTTCCGAAGTGGACCCGAACAGGCCACGGGCGCGTCGACCGGTTGGTCGACGCGCCCGTGGGCCGAAAAGGTCAGGCGGTGAAGGTCACCCGACGCCGCCGGGCGATGACGAACAACACCGCGCCCGCGATCAGCAGGGCGATCGCACCGGCGGCGATGCCGCCGGCCGCCGCACCGGTGACCGGGAGACCCGGCTCGTCGCCGCCACCGCCACCGCCGCCGCAGTCTTCCTCCGGCGTGTAGATGGCTTCCAGCTCCAGGTCCATCTCCGGCAGGGTGACGAGCGCCGACTCGGCCTTACCGGCCTTGAAGGTCACCTTCTCCGAGCCGCCGGCGGCCACCGTACGGGTCTCGGTCTTGTCGCCGTAGGTGAAGGTGGCCTTCACCGGGAGACCACCCTCGGGGTTGGTCACGGTGAGCGCGAAGTTCTTGCAGTCGGCCTCGGTGGTGACGGCCGGCAGGGGGCAGTCCTCGGGGCGCTGCCACGAGTACGTGCCGTTCTCCACCACCTTGCCGTCGACAAGCACCTCGATCTTGCCGGCGTTGGCAGCCGGCACCACGATGCTGTTGTCGGCCTTGCCCGCCTCGACGGAGACCTTCTTGGACCAGCCGTCCTCGCCCTTGACCTCGAACTCGACCGGGTACTTGCTGATCTTGCCGTCGTTGCTCAGCGAGACGGCCACCGATCCGTCGCAGTTGGACGCGAAGGTCGACGCCGGGGTGGTGCAGCTCTTGTCTCCGCCGTTGTACCAGCCCTGCACGCCCTTGGACCGGTTGCCCGGCGCGCCCGGCGAGCCGAGCTTCTTGTTGTCGTACCGCTTGCCGCCCTCGACCAGCGGGTCGATGACCTGCTCGCCGTCACCCCAGATCAGGTCGACCTGGGTGTGGCAGTCCGGGATCTCGACGTTCAGCTCGATCTCGGTCTGGGTGCCGCCGATCCAGTCGCTGTCCGGCGTGCCGTACACGTACTGCGGGGTGGCGAACTGCGGCCGCGGCGCGAAGTACGACACCAGCGTGAACCACTGCTTGCCCTCGCCGCACAGCGGCAGGTCACCGTCGAGCTTGACGGTGGCGGTGCCCTTCGGGCCGTCGAATTTGTGGCTGTACTTGGCCTTGCTGGCGTCGACGCACTTCGGGGCCGGCGTGCAGGACTTGTCGGCGGCGAGGTTGACGCTGCCCTCGTTGGTGGCTTCCTTGCCGTTCTTCTGCCACTTGCCGAACACCGTCAGCTTGGCGGTGGCGGTGTCACCGGGCACCCGCTGGACGGCCTGCACGGAGCCGCGCTTCTCGATGACGTAACCCTGAAGGGGTACGGAGGTTGCGCCCCGGACGGGCACTGTCACCTCGGTCGCGGGCTCGGAGGTCACCCTCTTGAGCGTCACGGCCTTGTCGCGCTCGCTGTTCTCCACCTTCCACGTGATCACGCGCTCGCCGGTGCGCTTGTCGCAGTCGGCGGTGGCGGTGATGGTCGTGTGGTGCGCGCTGGCTGGGGCGGCCACCGCGACGACCCCGGCGAGGCCGATGAGGGCGGCTCCCAGGACGGCCAGCGGTCGCCGTAGCGACAGCTTGGGACGGATCACGGGTACTCCTGGAGTGCTGAAGCGTCAGGGGTGTGGCAGGGGGGACGGTGGACGGTCGCTGCACGTCCGGACGGTGAAGCGCCCTCCCGATGCCGTGGGCCGGTGGGTTGCCGCCGGCACCCGGCAGACCCTAGCGAGATCGCCGCGAGTGATACAGGCCTCAGGATTCACTAAGGCTAATGATATGAATTTGAGATCATTGATATACGAGAAGTGATCACGTGATCATCGTGTCGATACCTACCGTGTCGGTTGCCGCCCTCGGCGGGTCGCGTAGCGTCGGGGCCATGAGCAGGAGGAGGCGATGACCCGGATCGTGGCCGGGACACTCGGCGGCCGGCGGATCGCCGCACCACCCGGTGCGGGCACCCGACCCACATCGGATCGGGTCCGCGAGGCGCTCTTCAGCGCCGTGCAGGCCGAGGTCGACCTCGACGGCGTGCGCTTCGCCGACCTGTACGCCGGTTCCGGCGCGGTCGGGCTGGAGGCGCTGTCCCGGGGCGCCCGGCACGTCCTGCTCGTGGAGTCCGATCCCCGGGCTGCCCGGGTGATTCGCGAGAACGTGGCGACACTGCGGGCCGGTGCGGCCGTCCGACTGGTCGCCGGCAAGGTGGCGACAGCGCTGGCGGCCGGCCCGGACGGCGGACCGTACGACGTGGTCTTCGCCGACCCGCCGTACGCCGTGCCGGACGCGGAGATCACCGCGCTGTTGACAGCGCTTGTCGACGGCGGCTGGCTGGCGCCCGACGCGCTCGTGGTGGTGGAGCGGTCCAGCCGGACCAGGCAGTTCGACTGGGTGGAGGGCATCACCCCCGGGCGTAGCCGCCGTTACGGCGAGACCACGCTTTGGTACGGTCGCCGATCATGAGACGCGCGGTGTGTCCCGGCTCGTTCGACCCTGTGACAAACGGTCACCTCGACATCATCGGTCGGGCCAGCCGGCTCTTCGACGAGGTGATCGTCGGCGTGCTGGTGAACCAGTCGAAGAGTGGCCTGTTCACCGTCGAGGAGCGGATCGACATGCTCCGCGAGGTGACCTCCTCGTACGGCAACGTGCGGGTGGAGTCGTTCCGGGGGTTGCTCGTCGACTTCTGCCGGGCCCAGCAGGCGAGTGTGCTGATCAAGGGCCTGCGGGCGGTCAGCGACTTCGACTACGAGTTGCAGATGGCCCAGATGAACATCGGGCTGGCCGGGGTTGAGACGCTGTTCATGCCGACCAACCCCCTCTACTCGTTCCTCTCCTCCAGCCTCGTCAAGGACGTGGCCAAGTGGGGCGGCGACATCTCCGCCCACGTCCCCGACACAGTGCGAGAAGCCCTACAAGCCCGCCTAACCCCCCACCCCTAGCCCGCCCCCACCCCGCACCCCGCCTTCCACTCCCGCGATCTTGCAGTTGTGGTCGCGGGAATGTGCGTAGGTGCGGCAATTGTCGAGGCAGAAAGTGCAAGATCGACGGGTTTCGGCGGTGCCAGGATCGCGGAGCGCGATGAGGGCGCGACGCGCCGGGTTGGGGTGGATGGGGCGTGGGTGGGGCGGGCACGACATGATTGGTGGAGCAGGGAACCGGCCGTAGCCCGCATCATGGAGGTCGGCCGACGAACGACAGGAGTGAGGTACCGGTGGACCCGCTCGATCGCATCGACGAACTGATCGCCATGGTGGAGCAGGCCCGCTCCGTCCCGATGTCGCGCAACAACTGCATGGTCGACCGGGGTGAGATGATCGCCGCTCTCGATGAGATGCGTGCCGACCTGCCCGCCGACCTGCGCCGCGCCGCCGCGCTCCTCGACGAGCGCGACAAGATCATGGAAGCGGGCAAGCGCGAGGCGGACCGGATCATCAGCGAGGGTGAGGCAGAACACGCCCGCCTGGTCTCGGTGAACGAGATCACCGTGTCGGCCGAGCACGAGGGGGCCCGGATCATCGCCGAAGCGCGGGCCGAGGCGCAGCGTCTGCGCGAGGAGGTCGACGACTACGTCGACACGGCCCTTGCCAACTTCGAGCAGTTCCTCACCCGGGCGCTCGCCTCGATAGAGCGTGGCCGCGACAAGATGCACGCGCTGCGGGAGATCGGCACCTTCGGTGGGGATGAGGCGGAACGCCCGCTACCCTTCTGAGCGGCACCTCACCAGCCGACACTCAAGGGCGGGCGTCGCCCCCGGTTCGACGGTCCGGCGGTCGCCCAGGTAACCTTTTTTGTCGGCCTCTCACCGGCCGGAGTCTGACTATGCCCAAGCACTCGCCATCGACACTCGACCCCAGGTCGCCGCTGGTCCTCGACACGAGGGACCTGCCGCGCCGCCCTGGCGCGTTGCGTGAGGTCCAGCGGGTCGTGCCGGCACCGGCGGACCTCGGTGTGGAGTTGATCGGCGTGCCGGAGGGCGCGGACCTCACCCTCGATCTGAGGTTGCAGTCGGTGTCCGAAGGTGTGCTCGTCTCGGGGACCATCACCGGTCCCGTCCGGGGCGAGTGCGGGCGTTGCCTGCGCGAAATCAACAACTCGATGGCCGTGACGATCCAGGAGCTGTACGCGTACGAGAACAGCACCACGGACGCCACGACCGACGAGGACGAGGTGGGCCGGATGCAGGGCGATCTGATCGACCTGGAGCCGGCGCTGCGGGACGCGTTGGTGCTCACGCTGCCGACCAACCCGCGCTGCCGGGAGGACTGCCCAGGACTGTGCCCCGAATGTGGGGCGCACTGGGACGATCTGCCGGCCGACCACAGTCACCAGCAGATCGACCCGCGTTGGGCGGGCCTGTCGCAACTGACCCGTACAGAGGAGTAAGAACCGTGGCCGTCCCCAAGCGCAAGATGTCGCGCAGCAACACCCGGTCCCGCCGGGCGAACTGGAAGGCGACCGTGGTCGCGACCGTCGCGTGCCCGCAGTGCAAGTCCCCGAAGCTGCCGCACGCCGCCTGCTCCGTCTGCGGCACCTACAACGGCCGCCAGGTTCTCGAGGTCTGACCTGGACGCCGAGTGACGCCCCCGACCCCAGGTCGGGCGGCGCGCGCACCCTGGCATTCGCCCGGTGCCCCGGCTCCCTCCGACACCGGCCGGCCCAACCCGGCCGGTGTTCCGGCGGAGCGGGGCACCGCGCGGATCGCCGTTGACCTCCTCGGCGGGGACGACGCTCCCGCCGTCGTGGTTGACGGCGCTCTGCGGGCCATGCGCGCCGACCCTGACCTGCACCTGCTGCTCGTCGGCCCGACCGAGGTCGCCGACGAGCTGATCGCTGCCCTCGGCCCGGCCCAGCGGGCCCGGATCACCGTGCGGCCGGTCCGCGATGCCGTCGGCATGGCCGACCATCCAAGCGCTGCCCGCGCGGAGAGCACCGTCCGGGCCGTCGTCACCGCCGTCCGCGACGGCACCGCTGACGCGCTGGTCTCCGCAGGCGCCACCGGCGCCACTGTCACCGCCGCCGTGCTCGGCCTGGGTCGCTGGCCCGAGATCCGCCAACCCGCCCTGGTCGCCACCCTGCCCGCGGTCGCCGGCCCGGTAGTGCTGCTCGACGTCGGCGGCACGCTGGAGCCCCGCCCGGCGACCCTCGCCCGGCACGCCGTTCTCGGCGCCGCGTACGCCGCGGTCGCCCACTCGATCCCCGCGCCCCGGGTCGGCCTGCTCTCGGTCGGCACCGAGGCCGGCAAGGGCGACCGGGTACGCCGCGCCACCGACCCCCTGCTCGCCGTCGAGCCGCTGCCCGGCGGCGCGCACTACGTCGGCATGGTCGAGGGGTACGACGTGGCGCTCGGCGCGCGCGCCGATGTGGTGGTCACCGACGGCTTCACCGGTAACGTGCTGCTCAAGGCGATCGAGGGCGCGTACGCGATGGCCGGCGGCCCGCCCGTCGGTGGCGGCGCGCCCCGTGCCGCCGCTCTGCTCGGCGTCGCCGGAACGGTGGTCGTCTGCCACGGCTCCGCCGGCGCCGACGACGTCGCCTCCGGCATCGCCCTCGCCGCCCACCTGTGGCGGAGACGCGCCACCGACCTGGTTTCCGCGTTGCTCGACGGCGACGCCGTGGCCGATCGCTCCGACCGCTCCACCGACACCGAGGTACGTACATCATGAGCAACGACAAGCGGCGGCGGGCGTCCGTCGGTCACCTGGAAGCCGCGTTTGGCGTCAGCATCGAGCCGGACCTGCTGGAACGGGCGCTGACCCACCGCTCGTACGCGTACGAGAACGGTGGCCTGCCGACAAACGAACGGCTGGAGTTCCTCGGCGACTCGGTGCTCGGCGTCGTGATCACCACGGCGCTGTTCCACAACCACCCCGACCTGCCCGAGGGCCAGTTGGCCAAGCTGCGGGCCAGCGTGGTCAACATGCGGGCGCTCGCCGACGTGGCGCGCGGGCTGGGGCCGGACGGCCTCGGCGCGTACCTGCTGCTCGGCAAGGGCGAGGAGACCACCGGCGGGCGGGACAAGGCGAGCATCCTCGCCGACACGCTTGAGGCGCTGCTCGGCGCGATCTATCTCCAGTACGGGCTGGACACCGCCGGGATCGTGATCCACCGGCTCTTCGACCCGCTGATGGCCGAGTCGGCGGGCCGGGGCGCCGCCCTGGACTGGAAGACCAGCCTCCAGGAGTTGACCGCGGCGTTGGGGCTCGGCGTTCCGGAGTACCGCATCGAGGGCACCGGTCCGGACCACCTGAAGACGTTCACCGCCTGGGTCGTGGTGGCCGGCAACCGGTACGGCGGCGCCGAGGGGCGCAGCAAGAAGGAGGCCGAGCAGCGGGCTGCCGAGGCGGCCTGGCGGACGCTCGCCGAGCAGGACGGCCCCGACGACGAAGGCCAGGACAGCCAGGACAGCCCGAACGGGCAGGCCAGCGCCGACCACCGGGACCAGCCGACCGACCTGACCGACGGGGACGGGTCGTTCGGGCCGTTGGAGCGCGCCGAGCGGGCGGCACAGAGCGAGCAGGCCGACCACCTGGCGCAGTCCATGCCGGCCGGGGGCGCCGACGGCCACGAAACCGGTGTACGCCGTGCCTGAGTTGCCTGAGGTGGAGACCGTACGGCAGGGGCTCGCCCAGTGGGTGATCGGTCGGCGGATCGCCTCGGTCGAGGTCCGTCACCCGCGCGCCGTCCGGCGGCACGTCCCGGGTGGGGCGCACTTCGCCGACGTGCTCGCCGACCGGACCGTGCTGGACGTCCGCCGCCGCGGCAAGTACCTGTGGCTTCCGCTGGACAGCGGCGACGCGGTGATCGGGCACCTCGGCATGTCCGGGCAGTTGCTGCTCCAGCCGCCCGGCACTCCGGACGAGACCCACCTGCGGGTCCGGTTCCGGTTCGCCGATGACGGGCCGGAGCTGCGCTTCGTCGACCAGCGCACGTTCGGTGGGCTCTCGGTGAGTGAAGGTGGCGCCGAGCTGCCCGCGGAGATCGCGCACATCGCCCGCGACCCGATGGACCCGGAGTTCTCCGACACGGATTTCGTCGCCGCGCTGCGCCGTCGGCGGACCGAGGTGAAGCGCGCCCTGCTCGACCAGACGCTGATCTCCGGGGTGGGCAACATCTACGCCGACGAGGCGCTCTGGCGCGCCCGGCTGCACGGCGTCCGGCCCACCGACGCGCTGACCGGCCCGGCAGCCCAGCGCCTGCTCGGCCACGTCCGCGACGTGCTCGCTGAGGCGATCAAGGAGGGTGGCACCAGCTTCGACGCCCTCTACGTCAACGTCAACGGCGAGAGCGGCTACTTCGACAGGGAGCTGAACGTGTACGGCCGCGAGGGCGAGCCGTGCCGGCGGTGTGGCACGCCCGTCCGCCGAGAGGCGTTCATGAACCGCTCCTCGTACAGCTGCCCGCGTTGTCAGCCCCGGCCCAGGGGCTCCCTTCGGGGATGACCCGGAGCGGCCTCCGGGTCGGCGTCGGCGGGTTGCGGCCGGCTCCCCGGATCGTCCCCCGATTAGGGGACCGGGTGGGGGGTTGACACCGACCCCGAGGGCCCACCACCCATCGTGGAGGGACTCCGGGGCAGGCCGGGGCCGATCCCCGATGTGATCGTCCCGTCCCGTCCCTAGCGTCAGCACCGTTGACAAGGGCTGACGTGACAGGGGGACCCGAGATGGGCGCAAGACCGGTGACGGTGCGGATGGCGCGGTGGAGCGCCGAGCATCCGTGGCGGGCGATCGCGCTGTGGGCCGTGTTCGTGGCGGTGTGTTTCGTGGGCGGCAACGCCGTCGGCCTCAACGAGGCGACGAACAACGACCAGGCGATCGGCGAGGCGGGGCGGGCCGGCGTGATCGTCGACTCCGGAGCCTTCGACGACCCGGCCGTGGAGAACGTACTCATCACCGCCCGGGACGGGTCCCTGGACCTGGTGGCTGCGAAGACGGCGGCCGACGACGCGGCGGCCCGGCTGCGTACCGTCCCGGGGGTCGCCGGGGTCGGCCAACCGGTCACCGCGCGGGACGCGTCGGCGGTGTTGCTGCCGATCACCATGTCCGGTGATCCGGGGACCGCGTCGGACCGGGTGCAGCCGCTGCGGGACGCGACAGCGACGGTGCAGGGCGCGCATCCGGCGCTGCGCGTCGAGCAGGTCGGCGGCCCGTCGATCAACCAGGCCCTCGACGACACCCTGGGCAAGGACTTCAAGCGCGCCGAGCTGCTCAGCCTGCCTGTCACACTTGCCATCCTGATCATCGCGTTCGGCGCGTTGATCGCCGCGAGCGTGCCGGTGTTGTTGGCGCTCTCCTCGGTCGCCGCCGCGATGGGTCTGTCCACCTTCGCCTCGCACCTGGTGCCGGCCACCGACACCACCGCACCGGTGATCCTGCTGATCGGCATGGCTGTCGGTGTCGACTACTCGCTGTTCTACATCCGCCGGGAACGCGAGGAGCGGGCAAAGGGTCGTTCCGGCCTGGACGCTGTCGAGATCGCCGCGGAGACCTCCGGGCACGCCGTCGTGGTCTCCGGCTTTGCGGTGATCATCTCGATGGCCGGGCTGCTGCTCGCCGGCGACGTGGTCTTCTCGTCCCTGGCCGTCGGCTCGATCCTCGTGGTCGCCGTCGCGGTGATCGGCTCGCTGACAGTGCTGCCGGCCCTGCTGGCCAGGCTCGGTCGCTGGGTCGACCGTCCCCGGGTGCCGCTGCTCTGGCGCCTGACCGCGCCGCGTACCGACCGCAACGGCGCACCCCGCGCGCCCCGACTCTGGCCGGCGGTGCTCCGGCCCGCGCTGCGCGCACCGGTCGCGACCCTCGTCATCTCGGTCGGCCTGCTGCTCGCGCTCGCCGCACCCGCGCTCGGCATGAAGCTGAAGTTCCCCGGCATGGAGGACCTGCCGCGAACCACGCCGGCGATGCAGGCGTACGACCGGCTCACCGCGGCCTTCCCGAGCACCAGCACCAACCATGTGGTGGCGGTCCGCGCGCCTGCCGAGCAGGCCGACCGGGTCCACGCCGCGCTCACCGGCCTGGCCGGCCGTGCCGCCGGTGACCCGCTGTTCGCCGCCGCCGAGGCGGACGGCCCGAAGATCGAGGTGTCGGCCGACCGGCAGGTGTCGGTGCTGGACATCGCCACCCCGTACGCCAGCCGGGACGACCGGTCGGTGCAGTCGTTGGAGAAGCTGCGCGACGACCTCGTCCCGGCCGAGCTGCGGGGCATTCCCGGGATCGAGTACGCGGTGGGCGGCAGCGTTGCCGACAGCGAGGACTACGCGCAGCACATCAAGAGCAAGCTGCCGCTGGTGATCGGGTTCGTGCTGGTGCTCACCTTCCTCGTCATGGTGTTCACCTTCCGGTCGGTGGTGGTGGCGGCAAGCTCGATCCTGCTGAACCTGCTCTCCGCCGGTGCCGCGTACGGGCTTGTCGTGCTGGTGTTCCAGGGTGAGTGGGCCGAGGGGCTGCTCGGTTTCACGTCGATGGGCGCGATCGTGTCCTGGCTGCCGCTGTTCCTCTTCGTGGTGCTCTTCGGCCTCTCGATGGACTACCACGTGTTCGTGGTCAGCCGGATCCGTGAGGGGGTCCTGGCCGGCATGTCCACAAGGGATGCGGTCTCGTACGGCATCACCTCGTCGGCGGGGGTGGTGACAAGCGCGGCCATCGTGATGGTCGGCGTGTTCTCGATCTTCGCCACGTTGAGCACCATCGACATGAAGCAGCTCGGCATCGGCCTGGCGGCGGCGATCCTCCTGGACGCCACGATCATCCGTGCCGTGGTGCTGCCGGCGCTGATGACCATGCTCGGCGACGCCAACTGGTGGGCGCCGCGCTTCCGGCGCCCGCGTCCGAAGCCGGCCCCGGCCGATCCGCCGGCAGCCGCGCCGGAGCTGGTGGCGGTGCCCTGACCCAGGCGCGAGTAGGCCGGGCCACGACTGTGGCCCGGCCGACCGTGTCAGGGCAGCGCGCACGCCTCCCGCCAGGCGTTCAACGTCCGTTCCTTGCGGATCGACGCGAAGCCGTAGCCGACAGTGGTGACGCAGAAGTCGTCGGTCGAGCCCGTGTATTCGACGTGGAAGACAGGCTTACCCGCGTCGGCGAACGGCAGCAGCTTGGCGCACTGGTCCAGCCGGACGCACTCCTCGTTCACGACGAAGTCGAAGTCGGGGGCAAGCGCCGCGAGCTGCGGCACTGCGTTGGTCAGCCCGGGTGAGAGGTCAAGCGACCGGGCCAGCTGCGCCAGCCGACGGTTGAACAGCAGTTGGTCGTCGAAGCCGAGGGGAAAGCCGGTGCGGTGCTCGTACCCGTCGGCGTCGGCGAACGCCACAGCGCCGAAGCCCTTGCCCCGGCAGAGCCGGAACCGGTCGGCAAGCACCGGCTCCAGAGCGTCCCATCCCCGTACGTCCAGCCACCGGCTGTCAGGTCGGCGTGCGGCCGAGCCCTGTACGGCGGCGGGAAACCGGCTGGCGTCCGGGTCGGTCGAACGCACCGAGCCGACGTACACCTGGCAGATCAACCGGCGGTCGCGCGAGCGCAGCTCGGCGGTCTGCGCGGCGGTGGTGGCCACGGGGTCGAGCAGGAAGACGTCCGCTTCCACTGTCGGGTCGAGCGGGCCGCTGAGCTGCCACTGCCACTGCCAGTGGCGGGCCTGCCCGGCCGGCCACGGGGTTGGTGCACCGGGCGGGGTCAGCTCGGCCCGGCAGCCGTACACGGGTAGCACCAGGACGAGCGCGACGCCTGCCGACACGATCCGACGCAGCGGGCGTACGGCGGTTCGTCGCCGCGGCCGGATCCGCATCGGCAGCTCCCGGGTCCTGGGCGGCCCGTCGCCGCCGGCCGGTACGCCGCCCCGCGCTCCGGCCCGACGTACCTCACCGGGTCAAACGAGCGCGGGGGCGCGGACGACGCGCGGTCAGCGCGGCGCCGCGAAGACCTGCGTCCAGTACGGGCCGTTGCTGCTGGCGATGCCGACGCCGATTTCGGTGAACGCGCAGTTCAGGATGTTCTTCCGGTGGCCGGTGCTCTTCATCCACGCGCTCATCACGCTGGCCGGCGACTGCTGGTTCCAGGCCACGTTCTCGCCGTAGGTGCGCCAGGCGTAGCCGACCCGGTCCAGCCGGACGCCGGGGTTGCTGCCGTCGCTGCCGGTGTGCGACATGTTCTTGTGGTCGGCCTGGTCCTGGCTGTGCCGCTGCGCGGCGGTCATCAGCTTGTCGTCGATGCTCAGCGCGTTGCAGCCGGCCTTGGCCCGCTCGGCGTTCACCAGGTCCACCACCTCGCGAGCCTGGGCGCTCACCGTGCCGGAGGCGCCGCCCGAGCCGCCGGTGCTGCTCGGCGCGGTGCTGCGCGGGGCGGTACGCCGTGACGCGGCGGTGGAGCGCGACGGCGCCGGGGTGGGCTTGACGACCTTGCTCGGCGTCGGGGCCGGCTGTGCCGTGCTGGGCGTGGCGGTGGGGGAGGGGGCGACAAGGGTGTCGCCGGCCAGTTCCTCGGCCTGCTCGGCGGGCGCGGCGGCGACGGTGTCGTCGACAGCGGTCGGCTCAACTGTCGACCCGTCCCCGCCGGGCAGGGCGAGCGCGCCCACACCGAAGCTCACCACGAGGGTGGCGGCCGCGGCGGCGCCGCCGATCAGCAGCGGGCGACGCCAGCGCCGGGGCGAGCGGTGTCGGCCCTCGCCGGCCCGGCCCTCGTCGCCGGTGCCGGTCCGCCAATCGCCGCTTGTCTCCGCGTCAATGGGCACGGCGCTCGTCGGTGCCGCCCAGCCGCCGGTGGCCTCCGCGGCGGTGGGCTCCTCCATGGGCGCCGGCTGCCACCGGGCGGTGGGCTCCGCGTGGTGCCAATCGTCGCCGGGTTGGTCGGGGTCGTCGCCGAAGAGGTAGGCCGAGCGGGGCTCCGGGCGATCTCTCAGCCAGTCCGGCTCGTCGGTCGGCCGCTCGGCGCGCCGGGGTGCGCCGTTCGGGTCCATCGGGTCGGTCCAGCCGTGCACGCCATGCCTCCACGGGGTCGGTTGTTGGCCGGGGTGACGCTACGACTCGCCAACGAGCTGCGGCAACGTGGCTAAGGAAGAGTTAAGGGGAAGTCGGACGCCGAGGGGCGGACTTCCGGGAATCCGGGCGTACAGTAAAGGTGTCCGGACAGAGCGTGTCCGTGCCTTGTGGCAGCCCCCCCGACAAGTGGACAGGTCGACGTGGAGATGATCTACGGCCTGCGAGAACTTGACGAACGAGGGGTTAGCGGCTCAATATATAGGTGTCGCCAGTCGCGCCCGGTCATGCCCAGATACACCTGGAATGGCAGCCGCGTACAAATGGGCGCGCGTTGGCCGGCCTTTCCGGCAGCGCATATCAAGGAGTCAGCATGGCGAAGGCCCTCTACGGCCACGTAGGTGCAGCGCCCGACCGGCGTCTGCTCGACGAGGTCACCCGACTGCGTGCCAGGGTTCAGGCACTGGAGTTCGAGATCACGCGTCTGCGTGCCGACAATGATCGGCTCGCGGCGGCAGCGGCGGAAGCGGACGATCTGCTTCGTCTCGCCGAGCCGGCGCTGACCTGATCTCCGGGTCGGAAAACTGAATCGCACCACCGCAAAAATGCGCGCCGACACCTCCGTGCCGGCGCGCAACGCTGTCCGGCCCCTTTTCCACTGCCGATGATTCGTGATCTTGTATTCGGTGCCGCGTCATCCACCCGGTCGGTTTCCGGAAATACGCGTACCAGCGGGCTGATCATGAATGCGCTTTGTCTTTCCGGTCACAGCCGCAGAGGCGGTCCGGCCCACTGCCGGCACGACCCGGGGCGGGTCGCGTGCCGAACGGCTCCCGCCATCGGGTTAGTCTGCGGGTTCACCCAGGTCCCCGCAGCCGGCGACGGTACGGCGGCCACCGGACGAGGATCGAGAAGGTGTATCTCAAGAGTCTGACGGTGCGGGGCTTCAAGTCCTTCGCCTCCGCCACGACGTTGAAGCTGGAGCCCGGGATCACCTGCGTGGTGGGCCCCAACGGCTCCGGCAAGTCCAACGTCGTGGACGCCATCGCCTGGGTGCTCGGCGAGCAGGGCGCCAAGGCGCTGCGCGGCGGCAAGATGGAGGACGTGATCTTCGCCGGCACCGCCGGTCGCGCGCCGCTGGGCCGCGCCGAGGTCACCCTCACCATCGACAACACCGACGGCGCGCTGCCAATCGAGTACACCGAGGTCTCGATCACCCGCCGGATGTTCCGCTCCGGCGAGAGCGAGTACGAGATCAACGGCAACTCCTGCCGGCTGCTCGACATCCAGGAACTGCTGTCGGACTCCGGCATCGGCCGGGAGATGCACATCATCGTCGGCCAGGGCCGGCTCGACGGCATGCTGCACGCCAAGCCGGAGGACCGCCGCGCGTTCATCGAGGAGGCGGCAGGCGTCCTCAAGCACCGCAAGCGCAAGGAAAAGGCGCTGCGCAAGCTCGACGCCATGCAGGTCAACCTCAACCGCCTGACCGACCTGACCGCCGAGCTGCGCCGCCAGCTCAAGCCGCTGGGCCGCCAGGCGGAGGTGGCCCGCCGTGCCGCCGCCATCCAGGCCAACCTGCGCGACGCCCGGCTCCGGCTGCTCGCCGACGACCTCGCCACCCTGCGGACCACCCTCGACCGGGAGATCGCCGACGAGACCGCGCTGCGGGAGCGGCGCGAGCAGATCGAGGGCGAGCACACCGAGGTGCAGGGCCGGCTCGGCGAGTTGGAGGCGGCGCTGGCCGAGGACGCTCCGCTGCTCGCCGCCGCCCAGGACACCTGGTACAAGCTGTCCGCCCTCCAGGAACGCTTCCGCTCGATCGAACAGCTGGCCCGGGAGCGGCTGCGGCACCTCAGCGCCACCGGCGACGACGAGCGCCCCGGCCGGGACCCGGACCAGCTGGAGGCCGAGTCGGAGCGGGTCCGCGAGCAGGAGGAGGAGCTGCGCGCGGCACTTACCGACGACCAGATCCGGCTGGCCGAGGCCGTCGAGCACCGTCAGGAGCTGGAACGGCAGCTCGCCGCCGCCGAGCGGGAGCTTGTCGCCGCCGCCAAGGCCATCGCCGACCGGCGCGAGGGCATGGCCCGGCTCACCGGCCAGGTCAACTCGGCCCGTGCCCGCACCACGAGCGCCGGTGAGGAGATCGAACGGCTCGCCGTGGCGCACGCCGACGCGCTGGGCCGCGCCGAGAAGGCACAGGCCGACCTGGACGCGGTGGCCGCGCAGTCCACCGAGGCGGACCGGGACAACGCCGACCTGGACGCCCGGCACGCCGAGGCCGTCGCGGTGCAGGAGCGGGCGCAGGCAGGCGTCCGGTCGCTCGCCGACGCCGAGCGGGCCGCCGAGAAGGACGCCGCCACCTGGAAGGCCCGGGAGGAGGCGCTGGCACTCGGTCTGCGGCGCAAGGACGGCGCCGGCGCGCTGCTGGCCCGCGCCGGGGACGTACCGGGCCTGCTCGGCAGCCTCGCCGGGCTGCTCACCGTCGCTCCGGGGCACGAGGCCGCGCTTGCCGCAGCGCTCGGCGGGCTCGCCGACGCGGTCGCCATCAGCGGTGTGGACGAGGCCGTCGAGGCGATGCGCCTGCTGAAGATCTCCGACGCCGGGCGGGCAGGCCTGCTCGTCGGCAGCCCGGCGGGGCCCGGCATGACCGGCTCCGCCGACGCGCTGCGCCCGAAGCTGCCCGACGGTGCCCGCTGGGCGCCCGACCTCGTCGAGTGCGCGGCCGAGCTGCGCCCCGCTGTGCACCGGGCGCTGCGCGACGTGGCGCTCGTCGACGACCTCGCCGCCGCTGCCGAGCTGGTCGCCGGCAACCCCGAGCTGCGCGCGGTCACCCCCGACGGCGACGTGGTCGGGGCGTACGCGGCGGCCGGTGGGTCGGCCAAGGCGCCGAGCTACATCGAGGTGCAGGCGGCCGTCGAGGAGGCGCGTACCAACCGGCTCGCCGCCGAACGCTCCGGTGCCGAGCTGCGCGAGCAACTCGTCGAGGCGCGCGCCGAGGTGACCGCCGCCAAGGAGGCAGTGCAGCACGCAGCCGCCGAGAAGCGCGAGGCGGAGAGCCACCGCAACGCCGCCGCCCGCCGGCTGGCCGAGCTGGGCGCGGCGGCCCGCTCGGCGAAGGCGGAGACCGACCGGTTGGGCGAGTCCCGGGCCCGCGCCGAGGCGGCCCGACAGCGGGACCTCGAAGCGCTCGCCGAGCTGGAGGAGCGGCTGCGCCTGGCCGAGGAGACGCCCGTCGACGCCGAGCCCTCCACCGAGGAGCGGGACCAGCTCGCCGCCATGGTGCCGCAGGCCCGGCAGAACGAAATGGAGGTCCGGCTCGCGGTGCGTACCGCCGAGGAGCGGGTCTCCTCGATCGCCGGCCGGGCCGACTCGCTGGCCCGGCAGGCCACCGCGGAGCGCGCCGCCCGGGAGCGCGCCGCAGCCCGGCGGGCCGCGCGCACCCGGGGCGCGGGCATCGCCCGCGCCGTCGCCGGTGGCGCCCGGGAGGCGCTCACCCGGCTCACCACCTCGATCGCTACGGCCGAGGAGCACCGCGACGAGGTGGCGCGGGAACGGGCCGCCCGCGAGGCGGAACTCCAGGAGGTACGCGGGGCAGCCAAGCGACTCGGCGCGGAGCTGGAGCGGCTGACCAGCCAGGTGCACCGCGACGAGGTGGCCCGCGCCGAACAGCGGCTGCGCATCGAGCAGTTGGAGGCGAAGGCGGCCGAGGATTTCGGGCTGGACGTGGAGACCCTCGTCGCCGAGTACGGGCCGACCCAGCCCGTCCCACCGACCCCTGTCGACGTCGCGACAGCCGAACGCGACGGCCTGCCGGTGCCCGAGCCGGTCCGCTACGAGAGGCCGGTGCAGGAGAAGCGGGCCGCCAAGGCCGAACGGGAGCTGGCCCTGCTGGGCAAGGTCAACCCGCTGGCCCTTGAGGAGTTCGCCGCGCTTGAGGAGCGCTTCAAGTTCCTCTCCGAGCAGTTGGAGGACCTCAAGGCCACCCGGCGGGATCTGCTCACGGTGGTCAAGGACGTGGACGAGCGGATCCTTGAGGTCTTCGCCAGCGCGTTCGCCGACACGGCGCGGGAGTTCGAGCAGGTGTTCACAGTGCTCTTTCCCGGCGGCGAGGGTCGGTTGATCCTCACCGACCCCGACGACCTGCTCACCACAGGTGTCGAGGTGGAGGCCCGCCCGCCGGGCAAGAAGATCAAGCGGTTGTCCCTGCTCTCCGGTGGCGAGCGGTCGCTGACAGCGGTGGCCATGCTGGTGGCGATCTTCCGCGCCCGGCCCAGCCCGTTCTACATCATGGACGAGGTGGAGGCGGCCCTGGACGACGTCAACCTGGGCCGGTTGATCACGTTGCTGGCACAGTTGCGGGAGAAGAGCCAGCTCATCGTCATCACACACCAGAAGCGGACCATGGAGATCGCCGACGCGCTCTACGGCGTGACCATGCGCAGCGGGGTCACCCAGGTGATCAGTCAACGGCTCAACCGGGCCGACGAGGACGACCAGCGGCACAGCCGCGGCGAGGAGAACGGGTAGTGGCTCGGGAACGCGCGACGGCGCTCCTGCTGGATCTGGATGGCGTGCTGCGCCGGTGGGATCCGGCGGTCGCCGCCGGGGTGGAACGGGAGTACGGCCTTGCCGACGGTGTGCTCAGCGAGATCGCGATGCAGTGGGGTCGGCTCCAGCCGGTGCTCACCGGGCAGGTCAGCCACGCCGACTGGATGAGCAGCGTGGCCGACGCGCTCACCGAGCCGGCCGGTGGCCCCGACCGGGCTCGCGCGGCAGTGGAGCAGTGGCAGCGCTACCGGGGTGAGGTGGACACCGAGGTGCTCGACTTCGTCCGGGAGGTGCGCGCCGCAGGGATCCGGGTCGGTCTGGCCACGAACGCCACCGACCTGCTCGACGCCGACCTCGCCGCGCTCGACCTCGCCGACGAGGTGGACGTGGTGGTCAACTCCTCGACGCTCGGCGTGCACAAGCCCGCGCCGGAGTATTTCCAGGCGGCGTGCGTGGCCGTCCGGACCCCGCCGGCCCGGGTCCTGTTCGTCGACGACGAGGACTGGGCGATCCGGGGCGCCCGCGCGGCCGGCCTGTCGGCGCACCGCTGGGGCGGTCACGCCGACCTGCGCTACCTGCGGGCGGCCCTGGACTACTGAGCGCCTGTCAGTCGCCGGTGGCGCCGTCGATCCTTTCCCGGATCAGGTCGGCGTGCCCGTTGTGCCGGGCGTACTCCTCGATCATGTGCACGTAGACCCAGCGCAGGTTGAAGGTGCGCTTCTTGGAGCCGATCTCGACGAAGGTCTCGTCGAGGGAACGACCGGCGGTCGCCTCCCGGGCAAGCGCCACCTCGCGTTGGAAGATCGCGAAGTCCGCTTCGGCGTCGGCGGCGCTGACGTCGTGATCGGCGTCCGGATTCTCCTGAGTGAAGTACGGGTAGTCGACCTGCTGCCCGGCGAAGCTCTCCCGGAACCACCAGGCCTCCACCTCGGCCAGGTGCCGGACCAGGCCGAGCAGGGTCAGCGTGGACGGTTCCACGCTGGGCGTGCGCAACTGCTCCTCGGTCAGCCCGGCGCACTTGAGCAGCAGCGTCTGCCGGTGGTAGTCGAGCCAGCCTTCGAGCATGGTGCGCTCGTCGCCGACGTACGGTTCGGGGGTCCGGGTGATCTCCGGTGCGGTCCAGGTCATGCGCGGCATCCTGCCTAGTACGGCCGACAGCCGCGACGGGTTTTCAGGGCACCACGACGACGGGCCAGCGGCCGGTGCGGACCAGGCGGGTCGCGACCGAGCCGACAAGCCGGTGACCGGCCTGCTCGGAGGCGCCCACCACGACCATGTCGGCCTGGCACTCGTCGGCCGCCGCGCACAGCTCGGCGTACGCGTCGCCGCGCCGGCACAGGAAGGTCACCGGGAGCTTCCACTCCTCGGCTCCGCGCCGGCACTCGCGGCGCAACTCGTCGGCCAGCTCGTCGTGGGTGCGCTGGACCGCGGCGGCGTCCATTCCGGGCACCAGGGCTGTCAACCCGCTGGGCGAGCTCACGAAGACCACCACGAGGGCAGCGCCCTGCCGGCGGGCCAGGCCGGCGGCGTACGCGCCGGCCCGCTCGGAGGTGCGGGTGCCGTCCACGCCGACCAGGACGACCCGGGGCCCGTCCGTGCCCCGCTCGAACGGCAGCGGACGGGTCCGAGGGCCGAACTCCTCGCGGTCCGGTGCTCCCACGCTCATGCCGCCACCTCCACAGTCGGCTCCCGCTCCACGTCGCCTGTCGTCGGTGAGCTGTTGTGCTGCCGCAGCGGCACCTCCTTGATGAAGGTCACCGCGATCAGCGCGATGAGCGCGAAGGGGGCGGCGGCCAGGAAGATGTCGCCGGCTCCGTGGCCGTACGCGCTCTCCACCACGAGCCGGATCGGGCCGGGCAGGGCGTGCACGTCGGGCAGGCTCCCGCCGCTGCCGGAGCTGGACGCGGGGATGCCGAGCTGCGACAGGCCGGCTGCCGTGTAGTCCTTGACCTTGTGGGCGAGCACCGCGCCGAGCGCGGAGACGCCGATCGCGCCGCCGAGGCTGCGGAAGAACGCCACCACCGAGCTGGCCGCGCCGAGTTCGCGCGGGTCGACGGTGTTCTGCACGGCGAGGACCAGGTTCTGCATGGTCATGCCCAGTCCGATGCCGATCAACGCCATGTAGACGGAGAGCAGGGTGAAGCTGGTGTCGGCCCGCAGGGTGCCCATCAGCGCGAAACCGGCGGTGAGCAGTGCCGTGCCGAGCACCAGGAACCGCTTCCAGCGCCCGGTGCGGGTGATGATCCGGCCGCTCAGCGTCGAGGAGACAAGCAGGCCGAGGATCATGGGCAGGGTCATGAGGCCGGACATGGTCGGGCTCTGTCCGCGGCTGATCTGGAAGTACTGGCCGAGGAAGACCGAGGCGCCGAACATGCCCACGCCGACCGCGATGCTGGCGACGACGGCGAGAACGATGGTGCGGTTGCGGAACAGCCGTGGCGGGATCATCGGCTCGGCGGCCCGGGTCTCCACCCGGATCGCCAGCGCGGCGAGCACCAGGGCGCCGAGCACCATGACGACGCTCTGCCCGGAGGCCCAGGCGAACTGGTTGCCGGCGAGCGAGACCCAGATCAGCAGCACCGAGACGGCCGCCGTGATGAGCGTGGCGCCCCACCAGTCGATCTGGGCCTTGCGCTTGACCACCGGCAGGCGCAGCGTCTTCTGGAGGACGACGAGCGCGGCGATGGCGAACGGCACGCCGACGTAGAAGCACCAGCGCCAGCCGAGCCACGAGGTGTCGACGATCACGCCACCGATGAGCGGGCCGCCGATGGTGCCGACCGCCATCACCGCACCGAGGTAGCCGCTGTAGCGACCACGCTCACGCGGCGCGATCATGGTGGCCATGATCACCTGGGCCAGTGCGGTGAGACCGCCCGCGCCGATGCCCTGCAGCACCCGGCACGCGATCAGCTCGCCGGTGCCCTGCGCCGCCCCGGCCAGCACGGAGCCGAGTACGTAGATCACCAGCGACAACTGGACGAGTGTCTTCTTGCTGACCAGATCGGCAAGTTTGCCCCAAATAGGGGTTGTTGCGGTGGTCGCGAGGAGGGCAGAGGTGACCACCCAGGTGTACGCGGACTGGCCGCCGCGCAGTTCGGTGATGATCCGCGGCAGTGCGTTCGACACCACAGTTGAGGAGAGAATCGCGACGAACATGCCCAGCAGCAGGCCGGAGAGAGCCTCCAGGATCTGCCGGTGGGTCATGTCCACGACGCCGGGCGCCGCTGTCGGCGCTGTCGCCTGGCTCATCGTTGTTGCCTCCATGCGGAGTGGGGGTCACCGGGGCTCGCCCGCCTCGGAGGGTTGCCTGAAGCAACCCGATGTCATGGTTGCCTCAAGCAACAACTTGTCAGGCGTGAGCGTCATTCCTCCACCCGCGGAGGTCATTGCCAGGAGTCGTTGAACTTGCCGAGAAGGCGGGCGAACTCCTCGACGTCCCGGGCCGGCCAGTCGTCAAGGGTGCGCAGGAACTCGCCCACGCGGGCCGCCCGGGCGGCGTCGAACCGGCGCCGACCCTCCTCCGTGAACCTGATCTGCGCGGCCCGCCGATCACTCGGGTCGGGGTCGCGGTGGACCAGACCCAGCGCCTCCAGCCCGTTGATCTGCCGACTCAGCGTGCCCTTTCCCACACCGAGTCGCGCCGCCAGCTCGGTCAACCGGATCGAGCCACTGCGCCGCAGCCAGAGCAGCAGCCCGTACGTGTTCGGTTCGAGGTTCGGGTGCACCTCCCGGGCGATCTCCCAGGAGACCGCCCGACCTCGACGCAGCAGGGCTGTCAACTCGTGCTCGACTGCCCGGATCGGCTCCGGAAGGTGCTCGTCCACGGGCTAGAGACTACGGCGGGGCCTGATCAGCCGTCGCCGGAGAGCCGCCGGTTCATCACCCGACGCAGGTGCCCCTCGCCAGTGGTGCCCTCGATGACGACGTCGGCCCGGCGACCCTGATGGGTCAGGGTGCCGACGGCGTTGCCGAAGTACGGCCCGGCCAGCTTGCGCCAGCGCACGCCCGGACGACGGACGCCAGCCGAGCGGGCCAGCGCCCGGGTCGCCCCCGCCGGGCCGGACGACCAGCCCAGACGCATCAACGGGCGGATCCCGGCGGGCACCTGGTTGTGGATGGGCGAGCAGGTGAGCTGATGCACCGGAGTGATCACCGCCGGGTCGGCGAACCGCGCCCGCGCCACGTACGAATGGTGCACGTCCCCGGACAGCACGCTTATCGACGCCGGTGGGGCGTACGCCGGGCCGGCGCCGACCCGCGCTCCGGACTTCCTCGGCGTGCCGGTGCCGATCCGGGCGAACGTCTCCGCGAGCGCCTCGAAGGAGCGGCGGAAGGCCGCCCAGTGCTCCAGGTCGAGCGCCCGGCGCAGCTTCTCCGCTCCGCGTGCCACCCACGGCCGGCGCGAGTCGGCAAGCTTCTCGTTCCACGCCTCGATGTGGTGGATGCCCTGCGGCAGCAGCCACGGCAGCGAACTGCCGACCACCAGGTGGTCGTAGACGCCGTGCGCCTGGTCGAGGAACCACGCCCACTCACCGGGCGGCAGCATCGCCCGCTTGCCCGGCTCAAGCACCCGACTGCACCGGTTGTCCAGCATGACCAGCCGGGTCCGGCCCAGGTCGAGCGCGTAGCTCCACTGGTACTGCACCGCGCGCCAGCGCTCGGTGTCGTGCGCCACGTCGGATTCCTTGTCGACCCGGGCACCGAACTCACGGAGCACACCGGTGGCGTCCTCGGCGGCCGCGACCTTGGCGAAGACCGGGTCGGCGGCGATCTCGTCGGGGGAGAGGTTGCCCAGGTGCTGGTAGACCCAGTAGGAGGCGAGCCCGCTGCCGATCCGCTCGGCCCACCACGGCTGCTCGCGCACGTCCGCCCGCCACGACGCGGACGTGTTCCAGTCGTCGATGATCTCGTGATCGTCGAAGATCATCACGCTCGGCACGGTGGACAGCAGCCAGCGGATCTCCGGATCGCGCCAGGACTCCAGGTAGAGCTTCGTGTACTCGTCGAAGCTCACCACCTGGTCGGCCGGAGCGCCCTTCGGACGACGCCGGCGACGGCGCAGCAGCCGGCGCACAGTCGGCGACGTCACATCGGCGTAGACCTGGTCGCCGAGCAGCACCAGCAGGTCCGGCAGCGAATTCGACTCCGGGTCGGCCATCAACCGCCGGGCGTACGCGTCAAGAGCGTCCGGCGGCAGTTTGCGGGTGGTGGAGTGCTGGGTGGTCTCCCGACACGAGCCGAAGATCAGGTTGACGGGCTGGTCCCGGTCGTCGGCCGCCCGGGTGCGGATCACGCTCGGCGGGAAGCCGCTGCTCGGCACCGGCCAGACCACCTCGCCGTCGACAAGCACCTCGTACGTCGTCGTGCTGTCCGGGGTGAGACCCTCCACCACCACGAGCGCGTAGTGGTGGTCGTACGCCGAGAAGGTGGGTGCGGAGCCGGTGGCGCCGTCTGCGGCGCGGACGGTGACCACGGCGGGCGCCGCCGTCTCCACCCAGACCGTCGCCCGGGTGTCCACCACGCGCCGCAGCAGAGGGCCGATCAGGAGGTGTGCGGCGGGCATGCGGCCGAGCCTACCGCCGGTTCGTGAAAGCAGCCGGGTGCGGTGGCTGGGACGCCGCCGCCGGCATCTGACAGGATTCCGGCATGGCCGAATATCTCGTCCTCGCTCTGGTCCTGCTCGGTGTGCTGATCGCCGGCACAGTCGGGCTGGTCGTGCCCCGGTTGCGCCGGAGGCCCGAGCCACCGCTGCCGCGCACCGAGGTCGACACACGCGCCGAGGAGGATCTCGCCGGCCCGCCGGTCGAGGCACCGGAGTCCGATCTGTCCACCGGCGTCCTGGTCGAGCCACCGCCGGTGATCGAGGCGCCCGCGCCCACCGTCGAGGTGCCCGAGCCGACAGCCGGGCGGCTGGTCCGGCTCCGCTCCCGGCTGTCCCGCTCGCAGAACGTCTTCGGCAAGGGCCTGCTCGGCCTGCTCGCCCGCGACCACCTCGACGAGGACGTCTGGGAGGAGATCGAGGACAGCCTGATCACCGCCGACGTCGGCGTCGACGCGACCCGCGACATCGTCGACAGGCTGCGCGAGCGCACCCGCGTGCTGGGCACCCGCTCGGCCGGTGAGCTGCGCGCGCTGCTCGCCGCCGAGCTGGTGAACGCCCTCGACCCGAGCATGGACCGGTCGCTGCGTACCGCCCCCAAGGACGGCGTGCCGGCGGTCGTGCTGGTGGTCGGCGTCAACGGCGCCGGTAAGACCACCACCTGCGGCAAGATCGCCCGGGTGCTCGTCGCCGACGGCCGTACCGTGCTGCTCGGCGCCGCCGACACCTTCCGGGCCGCCGCTGCCGACCAGTTGCAGACCTGGGGCGAGCGTGTCGGCGCGGAGACCGTCCGCGGCCCGGAGGCCGCCGACCCGGCAAGCGTCGCCTTCGACGCCGTCCGGCGCGGCATCGACACCGGCGTGGACACCGTGCTCATCGACACCGCCGGCCGCCTCCAGAACAAGATCGGCCTGATGGACGAGCTGGGCAAGGTCAAGCGGGTGGTCGAGAAGCAGGGCCCGATCGACGAGACACTGCTCATCCTGGACGCCACGACCGGCCAGAACGGCCTGGAACAGGCACGCGTCTTCACCGAGGTGGTGAACGTGACAGGCGTCGTGCTGACAAAGCTCGACGGCACCGCGAAGGGCGGCATCGTGATCGCCGTGCAGCGCAAGCTCGGCATCCCCGTGAAGCTCGTCGGGCTCGGCGAAGGCAAGGACGATCTCGCCCTGTTCGACCCGGCGCAGTTCGTCGACGCGTTGCTGGGGACCGAGCCGGCCGGACGGGACGCGTAGTCTCGGGTGACCACTGACGATCGCGCGTACGCGGGCTGGCGTGACCCCGGCCACCCCTCGCAGCGCCTCGGGAGACCGTACGTGACTTCGCAGGAGATCCCGCTGCACGGCGGCAACGTGAGCACCGTCGTCCGCGTCGGGGACACGGTCCGCCGCAACGCCGGGCCGTGGACCCCGTCCGTGCACGCCCTGCTGCGGCACCTGGAGTACGTCGGGTTCACCGGCGCACCCCGGGCCCTGGGCATGGACGAACGCAACCGTGAGGTGCTGTCGTACCTGGAGGGGGAGTGCGGAGAGTATCCGCTGGCCCCGCACTGGGTCACCGACGAGGCGCTTGTCACTGTCGCCACGATGCTGCGGATGTTCCACGACGCGCAGTACGGCTTCACCCCGCCACCGGGCGCGGTCTGGCGCTCGTTCGGCCCTCCGCCACCGGACACCGAGGTGATCTGCCACCACGACGCCGCGCCACACAACGTGATCTGGCGGCCGGACGGCACGCTCGGGCTCATCGATTTCGACCTCGCCTCGCCCGGCGCCCGGATCTACGACGTGGCGTACGCGGCGTGGACCTGGGTTCCGATCTTCGCGGACCGGGACTCGATCACGCTGGGCTGGAAGCGTCCGGACCGTCCGCGCCGGCTGCGACTCTTCGCCGACGCGTACGGGCTGATCCCCCGTGACCGGCACCGGCTGATCCGGACCATCCGCAAGCGCATCGTGGACCACGTCGAGGGCATCCGCCGGATGGCCGCCGCCGGTGAGCCGGCGTTCGTGCGGATCGTGCACAAGGGGCACCTGCGCCGGCCGATGCGCGACCTGCGGCTGCTCGACTACGAGCGGCACGCCCTGGAGAACGCGCTCCGCTGACCGTCAGCCGCTGAGCGCCGGCCGGTCGATGCCCGGCCGGTCTCGGCGGGCGCGTCGGTCGATGGGCGTCGCCGGTCGGCCATCGACATCCGCCGTCCGGATGATCCACCACCGTCCATGCCGACGACTGTGCAGACTCCGTGACACGTACGAAACAACCCGTCACGAAACGGAAACCACCACGAGACCCTGCGTGAAACAGCCGGCCGCGAAGCTTCCGCGCAACCGGCCTACGGGCGACGCTGCCCCGGAAAGCCGCGAAGGAGGACTTCACCTTTAGGAGGCCAGCGTGCCTGAAGCACCGACGATCGACGGCGCCAATACCGTTTGGCTGCTGGTTTCGACCGCGCTCGTGCTGCTCATGACCCCCGGACTGGCGCTGTTCTACGGCGGCCTCAACCGGGCCAAGGGCGTACTCAACATGATGATGATGAGCTTCTCCGCCATCGGGCTCATCTCTATTCTGTGGTGGTTCTACGGTTTCAGCGTCGCCTTCGGGACCGACGTGAACGGATTCTGGGGCGACCCGAGCGCGTACCTCGGCACCAAGACCTTCCTCGCCGAGACCGACCTGTGGGGTGCCACGGCCGAGAACCCCAGCGGCATCGGGGTTCCGCTCTACGTGTTCATGGCCTTCCAGATGGTCTTCGCGGTGATCACCGTCGCGCTGATCAGCGGTGCCATCGCCGACCGGGCCAAGTTCGCCGGCTGGCTGCTGTTCGCCTTCGGCTGGGCCACCCTTGTCTACTTCCCCGTCGCCCACTGGGTGTGGGGCGGCGGCATCATCGGCGGTGACATCCACGCGCTGGACTTCGCCGGTGGCACCGCGGTGCACATCAACGCCGGTGCGGCAGCCCTGGCCGTGGCCTTGGTGCTCGGCAAGCGGCTGGGCTGGCCGCGGGAGGGCATGAAGCCGCACAACATCCCGCTGGTCGCGCTCGGCGCCGGTCTGCTGTGGTTCGGTTGGTTCGGGTTCAACGCCGGCTCGGAGCTGACCGTCGACTCGGTCGCCGCGCTCGCCTTCATCAACACCCAGCTCGCCACTGCCGCGGCGGTGCTCGGCTGGATCGTGGTCGAGTGGATCAAGGACCGCAAGCCGACGATGGTCGGTGCCTCCTCCGGCGCTGTTGCCGGTCTGGTCGCCATCACCCCGGCCTGCGGCTTCATCGCACCGTGGGCGGCCGTGCTGCTCGGCCTCGTCGCCGGAGCGGTGTGCGCCGCGGCCATCAGCCTCAAGTACAAGCTCGGCTACGACGACTCCCTCGACGTGGTCGGCGTGCACTTCGTCGGCGGCTGGATCGGCTCGCTCTGGCTGGGCCTGTTCGCCACCAACTCCGTCAACGCCGCGATCAGCGACGTGGTGGGTGCCTCCGACGGCCTGTTCTACGGCGGCGGCGTGACCCAGCTCGGGCGGCAGGCCCTCGCCGGTCTGATCGTCACCGTCTGGTCGTTCGCCATCGCCTGGGTGCTGGCCTTCGCCATCGAGAAGACGATCGGCTTCCGCGTCAAGGGTGAGGCTGAGGTCGACGGCATCGACATCGCCGAGCACGCCGAGAGCGGCTACGACCTGTCCCCGTCAGGTGGCGGTACGGGCAGCGCGTTCGCGATGGCCGGCATCGGCACCCCTGGTGGCGGCGCGACGAGCGGTGCCACGCCGGAAGCGGACTCCTCCGCGCCGGTCAGCGAGAAGGTCGCCGGTTAACGTTCCTGGGATGGAGGGGTTGGACATGAAGCTGGTGACCGCGGTCATCAAGCCGTACCAACTGGACGCGGTGAAGGAAGCTCTGCACGCCCTCGGGGTGGCCGGGTTGACCGTCAGCGAGGTGCAGGGGTACGGACGGCAGAAGGGGCACACCGAGGTCTACCGGGGTGCCGAGTACACGGTCGAGTTCCTGCCCAAGATCCGGGTCGAGGTGCTCACCGACGAGATCGACGTGGAAAAGATCGTGGACGCGATCGTCGGTGCGGCCCGTACGGGCAAGATCGGCGATGGCAAGGTCTGGGTCACCGGTGTCGAGGAGGTCGTCCGGGTGCGTACCGGCGAGCGCGGCCTCGACGCTCTCTGATTCGGAAGCGACAGACATGACCTCGTTGATCAAGGGGAACGCGTCAGCGGCCGACGGTGGCGCGAACCTCTTGATCAACGAGGTCGTCGGCGTACTGGGGGGCATCGGCGAGCCCGCCCGCCAGGCGCGAGCAGCGGCGTACGACGACTTCCTGCGCGGTCTACTTCCTCCGCGGGACGGTGTCGCGCTGATCGCTGTGGGCGGGCTGGGCCGGCGGCAGTGCGCCCCGTACGGCGATCTCGACCTGGTCCTGCTGCACGCCGGCGTGCCCGGCACCGACGAACTGGCCGCCTCGGTCTGGTACCCGATCTGGGACGCCGGCCTGCGCCTGGACCACTCGGTGCGGACCGTCTCCGAAGCTCTCTCGGTGGCCCAGGACGACGTCAAGGTCGCCCTCGGGCTGCTCGACGCCCGGCTGGTGGCCGGGGACCCGGCGCTGGCCGACGCGCTTGTCAGCACCGCCGCCGACCACTGGCGGCGCACCGCCGTCCGCCAACTGGTCGGCCTGCGGGAGGTCACCACCGCCCGCTGGCAGGCCCACGGCGAACTCGCCTTCCTGCTGGAAGGTGACCTCAAGGAGGCCGCCGGCGGGCTCCGCGACGTGGGGCTGCTGCGGGCGATCTCCGCCGCCGGCATCACCGACGCGCTGCGACCCGCCGTCCGCGCCGCCCACCTGCGCCTGCTGGACACCCGGGACGCCCTGCACCAGCAGGTCGGCCGCCGGGTGGACCGGCTGGTCGCCCAGGAACGCGACGGCGTCGCCGCGCTCCTCGCACTCGACGACGGCGACGCGCTCCTGCGCCGGGTGGCCGGGGACGCCCGCACTGTCAGCCACGCCCTGGACGACGCCTTCCGCGCCGCCGACCGGCTGCGCTCCGGCCGCGCCCGGGGCGGCAACGGTCGGCCCGTCCGCCGCCCGGTGGCCCGCGACGTGGTCGAGCACGACGGCGAGCTGGTGCTGGCCCGCACGGCGATCGGCGCACGCCCCGACCCGAGCCTGTCCCTGCGGGTGGCAGCCGCGGCAGCCGCGACCCGGCTGCCGATCGCCCGAGCCACCTGCGAGTGGCTGGCCGCGTACTGCCCGCCGCTGCCCGCGCCGTGGCCGGCCGAGGCCCGGGCCGCGCTCACCACCCTCCTCGGCGCCGGTCCCGGCCTCGTGCCCGCCTGGGAAACCTGCGACAGGTACGGCCTTGTCGACGGCTGGCTGCCCGAGTGGACGAGGCTGCGCAGCCTGCCCCAGCACAACCCTGTGCACCGCTACACCCTCGACCGGCACCTCGTGCAGACCGCCCACGAGGCCAGCCACCACGCCCGCGACGTGGAACGCCCCGACCTGCTGCTGCTCGGCGCGCTCCTGCACGACATCGGCAAGGGCCTCCCCGGCGACCACAGCACCGTCGGCGTGCCGGTCGCCGAGGCGGTGGCGACAAGGATCGGCCTGCCCGCAGCCGAGGTCGACCTGATCGGCCGGCTGGTCCGGCTGCACCTGCTGCTGCCCGACGTGGCCACCCGCCGGGATCTCTCCGACCCGGTCACCATCGGGTCAGTGGCCGAGGCGGTTGGCGACACCGGCACCCTCGACCTGCTGCACGCGCTGGTCCGCGCGGACGCGGCGGCCACCGGCCCCGCCGCCTGGTCGGACTGGAAGGGCAGGCTCGTCGCCGAGTTGGTCGCCCGCGTCCGCACCGCACTGGACACCGGCGTACTCCCCGAACCCCCGGCCCCGGACCCGGCGCTGCTGGACGGGCCGCTGCCGGTCGTCCACCTGACCGGCGACCGGGTGGCGGTGGCCGCGGCCGACCGGCGCGGCCTCCTCGCCACGGTGGCCGGGTGCCTGGCCCTGCACCGGCTGGAAGTGATCTCCGCGGACGCCTCCGTGGTCGACGGCCGGGCCCTTGTCGAGTGCCGGGTGCAACCCCGCTACGGCCTGCCGGCCGATCCGGTACCGCTGCGCGCCGACCTGCGCCGGGCGGTCGGCGGCGACGTGTCGGTCACCCAGCGGCTACGCGGTCGTGCGCTCGCAGCCCGGGGTGGTGGCGCGGATCCCCGGGTCGTCTGGCACCGCGAGGCGGCCACCGACGCCGTACTGCTCGAACTCCGCGCCGCCGACGCCGCCGGGCTGCTCTACCGGGTCACCTGCGCGCTCGACGAGGCGGGCGCGCTGGTCCGCGCCGCCCGCATCTCCACGCTCGGCGGCGACGTGGTCGACGCCTTCTACCTGGTCGGCGGCTGGCCCGACGACGCCACCCGGGCCCGCCTGGAAGCCGCGGTCCTCGCCGCCGTGTAGCCCTCGTCCGGTCCTGGCTGCCGTGGCTCCCGCCTGGTCCTGGCTGCCGTGGCTCCCGCCTGGTCCTGGCTGCCGTGCTCGCGCCCGGTCCTGCCGTGTGGTGAGCGTGATACCTCACAGTCATATTGATACCTCTGCGTCATCACGCTCGCAACGGAGTCCAGCACCGAGGCGGGCCCAGGCCGTGGCCGCTCAACCCACCACCGTCGGGAGCGCAGGCGGGTGGGCGAGGGCCCGCCCGCGTGGGGCCGGCGAGGCAGGCCGGGCCGGGCGACAGCGGCCGTGCGGTGGGCCGGTTACCCTAGCGGTGGCCGGACTCCGCAGTGCCGGCCGGGTTGTGCCCGCCGGAACACTGACAAACGGGATGTTCGCGTGTTTGACACCTTGAGTGACCGCCTGTCCGGGATCTTCACCAAGCTCCGCGGCAAGGGCCGGCTCACCGACGCCGACATCGACGCCACCGCGCGCGAGATCCGCCTTGCGCTGCTGGAGGCGGACGTCGCGCTGCCGGTGGTCAAGGGTTTCATCGCGGCCGTCAAGGAGCGTGCCCGCAGCTCAGAGGTCTCCCAGGCGCTGAACCCGGCCCAACAGATCATCAAGATCGTCAACGAAGAGCTGATCAACGTGCTCGGTGGCGAGGGGCGACGGCTCCAGTTCGCCAAGCAGCCGCCAACCGTGATCATGCTGGCCGGTCTCCAGGGTTCCGGTAAGACCACACTGGCCGGCAAGCTCGCCCGCTGGCTCAAGAGCCAGGGGCACCAGCCGCTGCTGGTCGCCGCCGACCTCCAGCGCCCCAACGCCGTCGGGCAGCTCCAGGTGCTCGGTGGCCGGGCCGGCGTCGAGGTGTACGCCCCGGAGCCCGGCAACGGCACCGGCGACCCGGTGCAGGTGGCCCGCGCGTCGATCGAGCACGCGAAGCGGGCGGCGCGCGACATCGTCATCGTCGACACCGCCGGTCGACTCGGCATCGACGCCGAGATGATGCAGCAGGCCGCCGACATCCGTGACGCCGTCCAGCCTGACGAGGTCATCTTCGTCATCGACGCGATGGTCGGTCAGGACGCCGTCCGCACCGCCGAGGCGTTCCGCGACGGCGTCGGCATCACCGGTGTGGTGCTGTCCAAGCTCGACGGTGACGCGCGTGGTGGTGCCGCGCTGTCCGTGCGCGAGGTGACCGGGCAGCCGATCCTGTTCGCCTCCACTGGTGAAAAGCTTGAGGACTTCGACGTCTTCCACCCCGACCGGATGGCCAGCCGCATCCTCGGCATGGGCGACGTCCTCACTCTGATCGAGCAGGCCGAGCAGGCCTTCGACTCGGATCAGAAGGAGAAGATGACCGCCAAGCTTGTCGGCGGCGAGCAGTTCACCCTTGATGACTTCCTCGACCAGCTCATCGCCGTACGGCGGATGGGGCCGATCGCCAACGTGCTGGCCATGATGCCCGGCATGGGGCAGATGAAGGACCAGCTGGCCGAGCTGGACGACAGCCACTTCGACCGGGTCACCGCGATCATCCGGTCGATGACCCCGGGCGAGCGCTCCAACCCGAAGATCATCAACGGGTCCCGCCGTGCGCGCATCGCCAACGGCTCCGGCGTCACAGTGATGGACGTCAACCAGCTGCTCAACCGCTTCGCCGACGCGCAGAAGATGATGAAGCAGATGGGCGGCATGATGGGCCTGCCCGGCGCCGGCCGGCGCAAGGCCACCAAGTCGCCGAAGAACAAGCGCAAGGGCACCAAGGGCGGCGGTCGTCCGCGTACCGGTGCAGGGATGCCGGGTGGCTTCCCGGGCGGCATGCCGCAGCTCCCGCCGGGGATGGACCCGAACGACCTCGCGGGTGGTCAGGGCCTCCCGCCCGGCTTCAAGCTTCCGAAGATCGACTTCAACAAGCTCGGCAAGGGCGGCGGCGACAAGGGCCCCCGCTGAGCCTGTCGGTGACGGCGGGCGGCGGTGTCGACCGCCCGGAAGAACGACCTGCTCGCCCTCGATGTGCGCTGATCGGGTAGGACTGTGCCCATGGCTCTTCATGTGCGCGGTGTGCTGCTCCCCGACGACGAGGTCCGGGATCTCTGGCTGGTCGACGACCAGGTGACCTTCACCCCGGTGTCCGGCGCGGAGACCGTCGTGGACGGTGGGTTCGTTCTCCCCGGCCTCGTCGACGCGCACTGCCACATCGGCATCGCGCGCGGCGGCACCCCGATCACCTCCCTCGACCAGGCCCGCACGTTGGCCCGCACCGACCGGGACGCCGGCGTGCTGGCCATTCGCGACGCGGGCTCGCCGTACCCGTACGCCGAGTTGGGCGACGAACCGGACCTGCCGCGACTGGCCCGCGCCGGCCGGCACGTCGCGCCGCCGAAGCGCTACCTGCGCGACATCGGGGTGGAGGTCGGCGCGCCCGACGTGGCCGCGACGGTCGCCGAGCAGGCGCGGGCCGGCAACGGCTGGGTCAAACTGGTGGGCGACTGGATCGACCGGGGCGTGGGTGACCTGGCGCCGGCCTGGGACGCCGACACCCTCACCGCCGCCGTGCGGGCCGCCCACGACGCCGGGGTACGCGCCGCGGTGCACACCTTCTCCGAATCCGCCGTCGAGATCATGGTGCGGGCCGGAGTGGACTCGGTGGAGCACGGCACCGGGCTGAGCCTCGACCTGATCGACGAGATGGCCCGCAGAGGCACCGCGCTCGTGCCCACGATGATCAACATCGCCACCTTCGGGGGCATCGCCGACCAGGCGCGGGACAAATTCCCCCAGTACGCCGATCACATGCTCTCGTTGCGCGACCGCTTCCCCGAGGTGGTGCGGGCGGCCCACGAGGCGGGCGTGCCGATCTACGTCGGTACCGACGCCGGCGGCGGCATCGACCACGGACTCGCCGCCGAGGAGATGTTGCTGCTGCACGAGCAGGCCGGAATGCCGGCGCTTGACGTACTCGCCGCCGCCTCCTGGGGCGCCCGGGAATGGCTCGGCTTCCCCGGGCTGGTCGAAGGCGGCCTCGCCGACCTGACCGTCTACCCCGAGGATCCTCGCCGCGACCTGCGCGTCGTCCGTGCCCCGTCCCGCACGATCCTCCGCGGTCGCGTCATCCGCTGACCCCACGCGCCCACGCGTTGTCTGTCGTGCCGCAAGATCACGCATGATCCTGGATGTAGTGGTATCGCACGACGTCGAAGCCACTACATCCAGGATCGAGCGCGATCTTGACCGGGCGGGGGCAGGGGTGAGGGGGGCGGGGCTGCGGGGTCACGGGTAGGGGCGGGCGGCGGCGGCGAAGAGGCGTACGGCCAGGTTGGTCAGGGCTGTGGCGGTCTGGTCGATCGCGTTGGCGGGGAGCACGATGTGGCTCACCACGAGCCGGACGATCGTGTCGGCGGCGAAGGTCAGCGCGGCCCGGTCCGCCCCGGGCAGTTGCCCGTCGGCCCACTCGATAAGCGCTCCGGACGCCTCGCCGAGCACCACCTCGGCCCGGGTGGTGAGGTACGGCAGCAGTTCGTCCGAGCCTCCCCGGGAGCTGGTCAGGATCGCCTTGACCAGTGGGTTGTCCGCAGCCGTGGCGAGGGTGTGCGAGATCGCCGCGTACGCGCCGGCCCGAACGTCGTCACCGTGCGCGACGAGTGCGGCCCGGACGTCGCCGACGAACCTGTCTACCTCACGTCGGGCGAGCGCCTCGGCCAGCCCGGCCTTGCTGCCGAACTCGTTGTAGACGGTCTGCCGGCTCACCCCGGCCGCGGTGGCCACCCCGCCCATCCGTACCGCATCCCAGCCGGAGGCGATGGTCCGCGCCCGCGCCGCGTCCACGATCGTGTCCCGCAGCCGCTGGCGCGGTGAATGCGTCGATTCAGTCATGATGATCGAAGTCTACGGTCGCGCCAACACATCAGCCCAGCGTCGCCGTAGCCGGACACAGCTGTAGCGAAGCGCAGATGGAAGCGGCGCTGCCGTTCAAAGGTGCTGGCGGAGCACCGGTCGGCGTGGCGTGGCGCCTCCCGGGCGCGGTGGCTCACCGTGCGGCGCATAGGATGTGCGGTCATGGCACGCGTGCTCACTCCCCGTGCGGAGGACTTCCCCCGCTGGTACCAGGACCTGATCGCCAAGGCGAAGCTGGCCGACAACGGCCCGGTCCGCGGGACCATGGTCATCCGACCGGCCGGCTACGCCATCTGGGAGCGGATGCAGGCCGAGATGGACGCCCGAATCAAGGCGGCCGGGGCGGAGAACGCGTACTTCCCTCTCTTCATCCCCGAGAGCTACCTCAAGCGTGAGGCACAGCACGTCGAGGGCTTCTCGCCGGAGTTGGCGGTGGTCACCCACGGTGGCGGCAAGCAGCTCGCCGAGCCGGTGGTGGTGCGCCCCACCAGCGAGACGGTGATCGGCGAGTTCATGGCCAAGTGGATCGACTCGTACCGGGACCTGCCGCTGCTGCTCAACCAGTGGGCGAACGTGGTCCGGTGGGAGCTGCGCCCGCGGATCTTCCTGCGTACCAGCGAGTTCCTGTGGCAGGAGGGGCACACCGCCCACGCCACCCGCGAGGACGCTCGGGCGTACGCGCGGCGGATCCTGCACGAGGCGTACGAGGACCTGATGGTCAACGTGCTCGCCATCCCGGTGGTGGTGGGTCTGAAGACCACCCGGGAGCGGTTTGCCGGTGCGACGGCGACGTACACCTGCGAAGGCATGATGGGCGACGGCAAGGCGCTTCAGTTGGGCACCAGCCACGAGCTGGGCCAGAACTTCGCCAAGGCGTTCGACATCAGCTACTCCGCCAAGGAAGGTGGCCGGGAGCACGCCTGGACGACCTCGTGGGGCACGTCGACGCGGATGCTCGGTGGCCTGATCATGGCCCACGGCGACGACAACGGTCTGCGGGTGCCGCCGCGGCTGGCCCCGATCCAGGCGTACGTCATGATCGTCAAGGATGGCGAAGGTGTCGGCGAGGCGGCGGCCAAGCTGCGCGACGCCCTGCGCGACGCCGGTGTCCGAGTCGCGCTCGACGACCGGACCGACACCGCGTTCGGCCGCCGGGCGGTCGACGCCGAGCTGCGGGGCTATCCGGTACGCGTCGAGGTCGGCCCCCGTGACCTGGCCGCGGGCAACGCGGTAGTGGTGCGCCGTACCGACGGATCGAAGTCCCCGACGCCGGTAGCCGACGTGGTCGCCGCGGTGCTGGCGGCGCTGGAGACCGACCAGCAGGCGCTGCACGACCAGGCGCTTGCCAACCGGAACTCCCGCACGGTGGAGGTGGCCACCCTCGCCGAGGCGATCGAGGCCGCCGCGACCGGCTGGGCCCGGGTGCCGTGGTCGGCGGTCGGCGTGGCAGGTGAGGCGGAGGCCAACGGCCAGGGCGTCACGGTGCGCTGCCTGGTACGCGCCGACGGCTCGGTGCCGGACTCGGAGGACGAGCCGGACCTGGTCGCCATCCTCGCCCGAGCCTACTGAGGTGTAAGGAAGGGCCCCCTACTAACGCCTGCGGTAGAGGAAGGGCCCCCTGCTAACAGCTCCGGAGGTTTTGCCGTGCGCTTCGCGCCGGGTCGGCTGATCATGCACCGGAACGTGCGCCACGGCCGGATCGGATGGGTCCGGCCGGGCCGGGTGGTAAGCGACGACGAGCGGGGTCTGCTGCTCTGGATCGCCCGGGACTCCCCGGTGGCCCACGAGGTGACCGAGGCCGGGCTGGGGATGCGGGCCGTGCCGTTCGCCGAGTGGATCTCGTCGACGTACCGGCTGGCGCACGGCCGCTGGAACGGCCCGCCGCTGTTGAAGTTCCTGCCCACCGGGGCGGCGCACTCCGTCTGGTGGTTCTGGGACGCCCACGGCCGGTTCGTCAACTGGTACGTCAATCTGGAGGAGCCCGGCGTGCGCTGGGACGACGGCCCGGTGGCCGGGGTCGACGTGGTGGACCAGGACCTCGACGTGGTGGTGTGGGCGGACCGCAGCTGGGAGTGGAAGGACGAGGGCGAGTTCGTCGAGCGGCTCGCCTTCGGCGACGACTACTGGGTGACCGACGAGAAGGCGGTCCGCGCCGAGGGCGAACGGGTGATCGCGCTCGCCGAGGCCGGCAAATTCCCGTTCGACGGCACCTGGTGCGACTACCAGCCCTCGCCGGAATGGGACGTACCGGATGAACTGCCCCCGGGGTGGGACCGCCCGCCGGTGCGCTGAGGCGGTGTTCCTGGTCACCGGTGACCCGCTGTACGGGTCCGGTGTGAGCGATCGGCGACGGATCTGGCAGAATAGGTCGCTGGTATCCGGCGCGCGTCCGGCGCCCTCTAACCCGGGCGCGTCGCCAGTCCACCGAGTTGTCTCCGGCCCAACCCCACTGTGCCGGTCGGCGCTCACCCATGCACACCGCCCGCACGGGCCGGTGAGATCGCAACAGGAGCGAAACAACTGTGGCCGTAAAGATCCGGCTCCTGCGGATGGGCAAGATCCGCAACCCGCAGTACCGCATCGTCATCGCCGACTCGCGTACCAAGCGTGACGGTCGTGCGATCGAGTTCGTCGGTGTGTACCAGCCGAAGGAAGACCCTTCGGTGATCGAGGTCAAGTCGGAGCGGGTCCAGTACTGGCTGTCCGTCGGCGCCCAGCCGAGCGAGGCGGTGCAGCGGCTGCTGGAGCTGACCGGTGACTGGCAGAAGTTCAAGGGCCTGCCGGCCCCGCCGCCGCTGCTTGTCGCCCCCGAGAAGGCCGACCGCAAGGCTGCGTACGAGGCCGAGTCGAAGGCCGCTGCCGGTCTGACCCCGGAGACCCCGGCCAAGCCGGCGAAGAAGGCCGCCAAGGCTGCCGAGGCTCCGAAGACCGAGGCGCCCGCCGCCGAGGCTCCGGCTGCCGAGGCTCCGGCTGCCGAGGCTCCGGCCGAGGCCCCCGCCGCCGACGCTGGTGAGCAGGCCTGACATGCCTCTGCGTCCGGCGTTGGAGCACCTGGTCAAGGGCATCGTCGAGCACCCGGATGACGTCCGGGTGCGGATGGTCGATTCCCGTCGGGGCAAGCGGCTCGAAGTCCGCGTCCACCCCGAGGACCTCGGCACTGTGATCGGGCGGTCCGGTCGGACCGCCAAGGCGCTGCGCCAGGTGATCGGCTCCATCGGCGGGCGCGGGGTACGCGTCGACATCGTCGACTCGTACTGATGCAGCTCGTCGTCGGAAGGATCGGCAAGCCGCACGGCGTCCGCGGTGAGGTCACCGTGGAAGTGCGGACCGACGAGCCCGAAGCACGGTTCGCCCCCGGCACAGTGATGAACACTGAGCCGGGGGCGGTTCCGCCGCCCGAGTCGGCGGACGGGCCCGGGGTGTTGTTCCGGGTTCCGGCCAAGTTGACCATCGAGGCTGCGCGCTGGCACCAGGGTCGGATGCTCGTCGCGTTCGACGGTGTCCTGGACCGCGACGGTGCCGAGGCGCTGCGCGGCACCCTGCTCGTTGTGGACAGCTCCGAGGTGGCCCCGCCGGAGGATCCGGAGGAGTTCCACGACCACCAGCTCGTCGGGCTGGCCGCCGTCACCCCGTCCGGCGAACGGCTGGGCGAGGTGGTCCGCATCGACCACGCGCCGTCCTCGGACCTGCTGGTGCTGCGGCGTCCCGAGGGGCGTACCGCGCTGATCCCGTTCGTCCGGGCGATAGTGCCGGAGGTCGACCTGGCCGGTGGACGCGTCATCGTCGACCCGCCAGCCGGTCTGCTCGATCTCTAAAGGGCCACCCCGCATGCGCGTCGACGTCGTGTCGATCTTTCCCGAATACTTCGCCCCGCTGGACCTGTCGCTGATCGGGCGGGCCCGTGCCAACGGCGTACTCCAGATCGCCGTGCACGACCTGCGGACCTGGACCCACGACGTGCACCGCACAGTCGACGACACCCCCTACGGTGGCGGGCCGGGAATGGTGATGCGTCCCGAGCCGTGGGGTGCGGCGCTGGACGCGCTCGCGCCCGCCGATGCCCCGCCGCCCCGGCTGCTGGTGCCCTCGCCGGCAGGGGTGCCGTTCACCCAGGCGATGGCGTACGAGCTGGCCGCCGAGTCGCACCTGCTCTTCGCATGCGGGCGGTACGAGGGGATCGACCAGCGGGTGTTGACGCACGCCGCGACCCGGATGCCGGTCACCGAGGTCTCGCTCGGCGACTACGTGCTCTTCGGCGGCGAGGTGGCGGTGCTTGTCGTCCTGGAGGCGGTCACCCGGCTGCTGCCGGGGGTGCTGGGCAACGCCGGCTCGCTCGACGAGGAGTCGCACGCGCACGGGCTGCTGGAGGCGCCGATCTACACGAAGCCGGCGAGTTGGCGGGGCCACGACGTCCCGGAGGTGCTCCGCTCCGGCGACCACGGCCGGATCGCCCGCTGGCGGCGCGAGGAGGCGTTGCTGCGTACCGCCGCCCAGCGTCCGGATCTGCTCGCGGCGTTGCCCGCCGACCAGCTCGACAAACGGGACATCGCGGCCCTGGATCGGGCCGGATTTCAGCTGCCGCCGGGAGATGTGGCAAAGTAGGGGGGTTGCCGCATCCGTCCGCGCCCGTGGACGGCTGCGAGGAGCCCCGACCGGGATCGGCCCGCCGACCGCCACCCGGGGTTCAGAATCACCCACCCGCGCACCGAGTGACGGTGCGCCGTGAGCCTTACGAGGACGCAGCGATGAACATCCTGGACGCCCTTGACGCCCAGTCGAAGCGGACCGACCTTCCCGACTTCCGTGCCGGTGACACCGTCAAGGTGCACGCGCGGGTCGTCGAGGGCAACCGGTCCCGTGTCCAGATCTTCCAGGGCGTCGTGATTCGCCGCCAGGGTGACGGTCTGCGCGAGACCTTCTCGGTCCGGAAGATCAGCTTCGGTGTCGGCGTCGAGCGGACCTACCCGATCAACGGTCCGGGCATCGACCGGATCGAGGTCGTGACCCGCGGTGCCGTGCGTCGCGCCAAGCTCTACTACCTGCGCGAGCTGCGCGGCAAGAAGGCCAAGATCAAGGAGAAGCGCGAGAAGCAGCCCAGCTGACCTCCGCTCGCCACGCCGCCTGAACTGCGCGTATGCCGTACCGACCGGACCGCACTACCCTGGTCGTACGGGCGCAGTCAGGCGGCGGCCCCGCCTTCGTGGCGGGCAGCCGTCCACAACCGCCCGGGAGCCTCGTCGAGGCTCCACGGGCGGTTGTGTTTCTGTGGACCGGGGAGTGGCGTGGTGCAGACGCTTGACGAGGACGGCGCCGTCGATCCGTGGCGCAGGCGGGCCCGCCGCAGCCGCCGTCAGATGCCCCTGTGGCAGGAGCTTCCACTGCTGCTTGTGGTCGCGTTCTGCCTCGCGGTGCTGATCCGCACGTTCCTGCTCCAGGCGTTCTTCATCCCGTCCGGGTCGATGGAGGACACCCTCCTCATCGGCGACCGGGTGCTTGTCAACAAGGTCGTCTACGACACGCGTGACCCGGTGCGCGGTGAGGTCGTCGTGTTCCGGGGCACCGACCGCTGGGCGCCGCAGGTCGACGAGCAGCCCGACCCGGGCTTCACCGGAAAGATCGCCCGTACGGTCGGCGACCTGGTCGGGGTGAGCCGCCCCGGCGAGAAGGACTTCATCAAGCGGGTCATCGGCCTGCCCGGCGACCGGGTCAAGTGCTGCGACAGCCAGGGCCGGGTCACCGTCAACGGCACCCCGCTGGACGAGCCGTACGTGGTGCGGGACTCCCCGCTGGATCTGCCACCCAACCCGGGGGAGTGCCGCTCGCGGCGCTTCGACGAGGTGGTCGTACCGCCGGGTCAGATCTTCGTGATGGGTGACCATCGGCTGGTCTCCCAGGACGCGCGCTGCCAGGGCCCGGTGCCGATCGACAACGTCGTCGGCCGTGCCTTCATGGTGGTGTGGCCGTCGTCGCGCTGGAGCGCTCTGCCGGTGCCGTCGACGTTCGACGACGTGTCCGGGCCGACCGTCGCCTCCACGCAGGCGCCTCCGGTCCGTCCCACGCAACAGGGTGGTGTGGTGCTGATTCTCCCGCTGGTGGCCGCGCTGGGGCGTTCCCGCGCGTTCCGGACGGTGACGTCCGGTCCGGCAACGTAGGCTCCTTGGCGTGATTGACGAGCAGACCGACAAGCCGCGCAGCTCCTTCTGGAAGGAACTGCCGATCCTGCTGGGTGTGGCGATCCTGGTCGCGGTGCTGGTCCGCGCCTTCGTGCTGCAGACCTTCTTCATCCCCTCCCCGTCCATGGAGAACACACTCAAGATCGATGACCGGGTGCTGGTCAACAAACTGGTCTACGACTTCCGGTCACCGCACCGCGGTGAGGTCGTCGTGTTCAAGGCCCCCACGGCGTGGAGCGGCAACCCCGACGGTGAGGACTTCATCAAGCGGGTGATCGGCGTCGGCGGCGACCACGTGGTCTGCTGCGACCCCCAGGAACGACTGGTGATCAACGGCAAGCCGCTCGACGAGCCGTACATCTTCTCGATGGAGGGGGTCCGCGACAAGCCGGCCGACCAGGAGTTCGACATCACAGTGCCGAAGGGGCGGCTGTGGGTGATGGGCGACCACCGGTCGGCCTCGGGTGACTCGCTGGAGCACTGGCAGCAGTCCGGGCAGGACATCACGGAGGCCACCATCCCCGAGGATGACGTGGTCGGTCGGGCGTTCACTGTGTTCTGGCCGGTCAACAGGGCCACCTGGTTGACAGTGCCGGATCAGTACGACGGCATCCCCAAGCCGTAACCGACACCGGGCGTGGGCGATCGGTCGCCGGTCTGGCAGTCTGGTGCGGTGACCGCCTACACCCTTCGACGCGCGGCCCGCGTGCTGCTCGTCGACGCGGCCGGCCGGGTGCTGCTCTTCCACGGCTTCGACCCGGCCCGCCAGGGGCACGACTACTGGTTCACCCCCGGTGGCGGGCTGGCCCCGGAGGAGTCGCCGGCGGCCGGCGCGGCCCGGGAGTTGGCCGAGGAGACCGGCCTGCGGCTGACCCCGTCCGACCTGGGCGAGCCGGTCTGGTCCGACGACATCGAGTTCCCGTTCGACGGCACCTGGTACCGCCAACATCAGGACTTCTTCCTGCACCGGGTGTCGTCGTGGCAGGTGGACACCGCGGGCTTCGACGACGTCGAGCGGCGCAGCATCGCCGAGCACCGCTGGTGGCCGCCGGCCGAGTTGGCGGCCAGCGACGAGCGGTACTACCCGGCCGAGTTGCCCGCTCTGCTGAGTCGCCTGCTGCAACCGACTGCCGGAGCAGGCCGGGGGGAGGCGTCGTGCTGACACCGCCGCGGACCGTCGTGCGCCGCGAGGCCGGCCTGTACGCCCTGGAGCGGGCCCTGCAGAGGCGCGGCTTCCGGCAGGTGGCCGGCGCCGACGAGGCCGGGCGGGGAGCGTGCGCCGGCCCGCTTGTCGCCGCCGCGGCGGTGCTGCCCGAGGGCCGGCGTGGCGAGATCGACGGGCTTGCCGATTCCAAGCTGCTCACCCCCGCCAGCCGGGAACGGGTGTACGCCGAGGTAGTGGACCGTGCGCTGGCGTACGCCGTGGTGATCATCCCGGCCGAGGAGGTCGACGCCAGAGGGCTGCACGTGTGCAACCTGGCGGCGATGCGTCGGGCGCTGGCCTCGCTCACCACCCGACCCGAGTACGTCCTGACCGACGGCTTCGGCGTGGACGGCCTGGGCGTACCGGGGCTGGCAGTGTGGAAGGGCGACCGGGTGGCGGCGTGCGTGGCGGCGGCAAGCGTGCTCGCGAAGGTCACCCGAGATCGGATCATGGTGGAGATGGACGAGGTGTTCCCGGCGTACGGTTTCGCCGAGCACAAGGGCTACATCACCCCGGAGCACAGCGCGGCGCTGCGGGAGCACGGGCCGTGCCGCGAGCACAGGTTCTCGTACGTCAATGTCGCAGCCGTCTCCGGCCGCGACGGTCGGCCGCCGCGCGCTCGGCGGCCCGTGGGCCCGGCCTCGGACGAGCCGATGGGGCGCTCCTGGGCGTCAGGGGGTACCGTCGGCGTGGCGTTGGGCGAGCAGCCTCGGCCTCCGGCGCCGGTGGGGGAAGATGTGGCCATGGAAGGCGGAGTGCGATGAGCGCGGAAGATCTCGAAAAGTACGAGACCGAGATGGAGCTGCAGCTCTACCGGGAGTACCGCGACATTGTCCGCCAGTTCTCCTACGTGGTGGAGACGGAGCGCCGGTTCTACCTGGCGAACCAGGTCGACCTGCACGTGCGTAACTCCGACGGCGAGGTCTACTTCGAGGTCGAGATGCACGACGCCTGGGTGTGGGACATGTACCGTCCTGCCCGCTTCGTCAAGAACGTCCGGGTGATGACGTTCAAGGACGTCAACGTCGAAGAGTTGGAGAAGCCCGACATCTCGCTGCCTGCCGACTCCGGCTTCGGGGGCTGACCCACTCGGCCGCACCACGGGCCCCCACCCGTGGCGCAGTCTTAGCCGGTCACTCGGCCGGCACCACGACCTCGACGCGCTGCACCAGGTTGTTGGCGAAACCGCCACGGTTCCACGGCTGCTCGACCGGCTGGGTACGCCCCGACGCGTCGGTAGCCCGTGCGCTGAGCACGTACCGGCCCGGCGTCGCCGTCCACTCGTGCCGCCACCGCCGCCAGGCGAATTCCCCGCCCGCTGCCGGGTCCAGCTCGGCCGGCACCCAGGTCGCCCCGCCGTCGACAGTCACCTCCACCGACACCACAGGCGCGTGCCCCGACCAGGCCCGACCGTCCAGGGTGCACGGTCCCGGCCGCACCACCCGGCGCCGCGACATGAAGTCGGGGAAACCAGGCGGGCGCACCAGCGCGCGAGGCTCGATCCGGGTGACAGGCACGCCCGGGTCGTCGGCGTCGCGGCGCACCCGGTAGGCCACCGCGTTCTGGTAGCCCTCGAACGGCTCCGTCCGGACCTCGACCGACCGTAGCCACTTCACGTGCGCCATGCCGTACCAGCCCGGCACGATGAGCCGCAGCGGCGCGCCGTGCTGCGGCAGCAGGGGAGAGCCGTTCATCTCGTACGCCAGCAGCACCTCCTCGCGCAGCGCGTCGGCGACCGGCAGGCCCCGCTGGTAGTCCTGCTCCACCCCACGCTCGACACCGTGATCCGCGCCGGTGAATACCACGTCCACAGCGTCCGGCCCGAGACCCGCCTCGCGCAGCAGCGGCGCCAGCGGTGTCCCGGTCCACTCGGCGTTGCCGACCGCCTCGACCAGCCAGGGCTGGCTCACCGGCCGGGGATGCAACAGCGCCCGACCGTTACCGGCGCACTCCAGGGTGACCTGGTGCGTGACCCGGGGCCGCTCGCGTAGCTCCGCCAGGGTGACGGCCAACGGCCGGTCCACCGCGCCACCGACGGTCAGCACGTGATCGGCAGGATCCACGTCCGGGATGTCGTAGTGGATCAGCAGGTAGTGCAGCCCGGCCGGCGTGACGTCGTAGCGCAGCGCCTCCAGCGGGATGCCGTGGTTGCGCGTGGCAAGCTGCAACTCCTCGGCACTGATCGCCTCGTCCGGCTCGGCGAGTCGGGACGGGTCACTCACGTCGGCCACCGTCGGCGTCCGGTCATCGACAGTGGTCATGCGGCCTCCCCGGTCCGTACGGCGGCACCCGCCGCACGCGGCCCAGCCTAGGCCCCCCCGACGACGTGGGCAGCGTCCACCAACCCGGACATAGCAGATCATCGACGTCGTCGGGTGGTCGTCCACAGGTGCTCCCGTCGTCCACAGATCGGTCGGCCGGGCTGGCGGATCACCCAGCCTCAACCGCAGGCTGCCGTCATGCGACAGCCATCCGCCCCGTGCGTCGGCTCGATCCGCCGCATCGCCCTGCTCTGCACCGCGTTGCCGCTCGCGCTGACCGCCCAGCTCTGCGGGCTGGCCGTGCTGGTAGCGGCGGTGCCCGGCCAATCACCGGCGCCTGCCGTGCCGCTCGCGGTGGCGATGGCGGCCTCGGTGGACACCGGCCCTCAACGGTTCCGTTGGCCTGTCGACGGGCCACCTCGTCCGGTGCGTCGCTTCGATCCGCCGCCCCGGCCGTGGCTTCCCGGACATCGAGGTGTCGATCTGGCCGCCCCGGCCAAAGCGGTGGTCCGCAGCGCCGGTTCGGGCACCGTGCTCTTCGCCGGTATGGTGGCCGGCCGCCCGGTGATCACCGTGGGGCATGCCGACGGGCTGCGGAGCACCTACGAACCGGTCCAACCGGCCGTACGCCCCGGCCAGCCGGTCGCCGCCGGTGCGCCTCTGGGTGAGCTGCTCCCCGGGCACCTGGGTTGCCCAGCCGCAGCGTGCCTGCACTGGGGGTTGCGCCGGGGCACGGAATATCTGGACCCGCTGGCACTGCTCGGCCTCGGCCGGGTGCGGCTGCTTCCGCTCGGCGCTGTTATCCAACCTGCCGTTCCGGGCAGCCGGGCACACCAGCGTCCTGGGCTGGCCGCCCCCGGTCAGCGCGGAGCGGACTCCCACCACGTCACATTGGCGGCAGCGTGGGCCACCGGCTCGATGATCTCCCAGGCCTCTGCGATGGACCCGTCGGCGATACGGAGGACGTCGACGACCACGATCTCCGATCCGCCGTCGGGTAGCCGGCGTCGCGAGTGCACAACCACGTGGTCACCGTCGGCCAGCAGGTGAAGGATGTCGACCTGCATGCCGGCGGTCGGGCCCAACGCGGCGTGGACAGCGGCGAGCCATTCCGCCCTGGTCGAGGTCGAATCCGGCCGGTGGTGGACGAAGTCGTCGCTGAGGAACGAGGCGAGCGTGTCGACGTCGCCCGTCTCGACCAGCCCCGCCAACGCACGCTTGACGATGCTCTTGTTCTCGGTGGTCATGGGCCCAAGTGTTTCCCCGGCCCGTCCGACTGTCGATGAACTCGCACTTCATGGCATCCGGCGCGACGATGAGTACGCTCATGATCGTGTATACGGTCGGGGAACTCCTGCGGCAGTGGCGGCGGCGCCGGGGGATCAGCCAACTCGACCTGGCGATCGCCGCGGACGTCTCGGCTCGTCACGTCAGCCTGGTCGAGACCGGTAAGTCCACGCCGAGCGCGGCCATGATCCTCCGGCTTGCCGATCAGCTCCACGTGCCGCTGCGTGACCGCAACCGGCTTCTGCTCGCCGCAGGCTTCGCGCCCCGGTACGCGGAGCGTCCGCTCGACGACACCGCCCTGTCGGCTGCCCTCGACGCGGTCCGCAGGGTCCTCCAGGCGCACGAGCCTTATCCGGCGCTGGTCTTCGACCGCAGGTGGAACATCGTGATGACCAACCGCGCGGTCGACCCGTTCTTCGCGCACGTCGCTCCGGATCTGTTGCGGCCCCCGGTGAACCTCGTTCGGCTGGGCCTGGACCCGCGCGGGCTCGCGCCCCTGGTCGTCAACCTGGCAGACGTGCGTGCGGTGTTCCGCAGCCGGATCTCGCGCCAACTCGCCGCCGCTCCCGACGCGGAACTCGCCGCACTCTACGAAGAACTGCTGAACCCGCTGCCCGAGGATCCGTCGGGCCAACACGTCGACGCCGACGTGGTCATCCCGATGATCCTCCGGATCGGCGGACGAGAGCTGCGGCTGTTCTCGACCATCACCACATTCGGCACCCCGATGGACATCGCTATCGACGAGATCGCTATCGAGTCCTACTACCCGGCAGATCCGGAGAGCGCCGCCTATTTCACGGGGTAGTGCCCGGTCTCACGGGGTAGTGCCCGGTCTCACGGGGTGGTGCCCGGCTTAACGGGGTGGTGCCTGGTGGGTAGAGCGGGTCAGCGTTGGGCGAGCAGGGCCGGCAGGCGCACGGCCAGCCGCTCGTACTCGTCGGCCGTGTTGTAGACCTGGCCGGTGAGCCGCAGCCACCCCCTGTTGCTCCAGCTCATCACCGCCACCTCGGTGGCGAGGCGTTCGCTGATCCGCGTCTGCAACGCCCGCGCCGCGTCGATGGTGGTTGCCGTGCCGGCCGGCAGCGGAATGAGGCGCAGGGACACCCCCGGCCCGCCGGGCTCGGGCAGGTCGGCGGGGCGCACTCCCAGAGCGTCCCCCACCACCCGCTGGCCGTACGCGGCGAGCGCGGCATTGTGCGCCCGTACCCGGTCCACGCCGAGACTGCGCATCGTGAACAGACCAGCCGGGGCTGCCAACCAGGAGGTGTAGTCGAGAGTCGCCTGCCACTCGACCCGGGCCGGAAAGCCCGAATCCTGCTCCCAGGAGACCACTAGCGGCTCGATCCGGTCCCGCCACTGGGGTGCCACAGCCAGTACTGCGGTCCCCCGTGGGGCGTACGCCCACTTGTGCATGTTGCCGGCCCAGAAGTCTGCGCCGATGCTGGCCACAGTTGTCGCCAGCATGCCCGGGGCGTGCGCGGCGTCCACCAGGACCGGCACGCCATGTTCGCGGGCAACCCCGACGATGGCGGCGGTCGGGAAGAGCTTGGCCGTGGCCGAGGTGAGCTGGTCGACGACGAGCAGCCGGGTACGTCCCGGGCGCAGGCCGGCGCGGATTGTCTGCACGATCTGCTCGTCAGTGGCGTCCAACGGGATCTGCAGGACCCTGCTGACCGCACCGGTGCGCCGGCACTCGCGCTGGATGCCAAGGCTCACCGCCCCGTACCCGTGATCGGTGCTGACCACCTCGTCACCGGGTTGCAGGCCCACCGACTGGAGCACCACGGCGACGCCTGTGGTCGTGTTGCCCACAAGGGCGCTGCCGTCGGGGTCGGCACCCAGGAACCCGGCGAGGTGCCGGCGGGTGTGCGCGATCCGGTCGACGAGCCCCTGGGTGAAGAACCGCAGCGGGTTGGACTCCATCTCGTCGCGCAACCGCTGCTGGGCTCGCTGCACGGCGATCGGTACGGCGCCGAACGAGCCGTGGTTGAGGTGGCTGACCGCCGGGTCCAGGGAGAAGAGCAGGCGGGCGCCCGGGATCGGCTCAGGAGGCTGCGGGACGCTCACTTGATGATCGTAACCGCCGGGGTCTTTCGTCCTCTGCCCGTTGATCAGGCGCGGGGGTGCGCCTGCCGGTACGCGGCGCGCAGCCGCTCCACCGAGACGTGCGTGTAGATCTGGGTGCTGGCAAGCGACGAGTGGCCGAGCAACTCCTGCACGGCACGCAGGTCCGCACCGCCCTCCAGCAGGTGGGTGGCTGCGGAGTGACGCAGGCCGTGCGGGCTGGTCCGGGGGAGGCCGGCTGCTTCGGCGTACGCGCCGACGACCTGCCGCGCCGTGGTGGGGTTGAGCCGTCCACCCCGCGCGCCGAGCAGCAGCGCGTCACCCGAGTGGTCGCCGACAAGTGCCGGGCGGCCCCGGCGCAGCCAGTCGTCCAGGGCACGCTGCGCCGGCACCCCGTACGGCACCGACCGCTCCCGTCCGCCCTTGCCGAACACCCGGATCACCCGACGTCCGTGGTCGACATCCCCGATGTCCAGGCCGCAGGCCTCACTGATCCGCACGCCGGTGGCGTAGAGCAGTTCCAGCAGAACCCGGTCGCGCAGCGGCACCGCCTCGGCCGCCGCGGTTTCTGTCGGATCCGATGGTGGCCCGGCTGCCGGCGGCGCCGGTCGGGCCGGCGCCTCGACCAGGGCGGCGGCCTGGTCGGCGCGCAGGACGGTGGGCAGCTCCCGGTGCGCGCGAGGGCTGGCCAGTGCGGCACCCACGTCGGAGGGGAGTAGCCCGGCCCGGTGCGCCCATGCGCTGAACGCCCGCGCCGAAGCGGCCCGCCGCGCCAACGAGGTGCGGGCCGCGCCTGTGGTTCGCTGCCGCGCCAACCAGCTGCGCAGCACGGACAGGTCCAGCTCGGCCAGGTCGACGCACCCCATCCGTACGGCGTGGTCGAGCAGCGAGACGAGATCCGTGACGTACGCGCGGACGGTGTGCGCCGAACGGTTACGCACCCGGGACAGGTGCTCGGCGAAGTCGTCGACGGCGTCGCGCAGCGGCGGTGGTAGAGCCTGGTGCATGGCCCGGCTGCCCCGGTCGGTCCGGCTCATCGCGGCCGCACCGACCGCACTGACCGCACCGACCGAGCCGACTGCGCCGACTGGCACGGCCGTGCCGATCCCGCGGTCACGCGGGCCCGTCGCTCGGGCCGGGCGTCCTCAGTGACTGCGCACACGGGGCCAGCCTACGGTCGAGCCGGACCGTTGTGGCGTCCTGCGTGGCTGACGAGGGTCGGTATCAGGCTGGGGAGAGGAGGCAGAACTCGTTGCCTTCCGGATCGGCGAGGACCGTCCACGGGACGTCCGGGCCCAGGTCGATGACTGTGGCCCCGAGAGCGCGCAATCTGGCCGCCTCGGTTTCCACGTCGTCATCCGGGTACGGGCGGACGTCGAGGTGGACGCGGTTCCAGCCGGTCTTCACGTCAGGCGTGCGGAGGAACTGCAGATACGGGCCGACGTCCTTTGCGGACCGCAGCACGGCGTTGTGGTCGGTCACCTTGTGCACGGTCCAGTCCGTGGCCTTGCCCCAGAACTCGGCCATCGCCCGCGGGTCGGCGCAGTCGACCACGACAGTGGCGATCGGTCCGGTGTCCCGGATCGGGTCGCGCCAGTCCAGCACGCAGAACTCGTTGCCCTCCGGATCGGCAAGGACCGTCCAGGGGACGTCACCCTGGCCTACGTCGGCGGGTGTCGCGCCGAGGTCCATCAGGCGCGTGACCAACTCCGCGTGTTGGGCCGCCGAATCGGTGGCGAGGTCGACGTGCACACGGTTCTTCACCGTCTTGACCTCGGGGTAGCCGACGAGGTCGATGCAGACGGCCGTGGGATCGGGATAGACGAAGCCCGCCGGTTCGAGGTTTGTCACGCCGGGTCCCTCGCTGGACATCTCCCAGCCCAGCGCCGCCGCCCAGAATGCGCCGAGCGCGGAGTGGTCCCGAGCCTTCATGTTGATCTGTACGAGCCGCGTTGCCATGCCGGCGATGGTAGGTGTTCTGGGCCGTGGACAGGGGACCTAGGACGACCTGAGGGCTTCCGTCTCCGTTGGTGCCCGCGTCCCGCGCTTCGGGTTGGCGGGTGGGGCGAGGGCGTAGCCCTCCTCGCGGCGCACCACGAGGGCCAACTCCTCCAACAGCGACAGTTTGCGCAACGCGGTTCGCAGGTCGACACCGGCGCGGGCAGCGAGGGCGTCCACACCCCGTACGCCTCGGCGGGGCAGCGCCTCCAACAGGGACCGCGCGTCGTCGTCGAGGGTGTCGGCGGGCCGCTGCGGACCTCGGGCGAGCGGGGCGAGGTCGGCGCCGATCCGGCCCACCTCCTCCAGGACGTGTGCCACGCCGGTGACCAGCCGCGCCTTCGGCTGCTCGCGGAGCAGTTCGTGCGCGCCGACGGACATCGCCGAGGTCACCGGCCCGGGGACCACCATCGCCACCCGGCCGGTGTAGATGGCCCGTCGCGCGGTCTGCGTTGCGCCGCTGCGCGCCGACGCCTCGACCACAACGGTGCCGACGGTGCCTCCGGCGATGACCCGGTTGCGGATCAGGAACCGGGGCCGCAGCGGCTCGGCGCCGGGCGGCCACTCGCTGACCAACAGGCCGGTGTCGGCGATCCGGTCGAAGAGCGCGGTGTTGCCGACCGGGTACGGCCGGTCCACCCCGCAGGCCAGCACCGCCACTGTCACACCGCCGGCGTTGAGGGCGCCCCGGTGGGCGGCCGCGTCGATGCCGAACGCCCCACCGGAGACGACAGTCCAGTCCCGCTCGGCCAGCCCGTACCCCAACTCGGTGGCGACGTGCTGCCCGTAACCGGTGGCGGCCCGTGCCCCGACCACTGCCACCGAGCGGTCCAGCGCTTCGCCGAGCGGCCAACCCCCGCGTACCCAGAAGCAGAGTGGTGGGGCGGTCTCGACGTCCACCCGGCGGCCGGCGTCCGGTAGGCGCAGGGTGGCCAGCCCGGCTACCCGGGCAGGCCACTCGTCGTCGTCGGGGGTGACCAGCCGGGCGCCGAGCCGGTCGGCCCGGGCGAGGGCTTCGGCAGCCACCGCCCGCGCGTCGCCGGCCGCCGATCGGGCCGCCACAGTGCTGTTCAGCTGGGCGTCCGGACTGCCGCCGTCGAGCAGCAGGTCCAGCGCCGCCACCGGGCCCAGTCGGTCGACCAGGTGGTACACGGCCCGGGTGCCTGGTTCGGCAAGCCAGGTCAGTGCCACCCGGGCCAGCCTGCGCTCCTCATCGGTGCCGCTCATGCGTGCTCCCCCGTCCGTAGTTGAATCGCCTCCCGTACGTCATCGCGGTCCGGCCGCTCCCGGCCGTCCAGATCCGCGATCGTCCACGCCATCCGGATCACCCGGTCGAAGCCACGCGCCGACAGCGAGCCGGAGTCGAGCCGTTTGCGTAGCTCGGTGGTGGCCTGCGCCGGCAACCGCCACGGCGGCCGGCGCAGGTGCGGGCCTTCCACCTCGGCGTTGAGCCGCCGCCCGAGGACGGCCCAGCGTTTGGCCGCCGCCTGCCGGGCCGCCGCCACCCGGGCGGCGACCGTCGCCGAGGACTCGGCGTCGCCCTCGGCCGCCATCAGCTCCGCGGCCCGCAACGGCATGAGCCGCACCTGCACGTCGATGCGGTCGAGCAGCGGCCCGGAGAGCCGACCCAGGTAGCGGCGACGGGCCAGCGGCGAGCATTCGCAGTACGCGTCGCCTGCCGGTTTCGCGCACGGGCAAGGATTGGCCGCCAACACCAGCTGGGTCCGGGCCGGGTAGACGGTGCCGCCTCCGCTGCGGCTCAACTGCACCTGGCCGCTCTCCAGCGGCTGCCGCAGCGCCTCCAGGGCGCCCTTGCTGAATTCGGGAGCTTCGTCCAGAAACAGCACCCCCCGGTGGGCGAGCGACACCGCCCCGGGACGGGCCAACCCCGAACCACCGCCGACCAGGGACGGGACCGTGGCGGTGTGGTGCGGGGCCTGGAACGGTGGGCGGCGCAGCAGCCGGCCGCCCGGTGGCAGCAGCCCGGCGACCGAGTGCAGCGCCGTCACCTCCAGCGCCTCGTCGTCCTCCAACTCGGGAAGGATCGACGGCAGTCGTTCGGCGAGCATCGTCTTGCCGGCTCCCGGCGGGCCGAGCAGCGCCACGTGGTGCCCGCCTGCGGCGGCTACCTCAAGCGCGCGCCGACCCATCTGCTGCCCGGCGACGTCGGCGAGATCCGGGCCGCCGGTGCTCGGTGCCGGGATGGCCGCCGGGGGGTCGATCAGAGGGCTGCCGTCGCGGACGAAGGCGACCAGCCGGTGCAGTGTGTCCACGGCCCGCACCCGTACGCCGGGGATGACCGCTGCCTCGGTGGCGTTGCCGACGGGGACGATCACCCGGCCGACACCGGCCTTGGCTGCTGCCGCGACCATCGGCAGGACTCCACGCACCGGTCGGACCGTCCCGTCCAGCCCCAGCTCCCCGAGGACCACCACCCCCTCCAGGGGAAGCAGCGGCAGTTCGCCGGAACCGCCCAGCAGCGCGGCGGCGATGGCCAGGTCGAACGCCGAGCCGAACTTCGGCAGCGTGGCCGGCAGCAGGTTCAGCGTGATCCGCCGGTTGGGCCAGCGCTGGCCGGAGTTGACCACAGCGGCGCGGACCCGGTCCCGGGCCTCGTGCAGAGCGGTGTCCGGCAGCCCGGAGATCACCACCGCCGGTAGTCCGGCGGCCAGGTCGGCCTCGACCTCGACGAGGTGGCCGGTGACCCCGACCAGCCCCACGCACAGCACCTTCGCGTAGCTCACGGCACGTCACCGCCGGCCCGGCCCCGGACGGCGCGCATCTCAGAACGCACCCTTGAGGTGGTCGACCTGGGCCGCGCCGGTGTCGGGCAGCCGCACCGAGAGAACGTCGAACCGCACCTCGTCGGCTGTCGTACCGGTCTCGGCCAGCCAGCGCGCGGCGAGTCCGCGCAGCCGGCGGGCCTTGGCCGGCACGACCGCCTCCGCCGGGGTGCCGAAGGCGTCGCCCCGGCGGGTCTTCACCTCGCAGAAGGCGAGGACCGGCCCGTCCCAGGCGATGATGTCGATCTCCCCGTCGGGACAGCGCCAGTTCCGGGCGATGGGCCGCAACCCCGCCTCGGTCAGGTGTCGGGCGGCGCACCGTTCGCCGTACGCGCCGACCGCCTGGTTCCGCTTCGTCATGGGCGGCACGGTGCCTGCCCGGACCCGACCGCCGCGACCCCGAATGCCCGCGCCTGTGGACAACGGGTGTCCTGTGGACAGCCGAACGATCATGCCTGCGGTGTGCTAGGCGAACCTCGATGCGGTGCAGGTGCCCAGGTGAGGTGGGCGACCACTCAACGCGCCGGCCTGGAATGGCGTCGACGCAGCCGGTCGAATACGGTGCCGGACGTGGACGGACGACGGAGTTTTCCCGAAGACCAGGAGCCGCGCTGGTATTCCGACGAGCGCGGTCGCGCCTACGGCGAGTCGGACTGGCGTGGCACGGGTGAGCCGCGGTACCGGGACGACAACGTTCCCGAGCAGCGGGGCGCCGAGAAGGACAGCCTCGGCGAGAGCGAGTCTGGTCGATTCGCTGCCGTACCGGACCGGGTCGGCGAGCCGGACTCCGGGCGTTTCGGCGCTGTGGATGCCGCGCGGTTCGGCACGACCGAGCCGGACTCCGGCCGTTTCGGCGCGGTGAATATCGCGCGTTTCGCCTCGACCGAGCCGGACTCCGGCCGCTTCGGTGCTGTGGAGAACGCCCGGTTCGCCTCGACCGAGCCAGACTCGGGACGCTTCGGTGCCGTCGACGCCCAACCCGGGCGGTTCGGCGCGATCGAGGCCGATTCCGGGCGTACCGCATCGGTCGATCCGCTGGGTGAGACCCGGCCGGATCCGGACGGTTACCGGGCCAGCCGGTCATGGCGGGCGGACCGGGACCCCTCGGAGGTCTCCGGTGAGTTGCCCGGGCGCCGGGCTGCCCGGGATCCTTCCGAGGTCTCCGGTGAGTTGCCCGGACGTCGGGCGAGCCGGGACCCTTCCGAGGTCTCCGGTGAGCTGCCCGGGCGCCGGGCTGCCCGGGACCCTTCGGAGGTCTCCGGCGAGCTACCCGGACGTCGGGTCGCCCGGGAGTCGACCGGGACGGGTTCCCCGCTGGCGGCGGGCACCGACGAGGGCGCACAGGTGACGCCCGCTGCGGATCCGCCGGTCGCCGCGCTCGCCGACAATGCCCGTCCCGCACCGTTCGGCGGGTACCCGATCGTCGAACCGAACCGGGGCGGTGAGCAGCCGCACCCGCTGGAGATGCCGACCGGACCGATGCCGGGGATCGGCCCCCGCCCGGACCTGCCCGCAGTCGAGCCGCCCACGTATCCGCCGGCCACCGATGGCGTGTATCGCACCCGCCGCCCGGCCCTGGCCGTACTCTTCGCCCTGCTGGTGTTGATCTTCGAGGTTCCCGCGGTGCGGGTGCTGCTGGCGGGCGTCACAGGCGATCCCGTGGACGCCGGCAACGTGGTGGTGGGTATCGCCCTGGTCGCCGGGCTGCCGATCTTCGCAACCGGGCTGTACGGGCTGCGAACCGGAGGTTTGGCGCTCTCCGACAGCGGCAGGGGCTGGTTGCGCCCGCCGACTGCCTACCTGACCGTCGGCCTGGTGCTCTTCGTGGCCGCCGCACTCGCCGCGGGCTGATCCGCCCGGCCCGCCGCGCGCTCGACGACCTCCGAGCGGCCGGCCGATCCCCCGCAACCAGGAACTGGGCGACCGGTGATCCCCAAGAACCAGGAAATAGTGGCCTCCGGCGACGCGGAGGCCACTATTTCCATGAAGTAGCGCGATCAAGGGGCCGGGGCGGCGCGTGCACCCGGAGGTTGGGGCTGGGGGCGGCGCTCGCACCCGGAGGTTGGGGGGCGGGGGAGGGGCGTACACTGGTCGACTGGCGACCGCCTTGCGCGGTCGACCTCGCGCGCCCTCTCCACGAATCGTCGCGGAGCGACGGCCTCCCTGGTCCCGATCTTGGTCGGGTCCACCATGGGCCGGCGACCAGGCGCCAGGACGCCCGGTCACCGGCCGGGCGTGACAACCAGGGACCTTGAGGAGTACCCCAACCATGGCCGTCGTGACCATGCGTCAGCTGCTGGAGAGCGGTGTCCACTTCGGGCACCAGACCCGGCGCTGGAACCCGAAGATGAAGCGCTTCATCATGACCGAGCGCAACGGCATCTACATCATCGACCTGCGCCAGACCCTCGACTACATCGAGAAGGCGTACGAGTTCGTGCGTGGGACCGTCGCCGAGGGTGGCAGCATCCTCTTCGTCGGCACCAAGAAGCAGGCCCAGGAGGCCATCGCCGAGCAGGCGACGCGGGTCGGTCAGCCGTACGTCAACCACCGCTGGCTCGGTGGCATGCTGACCAACTTCCAGACCGTGTACAAGCGGCTCCAGCGGATGAAGGAGCTGGAGGGCCTGGGTGACCTCAGCGGCACCGCCGCCGGTTACACCAAGAAGGAGACCCTGCAGCTCTCCCGCGAGAAGATCAAGCTGACCCGCACCCTCGGTGGTCTGCGGGACATGCAGAAGCTGCCGGCCGCGGTCTGGATCGTCGACACCAAGAAGGAGCACATCGCCGTCGACGAGGCCCGCAAGCTGGGCATCCCGGTGATCGCGGTGCTGGACACCAACTGTGACCCGGACGAGGTCGACTTCCCGATTCCGGGTAACGACGACGCGATCCGCTCGGCCGAGCTGCTGACCAAGGTCGTCGCCGCCGCCGTCGCGGACGGTCTGATCGCGCGTTCCGGCCGTCGTCGGGGCGCTGACGAGAAGCCCGAGGGTGTCGCGAGCGACGAGCCGCTGACCGAGTGGGAGCGCGAGCTTCTCGAGCCGAAGAAGGCCGACGAGTCGGCCGCCCCGGCCGAGCAGCCGGCCGCTGCCGCCGCCGAGCAGCCCGCCGCTCCGGCCGAGCAGCCGGCGCAGGCCGCCACCGAGCAGCCGGCGACCGCGACCGCGGAGTGATCGCACCGTCGCTGCCCCGCCGTCCGTTTTCCGGAAGACGCGGGGCAGCGGCGGTACGCCGGGCACGAACCGCCCGGATCCGGGTAACCGGCACCTCTGACCATCCACACGCCGTCTCAACATCGAAGAGAGAGCCATGTCCCAAATCACCGCCGCGGACGTCAAGAAGCTCCGCGACCTCACCGGCGCCGGCATGATGGACAGCAAGAAGGCGCTGACCGAGGCCGAGGGCGACTTCGACAAGGCCATCGAGATCCTGCGCGTCAAGGGCGCCAAGGACGTCGGCAAGCGGGCCGGCCGTACGGCCGCCAACGGCCTGGTCGCCCACTCCGGCAAGGCGCTTCTGGAGCTCAACTGCGAGACCGACTTCGTCGCCAAGACCGAGTCGTTCATCGCGCTGGCCCAGCAGCTCGTCGAGCACGGCGAGCGCGCCGGCGTGAGCACCGCCGAGGAGCTGCTCGCCACCGAGCTCGACGGCAAGGTCGTCGCGGACCTGATCCAGGAGCAGTCCGCCAAGATCGGCGAGAAGCTGGTGCTCAACCGGTTCGCCCGGGTCGAGGGCACCACGGCTGTCTACCTGCACCGCAAGGCGCAGGACCTGCCGCCGGCCGTCGGCGTGCTGGTGGCGTACACCGGCAAGACCGACGAGGCTGGCGACGCCGACGCCCGTGGCGTCGCGATGCAGATCGCCGCGATGCGGCCGAAGTACCTCACCCGGGACGAGGTTCCGGCCGACGTCGTCGAGGCTGAGCGGCGCATCGCCGAGCAGACCGCCCGCGAGGAGAACAAGCCCGAGGCTGCCCTGCCGAAGATCGTCGAGGGTCGGGTGAACTCGTTCTTCAAGGACTACGTCCTGATCGAGCAGGCGTCGGTTGCCGACAACAAGAAGTCGGTGAAGCAGATGCTGGCCGAGGCCGGCATCGAGGTCACCCAGTTCGTGCGGTTCGAGGTCGGCCAGGCCTGAGCCGCCACCGGGTGCCGTGGGCGCCCGTGGGCAGGAGACGTTGACGAGGAGGCCGCCGGTGTACGTGATAGCCACCGCGGCCTCCTCGTCGCATAGGGTCGGCAGCGGCAGGTTCGCGGTAACGCGACGCACGGGGCGTGCGCGTGGGGGAAGGCGGGGCGGATGACGCAGGTTGTGAGTGACCGGACGCTGGCGGTGGACGATCCGACGGCGCCGCCGCCCGGCCGGGCACGCCGGGTGGTGCTGAAGCTGTCCGGTGAGGTGTTCGGCGGCGGGGCGATCGGCGTCGACCCGGACGTCGTCCAGGCGATCGCCCGGCAGATCGCCACAGTGGTCCGCCGAGGCGTGCAGGTCTCCGTGGTGGTCGGTGGCGGCAACTTCTTCCGTGGCGCGGAGTTGCAGAAGCGTGGGATGGACAGGGCCCGCGCCGACTACATGGGCATGCTCGGCACCGTGATGAACTGCCTCGCCCTTCAGGATTTCCTGGAGAAGGAGGGCATCGAGACCCGGGTCCAGACCGCGATCACGATGGCCCAGGTCGCCGAGCCGTACATCCCGCTGCGGGCGATCCGGCACCTGGAGAAGGGCCGTGTGGTCATCTTCGGTGCGGGCGCGGGCATGCCGTACTTCTCGACCGACACGGTGGCCGCCCAGCGGGCGCTGGAGATCCGGGCCGACGTGGTGCTGATGAGCAAGAACGGCGTGGACGGCGTCTACACCGCCGACCCGCGGGTCGACCCCACCGCCAGTAAGTTCGACTCGATCACCTTCTCCGAGGTGCTGCAACGCAACCTGCGGGTGGCCGACGCGGCGGCGTTCAGCCTCTGCATGGAGAACGGCCTGCCGATGCTGGTCTTCGGTGCGCAGGGTGACGACACAATCATCCGCGCGGTGGGTGGCGAGAAGATCGGCACCTTGATCACCGCCTGATCCCGCCCCTCCGGGGCACCGGCAACGGTGGCCCTGACGACTTTCCGCAGAGCCCACGACGAGCACAGAAGGAGGCGAGGAGACCGGTGATCGACGACACCCTCCTTGAAGCCGAGGAGAAGATGGAGCGTGCGGTTGAGCACGCCAAGGAGGAGTTCGGCGCGATCCGTACCGGCCGCGCCAACCCCGCCATGTTCTCCAAGATCATCATTGACTACTACGGCACGCCGACGCCGCTGACCCAGATGGCGTCCGTCGCGATCCCCGAGCCGCGGATGGCCATCATCAAGCCGTACGACAACTCGCAGATCAACGCGATGGAGAAGGCGATCCGCGACTCGGACCTCGGGGTCAACCCGAACAACGAGGGCAACCAGCTGCGCATCCTGCTCCCGCAGATGACCGAGGAGCGCCGCCGCGACATGATCAAGGTGGCCCGGCACAAGGGCGAGGAGGCCAAGGTGGCCATCCGTAACGTCCGCCGCCGTGGCAAGGAGGAGCTGGACCGGATCGTCAAGGACGGCGAGGCCGGCGAGGACGACGGTCGCCGCGCCGAGAAGGAGCTGGACGACCTGACCCAGCGCTACGTGGCCAGCGTCGACGACCTGGTCAAGCACAAGGAGACCGAACTGCTGGAGGTCTGAGGACCATCCCCGGCCGCCGCCGGGTACGCAGTCGACGTGAGGCCCGACCCGATCCCGGGGCCGGGCCTCGTGTCGTACCGACGGCTGGTGGAAGACCAGCCTCACCTGCCGACCGGATAGGCATCGGCGGATCGACTGTCGACGTGGCGCGGTCGTCGACAGCGAGGCACCCGAGCCGATGTCGGCGTCGCGGCGCTCGGCGGAAGCGGGGAGCGGGCTGGGGCCCTCGTCCGCTTCGCCCCGGCCACGTGTGCAGTAGGCTCGTCAGGATTCCCGGCCACCAGGCGGTGAACACCGGGAATCGACCGACCGTCGGGGCGGTCAAGTCGGAGGAACATCGCGCTTGTAGGGGATGCTTGTGGTCTTGCGTCATGTGGTGGTTCTCGTGCCGCGTCGCGGTGCGTGATGTCCCGCCCCGACCCCTACACAGGTGAGCCTCCCGGCTGGGACCGGCCGGAGCGCCGGGTTGCCCTGCCCTGGCCCGAGCCTGAGCTTGAGGCAGGCCAGTGGAACAGCCGTCCGGCAGCAGGCCCCGAGGTGTACGCCGAGCCGCGTACCCGTCCGGACGCCCAGCCGCACCTGGCAGAACCGTACGCCGAGCGTGATCGGCCCGCCCGCCCCGACGACCGCCCGCCGGCGCCCGACGGCCCGGTTCGTCACGAGAACGGCGCCGGGCCGATCCGTTACGAGAACGGCGACGGGCCCGTTCGCCACGACGATGACGCAGGCTTTCCCACAGTCCAGCTCGCGCCGATCGGCGCAGACCTCGGGCCGGACCCGGTGACCGAGCCGACGCCCCCGGCCGGTCGGCGGCCGAAGGGCCGGCGGCGGGCCAGCGTCGACCGACCGGCCACCCACCAGGTGGGTACGGGGCGTGCCGGCCGGAACCTGCCAGCGGCCATCGGTGTCGGGCTCAGCCTCGGCGCGCTGATCGTGGTGCCGCTGGTCTTCTACCCTCTGGCGTTCCTCGTGGTGGTCGCCGCCGCTGTCGCCGTCGGCATCTGGGAGATGGCCCGGGCGGTCCGGCGCAGTGGCGCGCACCCGCCGCTGGTGCCGCTGATCGCCGGTGGCGTGCTGACCATCGGCCTGGCGTGGTTCGCCGGCCCGGACGCGTTGAGCCTGGGTCTGCTGGTGACCGTCCTGGGCACGATGATCTGGCGGTTGGGTGACGGTCCGGCGGGCTTCCAGCGTGATCTCACAGCGGCCACCCTGATCGCCGTCTACGTGCCGTTCCTCGGTGGGTTCGCGGCGCTACTGGCGGCGGCCCCCGACGACGGGCCGCTGCGCATCCTGGTCACGTTGGTGGCGGTGGTCCTGTCCGACACCGGTGGGTACGCGGCCGGCGTCTCGTTCGGCCGCCGTCCGATGGCGCCGTCGATCAGCCCGAAGAAGTCCTGGGAGGGGTTCGCCGGCTCGGTCACCGCGGCAGCGCTGGGTAGCGCCGTGCTGCTGTGGGTGCTGCTCGATGTGGCCCCCTGGTGGGGTGCCCTGTTCGGGGTGGCTGTCTCCGTCGCGGCGGTCCTCGGAGACCTGGCCGAGTCGATGATCAAGCGGGATCTCGGCGTCAAGGACATGAGCAACCTGCTGCCCGGTCACGGCGGCCTGATGGACCGGCTGGATTCGATCCTGTTCGCGCTGCCGACGGCGTACCTGTTGCTGGTGATCTTCGTGCCGGTGGTGGGGTGAGGCATGTATCTCGGGGGTCCGACCTTCTCGAGACGTCCGCGGGGGCGGGTTCGGGACCTCCGGCCGGGTGCGCACGGCCGAAGGCGTGACACACTGGACCAGCCATGACAAGCCTGCCGCTGATCCCCGCCCTCTCGGATGCCTCCGCCGCACGCCGGGCCTCCATGCCGCCCCAGCACCTCGCTGACCTGGACCTGGCTGGCCGCCAGGCGCTGGTCACGGAGCTTGGTGAACCCGCGTTCCGCGCCCGCCAGGTCTCCAACCACTACTTCGGGCGACTGGTCCGCGACCCGCAGGAGATGACCGACCTGCCGGCCGCCACCCGGGAACGGCTCGCCGGCCAACTGCTCCCCACGCTGCTCAATCCGGTCCGCGAGCTGGCCTGTGACGACGGCGCGACCCGCAAGGCGCTCTGGCGGCTGCACGACGGCGCGTTGGTGGAGAGCGTGCTGATGGGCTACCCGGACCGGGTCACTGTCTGCATCTCCAGCCAGGCGGGTTGTGGCATGGCCTGCCCGTTCTGTGCCACCGGGCAGGCCGGGCTCACCCGCAACCTGTCCACGGCCGAGATCGTCGACCAGGCCGTCTACCTGGCGGGTGTGGCGGCCTCCGGCGCGGTCGTCGGCTCACCGGCGCGGCTCTCGCATGTCGTCTTCATGGGCATGGGCGAGCCGCTGGCCAACTACAACCGGGTGATCGCGGCCATCCGTCGCCTGGTCAGCCCTGCTCCGGAGGGGCTGGGCCTGTCGCAGCGGCACATCACCGTTTCCACTGTCGGCCTGGTTCCGGCCATCCGCCGACTGGCCAGCGAAGACCTCTCTGTGACCCTTGCGTTGTCGTTGCACGCCCCCGATGATGATCTGCGCGACGAACTCGTGCCGGTAAACCAGCGCTGGAAGGTAGCCGAGGTGCTGGACGCAGCGTGGGACTACGCCGCCCGGACGGGCCGCCGCGTGTCGATCGAGTACGCGATGATCAAGGACGTGAACGACCAGCCGTGGCGAGCTGACCTGCTCGGACGGCTGCTGGCCGGCAAGTTGGCGCACGTGAACCTCATTCCGCTCAATCCGACGCCGGGCAGCCGCTGGGACGCGAGCTCGAAGCCGGTCGAGCGGGAGTTCGTCCGCCGGTTGCGCGACGCCGGGGTGTCCACCACCGTGCGGGACACCCGGGGTCGTGAGATCGACGGTGCGTGTGGCCAACTCGCCGCCGCCGAGGACACCGACACCTTCACCGACCGCGCCGGAGAGGCACCGGCGTGACCGGGCGTGGCGAACGAGACCAGGAGACATAGTGGCGAGTCAGGGTCAGCGTTTCCGGCGCAAGGCGCTCCGCCGGGGATACAAGGTCGACGAGGTTGACGCCTTCCTCGACCGGGTCGAGGCGACGCTCGACGGCCGTCAGGTCGGCGCGCCGGTGGCCTCCCAGGAGGTCCACGACGTCGTCTTCCGGGTCCGGTTCAACGGCTACGACGAGTGGCAGGTCGACCTGCACCTGGACCGGGTCGAGCGGCAGTTGGCCGAGATGGAGGAGCGCAGCAGCGCCGGGCGCGGTGCCGACCCCCGGATGCCCGACCGGATGGGCCCGCCGGACCGGATGGGTCCGCCGATGCGCGACGACCGCGGCATGCAGCCCCTGCCTCCCCGACCGATGCCGCCGGTGCAGGCCGGGCCGCCCGCCGATCGCTACGGCCGCTACGACGAGCCCACCGGCGCGTTCGCCGGCGGTTACGACAACCCCCGGGGCGGGTACGACGCGCCGCGCGGCCCGGGTGGCCCCGGTCAGCTGGGCCCGGGTGGCCCGATGGGTGGGCATGGCGTCCCGCCTCGTGGCCTGCCCGCCGGCCCCGGTGGCTACGGCCCCGACGATCAGCGGATGCCGGGCGGTTACGGCCCTCCCGATGACCAGCGGATGCCCGGTGGCTACGGCCCTCCCGATGACCCGCGTGGCCCGGGTGGCTACGGTCCTCCGGACGACCCGCGTGGCCCGGGCGGCTACCCGCCGGAGGAGCCGGCGCGCTTCGACGGCTTCGAGGCAGGCCGGCACGGTCGCGCCGACATGACCGCTGAGATCCGGATGCCCGAGCGGGACCTGCGCGACATGCGTCGTGGCCCGGCCGGTCCGCCCCCGATGCCGCAGCAGGGCATCGGTGGTCCGCCGATGGCCGGTCCGCCCGCCGTTGCCGGTCCGCCGATGGGTGGCCCGCCGATGGCCGGCCCGCCCGGCAGCGACCTGTATCGGGTCGACCAGATCCGCCGCAGCTTCCAGGTGCGCCGGTTCGGCAGCGGGTACGACCCGGACCAGGTGGACCGGTTCTTCGAGACCCTGCTCGGCGGAATGCAGGGCCGCAACCAGATGCCTGTCAACCCGAAGGATCTGGACACGCTCCGGTTCGGCCTGGTGCCCGGCGGCTACTTCGAGGCCGAGGTCGACGCCGCACTCAAGGACGTACAGGACATCCTCTTCGGCCGCTGACGCCGACGACGCGTACGGACGAGGGCCCGTCCCCCGGGTGGGGGCGGGCCCTCGGCGTCGTCAGCCGGTCGTCCGGCGGCCGGTCGGGTCAGGAACGCAGGCCGTTGCGCCGCAGCACGGCGTCGCCGATCACGATGATCAGCAGCAGCGCGGCCAGGCCGACCAGCCAGATGTCTTCGACCCTGCCCTCGTGGTTGCCGCAGATCATCGCCAGCAGCGCCAGCGCGGTCACCACCGCGCCGATTCGCCCGGACTTCCGGTGCCCGGGCTTGTGCTGGTCTGGCGACGTTACCGGCTCGCTTCCTGCCACTGTCGGTCCTTCCCTCGCGATCGGATCTTTGGTTAGTCTGGCACGCCTCCTGCCCGGGGCGACGCGGTGGGGGTTTCCTGGTCGTCCGGCCCGGCCCAGTTGGGCCTGATGGCACTACGGGCGTCGCGGGGCGGAGGCCAGACTCGCTCCGGTAGCGTTTGTCGTACACCTGATTGTCTGTTTGAGGGGGACTGTGCGGTGCGAGTGACCGGAACCGGGCACGCCAGCATGCGGATCGACACTGCCGCGGGCAGCATCCTGTGCGACCCATGGGTCAATCCGGCCTACTTCGCCTCCTGGTTCCCCTTCCCGGACAACTCCCTGCTCGACTGGGAGACGCTGGGGCAGGTCGACTACCTGTACGTCTCCCACCTGCACCGGGACCACTTCGACGCGAAGCACCTGCGGGACTTCATCTCCAAGGACGCCACTGTCCTGCTCCCCGAGTTCCCCACCTCGGAGATGGAGGACGAGTTCCGGGCGCTGGGCTTCACCAAGTTCCTGAAGGCGCCGAACGAGCAGGTGGTGGAGCTTCCCGGCGGCCTGAAGATCATGATTCAGGCGTTGACCAGCCCGACCGACGGGCCGATCGGCGACTCGTCGCTCTGGGTCGAGTACGACGGGGTGCGGCTGCTCAACCAGAACGACGCCCGCCCCACCGACCTGAGCGTGTTCGCCGAGCTGGGGCACGTGCACGCGCACATGCTCCAGTTCTCCGGTGCGATCTGGTACCCGATGGTCTACGAGTTGCCGCAGGCGGCGAAGACCGCGTTCGGCAAGCAGAAGCGGGACCGGCAGTTCGACCGGACCTGGCGCTACATCGACGACCTGAAGGCCGACCACGTCTTCCCGATCGCCGGGCCGCCGTGCTTCCTCGACGACGCGCTGTGGCAGTTCAACGACATCCACGGCGACGAGGGCAACATCTTCCCCGACCAGTCGGTCTTCCTCTCGGAGTACGCGAAGGTCGGCGGCACCAACGGGATCGTGCTGCTGCCGGGCAGCGTCGCGGAGGTCACCACCGACGGCGCGACCACCACCCACCCGGTGCCGATCGAGGAGTTCTTCGCGAACAAGGTCGCCCACCTGGAGGAGATGCGGGAGCGCAAGCGCCCGATCATCGAGGCGGAGAAGGCGTCCTGGCGGCACCCCGAGGTGGATGTGCTCGGCCAGATGAAGAGCCGGATCGAGCCGCTGCTCGAAGAGTCGATCTACCTGGCCAAGGGGGTCGGCGGTCCGGTGCGCTTCGACCTGGTGGGCACCGACGACTCCGGCGGGGAGACCGTTGAATCCATCGTGGTGGACTTCCCGGGCCAGGAGGTCCGGCCGTACGCCGACGAGAAGGTCCGCTACCGGTTCCGGACCGAGCGGGCGCTGATCGAGCACCTGCTGTTCATCGACGAGGTGGACTGGGTCAACTCGCTGTTCCTGTCCTGTCGCTTCTCGGCGGCCCGGATCGGCCAGTACAACGAGTTCGTCTACGCGTTCTTCAAGTGCCTCTCCGAGGAGCGGCTCCAGTACGCGGAGGGCTGGTACGACGAGCACGAGCGCAGCACCGACGCCGAGGACATCACGTTGGGCGACTGGGTGGTGCAGCGCCGCTGCCCGCACCTGAAGGCCGACCTGACCCGGTTCGGCATCGTCGAGGGCGACCAGCTCACCTGCCAGCTGCACGGCTGGCGCTTCGACCTCCCCTCCGGCCGCTGCCTGACAAGCGTCGGCCACAAGGTGAGAGCCCACCGGGTAGACGCAGAAACCCCAGCCCCCGCAGGGGAAGCCTTGGCCTAACCGCAGGCCGCCCTCGGGCTGACCCCGCTGATCCCCGGGCTGCCTCGCTGGTACCCGTCGATCATGGAGTTGTGGTGGGTGACAAACGCCGCTTTCGTTCCCACAACGGGCACCACAACTCCATGATCGACGGGGCCGGGGCCGGGGCCGGGGCCGGGGCCGGGGCCGGGGCCAGGGCCAGGGCCAGGGCCAGGGCCAGGGCGGGGGGTTAGCGGTTTAGGTCTTTCAGGATTCGGCGGGCTGCGTTGTGGCCGGCGGCGCCGATCACGCTGCCGGCCGGGTGGCAGCCGGCGCTGCCGGCGTACAGGCCGTCGACGCCTGTGGCGTAGGGCATCCGGTCGGTGAACGAGACGGTGTTGTCGACGTGGTGGATGTGCCCGCCGGTGATGCCGAAGTGCGCTTCGATGCCGGGCGGCGCCAGTGGCACCGCGTCGGCGATCAGGTCACCGGTGCCGGGCGCGTACCGCTCGACGATCTCGATGAGCCGGTCGGTGTAGCCGGGCAGTTCCGCGTCCCACGTGGTGCCGGCCAGCTCGTAGGGCACCGACTGCACGAACAGCGCCGACGAGTGGTGGCCGGCGGCGTCGGAGAGCGACGGGTCGACTGTCGTGTGCAGGTACCACTCGATAGTGGGCTCCGCCGGAAGCCGTCCGGCCTGCACGTCCGCCCACATGGCGCGCAGCGCGGTCATCGGTGAGGTGGTGTCCCCACCGACAAGCGACGCCGAGCCGGGCAGCAGGTGGATGGTCGAGCCGAACGGGCTCGGCGCGTCCGCAGGCAGGCAGGCGAACCGCGGCAGTCCGGTCAGCGCCAGGTTGAGCTTCAACGTGGTGCCGGGCCGGCGGACCGCCGCCATCCGCTCGCCGAGCGCCGCCGGCAGCGCGCCGTCGGGCACCAGGTCCATCAGCCGGTACGGGTCACACGCGCCGAGCACCACGCCGGCGGTGACCTGCCGGCCGTCGGCCAGTACGACACCGCTCACCGCGCCACCGTCCAGTGTCACGGCGCTCACCGGCGTACCCGTCAGGATCGTCGCCCCGGCGGCGCGCGCGGCCCCGGCGAACGTCGCGGAGACGGTGCCCATTCCGCCTTCGACGATCATCCAGGTGCCGCCGGAGCTGGGGAGCCTGCACATGTTGTGCACAAGGAAGTTGTGGCCGGTGCCGGGGTCGTCCGGGCCGGCGTTGAGGCCGGAGAGGCCGTCGGTGACGGCGTACATGCTGATCAGCAGTTCGGAGCGGAACTCGAACCGGGCCAGGTAGTCCGCGACCGAGCCCCGGACCAGGTCGACGAAGACCTGCCGCAGTGCCGGGCGGACGTGCCGCTCGGCGGTCTCCTCGGCGCTCAGCGGCTCGGTCAGCCACGCCGGGGCGAGGTCAGCGCGCAGCGCGGCCAACTCGTCCTGCATGGCGTCGTCGGCGGCCACGTCGGCGGGGGAGAAGAACTCGACGAGCTGCGCCCGGTTGGCGGCGGTGTCGCTGCCGGCCAGCAGGTACGGCGAGCCGAGGCCGCCCGGTGTGGGCAGGAAGTAGTGCGGGTCGCGTCGCATGACCGGGATGCGCACGTCGAGGGTGGCGAGCAGTTCCGGTGGCATCAGCCCGAGCAGGTACGAGCCTGTGGAGTGGCGTAGGCCCGGGACCTTCGGGAACGGGTTCTCGGTGCGGGCCGCACCGCCGATCACGTCGGCCGCCTCCAGCACGAGGACGTCCAGGCCGGCGCGGGCCAACAGGATGGCGGAGGCCAGGCCGTTGTGCCCGGCGCCGACGATCACGACGTCGGCGCGTGCGGGAAGTTCGCTGCTCATGCCGCGCCAGCCTAGTCGCCAGCCATCCGTTCGGTGAGCCCTTCCGCTGCTGGTCGCGCCCGTGGCAGGCCACCTGCCAGGCTGCGGCGTGATCACCCTGCGCGCTTGGCCCGCCAGTGCGAGAGGGCCAGGGTGGCGGAGTAGCCAGCCAGCACGATCACGTGGAACAGGTAGAGCCAGAGGAGAACGGCGACACCGGCACCGATCTCGTCGAAGCCGCCGAACGGCACGCCAAGGTCCAGGGGAAGCGAGGCGAAGAGCACGAAGCCGTGCATGAAGCCGGACAGGTTGGCCGCCGTGAACGAGCCGATTCCGAGCGTGGAGAGCCAGTCCGGTGAGGCCGGCCCGACCACCCGGAACACCCACATCAGCACAGGTGTGAGCACCAGCCAGACCGCCAGGAACGACAGCACCACACCCAGCGCGCCGGCCCAGCCGCCCTGCCGGACCAGGCGGGTGGTGAGCGGCAGCGCCAGCAGGATCGACAGCAGCAGCGCGGGGGCCGGCGCGAGCAGTGGAAGCAGCAGCAGGCGGCCCCGCCAGCCGACCAGGTGCTCGTCGGTGCGGGGCGCCGCCACCGAGATGAACGCCCGGCGCAGGCCCTCGCCGTACAGCGACGCGGGCAGCAGCGACGCCAACGCCAGGAGCGGTGTCAACTCCACCCCGGCGGTGACGAGCGCCTCCACAGCCCGGGGCGCGCCGATCGCGGTGGGCAGGGCCTCCACGGCGTACGAGGTGAGCCGGCGTACCCGATCGGCCCCGGCGACAAGAGAGGTGAGCCAGATGGCGAGCAACGCCACAGGCACCACGGCTATCGCCCCGTAGAAGGTGATCGCGGCGGCGTGCAGCGACAGGTCCCGTCCACGTACGGGACGGAACGCGGCACTGGTGATCCGCTTCGCCCGCTGCCATCCGCTGCCCATCGCAATCTCTTTCCCTGGCGGGGAGTGCGTCACTCATTAAGATCGCCTGCCATGACGGTTGCCACCACCGAACGCCTGATCCTGCGCGACTGGACCGCCGCCCCGGCCGACCTCGCCCGCATCTACGACATCTACTCCCGTCCCGAGATCACCCGCTGGTTGGGGGTTTCGCCGGGGCTGCCGATGACCGACCCGGCGCAGGCTGCCGACCGGCTGAAGATCTGGCAGGACCGGCACGCGGACGACGGCGGCCGGTATGGCACCTGGGCGATCGAGGTACGCGACACCGGTGTGGTGGCGGGCACGATACTGCTCAAGCCGCTGCCAGGGCAGGACGAGGTGGTGCGTACCGACGACATCGAGATGGGCTGGCACCTGCACCCGGATTCACAGGGCCACGGGTATGCCACCGAGGCGGCCCGCGCGGTCCTGGCGCGGGAGTTCGCCACCGGTACGCGGGAGATCTACGCGGTCGTTTCGCCGGGCAACGAGCCGTCGATGGCGGTGTGCCGACGGCTCGGCATGGCGCATGTGGGCCGGCGCACCGACTGGTACGGCGGCGAGGAGTTGGAGACGTTCGTGCTGAGCGCCCCGGCCGGCTGATCAACCACCCGCTGGGCGAAGGCCCCCTGTCGACGCTTGTCGACAGGGGGCCTTCCTGTCGTCCGGGCACCGAGCAGATGGGTAGCTGTCAATAGTCACGGCAGTCGAAGCATTGACGCTCCCGTAGCACGTCAGTAACATCTGCTCAACCTTATGCAAAATCTCGACAAAGACGTGCCTGATTCCTCGCATAAGGCCGCAACTTCCAGAGCCGCGCCCGGGCCCCGCCGCGCCCTTCCCCACCCTTCCACCCACCCCACCCCGTCGATCATGGAGTTGTGGTGGGTGACAAACGCCGCTTCCGTTTTCATAACGGGCACCACAACTCCATGATCGACCGGGCGAGGGCGGGGTTACTCCCCCCGCGGCTGGCGCGGCGGCCCGCGTCGGTCGGTCACGCGCCGAATCACGCCCACGCCGTGTCGAGCCGCCGCGGCACCGTCCCCCAACGACAGGACAGTGATGAGACGAACGAATCTGTTCAGGATGGTGGCGGCGCAAGTCGCGGCCATGATGATCGCGACGGCCGGGTCGACGGTGGTCGCGAACCCGGCAGGCGCCTCACGCCCGGCCGACACGACAGCCGCGTCGAGCGCCGGCTTCGCCCCGGCGGCCACAAACCTCGCCCAAGGCCGCCCCACCCAGGAGAGCGGCCACGCCGACGTCTACGACTCGTCGAGGGTCGTCGACGGCAACCCGGGCAGTTACTGGGAGAGCGTCAACAACTCCTTTCCCCAGTGGGTGCAGGTCGATCTCGGCTCGTCGCAGACCGTCAACCAGGTCGTCCTGAAGCTGCCGACCTCCGGTTGGGCTACCCGGACGCAGACGTTGAGCGTGCAGGGCAGCGCCAACGGGTCGTCGTTCAGCGACATGGTCGGGTCGCAGACGTACACATTCAATCCGGCCAGCGGCAGCACGGTCACGATCAACGTCAACCCGGCCGCCGCCCGCTTCGTGCGGATCACCATCACCGCCAACAGCGGCTGGCCGGCAGGGCAGCTCTCCGAGCTTGAGGTGTACGGCGGCACCGGCGGTGACACCACCGCGCCGAGCGTCCCGGGCACTCTGTCGCAGAGCACGTCAGGCAACACTGTCACCCTCAACTGGGGTGCCTCGACCGACTCCGGTGGCAGTGGGCTCGCCGGCTACAACGTCTACCGCGACGGCAGCCTGATCGCGACGCTGGGCACCGTCCTCACCTACCAGGACACCCAACCCTCGACGGCGACGGTGTCCTACCACGTGCGCGCCCGCGACGGCGCCGGCAACCTGTCCGGCAACAGCAACACCGTCACCCGGACCGGCACCCAACCTCCCGCCTGCACCAACGTGGCCCAGGGCAAGAGCATGACGGCGACCGGCTCCACCTTCACCTTCACCCCCGAGAAGGCGAACGACGGACAACTCACGACCTACTGGGAGGGCGCGGCCAGCTATCCGCAGAACCTGACAGTGGCGTTGGGCGCGAACCACTCCATCTCCCGTGTCACAGTCAAGCTCAACCCGGACCCGGCGTGGGGCACCCGTACCCAGACCATCCAGGTTCTCGGCCGGGACCAGGCCTCGTCGGCGTACACCAGTCTGGTGTCGGCGGCGGGTTACCAGTTCGTCCAGGGATCCAACACGGTGGCCATCCCGGTCAGCGCGACCACCGCGGACGTGCAGTTGCGGTTCACCGGCAACACCGGCGCCCCGTCCGGCCAGGTGGCCGAACTGGAGGTGTGCGGCACCCCGGCGCCCAACCCGGACCTGGTCGTCAGCTCGGTGACCTGGTCGCCCACGTCGCCGAGCGAGGTCAGCCCGGTCACGCTCTCGGCCGTCGTGCAGAACATCGGATCCGCCGCCGCCGGGGCGACCACTGTGAACTTCAGCCTTGCCGGCGGGGTCGTCGGCAGCGCCACCGTTGGCGCCCTTGGCGCGGGCGCCTCGACCACAGTGTCGTTCAACGCCGGGACCCGGTCGATGGGCAGCTACGCCGTCGCGGCGGTGGTCGACCCGGCGAACACGATCGTCGAGCAGAACAACGGCAACAACAGCTTCACGGCGGCGTCGCCGCTCGTGGTCGGGCAGGCCCTCGGCCCGGACCTCCAGGTCCTCAGCATCGCCTCCAACCCGTCGAACCCGGCCGTCGGGGCGTCCGTCACCTTCACCGTGGGGGTCCGCAACCGCGGCACCGCCGCGACCGGCGCGACAACTGTGACCCGGCTGGTGGTGGGCGGCACCACGCTGAACACCACCACAGCCCCGATCGCGGCCGGCGCGACCGTCGCCGTGGCCGTCACCGGCAGTTGGACCGCCACCAGCGGCGGCGCCACCATCACCGCAACCGCCGACGCCACGAACGTGGTCACCGAGACCAACGAGACGAACAACGCCCTCAGCCAGTCGATAGTGGTCGGGCGCGGGGCCGCCGTCCCGTACGTCTCCTACGAGGCCGAGTCCGCCCGCTACCAGGGCACGCTGTTGGAGACCGACCCGCTGCGCACCTTCGGGCACACCAACTTCGCCACCGAGTCCTCGGGCCGCAAGTCGGTACGCCTGAACAGCACCGGCCAGTTCGTCGAGTTCACCTCCACCAACCAGGCCAACTCCATAGTGGTGCGTAACTCCATCCCGGACGCGCCCGGTGGCGGCGGCATCGAGGCGACGATCAGCCTCTACGTCAACGACGTCTTCTCCCGCAAGCTCACCCTGTCGTCGCGGCACAGTTGGCTCTACGGCAACACCGACCAGCCGGAGTCGTTGACGAACACCCCGCAGGCCGACGCCCGACGGTTGTTCGACGAGTCCAACGCGCTGCTGGCGCAGTCGTACCCGGCCGGCACCCGGTTCAAGTTGCAGCGCGACTCGGGCGACACCGCCTCGTTCTACGTCATCGACATGATCGACCTGGAGCAGGTGGCACCGGCGGCGAGCCAGCCCGCCGAGTGCACCTCGATCACCTCGTACGGCGCCGTACCCAACGACGGGCTCGACGACACCGCGGCCATCCAGCGTGCGGTGACCGACGACCAGAACGGCGTCATCAACTGCGTCTGGATCCCCGCCGGGCAGTGGCGGCAGGAGCAGAAGATCCTCACCGACGACCCGCTGAACCGGGGTACGCACAACCAGGTAGGCATCAGCAACGTCACCATCCGGGGCGCCGGCATGTGGCACTCGCAGCTCTACACGCTCACCGAGCCACAGAACGCGGGTGGCATCAACCACCCGCACGAGGGGAACTTCGGCTTCGACATCGACAAGAACACCCAGATCTCCGACATCGCCATCTTCGGCTCCGGGCGGATCCGGGGCGGTGAGGGCAACGCCGAGGGCGGCGTCGGACTCAACGGTCGCTTCGGCACCGGCACCCGGATCAGCAACGTCTGGATCGAGCACGCCAACGTGGGTGTCTGGGTGGGCCGCGACTACGACAACATCCCCGACCTGTGGGGGCCGGCCGACGGGTTGCAGTTCACCGGCATGCGGATCCGCAACACCTACGCCGACGGCATCAACTTCAGCAACGGCACGCGCAACTCCCGGGTCTTCAACTCGTCATTCCGTACCACCGGCGACGACGCCCTCGCGATCTGGGCCAACCCGTACGTCAAGGACCGCAACGTCGACATCGCCCACGACAACCACTTCGTCAACAACACCATCCAGTTGCCCTGGCGGGCCAACGGCATCGCCATCTACGGCGGCTACGACAACTCGATCGAGAACAACCTGATCTACGACACCGCCAACTACCCGGGCATCATGCTGGCGACCGACCACGACCCGCTGCCCTTCTCCGGCACGACGCTCATCGCCAACAACGGGCTCTACCGCACCGGCGGCGCCTTCTGGAATGAGGACCAGGAGTTCGGCGCCATCACCCTCTTCCCCTCCACCAGGGACATCGTCGGGGTCACGATCCGCGACACCGACATCGTCGATTCGACGTACGACGGCATCCAGTTCAAGAACGGCGGCGGCAACATGCCGAACGTCGCCATCACCAACGTACGGATCGACAGGTCCAACAACGGCGCCGGCATCCTCGCGATGAGCGGCGCGCGCGGCAACGCCAACCTGACGAACGTGACAATCACGAACTCGGCCGACGGCAACATCGTCGTCCAGCCGGGCTCGCAGTTCGTCATCACTCCCTGATCCACACGCCTTCATGGAAATCGGGGTGTCCGCGCGCTGCGGACACCCCGATTTCCACGAACCCGAGTTGATCGTCGCTGCCGGCGCCGGCTGTGGGCGTCGGGCTCGTCTCGCGGGCGCCGGCTGTTCTCGCCGAGGTCCGCCGCGCCGCGCGACTGCTTCGGACGGACCAGGTGTGCGATGGCGCGTTTCGCGGGCTGCGGTCGCTAGGCTGAGCCGAGGAGGATGGTCCGCTGAGGGGGTGAGTCCGGATGGCCCAGGCAGCGTTCGAGCCGCAGCCGCAGCCGCAGCCGCAGCCGCAGCCGCAGCCGGCGCCGGAGCACGCCGAGCCGTCGTTCGACGTGTTGCGGTGGCACGACGAGCCGTGGACCGCGCAGCTCGCCCTCGACCTGTTGCCGGAGACCAACGGCCCCAAGGTTGAGGTCCTGGGCGGAAGCGTGATCGTGACACCACATGCCGGGTACGACCATCAGGACGCGGAGCTGGATCTCGCGTATCACCTCAAGCAGGCAGCCCGCCGCGCCAAGCTGTGGCTCTACCTGGAGACGAACGTCGTCTCGGGTGAGGATCTTTTCATCCCCGACATCGTCATTCTGGACGTGCCGGGCGGCGGCCGAACGACGATGGATATCAGGCATGCCGTGCTGTTGGGTGAGATCGTCTCTCCCGGGAACCGACGCAAGGACATCATCGATCGGCCGCGCGAGTACGCCGCAGTCGGCGTGCCTTTCTTCCTCCGTGTCGACCTGCGCAATCGGGTTCCGACCCTGGCGCTGTACGAGTTGACCGAGGGGGAGTACCGGCCGGTCGCCGCCGCTGCTGCCGGCACGCGATTCGTCATGCGGGAACCGTTTGAGTTTTCCATCGACCCCGCCGACCTGCTCGGTGAGGAGGCACCGCCGGAGACGGCGGCCACCGACTCTGCCGACGGCACGGCTTGATCGACACGGGTTCATGGAAATCGGGGTGTCCGAAGGGTGGGGATACCGCGATTTCCGTGCCGGCGAGCCGATCATGACGAGGTGGGGACGTCGGGCGGGCAGGGGTTGAGGCTCCCAGCGGGCGCGCAGCGGGGGTGGGGAAGAATGGTCCCGTGACTTCCCCCCGCGACCTTGTCCTGCTCGGGTCAACCGGTTCGATCGGCACGCAGGCCATCGACATCGTTCGGCGCAACCCGGACCGGTTCCGGGTGGTCGCGGTGGGTGCGGGCGGCGGCAACGTCGAACTGCTCGCCGCCCAGGCACTGGAGTTGGGTGTCGATGCGGTAGGGGTGGCGAAGGCGTCCGCCGCGCAGGACCTCCAGCTCGCGTTCTATGCCGAGGCGAGCCGGCGCGGCTGGGCCACCGGCGACTTCAAGCTTCCCAAGATCGTGGCCGGCCCGGATGCGATGACCGAGTTGGCGCAGTGGCCGTGCGACATCGTGCTCAACGGTGTGGTCGGCTCGCTGGGCCTCGCTCCTACGCTTGCCGCGCTGCGCTGCGGCCGTACTCTCGCCCTGGCCAACAAGGAGTCACTCGTGGCCGGCGGCCCGCTGGTCAAGGCCGCTGTGACGCGGCCGGGGCAGATCGTGCCAGTCGACTCGGAGCATTCGGCGCTGGCCCAGTGCCTGCGGTCGGGGACGCGCGGCGAGGTACGCCGGTTGATCGTCACGGCCAGCGGCGGCCCGTTCCGGGGTCGGGGCCGCGACGAGTTGACGCAGGTCACACCCGAGCAGGCTCTCGCGCACCCGACCTGGAACATGGGCCCGGTCGTCACGATCAACTCCGCCACCATGGTCAACAAGGCCCTTGAAGTGATCGAGGCGCACGAGCTGTTCGACGTGCCGTACGCCGACATCACAGTGATGGTGCACCCCCAGTCGGTGATCCACTCGATGGTCGAGTTCGTCGACGGCTCGACGATCGCCCAGGCCAGCCCACCGGACATGCGGCTGCCCATCGCGTTGGGCATCGGCTGGCCGGACCGGGTGCCCGAGGCAGCCGCCGCTGTCGACTGGACGACCGCGCACACCTGGGAGTTCGCGCCGCTGGACGACGCGGCGTTTCCGGCCGTCGCCCTCGCGAAGGCCGCGGGGGAGACCGGGCGCTGCCGTCCGGCGATCTACAACGCGGCGAACGAGGAGTGCGTTGCGGCCTTCGTGGCCGGCCGACTGCCCTTCCTCGGCATCGTCGACACCCTCGAGCGCGTGTTGGAGGACGCTCCTGACTTCGCCGAACCAGGTACCGTCGAGGACGTGCTCGCCGCCGAGTCGTGGGCACGCGCGCACGCGCAGGAGATCATCGCGGGTTCGGTGGAAGGAGCTTGATGTCGTACCTGCTCGGGGTGGTTCTCTTCGCCCTGGCCATCCTCATCTCGGTGAGTCTGCACGAGGCGGGGCACCTGCTCACCGCCAAGGCATTCGGGATGAAGGTCACCAAGTACTTCGTCGGCTTCGGCCCCACCATCTGGTCGTTCAAGCGGGGTGAAACCGAGTACGGCCTCAAGGGCATCCCACTCGGCGGCTTCTGCAAGATCGTCGGAATGACCCCGCAGGACGACGACGTCGAGCCCGGCGACGAGTCGCGGGTGATGTGGCGCTACCCCGTCTGGAAGCGGACCATCGTCATGGCCGCCGGGTCGGTCACACACTTCGCGCTCGCCCTGATCACCATCTGGATCCTCGCGGTCTCCGCCGGCCTGCCCAACCCGGACTTCCCGACCACCGACGCGCAGGCCCGCCAGGAGCCCGCTGTCATCCAGCTCAGCGACTGCGTGGTGCCGGAGAACGCGGTGCGGGCGTGCACCCCGGCCGACGCCGCAAGCCCGGCAGCTCAGGCGCAACTGCGCGACGGCGACCGGATCACCTCGATCAACGGCACCCCGATCAACAACTACGGGGACATGCTCACCACGCTGCGCAGCCTCAAGCCTGGTGACACCGCGCAGATCCAGTACGTGCGTGACGGGCAGCAGGGCAACACCAGCACCGTGCTCGCGCAGACCCAGCGTCCACCGCTGGACAACCCGACCGGTGCCGCCGGGCCGGTGGCCGCGCTCGGCGTCGGCCTCGTTCCCAGCACCCCCACCCGCGTGACGTACGGGCCGGTCGGCGCCTTCGGAGCCACCGCCGACTTCACCGGCCAGTTGGCCGTCGGCACCGCCCAGGCCCTGCAACGCCTGCCGCAGAAGGTCCCCGCCCTGTGGACCGCCCTCACCGGCGGCGAGCGGGACATCGACACCCCGATCAGCGTGGTCGGCGCCAGCCGGCTCGGGGGCGAGGCCGTGGAGAACAACGCCTGGCTGGTCTTCTTCATGCTCTTCGTGTCGCTGAACTTCTTCATCGGCGTGTTCAACCTGCTGCCGCTGCTGCCTGTGGACGGCGGCCACATCGCCGTCGCCTGGTTCGAGCGTGCCCGCTCCTGGGTCTACGCTCGGATCGGCCGGGCCGACCCCGGTCGGGTCGACTACCTGAAACTGATGCCCTTCACGTACGCGGTGATCCTCATCGGTGGCGCGTTCACGCTGCTGACAATCGCCGCGGATGTCGTCAACCCGATCACGCTCTTCTCAAGGTGAGTGCCTGAAGTGACAGCAATCAGTCTCGGTATGCCCGCCGTACCGCCCCCGCCGCTCGCTCCTCGCCGGGCCAGCCGTCAGATCATGGTCGGTCCGGTCCCCGTCGGCGGCGGCGCGCCGGTTTCCGTGCAGTCGATGACCACCACCCTCACCTCCGACGTCAACGCGACCCTCCAGCAGATCGCCGAGCTGACGGCGTCCGGCTGCCAGATCGTCCGGGTGGCGGTGCCCTCGCAGGACGACGTCGAGGCGCTGCCCGCGATCGCCAAGAAGTCGCAGATCCCGGTGATCGCCGACATTCACTTCCAGCCGAAGTACGTCTTCGCCGCCATCGACGCCGGCTGCGCGGCCGTCCGGGTCAACCCGGGCAACATCCGCCAGTTCGACGACAAGGTCAAGGAGATCGCCCGTGCCGCGAGGGCGGCGGGGGTGCCGATCCGGATCGGCGTCAACGCCGGCTCACTGGACAAGCGGCTGCTGGCCAAGTACGGCAAGGCCACCGCCGAGGCGCTCGTCGAGTCGGCGCTGTGGGAGTGCTCGCTGTTCGAGGAGCACGGCTTCCGCGACATCAAGATCTCGGTCAAGCACAACGACCCGGTCGTGATGATCCGCGCGTACCGGCAGTTGGCCGAGCAGTGCGACTACCCGCTGCACCTTGGTGTCACCGAGGCCGGCCCGGCGTTCCAGGGCACCATCAAGTCGGCTGTCGCCTTCGGCGCGCTGCTGGCCGAGGGGATCGGCGACACCATCCGGGTGTCGCTGTCCGCCCCGCCGGTGGAGGAGATCAAGGTCGGCAACCAGATCCTTGAGTCGCTGGGTCTGCGCGAGCGCGGCCTGGAGATCGTCTCCTGCCCGTCCTGCGGGCGCGCCCAGGTGGACGTCTACAAGCTGGCCGAGGAGGTCACCGCCGGCCTGGAGGGGCTGCCCGTGCCGCTGCGGGTCGCCGTCATGGGCTGTGTCGTCAACGGCCCCGGCGAGGCCCGCGAGGCCGACCTCGGCGTCGCCTCCGGCAACGGCAAGGGCCAGATCTTCGTCAAGGGGCAGGTCGTCAAGACGGTGCCCGAGGCGCAGATCGTGGAGACCCTGATCGAGGAGGCGCTGCGCATCGCCGACGAGATGGGCGCCGAGCTTCCCGAGGAGTTGCGCGGCCTGGTCACCGGCCCGACCGTCACCGTGCACTGACTTTCCATTTGGGAAAGAGCGGCCGTTCCCCCACGGGAGCGGCCGCTCTTTCTGCATGCCGGCCCACCTGTGCGGCCCGCTCACGCTGGTCGTCGGTGCCGTTCATCATCACCTGACGTAGCGCGTTCATCGCCGACAAGAACGGGGCTGCAAACCGTACGTACGTCTTGTTACGGTATCGGCATGCGGCTGCTTCCACCGTCCGGTCCGGCCCGGACGCTCACCCTGGGCACCCTGGTCAAGACGATCGGGCGGGGCCTCTGGCTGGTCTCCAGCGCGCTCTTCCTCACCCGCTCCGTCGGGCTCTCGCCCACCCAGGTGGGTATCGGACTGACCATCTCGGCGCTTGTCGGCGTCCTGGCCAGCGCCCCGAGCGGCTACCTGGCCGATCGGGTCGGGCCACGGGGCATGCAGGTCGGGGCACTTGTCGCCGCCGGCACTCTCACCACGGGCCTGATCGCCGTTCGGTCGTTTCCCGCATTCCTGGTGGTGGGTGCCGCCACGGCACTCGCCGACGCGGTCGAGCGCGGTGCCCGCGGCGCGCTGATCGCCGGCACGGTCCCCGCCGACCAGCGGGTCCAGACCCGCGCGTACCTGCGGGCCACCACAAACGTCGGCATCTCCGTCGGTGCCGTCCTCGGCGGCTTCGCCATCGCCAGCGACACCCACACCGGATACGTCGCACTGATCCTCACGGCGGCGGCGGCATCGCTGGTCGCGGCGGCCGTCCTCCTCCGGCTGCCCACCGTCGCCCCCGTCGCCGCACCGACACACGGGCCCCGTCTGATCGCCCTGCGGGACCGCCCGTTCCTCGTATTCACCCTGCTCGACGGACTGATGTCCATGCACTTCAGCCTGCTCACCATCGCGCTGCCGCTCTGGATCGCCGGGCACACACGCGCATCCCTGTGGATGATCTCCGTGTTGACGCTTGTCAACACGGCGCTTGTGGTGCTCCTTCAGGTGCGCGCCGCACGCGGCGCCGACACTCTGCTCGGCGCCGCCCGCTCCTCCCGCCGAGCCGGCGTGGCCATCGCGCTGGCCTGCCTGCTCTTCGCCGCCAGCGGCGCCCTACCCGCGGCCGGCGCCATCGGACTGCTCTGCTGCGGGTCGCTGGTGCACGGCACCGGCGAGCTGTGGCACTCCGCCGCCGGCTGGGGCATCTCCTTCGGTCTCGCTCCGGCCGACGCGCAGGGGCAGTACCAGGGCACGTACGGCATGGGCTACGAACTGGGAAAGATGCTCGCGCCGGTCGTGGTGACCAGCCTCGCCCTCGGTTGGGGCGTGCCGGGATGGGTTGCGCTCGGTGGGCTGTTCCTCCTCCTCGGCGCCCTGGTACCCCCGGTTGTCCGGTGGGCCGCACGCACCCGCACGACCGTCCCTTCGGGCGAGACGGTGGCCGTCTGAGGGTCCGACCCGCCCGGCTGGTGACCGTCTCCTGCTCGGCCTCGCCACTCGGCCGGCGAGGTGGCAGGTTGATCTGGCAGGCTGGTGGTCGTGCTGACGGTGCCGGTACGGCAACTGGGAGAATCGGAACGCCGCGCGGTCGAACGCCTGCTCGACCGCGACCCGTTCGCGGGCGCGCAGGTCGCCGAGCGGATATCCGCGCGCGGGCTGTCCTGGTGGCGGGCCGAGGGCAGAATTCTGGGGTACGGCGCGCGACGCAACCTCGAATCACTCTGCTGGCTCGGCGGCAACCTCACCCCCGTGCTCGCCAACGACGCCGCCGTGGCGGCCTTCGCCGACCTGCTCGCCGGCGAGGAACGGCTCTGCTCATCCATCGTCGGGCGCGCCGACGCCGTCCTCGGTCTCTGGGACCGCCTGTCCGGCACGTGGGGCCCCGCCCGCGACGTGCGCCCCAACCAGCCGCTGTTGGCCACCGAGACGCTGCCGACCATCCCCGCCGACCCAGAGGTACGCCAGGTCCGCTCCGGCGAGGTCGACAAACTCTTTCCGGCAGCCGTGGCCATGTACACCGAGGAGGTCGGAGTCTCGCCACTTGCCGACGACGCCGGCCGCAGCTACCGCCGCAGGGTCAACGACCTGGTCCGCTCCGGCCGCGCTTACGCCCGGTTCGTCGACGGCACTGTCGTGTTCAAGGCCGAACTGGCAGTCGTGACCAAGCGGACCGCCCAAGTCCAGGGCGTCTGGGTGGCACCGGAGTGGCGCGGCCGGGGCATCGCCGCCGCCGCCATGGCCGCCGTCGTCCGCGACGCGCTGCTGCGGGTCGCCCCGACAGTCAGCCTGTACGTCAACGACTTCAACCTGCCGGCCCGCCGGGTCTACGAGCGCTGCGGCTTCCAACCCATCGGCACGCTCGCCACCGTCCTCTTCTGACCGCGGTGAGGTCGGCCCCTTCGGGGTACGGCCTCAGCTTCGGAGGCAGGCACGCTCAGCGCTCGGATTCTGGCGCTGCGCTCTCGGTTCACGTATGCCGATGGCCGGCACCCCTCGTGTTGGGGGGTGCCGGCCATCAGTCAGTGCGTCATGCGGGTGGGGTCAGCTGTTCCAGTGCTGGGCGACGAGGTCGGCGGCCTGCTGCTCCCACTGGGCGTAGGCGTCCGGGTAGGCGG
>NZ_JBNCNZ010000019.1:0-112862 GCF_049847245.1 Micromonospora sp. DT68
CCTACCCGGACGCCTACGCCCAGTGGGAGCAGCAGGCCGCCGACCTCGTCGCCCAGCACTGGAACAGCTGACCCACCGCACTGACTGATGGCCGGCACCCCGACACGGGGTGCCGGCCATCGGCATATCCGCGTCAGACGCGCGCCACGACGGGGTTGGCGCGTGACGCGTTGTTGGTTGGTGCGGGGTAGGTGCATGGCCTGCGGCACCTGTCCAAGATCTCGTGGCCCCAAGCCTCGCGTCGGGTGCGGTCGGCGGGGTGGGGAACACGGCGGGGCGTTGGCTGGTTGTGTAGCTGTGTCGGTGTGATCCAGTGTCCCCGGGCCTCACCTAATATCGCCGTCGCGGAATACCGTCAGGCTGGAGCCGCGTCGCGCCACTCGCCGAGAGGCGACCTGCACACCGACACCGGTGCCGCCCCCGACCCACCCGGTCGGGGGCGGCGCTGTCTCTGCGCCCGACGACTGGGACCTCGGTTCGCGAAGACCGCTCGCCTGACCTATGTTCGTGGGGTCGCTCGCGTGGGAGGGGGTGTCGGGGATGGGTCTGCGGACCTTCATCGAGGGTTGGCCGGTTTATCGGCAGCTCACCGGCACGGACCCGCTCGGCCGGGGCGTCGCGGCGCAGTCCACGCGTACGGCAGAGTTGACCGCCCGCACCGAGACCGCCGACAGCGTCGCGCGGTCCGTGTGCCCGTACTGCGCTGTGGGTTGTGGTCAGCGGGTGTTCGTCAAAGACGGGCAGGTCAGTCAGATCGAGGGTGATCCGGACAGCCCGATCTCGCGCGGTCGGCTGTGCCCGAAGGGCTCGGCGAGTAAGAGCCTCGTGACGAGCCCGCTGCGGCAGACGAAGGTCCGCTACCGCCGTCCGTACTCGACGCAGTGGGAAGACCTGGAGCTCGACACCGCGCTCGACATGATCGCGGACCGGGTGCTCGCCGCACGCGAGCAGACCTGGGAGGACGTCGACACGCAGGGCCGCCCGCTCAACCGCACGCTGGGTTTCTCCAGCCTGGGTGGGGCGACGTTGGACAACGAGGAGAACTACCTCATCAAGAAGTTGTTCACCGCGGCGGGCGCGTTGCAGATCGAGAACCAGGCCCGTATTTGACACTCCGCCACAGTCCCCGGTCTGGGGGCCAGTTTCGGTCGTGGCGGTGCGACGGATTTCCAGCAGGACATCGCAAACGCTGACGTCATCGTCATCCAGGGCTCCAACATGGCCGAGGCGCACCCTGTGGGTTTCCAGTGGGTGATGGAGGCCAAGCGCCGTGGTGCGAAGGTGTTCCACGTCGACCCGCGGTTCACGCGGACCAGTGCGGTGGCCGACTCGTACCTGCCGATTCGGGCGGGTACGGACATCGCGTTGCTCGGTGGGGTGGTGCGCTACATCCTGGAGAACGAGCTGGACTTCCGGGAGTACGTGCTGTCGTACACCAACGCGGCGACGATCATCAGCGAGCAGTTCAGCGACACCGAGGACGGCGACGGGTTCTTCTCCGGCTTCGACCCGGAGACCGGAAGCTACGTCCAGGACAGCTGGCAGTACGCGGGCCACGAGGACTCCTCGGGCAGCGGGCACACAGCCAAGGAGCGCGACACCGCAGCCGGGTTGGAGCACGAGTCGCACGGTGCCCAGGTGAGCGGTCAGACCCAGCGCGACGAGACGTTGCAGCATCCGCGCTGCGTCTACCAGATCCTGAAGCGACACTTCGCCCGCTACACGCCGGAGATGGTGGAGCGGGTCTGCGGTATCCCGCAGGAGAAGTTCCTCGAACTCGCGCAGGCGTGGACGGCCAACTCGGGCCGCGACCGCACCGGCATGCTGATCTACTCGGTGGGGTGGACGCAGCACAGTGTGGGTGTGCAGTACATCCGTACCGGCGCGATCATCCAGTTGCTGCTTGGCAACATGGGCCGCCCTGGTGGCGGGGTGATGGCGCTGCGCGGCCATGCCAGCATCCAGGGCTCGACGGACATTCCGACGTTGTTCAACCTGTTGCCGGGCTATCTGCCGATGCCGCACCACGCCGATCACCCGACCTTCGACGAGTGGGTCGACAGCATCCGGCACCCGGGGCAGAAGGGCTTCTGGGGCAACGCCGAGTCGTTCGCCGCCAGCCTGCTCAAGGCGTACTGGGGTGATGCGGCTACACCGGACAACGACTACTGCTACGGCTACCTACCCCGCCTGACCGGCGACCACGGCACCTATCAGCAGGTGCTGAACATGATCGACGGGAAGATCAAGGGGTATTTCCTGCTGGGGCAGAACCCTGCTGTCGGTTCGGCGCACGGTCGGGCGCAGCGGCTGGGGATGGCGAATCTGGACTGGTTGGTGGTCCGGGATCTGTTCATGATCGAGAGTGCGACGTTCTGGCAGAACGGTCCGGAGGTGGCCACCGGCGAGATCGTGCCGGAGGAGTGCCGTACGGAGGTGTTCTTCCTGCCCGCTGCCTCGCACGTGGAGAAGGAGGGCACCTTCACGCAGACGCAGCGGTTGTTGCAGTGGCGGGAGAAAGCCGTCGAGCCGCCAGGCGACGCCCGCTCGGAGCTGTGGTTCTTCTACCATCTCGGCCGCAAGCTGCGCGAAAAGCTCGCCGACTCGCAACTGCCGCGCGACCGGGCGCTGCTCGACCTCACCTGGGACTACCCCACGCACGGTCCGCGCGACGAGCCGAGCGCCGAGGCGGTCCTGCGCGAGATCAACGGGTACGACGTCACGACCGGTCGCCCGCTGTCGAGCTTCGCCGAGGCCCGGCCGGACGGCTCCACAGCCATCGGCTGCTGGATCTACACGGGTGTGTACGCCGACGGCGTCAACCAGGCAGCTCGCCGTAAGTCCCGACACGAGCAGGACTGGGTGGCCGCCGAGTGGGGCTGGGCGTGGCCGGCGAACCGGCGGATCCTCTACAACCGCGCCTCCGCCGACCCGGACGGCAACCCGTGGAGCGAGCGCAAGAAGTACGTGTGGTGGGACCCGGACAAGGGCGAATGGACCGGCTACGACGTGCCGGACTTCGAGAAGACCAAGCCGCCGTCGTATCGTCCGCCGCCCGGCGCGTCCGGCACCGAGGGCATCGCCGGCGATGATCCGTTCGTCATGCAGGGCGACGGCAAGGGCTGGTTGTACGCGCCCAGCGGCGTCCTGGACGGGCCGCTGCCGACGCACTACGAGCCTGTCGAGTCGCCGGTGCGTAACCCGCTCTACCGCCAGCAGGCCAACCCGACCCGCAAGTCGTACGCGCACCCGGTGAACTCGGTGAACCCGAGCCCGCCGGAGGAGCACGACCAGGTCTTCCCGTACGTCTTCACTGTCAGCAGGCTCACCGAGCACCACACCGCAGGCGGGATGAGCCGGACGGTGCGGCCGCTCGCCGAGCTGCAGCCGGAGATGTTCGTCGAGGTGTCACCGGAGTTGGCCGCCGAGACCGGGCTGGCGCATCTGGGCTGGGCGCACCTGGTGAGCGGTCGCGCGGTGATCGAGGCGAAGGTGCTGGTGACCGATCGACTCACGCCGCTGCGGGTGGACGGGCGGGTAATCCATCAGGTGTGGCTGCCGTACCACTTCGGTTTCGAGGGTCTGGTCACCGGCGAGTCGGCCAACGACCTGTTCGGCATCACCCTCGACCCCAACGTCCTCATCCAGGAAAGCAAGATCGGCACCTGCGACGTGCGGCCGGGTCGCCGGCCCACCGGGTCGGCGTTGCTCGACCTGGTCGCCGACTACCAGCGCCGGGCCGGTATCAGTCCGGGAGGGCACGCGCCGGCCGTGACAATTGACAACGACGGGGAGGCGCACGGTGCTTCCTGACCCGAACAGTCTGTACGGGCCGCTCGACCCGGCGCCCGACGCCGGCTACGAGGACGCGCCGCCGCGGATGGGGTTCTTCACCGACACGAGCGTGTGCATCGGGTGCAAGGCGTGCGAGGTGGCCTGCAAGGAGTGGAACGGGGTGCCCGGCTCCGGCCTTGACCTGCTGGGCATGTCGTACGACAACACCGGTGCGCTGACCGCGAACTCGTGGCGACACGTCGCGTTCATCGAACAGCCCCGTCCGACGGGGCACGGCGGCGCGCCGTTCACGGGTACCCCGACCGGAGGCACGGCCAGCGCGGCGTCGGCGGCCGTCGCGGCCGGCACCACCGACCCGACCGGCACCCAGCCGGGCCTGCCGACCGGCTCACCGTCGGCCGCCGCCCGCATGTCCGGCGGCGACAGCGGCGGTGCCCGCATGTCCGACGGCGACAACCGTGGTGCCCGCACGTCCGGCGGCGACCACGGCGATGCCATCGGCGGGCCTGTCGACGTGCTGGGCGAGCCCGTCGCTGGCGGCTCAGCTGCCGCCTCGAATGCCGCAGGCCGAAGCGACGTTGCCGCCAGCGCCCTGCCCGCCAGCGGCCGGGCTGCCGGTCCGGAGTTTCTGGGGATGCCGGGTGCGCAGCCGCCGGGTCGGGGCACGGGCGCGGAGGGGCGTACGGATTTTCGGTGGTTGATGATGTCGGACGTCTGTAAGCACTGCACGCATGCGGCCTGCCTGGACGTGTGTCCGACGGGTTCGTTGTTCCGGACGGAGTTCGGGACGGTGGTGGTGCAGGAGGACATCTGTAATGGGTGTGGGTACTGCATTTCGGCGTGTCCGTACGGGGTGATCGATCAGCGTAGGGGTGATGGTCGGGCGTGGAAGTGCACGCTGTGCTACGACCGGTTGGGTGCGGGGATGACGCCGGCGTGTGCGCAGGCGTGCCCGACGGAGTCGATCCAGTACGGGCGGTTGGACGAGTTGCGGGAGCGTGCTGCCGAGCGGGTGGCGACGTTGCACGGTCGGGGTGTGTCCGAGGCGCGGTTGTACGGGCATGACCCGAACGATGGGGTGGGTGGTGATGGTGCGTTCTTTCTGTTGTTGGATGAGCCGGAGGTGTATGGGTTGCCGCCCGATCCGGTGGTGACCACGCGGGATCTGCCGGCGATGTGGAAACGCGCAGGCCTCGCCGCACTTGCCATGACCGCCGCTACCGTCGCCGCCTTCGTCGGGAGATCCTCGTGAGCCCACACCGCCCACCGGTGGGCGAACTGTTCCGCCGCTTCCGCGACCGCCTCGCCGCCGACGGGCCCACGACCGACCGCGCCGACGCATCCGGCCTCCACAGCGCGACCCCGGCCCCACAGCCAGCCGGGACCGCACCACCAGCAAGCCGCCGCAACGGCATGCCGGCCGGTCGGCGTGGCGGTCGGCGCGGTGGTGGCGAGGAACTGCGGGTGCCGGAGGCGGAGTTCACCTCGTACTACGGCAGGCCGATCCTCAAGGCGCCGGTGTGGAAGTGGGACATCGCCGCGTACCTGTTCACCGGCGGGCTGGCCGCCGGCTCGTCGCTGCTCGCCGCCGGTGGGCAGGTCACCGGCCGGCCAACGCTGCGCCGAGCAGGGCGGGTCACCGCCCTGGCCGCCGTGAGCGCCAGCGCCGTGTTCCTGATCCGGGACCTGGGCCGGCCGGCGCGGTTCCACCACATGCTGCGGGTGGCGAAGCCGACCTCGCCCATGTCGGTGGGCACCTGGATCCTCACGGCGTTCGGGCCGGCCGCCGGTGTCGCGGCGATCGCCGAGGGCGCCGGCCTGCTGCCCCGGCGTGGCCTGCTCGGGCTGGCCGGTCGGGCTCTGCCGCCGGTCGGGCACGCCGCTGGGCTGGTCGCCGCCGCCACGGCTCCGGCGCTTGCCACGTACACCGGGGTGTTGCTCGCCGACACGGCGGTGCCGTCGTGGCATGAGGCGTACCCCGAGTTGCCTATCGTCTTCGCGGGCAGCGCGCTGGCCAGCGGCGCCGGCGTGGGTCTGCTCGCCGCGCCGCCCGCCGAGGCCGGGCCGGCCCGGCGGATGGCGGTGGCCGGCGCGGCCCTGGAGCTGTACGGCGCGCACCGGGTGGAGACCCGGCTCGGGCTGCTCAGCGAGCCCTACCGGCTGGGCCGGCCCGGTCGGTTGCTGCGCGCCGGTCGGCTGCTGACCGCCGCCGGGGTCACCGGGGCGGTGCTGGGACGGCGCAGCCGGGCGGTCGGCGCGCTCTCCGGTGCCGCGTTGCTGGCGGCGTCGGTGGTCACCCGGTTCGGCATCTTCTACGGCGGCGTGGCGTCGGCGCGCGACCCGCGCTACACGGTGGTGCCGCAACGCGAGCGGGTGAACGCCCGGCGGACCAGGGCGGATCTGCCGGCTGACTGAGCGCCCACGTCGGCGTTGTGATCGAATGTCCGACGGAGGCGTTCAGGCGGCTGGTGCCCCTCCCGGTCTTCAAAACCGGTGTGGTCCGGGACCCGGGCCAGGCGGGTTCGATTCCCGTCCGTCTCCGCCAAGCGGCAGGAGATGAGCGATGCGCGACGGCGATCCGCGACGTCGGGTGCCCCGCACCGACACGTTGCTGGCCGACCCGCAGCTGGTAGCGGCAGCCGCGTCCCTGGGCCGGGACCGGGTCAAGGCGCTCGTCGTCCGCGCGCAGGAGCGCGCCCGCCGAGGTGAGATCAACCCCGACGAGGTACGGGACGCGGCCGTCGCCGCGTTGCCGGCCCCGGCTCCCCGCGTGGTGCTGAACGCCACGGGCGTCGTGCTGCACACCAATCTGGGCCGGGCGGCGTTGTCGTCCACAGCTGTGGCAGCCGTCGTGGCGGCCGCCGGTCACACCGACGTCGAGCTGGACCTGACCACCGGGCGACGTGCCCGCCGGGGCCGGGACGCGCTCGACGCGCTCGCCGCAGCGGTGCCCGACGCGGACGCCGTGCACGTGGTGAACAACGGCGCTGCCGCGCTGGTGTTGGCCGCCACCGCGTTGGCCGCCGGTCGGGAGATCGTGGTGAGCCGGGGTGAACTGGTCGAGATCGGGGACGGGTTCCGCCTGCCCGACCTGTTGGAGAGCACCGGAGCCCGGCTGCGGGAGGTGGGCACCACCAACCGCACCACGCTCGCGGACTACGCCGCCGTAATCGGCCCGCAGACCGGCTTCGTGCTCAAGGTGCACCCGTCGAACTTCCAGGTCACCGGCTTCACCTCCGCCACGCCGGTACGACAACTGGCCACGCTCGGGGTGCCTGTGGTCGCCGACATCGGCTCCGGCCTGCTCGCTGCGGACCCGCTGCTGCCCGACGAACCGAACGCGGCGGACACCCTGCGCGCCGGCGCCGCGCTTGTCACCGCCAGCGGCGACAAGCTGCTGGGTGGGCCGCAGGCGGGGCTGCTGCTCGGCGACGGCGAGCTGATCGACAGGCTGCGCCGCCACCCCCTGGCCCGTGCGCTGCGCGTCGACAAGCTCACCCTGGCCGCGCTCGGCGCCACAGTGCACCAACCCGACACACCGACCCGGGCGGCGCTGCACGCCGACCCGGGCATCCTGCGCGAGCGGGTGGAGCGGTTACGCGACCGGCTCGGCGCGGACGGCCGCAAGGCCGAGGTGGTGCCGGCCGTCGCCGTGGTCGGCGGTGGCGGTGCTCCCGGCGTGGAGCTGGACTCGTGGGCGCTGAGCCTGCCCGAACGGTATGTCGCGCCGCTGCGTACCGGAGAGCAGCCGATCCTCGGCCGGGTGGTGCGGGGTCGGCTCCTGCTCGACCTGCGCTGTGTACCCGCCGACGCCGACGAGGCCGTCCGGCTGGCCGTGCTGCGGGTACCCGGGGACGACTGAGCATGTTCGTCGTCGCCACCGCCGGGCACGTCGACCACGGCAAGTCGACACTGGTCCGGGCGTTGACCGGGATGGAACCGGACCGGTGGGCGGAGGAACGCCGCCGGGGCATGACAATCGACCTGGGTTTCGCCTGGACGACGCTGCCGTCTGGCGCCACGATCGCCTTCGTCGACGTGCCCGGCCACGAGCGGTTCGTGCCGAACATGCTCGCCGGTGTCGGCCCGGTGCCCGCCGCGCTGATCGTGGTGGCCGCCGACGAGGGATGGATGCCGCAGTCCGCTGAGCACCTGGCAGCGCTCGACGCGCTCGGCGTCCGGTATGGCCTGCTTGCGGTGACCCGCGCGGACCTGGCCGATCCGGGGCCGGCGACGGCCCGCGCCCGCGCCGAGATCGCCGCGACGAGCCTCGGCACGGTGGAGGCGGTGGCGGTCAGTGGCCTCACCGGCGCCGGCCTGCCGGAGCTGCGGACCGCCCTGGACCGGCTCGCCGCCGGCCTGCCCGCGCCGGCCGTGGACGACCCGGTCCGGCTCTGGGTGGACCGCAGCTTCACCGTGCGGGGCAGCGGCACAGTGGTGACCGGCACCCTGGGCGCCGGCCGACTGCGGGTGGGCGACGAGTTGGAGCTGGCCGGCACGCAGGAGACGGTCCGGGTCCGCGGCCTGCACTCGCTGGGCGAGGCCCGACCGGACGTGGCGGCCGTCGCCCGGGTCGCGGTCAACCTTCGGGGTACGTCCCGCGACCGGATCGGCCGAGGCGACGCGCTGCTCACCTCGGGCCGGTTCCACCGCACCGACCTCGTCGACGTGCGGCTCACCGGCGACCCGGCCGCCGACCTGCCGGCAGCCCTCACCCTGCACGTCGGGTCGGCGGCGGTGCCGGTGCGGGTCCGACCGCTCGGCGCGGACACCGTGCGGCTCCGGTTGGCGCGGCCGTTGCCGCTGCTGGTGGGCGACCGGGCGCTGCTGCGCGATCCGGGGCGGCACCACGTGGCCGGCGGCGTACGCGTGCTTGACGTCGCGCCCCCGCCGCTGGCCCGCCGGGGTGCCGCCGCGGCCCGCGCGCAGGTCCTCGCCGACCTTGACGGTCGACCCGACCTGGCCGGGGAACTGCGCCGCCGTCGACTGATCCGTGCCGGCACGCTCATCCGGATGGGTGTGCCGGCACACGTCGCGCCCGTGGCCGGTGACTGGCTGGCCGACCCCGCGCACTGGCGGCGGCTCGGCGAGCAGGTGACCGAGGAGGTCACCCGCTACGCACGGGACCACCCGCTGGAGCCCGGGATGCCTGTGGACGTGCTGCGTCAGCGTCTGGCTCTGCCCGATCGTGTGCTGGTCGAGGCCCTGATCCGGCCACCGCTGCGCGTCCACGCGGGTCGGGTCGGTACGGCGGGTGTGGCCGATCTGCCCGAGCCGGTGGCCCGGGCCGTGCAGCGGGTCCGCGACGAGTACGGCGACCGGCCGTTCCGCGCCCCCGAGGCGGACCACCTCGTCGACCTGGGCCTGGGGCCCCGGGAGATCGGCGCCGCCGTGCGCGCCGGGGCTCTGCTGCGACTGGCCGACAACGTGGTGCTGCTGCCCGACGCGCTCGACGACGCGGTCCGGGTGCTGGCCGGGCTGCCCCAGCCGTTCACCTTGTCGGCGGCCCGGCAGGCGCTTGACACCACCCGCCGGGTGGCGGTGCCGCTGCTGGAGTTGCTTGACCGCCGGGGCGCTACCCGCCGACTGCCCGACGACGCCCGGATCGTCGTCACCTGAGAGCGTCACGGGATCTCGGACCTGCCGCACGTCCTGGCCCGGGTCGAGCGTCCGATCAGTCCAGGTCGGACATGTCGAGCACGAAGCGGTAGCGGACGTCGTTTCGCCGGAGGCGGTCGAGTGCCGTGTCCACCTGCGCCGACGGGAGGACCTCGACGTCGGCGGCGATGCCGTTGTCGGCGCAGAACTGGAGCATCCGGGCGGTCGCGGGACGACCTCCGCTGCCCGCGGAACTGAGCTTCTTGCGCCCGATGAGCAGGTCAGTGGCCTCGACGGTGACCGGGCCCAGGTAGCCGAGGAGGCTGAGGGTGCCGTCCATCGCCACAAGCTTCAGGTACGGGGCGAGGTCGTGAGGTGCGGAGATGGTGTCGATGACGACGTCGAAGGTGTCCCGCGCCGCGGCCATCTGCTGTGTGTCGGTGGAGTCGATGAGGTCGTGGGCGCCGAGCCGGCGGGCGTCGTCGCGCTTGTCCTGGGTGCGGCTGATGACGGTCGTGGTGGCGCCGAGCGCCACTGCCATCTTGACAGCGAGGTGGCCCAGGCCGCCGAGACCGGCCACGGCGATGCGACTGCCGGAGCCCACGCCGAGGGAGTGCAGGGGTTCCCAGACGGTGACGCCCGCGCACATGAGTGGTGCGGCGGCGGCCGGATCGAGGCCGGAGGGGAGGGGGTGGGCGAACGCGTCGCGGACGACGTACTCGCGGGAGAAGCCGCCCAGCGTGGTCGACCCGTCCTGCCGGTCGGCGCCGCCGTAGGTAAGGGTCGGGAAGGAGTGGCAGAAGTTCTCCTGGCCGGCCCTGCACATGCCGCACGTTCCGCAGGAGTCGACGATGTTGCCCACCGCGACGTGGTCGCCGATCGAGAAGGCGGTCACCTCGGGGCCGGTCGCGGTCACCACGCCGGTGAACTCGTGACCGGGCACCAGGAGTGCGTGCGGGTCGTTGTCGCGCAGGGCGTGCAGGTCGCTGTGGCACACGCCGCAGTAGTCGACCCGTACCGCGATGTCATCGGGTCGCAGGTCCCGGCGCTGGATCTCGGTACGCCGCAACGAGGCCGGGCCGGCGGCCCGCCATCCGGTGGTGGTTCGCATGTACGTCAACCCTTCCAACAGACTGTTCGGTCTGTTTCAACGTAGACCCGAACTCGGCCCGGAGCAAACCGACGAGTCTGTTTGCTAAGCTGGGGGCCATGTCGGCACAGCCCCAGACCTCGCGAGGCGCCGCGACCTACCAGCGCATCCTGGACGCCGCCACCGAGGAGTTCGCCCAGCACGGCATCGCCGGGGCGCGCATCGACCGCATCGTCTCGGCCGCGCGCACCAACAAGGCGCAGCTCTACGCCTACTTCGGTGACAAGGAACGGCTCTTCGACGCGATCTTCCTCAGCTCGCTGGAGCGCATCACCAACGTCGTGCCCATCGACGCCGACGATCTCGCCGACTGGGCCGTTCGCCTCTACGACGAGTACCTGCGCCGCCCCGACCTCATCCGGCTGGCGACCTGGACCCGACTGGAGCGCCGGCCCGCCGGGCACCTCGTCGAGACCCACGAGCACTACGACGATCGCAAACTGGCCGCCATCGCCGAGGCCCAGGCCGCGGGTCGGATTCGCGCAGGCGACCCGTTCGACATCCTGGCCATGGTGATCGCCATGTCCATGGCCTGGTCGCCGGTCAGCAACGTCTACGCGGCAACTGACAAGGAGCCCGACGACGTGCACGACAAGCGCCGCGCCCTGCTGCACGACTGCGTCCGGAGAGCCACCGCTTCGGCCGAGCAGGATCAACCGCGCCGCTGACCGCTGCCGCTCGCCTGCGCTCCGGTACTCCAACCGGCCCCGCCGTCGGCGACGGTCACCTACGGTGACGGCATGGACCCTTCGGCGGTCTGGCGGGACCGGCAGCACAAGTGGCGGATCGAGGCGTACCGCGCGCCGGACCTGCGGTTCGCCATCTACGCCACGAACGGCCCCACCGAGTCGGTTCCGCTGTGGCTGTTCGGCATGTCGGCGCTGGCCCGGTGGCTGATGACGCACTCCATCTCGCTTGACGACCTGGAGGTCGACTGAGCGCCCGGAACCGGACCAGGGCCGGGTGCGCTGCGGTTGAGTGACCTGAGGTGGCGGACGGGGGTGCGCGATGGGCAGCCAGCTCGGGCAGTTGGTGCTGGTGGCCGTGCTGATCCTTGTCAACGCGGCGCTCTCCGGCAGCGAGATGGCGTTGGTGACGCTGCGCGAGGGGCAGCTGCGGCGGCTGGGGCGGCGAACCCGTACCGGCGAGCGGTTGGTGCGGCTGTCGCGCGATCCGAACCGCTACCTGGCCACCATCCAGTTGGGCATCACCCTGGCCGGGTTCCTGGCCTCGGCGGCGGCCGCGGTGTCGCTTGCCCAACCGCTTGTGGCTCCGCTCGGCTTCCTCGGCGCGGCGGCCCGCCCCACCGCGATCGTCCTGGTGACTGTGGCGCTGACCTTCGTCACGCTGGTGTTCGGTGAGCTGGCGCCGAAACGGTTGGCGATGCAGCGGGCGGAGCGGTGGGCGCTGCTCAGCGCCCGGCCACTGGATCTGCTCGCCCGGGTGTCCCGACCGGCGGTCTGGCTGCTCAGCTGGGCCACCGACGTGGTGGTCCGGCTGGCCGGCGGCGACCCCCGGGCCAGCCGTGAGGAGATGACCGAGGACGAGCTGCGCGAGATGCTCGTCAGCCGGCGCGGGCTCTCGGCGCAGCAGCGGGAGATCCTGACCGGTGCCTTCGACATCGCCGGCCGGACGCTCCGCGAGATCCTGGTGCCCCGGCGGGAGGTGACCACGCTGCCGGCCGACCTCCCCGCCGCCGAGGGTGTCCGTCGGTTGGCTGCCGCCGGACGGTCCCGCGCGCCGGTGACCGGTCCCGGCGGGCTGGACGACGTGATCGGCGTGGTGCACATCCGCGACCTGGTGCAGTCGGGCGTGGGCACCGTTCAGGAGCGGGGGAGGCCGCCACTGCTGCTGCCGGTGACACTGCCGGTCGCCGACGCGCTGCGCCAGTTGCGTCAGGAACACCAGCAACTGGCGCTCGTCGTCGACGAGCACGGCGGCATCGACGGCATGATCACCCTGGAGGACCTGCTGGCCGAGGTCGTCGGCGAGTTGTACGACGAGACCGACCGGGACGTACAGGACGTGACGCCCGAGCCGGACGGGTCGCTGCTGGTGCCCGGTGATTTCCCGCTGCACGACCTGCCCGACCTGGGGGTGCGGCTGAGCTTCCCGCTGTCGCGGGAGTACACGACGGTGGCCGGTCTGGTGTTGGCGCGGCTGGGTCACCTGCCGGGTGCGCCGGGCGAGACGGTGCGACTGCCCGGGTTGACCATCGAGGTGGTGGAGGTCGCCGACCGCGCGGTACGGCGGGTGCGGCTACGCGGCTTCGTCGTCGACAGGCACGCCGGAGGCCACCCGGACGGTGGATGATCCGCCCAAAACATCCCGAAGCGGCGTCCTGCTGCCTACGGTGCGGTATGTGAAGGACCAAGGTTTTCGCAAGGTGGTCACAGTGCTCGCCGGCCTCGCGGTGATCTACTTCGGCAGCGCGGGCCGCAGCCCCGAGGAGGGCCGAGGCATCTCCGGCGGGCTGATCGTCCTGGCGCTGCTCGCCGCGCTGCTGGTGTGGCACCTGACCCGCCCGGGTGACAAGACAGTCAAGTGAGCGCCTCAGCCGGCGGCGACGCGGGTGACCTCGCCGGCGGACTCCTCCCCGAGCGCCACCCGGACCAGCGCCGAGGCGAGGCGACCGAAGTCCGGCCCGTCGACGAGCCCGGCCAGCCGGTCCGGTGAGCCCGGCAGACCGAGCCGCTTCGCGCCGGCCAGGGCGCGCCGGTCGGCGTACGGGCGCAGGTCCGACCAGACCGTCTGGGCCTCGCGCAGGTAGATGTCCGCGCCGGTGGGTCCGATGCCGGGAAACTCGGTGAGCCGTCGGCGTAGCCCGACCGGGTCGCCCTGGGCCTCCCGGTGCAGCCGCCGCAGGTCGCCGTGCCAGCGGTCCAGGCACAGTCGCGCGCCGGTGCCGAGCATTGTGGCGGTCCGCTCGTCGTATCGGCGGTAGTGACCCCGGCCGAGCGCGTCGACCCGCTGCTGCCAGGTGGCCGCCTCCATCGCCTGCGGCGTGCGGTAGCCGGCCGCGAACAACTCCCGTGCGGCGTCGACCGCCACACACGCCCGGATCCGGGTGCTCAGCAGGGTGGCAAGCACCAGCAACTGGTACAGCGGCCCCGGTCGGTCGGCGAGCCGGATCCCGGCCTCCTCCGCGTACGTGTCGCCCCGCCGGTCCAGCAGGACCCGCACCACCGCTCGATCGTCGCCCACACCGGGTGGGTACCCGCCCCGCGGCCGGCTAGCCCTCACGCCGGCAGTGAGCCGGTACGCGGGGCCGGAATGCCGTCGGGCGGGGCGGGTATGCCGGCGGTGGAGGCGGTCGATGCCGCCTGCCGTACCTGGAGGGAGACACTCGTGGTCAACCCGCAGCAGGAGGAGTTCCGGCGCAACGCCAAGGGAGCTACCAGTCAGGACAGCAAGGGGCCCACGCCGACCGGGCACCCGCGCAACCGTGGCTCGTCGCGCGGAGACGCCGGTCGGCCGGTGCCCAAGGGCCAGGTGTCGCCGTACGGCCCGGCGGGTGAGCCGGTCGCCGAGGACGACAGCGACACCCGGGCCTAACTGTCGCGACGTGACGGCCGCCGCAGCCTGTTCCAGGTTGCGGCGGCCGTCAGCCCGTACGCCAGGTGCGGAATGATGTCCGAGACCCAGTCCGAGCGCCCCCACGTACGCGGGTTGCTGATGCCCAGGGCGGTGATGGACCCGTCGGTCATGGCCATGACACCGGCGCCGAGCACGCCGGTGGCCAGCGGCAGTGACTGCCGACGACCACCGGCGTAGAGCGCGAACGCCATGCCCGCGGTGATGCCCAGCCCGTAGCCGATCAACGGCCCGAGCCCGGAGCGGCGGGTCTCCGCCCGGGGCGCCGGCCCCAGGTCCACGTGTGCGATGTCGGCCAGCCGGCCGACGGTCTGCTCCGCAGTGGTGCTCGCCGGCCGTGCCCGCAGGGCGATGTCCAGATAGCCGACCACGTTCAGCGCGGTGCTGCCGACGGCGCCCGCGATGGCGCCGTCGGCCAGGTCGACCGTCCTCACTTCGGGTCGCCCGGTTCGCGCTCGCCCTTGGGGCCGTAGGTGCGCTCGCCGCGAACGACGCCCCGCTGGCCGCGATCCTCCTGGAGGATCTTGTTGGCGACCTGGTTTGCCTTCCCGTCGGGCACCCGCCGTCCGGAGTCGTCGATGGCGTTGCGCAGTCGCGCCCGCTGCTTGTCGTACGCGTTGCTTCCCGGCCGTGGTCCTGGCATCTGCTGCCTCCTTCGTCGCCGTTGGCGTACCGCGGCCGTCTACCCGTCCTGCGGCAGGTCAACCCCGGTGGTCAGCGGGGCGCGCGGATGACGGCGACGGGGCAGTGGGCGTGGTGCAGCACCGCCTGGCTCACCGACCCCAGCAGCAACCCGGTCACCTCACCTCTGCCGTGGCCGCCGACGACGACGAGTTGGGCGGTACGCGACGCCTCGGTGAGCACTGTGCGGGCCCGCCCGCGGGTGGCCTGACCGGTGAGCCGCAGCCCCGGGTGGCTCTCGACCAGCCCGGCCAGCCACCCGGCGAGCACCTGTTCCTGCTCGGCGCGCAGCCGGTCGGCGTCGTACACCAGGGGTTGCATGTCGCCGGGGCCGATGCTGCCCGGATGGCGGTAGGCGTGCACGGCGTGCAGCGGCACGTCGCGCGTCAGGGCGGTCTCGGCGGCGAATTCGGCGGCGAGTCGGGACGCCGCCGAGCCGTCCATTCCCACCACCACCGGCTCGTCGGGGCGTTGCTCGCCGCGGGCCACGAGCACCGGACAGTCGGCGTACGCGGCGACCTGCACCGCCACCGAACCGATGATCAGCGCGGTGAAGCCGCCCATTCCCCGGTCGCCGAGCACGATGAGCGCCGCGGTGGGGGATTCGCCGATCAGCACCGCCGCGGCCTCGCCGTCGATGATCTCGCCGGAGATCGACAGGCCGGGAACGGTGGCCTCGGCCTCGGCCACCGCGGCGGCGACAAGCTCCTCGGCCTGGTGGCGCAGACCGCCGCCGGGCGGCGCGTCCGGAGCGGGAGAGACCGGCACGTTCAGCAGCGGCCAGATGAAGCCGTGGACGACCCGTAGCGGCCGGTGTCGGCGGGCGGCCTCGGCGGCGGCGAGGCGCACCGCCCGTAGGGCCGGCTCCGAGCCGTCCACGCCGACCACGACCGCCGCGCTGTCCGCCGAGTTCACTGTCCACCTCCTGCCCGGCCAGTATCGCGGGCGTGGCGGCGCGGCGGAGCGATACCGCCGAGCGGGCCCGGGTCGGTACGCTGGTCGCCGACCGCCGGAGGGGAGCGTCGTCGATGGGTGAACCGGCCGAGCCGAGCACCGCCCGCATGATCGACTTTTGGCTGGGCGGCGAGCACCATTTTCCGGTCGACGTGGCCGCCGCGCACGCCTTCGAACAGGCGTACGGGCCGTGTGCGCCGGTCTTCCGCGAGCTGCGGGCCTTCCTGGGCCGGGCGGTGCGGGCGATGAGCGAGCAGGGCGTGGACGGTTTCCTGGTCTTCGGCGCGGGGCTGCCCACGATGGGCAACGTGCACGAGGTCGCCACCGAGGCCACTGTGCTCTACACCGACGTGGATCCGGTCACCATCCGGCTGGGGCAGAGCATCCTCGCCGGCAGCGACCGGGCCGGCTACGGCTTCGGTGACGCCACCGACATCGGCACCATCGATCCGTCGCAGCTGCACCGTTTCGTTCCGGGCTGGGGGCGGCGGCCGGTGGGGGTGGTGTTCCTCGGGCTCGCGGCGTTCCTCGACGACGACACGTTGACCCGGACCCTCGACGAGTTGTATACGGCTGCGGCGCCGGGCAGCCTGCTGGCGGTGGATTTCGACACCGAGGAGTTGGCGGGGTATCCGCAGGCGCTGGCGATGATGGGGCCGGCGTTCCGGATGCGTCCTGCGGCGGCGTTTGCGCCGCTGCTGGGCCGGTGGAGGCCGACGCCGGACGGGATCGTACCGGTCGACCGGTGGCGGCCGGACGGCCCGCCGGTGGAGGTGCCTGACGCGTTCCACGGGGTGCTGGCCACGCGCGACGCCGACTGACCCGCGCCGACCGGTTGTCCGACGGCGTCCGTATGATGCTTGCCCTGTAGCAAGTTTCTGGAGGAGCGAGCATGGTGGACGCGCCGGACGTGGTGTCGCGCGCGCTGCGGGAGGCCCCACCGGACCAGTTGGCGGAAGCCGCGGACCGGGCGATCCGCTCGGCGCTTGGCGCGGTACGCACCGACGTGTTCGTCGCAGATTACCGGATCAGCGGGCTGTGGCCGGTGCTGGACCCGGATCTGCCAGCGGCAGGCTTTCTGGCCTGTCACACCGTGGCGCAGCGCTGTTTCAGCAGTCAGCAACCGGTGCGCGACGGCGCCGAGGACGGCGGGTGCCGGCTCTACCTGCCGCTGACGGTGTGGGGCGAGCGGCTCGGTGTGCTGCTCATCGAGTTGCCGGCGGTGCCCGGCCCGGCTCTCACGGGTCGCGCCACCGACATCGCCGGCGACCTGGCGGTGGCGTTGCGGGCCGCGGACCGCGAGACCGACCGTTACCGCCGGGTTCGTCGACGTGAGCGGTTGAGCATGGCCGCCGAGATGCAGTGGGACCTGCTGCCGGGTCGCAGCGTGACGCACCGCGCGTTTGACCTGGCGGGTCAGCTGGAGCCGGCGTACACGGTCGGTGGTGACCACTTCGACTGGTCGTTGGACGGTGACCGGCTCACGTTGACGGTGCTCAACGGTGAGGGCAACGGCCTGGCGGCGTCGCTGCTGACCTCGGTGACCGTCAACGCGATGCGCAACGCGCGCCGCTCCGACGGTGGTCTCGTGGAGCAGGCGGAGCTGGCCTCGGACACGGTCTTCTACCAGCACCGGGGGCGTCGGCACGTGGCGACGTTGCTGCTGGAGTTGGACATTCCGTCGGGGCTGATGCGGGCTGTCGACGCCGGGTCGCCGCACATGCTGCGGATGCGCGGCAAGACGGTCGAGCCGATCAGCCTGGAGCAGCAGTTACCGCTGGGCATGTTCGCCGAGACCCGGTACGAGGTGCAGGAGTTCCAGCTCACGCCGGGGGAGCGGGTCTTCGTGGTCAGTGACGGGGTGTGGGCCGCGGAGCCGGCCGGCCGGGAGCCGTACGGTCAGCGGGTGATGGCGCGCTCTCTGCGTGCCACGCGGTTGCAGCCTGCGACCGAGGCGGTTGGTACGGTGATGCGCGAACTGCACGCCTATCACGCGGATTCCGATTTGCGCGACGACGCGGTCGTGGTCTGCCTGGATTGGCACGGTCCGCGCGAGCGGAACGGCGGATGAGGATCAGCGCCGCGCTGGGCGGGCACCAGCGCGACGACGGCAGGGGACATCAGGTGGAGCGACCTGCAGATCTCGCCTCGGCTATCGACGCGGCCGCCGAGACGCTGATCGCCGTACTTGAGTCGGCGTCGTCGCGGCATCCGGTGCCGCCGACCCAGTTGCGGGTGCTGGCGCTGATCAGCAGCCGGCCGGAGACCAACGTCAACGGGTTGGCCGAGTTGTTGGACGTGGTGCCGTCGTCGGCCAGCCGGCTCTGTGACCGGTTGGAGGCGACGGGTCTGCTGCGCCGGGTGGCCGATCCGCGGGACCGGCGGGAGGTGCGGCTGGTGCCGACGGCGGCGGCGCAGACCCTGCTGTCGGAGTTGGCGCAGCGGCGCCAGCGCGCTGTGCAGGTGGTATTGGATCGGATGCCGCCCCGGATGCAGCACGACCTGTTGCAGGCGTTGCACGCCTTCTCCCGGGCGGCCAACCAGACGGTGCCGGAGCAGCAGCCCGACACTGCGGCCGTGCAGACGGCCTGAGCGCTCGACCCTTCGACTAGCATCCTAGGACGCTGTACGCGTGGTGATCCACGACACAACGCGCGAACACCGCGCCAACCGCCGGACGGCGGCACCCAGCGCTCGGGCACGAGCCCGATATAGTGGCAGCGCACTCACCCGGCCCGTGATCATCGAGATCGCGGGCCGCATCAGGGAACGGGTCCCGCCCCGGGGCCGCAGGGGAGCCGGCGTTGCCGGCCCGACAGCGCGTACGACCTTTGCCGCGCCGACGACGGCCGGTGCCGGAGCGTGCCGTGGAGGAGGTTCGGTGTCGAGTCGGCCGGCTCGGGCAGAGCATCCGCGGGACATCGACGACCAGGCCCCGAGCAACCAGGTGCTCACCCTGCCCAACCTGATCAGCTTCGGACGGCTGCTGGGCGTACCGATCTTCCTCTACCTGTTCCTGGTGGAGCGCGCGGACGTGGCGGCCGTGGTCGTGCTGGCCATCGGCGGCACCACCGACTGGGTGGACGGCTGGATTGCCCGCCGGATGCGCCAGGTGAGCCGGCTGGGGGAGTTGCTCGACCCGCTGGCCGACCGGCTCTACATCCTCGCCACCCTTGTCGCCTTCACCGCGCGTGAGGTGGTGCCGTGGCAGTTCACCGCCGCGCTGCTGGCGCGGGAGTTGCTGCTGCTCGGCTCGCTGGCGGTGCTGCGCCGCTACGGGTACGGCCCGCCCCCGGTGCACTACGTCGGTAAGACCGCCACGTTCCTGCTGCTGGCGGCGTTCCCGGTGCTGCTGTTGGCGACAGCGGCGAGCGGGGTGGCCACGGCTGCCGCCGCCATCGGCTGGGGCCTGGCCTGGTGGGGTCTGGTGCTCTACTGGGTGGCCGGCGCGATGTACGTGGTGCAGGCGGCACGGCTGGTGCGCGCGGCACGCGGTCCGGGAGCGGCGGCGTGAGCGCCACCCCGCCGCCGCCGCAGCAGCAGCCGGAGCGGCCTCAACGGCCGGAGCGGCCGCGCCAGGATCGGGTGTACGCGCCGGACTTCCTCACCGAACTGTTCCGCAACCCGCTGGATCCGGGGTACGCCGACGCGGCGGCGGCACGCCGGCGCAAGGGTGTGCCGACGCCGGAGCGGGGGTGGCGGGCCTGGTCCGGGCGCTCGGTGAGCCTGGCCGTGGTGGTGGTGCTGGGTTTCCTGTTCGCGGTCGCCTACCGGCAGACGATGGCCGACGAGCCGGGGCGCGCGCAGGCCCGCTCCGGGCTGGTGGCGCAGATCAAGGACCGGGAGAGCCAGACCGACAGGTTGTCGCAGCGCGCGGACCAGCTGCGCGAGGAGGTCAGCCGGCAGCGGGACGCGGCATTGAGCGGCTCGACGGCGGCGCGGCTGCGGGACCTGGAGGCGAGCACCGGGCTGGGCCGGGTGCGCGGCGACGGTGTGGTGGTGCGGTTGGCGGACGCGCCAGGCAACCCGGACGCGGTGACCGGTGCGGGGGCAGGGCCGCCGCGGGTGCTCTACAGCGATCTCCAGGGGGTGGCGAACGCGTTGTGGAGTGCTGGTGCGGAGGCGGTCGCCATCAACGGGCAGCGGTTGACCTCGACGTCGACGATCCGTTCGGCGGGTGAGGCGATCCTTGTGGATTTCCGGCCGGTGACCGGGCCGTACGAGGTGTCGGCGATCGGACCGGGGTCGATGCGTCGCCAGTTCGAGGCGAGCCGTAATGCGGCGTTGATGCGGGAGGTCGCGCAGCAGACGGGCCTGTCGTTCGATGTGCGGGGTGCTGACGACCTCACCCTGCCGGCGGCACCGGAGCCGCAGCTACGCTACGCCAAGCCGTCGGTCAGTCCGAGCCCTTCTGTGTCGGGTGGCCGGTCCGGCAGTCCCGGGTCGTCGGGTCCCTCGGCGACCGCTAGCCCTTCCGGAGGTGGCCGATGATCGCGGTGCTGGCGTTGCTCGCCGGTGTGGTGCTCGGGGTGTGGCTTGATCCCACGGTGCCGGCGGCGTTGCAGCCGTACCTGCCGATCGCGGTGGTTGCCGCGTTGGATGCGGTGTTCGGTGGGGTGCGGGCGAAGTTGGACCGCATTTTCGACGACAAGCAGTTCGTGGTGTCGTTCATCTCGAATGTGCTGGTGGCGGGTCTGATCGTGTACCTGGGTGACCAGTTGGGGGTGGGCGGGCAGTTGTCCACCGGTGTGGTCGTCGTGCTGGGTGTGCGGATCTTCGGGAATGTGGCGGCGATCCGCCGGCACCTGTTCCGGGCGTAGGTTTGATGCGATGAGCGACGAGCAGACGGAGACGGGGACGGGTTGGCCGCAGCCGGCGGGTCCGGCGCGGCCGGGTGGCCCGGCGGGTGAGCCGGATCCGCGGCCGGATGCGCCGGATCCGGACGAGCTGAGCCCGTTGGCGCCGCACGGCCCGGTGGAGGCGGAGCCTCCGGCCGGGGAGCCTGGTGTGGCGCCTGTCGATGACGGTGCGACGGTGGACCTGAGCGCGGTGTCGCGGTCGGAGGAGCCGGTCGGGCGGACGGACGGGCTGGAGGAGCTGCCGGTGCGGCGTGCCGGGCCGGTGGTGGCTGGTCGGTCGCGGTTGAGTACGGCCGGGGTGATGATCGCGGCGTTGTTGGCGTTGCTTGGTTTCACCCTCGTGGTGCAGTTGAAGACGACGTCGACGGATCCGACGTTGGGGGCGACGCGTCAGGAGGACCTGGTGCGGATCCTGTCGGATCTGGATGCGCGGGAGAACCGGCTTCAGCAGGACATTCGGGCGCTGGAGGACAGTCAGCGGCAGTTGGCCTCGGGCGAGCAGGGCCGTCAGGCGGCGTTGGACGAGGCGACGCGGCGGGCGGACGAGCTTGGTGTGCTGGCGGGGACGTTGCCGGCGGTGGGGCCGGGTCTGACGGTGCAGTTCATCAGTGGGGCCAAGCCGATCTCGGCGACGCGGGTGTTGGACGCGGTGCAGGAGCTGCGGGGCGCCGGTGCGGAGGCGATGCAGATCACCGGTGGTGACCGGACGGCGGTGCGGGTCATCGCGTCGACGTACTTCCTGGACGGGGAGAACGGGTCGCTGGTGGTGGAGGGGCGGCGGTTGGCGCCGCCGTTCACGATCACGGTGATCGGTGATCCGGCGACGATGCGTACGGCGTTGAACATTCCTGGCGGGGTGGTCGCGTCGGTCCGGGGTGACGGCGGTAACGTGACCTTTGGGGAGCGTGAGGTTGCCGAGGTTTCGGCGCTGCACGCGCCGATCAGGTTGGAACACGCCCGTCCGGTCTCCTGACCGGCGCGGCCGCGCCGGGCCGGTGGTCCGGGGCACCGATGGATGAGGACGCGTCTGGTGATTCCCGAGGATCTGCGATACACCGCCGAGCATGAGTGGGTGGCGGGTGAGGGCACGGGTTCGGCCCGCGTCGGCATCACGCACTTCGCGCAGGACGCGCTTGGCGACATCGTGTACGTGCAGTTGCCTGAGGTCGGTGCGGTGGTCGCTGCCGGTGATTCGTTGGGTGAGATCGAGTCGACAAAGAGTGTGTCGGAGATCTACTCGCCGGTGGCGGGTACGGTGGCGGCGCGCAACGAGGCGCTTGGTGACACGCCCGAGTTGATCAACTCGGATCCGTATGGTGCGGGTTGGTTGGTGGAGATCACGCCGAATGACCCGACGGCGTTGGATGGGTTGCTGACTGCGGGCGCGTACCAGAAGATCACCGAAGGCTGAGTGTGCTTGATCCGGCGGGCGTGTTGTCTGCGCGCGTCCGGTTGCCCTGCATTTCGGCGCTGGCTAGGCTCGCCCAGTCGACCGAGAAGAAACCATTAGTTGAGCGTTGCGGAATTGCCTTCCCGGGCACGGGGAGCCAGCCGCCGGGTGTTCGAGTGCCCGGCGGCCAGACCCGCCATTACCCGACGCCGACCGAACAGATCCGTGAGGTGGTCCCATGACGCGGCCAGACGACGAGTTCCCCCCGCTCGACGTCACTTCGACGCTCAATCTCGGCTCGCTCGACGAAGTGCTGGAGGGCCCGGACACCGATGTGGTGCCGAGCCGGATGTCCGGTTCGTTGCCGCCCGGCATGGCGCTGCTGGTGGTTCGTCGGGGTCCGAATGCGGGTGCCCGGTTCTTGTTGGACCACGATGTGACGACCAGTGGCCGGCACCCGGACAGTGACATCTTCCTTGACGATGTGACGGTGTCGCGGCGGCATGCTGAGTTCCACCGGGACGGTGGCACGTTCACGGTGCGGGATGTGGGCAGCCTCAACGGCACGTATGTGAATCGTGAGCGGGTCGAGGCGGCCACGTTGAGCAATGGTGACGAGGTTCAGATCGGTAAGTTCCGGGTGGTGTTCATCGCCGGTCCGCGCCCGGAGGAGGAGGCCGGCCGGGGGTGAACGAGCCTGCGGCCTCCACGCCACCCGGGGCGGCCCGGTCCCAACCGCTGATGAGCATCGGTGAGGTGCTGGGGCAGTTGCGGGTGGATTTCCCGGACACCACGATTTCGAAGCTGCGGTTCCTCGAGGCCGAAGGGCTCGTCGAGCCGCAGCGGACGGCGGCTGGTTACCGGAAGTACAGCTGGGACGATGTGGCGCGGTTGCGGTTTGTGCTGTCCGCGCAGCGGGACCGGTATCTGCCGTTGCGGGTGATCCGTGAGCAGTTGGCGGAGTGGGATTCGTCCGGTGAGCAGCCGGGGCGGTCGCGGCCTTCGTTGGTTGCGGTCGGTCCTGATGGTGCGGTGCCGGGTCGGGAGTCGGTGGAGCCGGCCGAGTCGTCGCAGGTGCGGCTCGGCCGGGCTGATCTGGTGGCCCGTAGTGGGATCGACGAGTCGACGTTGGTGGAGTTGGAGCGCCTCGGTGTGCTCGTGTCTGATCCGCCTGGCTGGTACGACGGGGATGCGTTGATCATCGCGTCGGCGGTGGCGGGGTTGGCGGCGTACGGGTTGGAGCCGCGGCATCTGCGGGGTTACCGGAGTGCGGCTGATCGTGAGGTCGGTTTGTTCGCTCAGTTGGTGGCGCCGTTGGCGCGGCAGAGTGATCCGGCGGCGCGGGCGCGGGCTGCGGAGACGGCGCGGGAGTTGGTGGCGTTGTCGGAGCAGTTGCATGCGGCGTTGGTGCGGGTGGGTCTGCGGTCGACGTTGGGTCGGTGATGGTGGCGGCTGGGCGGCGGCGGAGCGGAAAGATCTCTTTCGGGAAGAGTGCCGTAGGCTTGCTGGGGTAACCCCTTTCTGGCGCGGGCGTGGTGCTGTAGCGCATGGGACGGCCGTGTTTCGGTCCGTGTACCGTGCAGGGAAGGGCGCGGTGCGTAGGTTGACGACGACACGGAGGCGGCGGTGCGCGAGCTGAGCGTGGTCGGAGTTCGGGTGGAGCTGCCCAGCAACCAGCCGATCGTCCTGCTCAGGGAGGTCGAGGGCGACCGCTATCTGCCGATCTGGATCGGTGCGGTCGAGGCCACGGCCATCGCTTATGAGCAGCAGGGTGTGAAGCCTGCCCGTCCGTTGACGCATGATCTTCTGCGGGACGTGTTGGCGGCTTTGCAGGCGCCGTTGCAGGCGGTGGAGATCACTGAGCTCAAGGAGAACGTGTTCTACGCGGATCTGTTGATCGGCGATGGGGTGCGGGTGTCGGCGCGGCCGAGCGATTCGATCGCGTTGGCGTTGCGGGTTGGTGCGCCGATTCGTTGTGCTGAGCAGGTCCTCAGCGAAGCGGGGATCGTTATCCCTGACGAGCAGGAGGACGAGGTGGAGAAGTTCCGCGAGTTCCTGGAGCAGGTGCGTCCGGAGGATTTCGCGGGCTGACTGGGCTCGGTTCCCGGGTGGGTGTCACTGTTGGTGATGCCCCGGGGCGGGTTGGTGATCTTTCTCGGGTGGCTGCGCGGCGTGTCGCGCCTGTTTCTCCGTGGTAACTCCTGAGCGTGGCGATAGGGTTGCCGTGTCGAGGGGTGCGCGTCCCGGAAGCGACGCGTCGCCGCACTGACGGGGAGGTTGTCCGGATGCACGAGCCGCAGGATTCCGATCCGGGTGCACAGTTGAGTGAGCCGGGTGTCTCGGCGACTGAGAGTGATGGCTCGGTGGGCTACCGAGGTGTGACGGCTTGTCACGCGGTGGGCATCAGTTATCGGCAGTTGGATTACTGGGCGCGGACGACGCTTGTGGTGCCGAGCGTGCGGGACGCTTCGGGCTCGGGGACGCAACGGTTGTATTCGTTCCGGGACCTTGTGGTGTTGAAGGTCGTGAAGCGGTTGTTGGATGCGGGGGTGTCCCTGCAGAACATCCGTAAGGCGATCGAGGCGTTGCGGTCGCGTGGTGTGGAGGATCTGGCGGGGATCACGCTGATCTCTGATGGGACGACGGTGTACGAGTGCCGGTCTCCGGAGGAGGTGGTCGACCTGTTGCAGGGTGGCCAGGGTGTGTTCGGGATCGCGATCGGTGGGGCTTTCAAGGAGATCCAGGGGTCGTTGTCGCATCTGCCGGCGGAGCCGGCGAGTGGCCCTGCGGAGCCGGCGGTGGCGCCCGAGGTGGAGTCGGTGGCCGACGAGTTGGCGGCCCGGCGGGCGCGGCGGCGCGCGGGCTGAGTCCCGTCCCCGCTGTTGCGGGTTTTCTTTCGCAGTCCTTTGGTTGACTTCGTCTTCTGGGGATTCGCGGTGTCCGAGCGCGTCGGATGCCCCGGTTTCAAGCGAGCCGACCCGTGGCGCTGGTGTTGCCCCGCGGGTCGGGGGTCCACTGTGGGTTCCGGTCATGGGCTCTGACCTGGCTGTGGTGACTCTGCGTGTGTGGCGTTGTCGGGAATCGGATAGGGGGGCCCTGACCGGGCGTCAGCGGCACGCTATCGTCCGACACGGTCCATCGGTGTGGCGCCGTGGCATGAAGGTGTTGCGCCGGTGTCCGTTGCCCCTGCGCGCTGACCCGGCGCGACCCCTCCATCCCTGGAAGGAACGACCGTGACGGTTACGCAAGAAACCGCTCCCTCCTCGCACTACGACCGCATTGGCGGTGCGAACGCTGTGAAGGCGGCCGTCGAGCTGTTCTACGACAAGGTGCTCGCCGATCCTGAGCTGGCGGCCTATTTCACCTCTGTGGACATGGCGGCTCAGCGGCGGCACCTCGCGTTGATGCTGGCGGTGGTGTTGGGTGGCCCGAACGAGTACGCGGGTCGCGGGTTGGCCGAGGCGCACCAGCCGTTGGGTATCACCGGGGGGCAGTACGCCATGGTCGGTGGGCACCTGAGCGCGGCGTTGACCGAGTTGGGTGTGCCCGGGGACATTCTGGCCGACGTGCAGGCGGTGCTGGCGCAGGTTCAGGATCAGGTGGTGGCCGCCGGGACGCGTCCGGGCGCCTGAGCGTGGACGCGGCCCGACTCAAGCAGAGTTGGTCCCAGGTCGCCGGGCACGGCGATCAGGTTCCGCTCTTTTTCTATTCGACGTTGTTTCTGGCCCACCCGGAGACTCGGCAGATGTTCCCCACGAACATGGCCGGTCAGCGGGACCGCCTCGTCACCGCGTTGGGGCACATTGTGTCGCATGTGGACCAGGTGGACCGGCTTGTGGGTTATCTGCAGGATCTGGGGGCGGACCACCGGAAGTTCGCGGTCCGCGCCGAGCACTATCCGGCGGTCGGTGAGGCGCTGCTGGCGACGTTGCAGCATTTCCTGGCGGAGCAGTGGACCGACGAGTTGGCCCAGGACTGGGCTGCGGCGTACGGGCTGGTCGCGCAGGTGATGACGGAGGCGGCGCAGGCGGCGGAGGCGGTGAATCCGCCGTGGTGGGTGGCGGAGATCGTGGCCCATGAGCGGCGGGCGTTCGACGTGGCGGTGTTGACGTTACGTCCGCAGTACCTGTTGCCGTTCACGCCGGGTCAGTCGATAGGGGTGTCGCATCCGTCGGTGCGGTCGTGGCGGTACTACTCGCCGGCGAACGCTCCCCGCGCGGACGGCACTGTGGAGTTGCATGTGCGGGCCGCGCCGGGTGGTGCGGTGTCGTCGCGGCTGGTGTATGGGTCGTCGGTGGGTGACCGGGTGCATCTGGCTGCGCCGGTGGGGGAGCGGTTGGCGTTGTGGTCGGCCGGCTCCAGCGATCTGTTGTTGCTGGCGGCGGGCACCGGCTGGGCGCCGGTGAAGGCGTTGGTGGAGCAGGTCGCCGCGGAGGGTTCCCATCGTCGGGTGGATCTGTACGTGGGGGCTCGTTCGCGCAGCGAGTTCTATGACAGTGACGCGATCGACAAGTTGGCGTCGTCGTGTCCGTGGTTGACGGTGACGTATGTGGTGGGTGCGGATGTGAACCGGCCTGGGGAGTTCGTGCACGCGGTGGACCGGGCGTTGGCCGATGGTGACTGGCGTTCGCGGCACGTGTACGTGTGTGGGTCCGACGAGATGGTGTCGCATTCGGTGCAGGCGTTGGCGCGGGCGGGTTTCCACGCCGGTCAGGTGCACCACGAGGGTTTGGGCGCGCAGTGGTACGGCCCGGCGTGGCGTACGGCGGTGCGGCAGCAGTCGAGCGAGAGGGGTGAGCAGTGAGCGCGACCCCGATCAGCCGGTACGACGGTGTGCAGGTCTCCGGTGGTGTGCAGGTGCGGATGACGGCCGACCGGGTACGGCGGTGGGAGTTCGGTACGGCGCCGTTCGCGCGGCGCGGCTATGACAGCGCCGACGTGGACCGGTTCCGGGTGCAGGTCGCCGACGAGCTGGATCTGATGGCGACGCAGATCGCGAACCTGCGGGCGGAGAACGAGCGCCTCACCGACCGGGTGGAGTTGCACCGGCACGGGGTGATCCCGAGCGCGGGTGCGGTGGCGAAGACCCCGGCGGCGAAGGAGGTGAATCTGCTGTCGGCGGCGCAGCGGGAGGCGGAGCAGATCATCGCGCAGGCGCACGACTACGCGCGGCGGGTCGCCGAGTACGCCCGGGTGCAGTACGAGAGTTACATGCGGGCGGCGGCGGAGGAGGCGAAGTTGGAGGCGGAGCGGGCGGTGGCGGACTACCGCGCGTCGGCCGGGCCGAGCTTCGACGATTCGGTGGCGACCCGGGAGGCGTTGCGGATCTTCGGGGAGATGATGGTGTCGCACATGCAGGCGGCGGCGCGTCATCTCGACGAGGGCAGTGAGCAGTTGGCGCGGACGATGGATCGGATCGCCGCGCAGACGCCTGGTGGGCCGTTCGTGGACAGTGCGCCGGGTCAGACGGCGTTGCCGCGGCACCACCAGCGCTGAGGTGTGTGACCGGTGGGGTCCGCCGACAGCGGATCCCACCGGTCAGGTGCGGGTGGCGTCGACGGCGTCGGCGATGGGTGTCGGTCCGGCGACGAGTTCCAGTGTCGCGCCTGCGGTGTGGGGTGCGTCCAGGAGCGCGGCGAGGACGAGGGCGACGTCGGCGCGGCTGATCGCGCCGCTGCCGGCGTGGCGGGTGAGGGTGACGTGGCCTGTCGGGTCGTCGTCGGTGAGTCGGCCGGGGCGCAGCACCGTCCAGGCGAGGTCGCGGGCGCGCAGGTCGTCCTCGGCGGCGCGTTTGGCCAGCAGGTACGCGGCCCACACGTCGTCGGTGCCGGGGCTTGGTGGCTTGTCCACGCCCATGGAGGACACCAGCAGGTAGCGGTGGACGCCGGCGTGGGTGGCGGCGTCGGCGAGGAGCGCGGCGGCGCCCCGGTCGACGGTGTCCTTGCGGGCGGCGCCGCTGCCGGGGCCGGCTCCGGCAGCGAAGATCACCGCGTCGGCGCCGTCGAGGTGCGCGGCGAGGTCGGTGACGTCGGTGTGTTCGAGGTCGCAGACGACCGGGGTGGCGCCGGCGGCGCGCAGCGCGGGCGCCTGGTCGGGGTTGCGGATGAGGCCGACGGTGGTGTCGCCCCGGTCGGCGAGGTGACGCTCCAGCAGTCGGGCGATCTTGCCGTGGCCTCCGGCGATGACGATGCGCATCGTTTCAACGTACCGGCCGGGGCCGGTCGCGGCTCGTGCACTGCTGAGGGCGGGGTTGGTCGGCGGTGGGCGGGCTGAGGCAGCATGGTGGGGTGACCGACAGCCTCGACGCGTTGACCTCGCTGCTGGCCGGTGGGCGGGTGGTGGTGCTCAGTGGGGCGGGCCTGTCCACCGAGTCGGGCATCCCGGATTACCGGGGGCCCAGCGGCGTGGCCCGCCGGCACACGCCCATGACGTTCCAGGCGTTCACCGGCGATGCTTTGGCGCGGCGGCGGTACTGGGCGCGGAGTCATCTGGGGTGGCGGTTGATCGCGCGGGCCGCGCCGAACGCCGGGCATCGGGCGGTGGCGCGGCTGCAACACGCCGGTCTGGTCGACGCGGTGATCACCCAGAACGTGGACGGGTTGCACGGCGCCGCCGGCAGCGCGCCGGTGGTGGAGTTGCACGGCCGCCTGGACGAGGTGACCTGCCTGGACTGCGGCAACCTGACGTCCCGGGAGGAGGTGGACCGGCGGCTGCGCGAGGCGAACCCGGACTTCGTGGCGCAGGTCGACGCGGTCAACCCGGACGGTGATGTGGATCTCCCCGACGAGCAGGTGGCCGGTTTCCGGCCGGTGGACTGCGGGATCTGTCAGACAGGCATGCTGAAACCGGACGTGGTGTTCTTCGGTGAGACGGTGCCGCCGCAGCGGGTCGCGCGGTGTTTCGACCTGGTGGAGCAGGCGCGGGCGTTGGTGGTGTTGGGCTCGTCGTTGACGGTGATGTCGGGTCGCCGGTTCGTGATCCGGGCGGCGAAAAACGGCATTCCGGTCGCGATTGTCAACCAGGGGCCGACCCGTGGTGACGGGTACGCCACAGTGTGCGTGGACGCGCCGTTGGGTGTGGTGCTGCCCGCGCTTGCCGACCGGGTCGCCGCCGGGGCGTGGGTGTGACGGTCCGGGGGTAGGACATCGGCTCGAAACACCGGCGCTGGTAGCGTTGACCGCGCCGGTAACACCCACGTGGGAGAGACCGCCCGACAGCACCCGGGGCGGCGCCGAAGGGGCAAATCCTCCCCGGAACCTCTCAGGCAAAAGGACCTCGTGGGCAGGCACTGTGGAGCGCCCCTGTAGGGGTGCGACAGAGGGGGAGGCCGACACGTCGACCTCGCCCCGGGAGTGCCACTGATGACCGTTGAGCAGTTCGCCACCCGTCACATCGGTCCCGGACCGGACGATGAGCGCCGCATGTTGGAGGTCGTCGGGCACGGCTCGGTCGACGAGCTGATGGACGCGGCGATTCCCGAGGTGATCCGCTGGCACGGCACGCTGGACCTGCCGGAGGCGGCCACCGAGGCCGAGGCGATCGCCGAGCTGCGGGCCCTGGCGGCGCGTAACACCGTCGCCGTGTCGATGATCGGCCTGGGGTATCACGGCACGCACACTCCGGCGGTGATCCGCCGCAACGTCCTGGAGGACCCGGCCTGGTACACGGCGTACACGCCGTACCAGCCGGAGATCAGCCAGGGCCGCCTGGAGGCGCTGCTGAACTTCCAGACGATGGTCACCGACCTGACCGGGCTGGCCACCGCGAACGCCTCCATGCTCGACGAGGGCACCGCCGCCGCGGAGGCCATGACCCTGGCCCGCCGGGCGTCCAAGAGCAAGAGCCGTGTGTACGTCGTCGACGCCGACGCGCTGCCGCAGACCATCGCGGTGATCGCCAGCCGGGCGGAGCCGCTGGGCATCGAGGTGCGGGTCGTCGACGTCGAGCGCGACGAGCTGCCGCAGGAGTTCTTCGGCCTGCACCTGCAGTACCCGGGGGCGTCCGGGGCGGTCCGTGACCACTGCGCCCTCGTGCAGGCCGCGCACACCGTCGGGGCCCTCGTCACCGTCGCCGCGGACCTGCTGGCGTTGACGCTGCTGCGCGCTCCGGGCGAGATCGGCGTGGACATCGCCGCCGGCACCACGCAGCGGTTCGGCGTACCGATGGGCTTCGGTGGGCCGCACGCCGGCTACCTGGCGGTGCGCTCGGGCCTGGAGCGGATGCTTCCCGGCCGGCTGGTCGGTGTGTCCCGTGACGCCGACGGCAACCCCGCCTACCGGTTGGCGTTGCAGACCCGTGAGCAGCACATCCGTCGGGAGAAGGCGACGAGCAACATCTGCACCGCGCAGGTGCTGCTGGCGGTGATGGCCGGCATGTACGCCGTCTACCACGGCCCGGACGGGCTGCGGGACATCGCGACGCGTACCCATGCGATGGCGGCGCGGCTCGCGGCCGGGCTGCGCGCCGGTGGCGTGCGGGTCGCGGACGTCGCGTTCTTCGACACGATCACCGCGAGCGTGCCCGGTCGGGCGGAGCAGGTCGTCGCGGCCGCCGCCGAGCGTGGGGTGAACCTGCGGCTTGTCGACGCCGACCGGGTGGGTGTGTCCTGCGACGAGACGACGACTGTGGCGCACCTGCAGGCGGTGTGGGCGGCGTTCGGGGTGCCGGCGTTCGACGGCGACGGCGACGGCGACACGGCGCTGCCGGCCGACCTGGCCCGGACGAGCGACTTCCTCACCCACCCGGTGTTTGGCAGTCACCACTCGGAGACGGCGATGCTGCGCTACCTGCGGCGGCTGTCGGACTTCGACTACGCGCTGGACCGGGGCATGATCCCGTTGGGGTCGTGCACGATGAAGCTCAACGCGACCACCGAGATGGAGCCGATCTCCTGGGCGGAGTTCGCCCACATCCATCCGTTCGCGCCGGACTCCCAGACCGCCGGCTACCGGGAGATGATCGGCCAGTTGGAGTCGTGGCTGGCCGAGGTGACCGGCTACGACGCGGTGAGCGTGCAGCCCAACGCCGGGTCGCAGGGTGAGCTGGCGGGGCTGCTGGCGATCCGCTCCTACCACGCGTCGCGGGGCGAGTCGCACCGCGACGTGTGCCTCATCCCGTCGTCGGCGCACGGCACCAACGCGGCGTCGGCGGTGATGGCCGGCATGCGGGTCGTCGTGGTGGCCTGCGACGACGACGGCAACGTCGACCTGGTCGACCTCGACGCGAAGATCGACAAGCACCGCGACGCGCTCGCCGCGATCATGGTGACGTACCCGTCGACGCACGGCGTGTACGAGACGGGCATCGCGTCGCTGTGCGCGAAGGTCCACGACGCCGGCGGGCAGGTGTACGTCGACGGGGCCAACCTCAACGCGCTTGTCGGGTTCGCCAAGCCGGGGAAGTTCGGCGCGGACGTGTCGCACCTGAACCTGCACAAGACGTTCTGCATCCCCCACGGCGGCGGCGGCCCCGGTGTGGGTCCGGTGGCGGTGCGTTCCCACCTGGCGCCGTTCCTGCCCGGCGACCCGCTCGGCGCGCACGTCGATGCGACGCCGGCGATCTCGGCGGCGAAGTACGGGTCGGCGGGGATCCTGCCGATCCCGTGGGCGTACCTGCGGATGATGGGCGCTGCCGGTCTGACCCGGGCCACCGGCGTGGCGGTGCTCGCCGCGAACTACGTGGCGGCGCGGCTGCGCGGGCACTACCCGGTGCTGTACGCCGGCAACAAGGGCCTGGTGGCGCACGAGTGCATCCTTGACCTGCGGCCGTTGACGAAGGCCACGGGTGTGAGCGTGGACGACGTGGCGAAGCGGCTCATCGACTACGGCTTCCACGCGCCCACGATGTCGTTCCCCGTGGCGGGGACGCTGATGGTGGAGCCGACCGAGAGTGAGGACCTGGCCGAACTGGACCGGTTCTGCGACGCGATGATCGCGATCCGCGCGGAGATCGACCAGGTCGCCTCGGGGCAGTGGCCGGCGGGCGACAACCCCCTGGCGAACGCGCCGCACACCGCGGCGATGGTCAGCGGTGACGACTGGCCGCACCCGTACCCGCGGTCGGTGGGCGCGTATCCGGCCGGCGTGGACCGGGCGGGGAAGTACTGGCCGCCGGTGCGGCGTGTCGACGGCGCGTACGGCGACCGGAACCTGGTCTGCTCGTGCCCGTCGCCGGAGGCGTTCGAGGACTGACACCGCCGGAGGCTCTGGCGACGGCGGGCCGGGGCGGGCGGTGTGTGCCGCCCCGGCAGCCGCGCTGACCTGGGCTCGGGTGTCCCGTACCGGGGGACTAGCCTGGGTCGGCGGCGGCGATTCGGTGACGCTGGGTGGTCAATCAGGCCGCGAGGGCGTGTCGGGCGGGGCCGCGGTGCGGGGCGATGCTGCTGCCGTCGGGGAGCAGCTCACCGGTGTCCTCGAAAACGATGACACCGTTGCAGAGCAGGCTCCAGCCCTGCTCAGGGAAGCAGGCGAGGACCCGGGCGGCGTCCCGGTCAGTGGCTTCGGCGGAAGGGCAGGTCGGTTGGTGCTGGCACATCGGGTTCTCCGGACTGTGGGGGCACTGTGTCATGGTTCACATGACCAGTGACGCACAGTACCAAGTGAAAGTGTCCAGCATCGAGCAGGTGTCGGTCTTGTGTACGGGAAATCCACTGAACGGATGAGGAAGATCAGTCCATACGGCGTGGAAACGCTCCCAGAGGTGCTGGTCGATGCGCCAGCGGCCCCCGCCGGGTGCCGCGGGGCGCTCGTCGAACGCGCCCGTCTGCACTGGCGCCGCACCGACGGAGGCGACCCCGCCGCGCTCGCGCAGGAGTTCCTCGCCGCGCACGGGCTGCCCCTGCACGACCTGGCCCGACCCACACCCACCGGCCACCGCACCGACACCGGCCTCTGCGGCGCCGCCCTGTACCTGTCCGCCGCCGCCGGCGCGCACCTGACCGGCGGCCCACAGGGCAACGCCGAGCCCGCACCCGCCCTGCCCGACCTCGCCGTCGTCGTCTACCACCACCGCCCGCGCACCACCCCGGCCAGCGGCCCACCCGCAGGCTGGTGGCTCGGCGACTGGGCCGAGAGCTGGACACCCACCCAACACGCCCACGCCGTCGACGCCGTCCGCGCCGCCATCGGCCGCGGCGACGTCTACCAGACCAACCTCGTCGGCCACGCCGCCGCCCGCTACACCGGCGACCCGATCCCCGCCCTGCGACGCCTCGGCGGCCTGCCCGGCGCCCGCTACGGCGGCGTACTCACCGGCGACGGCTGGGCCATCGGCTGCGCCTCACCGGAAACCCTCATCGAAGCCCACGACGGGCAACTGATCACCCGACCCATCAAGGGCACCCGCCCCGCCACCCCCGCCGGCCGCGCCGAACTGCTCGCCAGCGCCAAGGAACGCGCCGAACACATCATGATCGTCGACCTGGAACGCAACGACCTCGCCCGCGTCGCCCGCACCGGCACCGTCGAGGTCGACGACCTGTTCGCCGTACGCCGCTGGTGCGACCTGTGGCAGGCCGAGTCGACAGTCCGCGCCCACGCCGCCGACGGCCTCGGCCTGGCCGACCTGCTGCGCGCCACCTGCCCCGGCGGCTCCGTCACCGGCGCACCCAAACACGCCGCCCTCACCCAGATCGCCGCCCTCGAACCCGTCGGCCGGGGCGCCAGCATGGGCGCCCTCGGCTGGGTCGCCCCCGGCCGCGTCGACCTCGGCCTGACCATCCGCACCGCCGCCGCCGACGGCGACCGGCTGCACACCTGGGCCGGCGGCGGCATCACCTGGGACAGCGACGCCCACGCCGAGGTCGCCGAAGCCGCGGCGAAAACCGCACCGATCCGCGCCACCCTCGCCGGGCAACCGCCACCACCGCCGATACGCTGACCCCATGACCATGCGGCCCATCCGGATCATCGGCGACCCCGTCCTGCGCACCGACTGCGAACCGGTGACCAGCTTCGACGCCGAACTGCGCGCCCTCGTGGCCGACCTGATGGACACCCTGCTCGGCGCACCCGGCCGCGCCGGCGTCGCCGCACCCCAGATCGGCGTCAGCGCCCAGGTGTTCGTCTACGACGCCGACGGGCACCGCGGCCACCTCGTCAACCCCACACTGGAACTGTCCGACGAACTCCAGGACGACGAGGAGGGCTGCCTGTCCATCCCCGGGCTGTACTTCCCGACCCGACGCGCCCTGCACGCCACCGCCCACGGCGTGGACCAGCACGGCGAACCACTCACCATCTCCGGCAGCGGCTTCCTGGCCCGCGCCCTGCAACACGAGACCGACCACCTGCGCGGCACCCTCTACGTCGACACCCTGCGCGGCGACATCCGCCGCCGCGCCCTGCGCGAGATCCGCGCCGGCCGGTTCGACTCACCCAGCCGCCCCCGCTGACCGGCTACCGGGCCGTCACCACACACTCGTCGAAGTCGGCCACCCGGGTGAACCCCACCCGCTCGTACAGCCGCACCGCCGCTGCGTTGTCCGCCTTCACGTTCAACGTGACGTGCTCGACGCTCTCGCGCAGCCGTACACACAGCGCCGCCACCACCGCCGCGCCCAACCCCCGGCCCCGCCACCGCGGATGCGTCGTCACGTTGCCCAACGCCGCCACCCGGTAGGTCCGCGAGAACACGTGCACACCCGCCACCGCCACCAGCTCACCGCCCTCGCGCACCCCCAGGTACTGCCCGGTGTCCAGCATCCGCGCGTCGAACCAGTTACCCGGGTACGCCCGCGCGTACAGCTCGCGCAACTGCGGCAGATCCGCCGCACCCAACTGCGTGCCGGCAGGCGGCACCGCCGCCAGCCGCGCCGGATCGGTAAGCGCCATCCGATGATGCCGGCCAGCAGCACCCACCCGGAACGACCCGTCCAGCGCCTCGGCGAGGCCGGGGGACAGGTGCGCGTACAGCCGGGCCGGCAGCACCGGCGCCGCCTCGGCCAACAACGCCGCCAGCTCCGCCCGCCCGTCCGGCGCCGCGAGCGCCACAAGCGTCGGCGGATCCATACCGTGATACAGCAGGATCACCTGTTCACCCCGGCGAAACCACGACGTGTACGGCCAGAGGAAATCGTCCAGATCACCCAACTGGTACGCGTGCAGCACCGGGTCCCGCCCCAGCAGCCGCGCCAGGACCGCCCGGTCGTGCTCGGCCACCACCGGCATCAGCGGGCCACCCACTGGTCGTAGCCCAACTTCGTCACCAGCGCCAACACCACCACCAGCAGGACGATCCGCACGAACCCCGAGCCGCGCCGCAACGCCATCCGCGCACCCAGCACCGCACCGGCGATGTTGCACACCGCCATCGCCGCGCCCAACAACCACCACACGTGCCCGGTCACCCCGAACACCACGAGCGCACCCAGGTTCGTGCCCGCGTTGACGACCTTCGCCATCGCCGAGCCGTGCACGAAGTCCGCACCCACCACCATCGTGAACGCCAACACCAGGAACGTGCCGGTGCCCGGCCCGATCAACCCGTCGTACAGGGCGATGCCCACCCCGGCCACCGCGATCACCACAGCCACCCGCGCCGGGGTACGCCGCGCCGGCTGCGCCACCACCCCGAGGCGGGGCCGCAGCAGCACGAACAGCGCCACCGACACCAGCACCACCAACACCACAGGCCGGTACGCCGACGCCGGCACCGCACCCGCCAACGCCGCACCCACACCCGCGCTGAGCACCGCGAACCCCGCCGCCGGCCCTACCACCCGCCAGTCGATCTTGGTGCGCCGCGCGTACGTCGCCGCCGCCGTCGCCGTACCGAAGATTGCCGCCATCTTGTTGGTGCCCAACGCCGTCGCCACCGGCAACCCCGGCGCCGCCACCAGCAACGCCGGCAGCAGCAGCAACCCGCCACCGCCGACCACGGCATCGACCCACCCGGCCATCGCGGCAGCGGCCAGCAGCGTACTCAGCGTCACGGCGTCCACGGCCGGCAATTCTCCCCACCCCACGCCTCTGACCGGCGCCCAAGTGGCCAGCCTCACCCGTCACCGACCCCGCGCCCGCCGCAGCCACACCCCCAACGCGCCGATCGCCACGAACACCAGCACCGAACACAGCAGCAGCTTCACCACCGGGCAACCATGCCACGGGGACGTAGGGTGCAGGTGTGCGCCTGGCCACCTTCAACCTGCTGCACGGACGATCCCTCACCGACGGGCTCGTCGACCCCGACCGCCTCGCCGACGCCGTACACGCCCTCGACGCCGACGTCCTCGCCCTTCAGGAAGTCGACCGCGACCAGAGCCGCAGCGGCCACCTCGACCTCACCGCCATCGCCGCCCGCGCCCTCGACGCGCCGCACCACCGCTTCGCCGCCGCCGTCGTCGGCACCCCCGGCGAACAGTTCCGCCCACTGCGCCACGACGACGACGGCCACGGCGAACCCTGCTACGGCATCGGCCTGATCAGCCGTCACCCCGTCCGCAGCTGGCACGTCACCCGCCTCAAACCCGCGCCCGTACGATCCCCGGTCTACGTCCCCGGCCCCGGCGGCGGCCTCATCCTGCTGCACGACGAACCCCGCGTCGTCCTCGCCGCCGTCCTGGACACCCCGCACGGCCCACTCACCGTCGCCGCGACCCACCTGTCCTTCGTCCCCGGCTGGAACGCCCACCAACTCCGCCGCACCATCCGCGCCCTGCGCGCCCTGCCTGGCCCCCGCGTCCTGCTCGGCGACCTCAACCTGCCCGCCGGCCCGGCGCGGCTCATCACCGGCTGGCGCCCCCTGGGCCGCCGCCCCACCTACCCCTCCGGGCAGCCCCGCGTGCAACTCGACCACATCCTCGCCGACCGGCACGCCCTCGCCGAACTCCCACCGGTACGCGCCGTCACCGCACCGCTGTCCACCATCTCCGACCACCGCCCCCTGCTGGTCGACCTCGGCTGAAAGCGAGCACTTCGGCCCCGCGAGCGCAAGATTCCCTCAAGATCATTGCATCGACGTACTCCGACAACCATGCTGGGCGGGTCGCGCCACGATCAACTAGTCGGAGGCCACATGAGACGCAAGCGACCCACCCTCATCGCCATATCCACTGTCATCGCTCTCACGCTGACCATTTCACCCACCCCCGCCAACGCCCAGAGCGCCGCGCAACCCAACCAGGTCGCCGACCTCACCGTCCGCCAGAGCGACGGGTACGCCACCCTCGCCTGGCAGCACGTCGACGGCGCCACCGACTACCAGATCGAACGCACAGCGGTCGACGCCAACGGCAACCCCACCGGCGCACCGACCATCGTGGGCATCTGGCGGCCCAACCGCCAGGTCAACCAGGAATCACCCACCTTCGCCGACGCCGGATTCAACCCCGGCGACCGGTTCCAGTGGCGGGTACGCGCCCGCGCCGGCACCACCGAACAGCCCTACTCCGAACCGGTCGTCGCCACGACCACCGCGCCCTGGGGCAACCCCGACACCCCCGGCGAGCAACTGCGCACCCAGTGGGAGACCACCCGCGGCGCGCAGTACACAAACGACGTCAACGAGTACGCCTACACCGAGGCCATCGACGTCCTCAGTGACCGCGTCCGCGTCGTCGAGCTCGGCCGCACCCTGCAGAACCGGCCCATCAACATGATGGTCTTCGGCAACCCGCCGGCGGCCACCCCGGAGGCCGTCGCCGCCACCGCACCCGTCGCCATCAACTGCAACGTGCACGGCAACGAGCCCGGCGACCGCGAAGCCTGCCTCATCATGGCCCGGCAACTCGCCTTCAGCACCGACCCGCGGATCATCGACCTGCTCAGCCGCACCAACGTCCTGATCGTCCCCACCATCAACGGCGACGGCCGGGCCAACAACACCCGCGGCAACGCCTCCGGCCAGGACCTCAACCGCGACTACTCGCTGATCCGTCAGCCCGAGACCACCGCGTACATCAAGATGGTCCGCGACTACCGGCCCGTCGCCGGCTACGACGGCCACGAGTACGGCAACGCCCGCGCCGGTGACCTGCCGATGCTGCCGCCGCGGCACCAGAACGTGCCCCAGTCCATCTTCGACCAGTCCCAGGACATGATCGAAGGCCACATGTACACAAAGGGCGCCGAAGACGGCTGGTGGGCCTGCCCCTACGGCTGCGAAGGCGGCAGCACCGTCGGCAACAGCGAGGAAACCATCCTCCGCAACACCCTCGGCCTGAAGAACGTCGCCAACTCCCTGCTGGAGCTGCGCAGCTCCGGCGGACAGACGCGACCCGACGAGGGCAACACCGCGAACAACCGGCGCCGCAAGACCTACTCGGCCCTGTGGACGTTCCACCAGTTCCTCGACTACCACCGCGCCAACAAGGCAGAGATCCTCGCCTCCCGCGCCGAGGGCATCGAGGGCCAGGCCGCCAACACCGGCCGTCTCGTCTTCCGTGGCTCCCGACCGATCCCGGCCTACCCTGCCCCGCACCCGGGTGACAGCCCGCCGGGCCTCGACGCCCCCCGCGCCGACCTCATCCTCGACGACGCGCCCTGCGCCTACAGGCTCACCGAGGAGCAGTACAACGGCGCACGCACCGACGGCCCCGGCGGCGTCGGCGCCACCGTCGCGCAGCGCATCGCCGCACACGGCTGGAAGGTCGTCAAGACCGCCGACGGCTACTACGTGCCCCTCAACCAGCCCGAACGCGGCCTGATCCCGCTGCTGCTGGACACCAAGGGCGTCGAGAAGCTCGTCGACGGCGAGCGCATCTACCCGAACCTCACCGGCCGCCGCAACGGACCGCTTACCGTCTCCGGCTTCACCTGCGCCGCCGACGCCACAATCAACGGCCCGGTCACCATCCGGGCCGGCGCGGCGCTCGTCGCGACCGGAACCACAATCAGCGGCCCGGTCACCGCCAACGGCGCCTCCGGTGTCCTGCTCGCCGACAGCACCGTCAACGGCCCGGTCCAGATCGCGAACAGCACCAACGCGGTCTCCCTCATCGACGTCGCCGTCTCCGGCCCGGTCAACCTGACCGGCACCGGCGCCGACGTGCCGCTGCTGGCCGGCAACACCATCCGCGGCCCGCTCAACTGCACCGCGAACAGCACCGCCCCGACCAACCTCGGGGTCAGCAACACCGTCCACGGCCCACGCAACGCCCAGTGCGCCGCGCTGTGACCGTCAGCTAGTCGCACCACAGTGCCGGCGGCGCGGGCGTGAGCCCACGCCGCCGGCACACCCATCAACCCGACACCCATGGAGTACGCCGTGTCGCAACCCGCCACCTCGAACGGCACCCGACCGCGGCGCTACCGCCTGCTCGCGCCCGCCCTGCTGCTCGCCCTCACCGCGTGCAGCAGCACCCCCGCCGACCCACGCCCGGTCGCGGTAGCCGAGATCACCGGCCCGCTCTGCGCCGCCCTGCCCACCGGTGACGACCCCGGCAACCCGACATTCCTCGCCGGCCAACCCGTCGACGAGGCGCTGCGCTGGATGCCCACCCTCACCACCTTCGAGGCGGCAGTGCGCGCCAGCGGCGTCCTCACCGAACTGCCCAAGGACGGCCTCACCGTCCTCGCGCCGTCCGACGACGCCTTCGCCGCGAAGTTCTCCGAGGACAACTGGGACGACCTCATGGTCCGACACACCGGCCAGCTGCGCCCCCTGCTGAAGGCACACCTCGTCGCGGGAACCCACGCGATCGACGACCTGCTGAAGGCCGGCACCGCCACCACCCTCGACGGCACCACCATCACCGTCACCGGCACCGCCCCCACCGTGCGCCTCGCCGACCGCGCCGACACCGTCTGCGCCGACTACCGGGCCACGAACACCCGCATCCACATCATCAACTCGGTCCTCGGCACCCTGCCCACCACCGCCAACGACTCCGACCACAAGGCCCACTGATCACCGCGCCGCCGGCTCCTCCCGGCCCGCCGGCAGGAGCGCCGCCAACGCGCGGTTCGTCCGGTTGGCCCGCACCGCGTCGCGCTGCTGCCCGGCAGTCACCTCGATGTACGTCTGCGACGACGCCAACGACGCGTGCCCCAACAACCGCATGATCTCCGCGGCGCTCGCCCCGTCCTCGGCCAACCGCGTCGCGAACGTGTGCCGCAGCGCGTGCAACCGCGCGCCCCGCGGCACCCGGTCACCGATGCCCGCCCGCCGGTAACACGACTCCACAAGGTATTGCAGCCCGCCGCGGCGCAACGGCTCACCGCGCCGGTCCACCAGCAGGGCCGAGTCGGGGCGTACCGACCGGGACCCGAAACGCCGCCGCCGACTGTCCAGGTAGTCCACAAGCACCCGGTCCAGATCCGCCTCGATCGGCACCACCCGAGGTCGACCACCCTTGCCGGCCACCTCGATCCGCCGCTCACCGGACCTGCCGGTCAACGAGTCGACACGCAGCGCCAGCAGCTCCGACAGGCGCAGCCCGGCGCAGAGCGCCACCGCCAGCACCGCGACGTCCCGCTCCGGCCACGGGTCACGCTGCCGGCCCTCGTCGCGGGCTGCGGCGGCCAGCAGCACCTCGGGGGTGTCCGCGCCGCGCAACGGCTTGGGCTGGGGGAGTAGCGCGCGGGGACGCCCGACCGCCGGCATCGGATTGCCCGCCACGACACCGTCGGCGACCAGGAACGTGAAGAAGTTGTTCCAGGTGGACCAGGCCCGGTGCACCGACGCGGCGGCCCGGGGAGCGGCGAACCGTGCGAAGGCCGCCCGCATCACCCGGGGGGAGAGGTCGGTGATCGACAACGCGTCGAGGGGGAGGGGAGTGGTGACGTCCTCGGCGACCAGGGCAGCCACCGCGAGCAGGTCCCGCCGGTACGCCGCCAGGGTGTGGGGGGAGGGCTTGCGGGTGGCGCGGGCGGTCAGGAACTCCTCGATCAGAACCATGAGCGATTCGTCCTTTTTGTCATGCATAAGGGATATTATGCATGATTTTCGCGTTGCCCGGAAGGGCGGAGGAAGGGGAGTGGCGAGCAGGCAGGCCACGTGACGTGCGCCCGTCGCCGCATGTCCCGACTGTGGTCGACCCGGCATGCCGACGGTGTATGAGGAGCCGTACGGCCCGACGGAGTGGATCTGCGGCGAGGGGTATCCGTGGCGGGCGGTCGGGCTCCGTGGGCGGTGCCGGGCGCTGTCAGCGGAGACGGTGCGTCGACCCTGTTCTTCCGGCGGATCGCTCCTGGCTCGTCTCCGCCCTCCGGGACGACACCTGGACCGACGTTGGTGGCCGCGCCGCGCTGCTCGCGGGTCTACGGCAAACCCGTTGGTTAGGCGCGGCTCGTCCAGCCCGACGAGGACCTGAGCCGCGAGTGGGCCTCCCTCCGGCGCACTGAGGGGACCGCGAAATCACGCTACTTTACATAATGTACATTATCGAATCGAGGCTGCCTGCCGCCGCTGTACCGCTCGGCGTTCGTCTCTGTCCCCCGCTGGCCGAGACCGTGGAGCCTCCAGCCACTGTCCGCACTCATCACGTCATCCGTCCGACTCGTCGTGTCCCGCCGTGGGTGTGACGGGTGCGGGCGCGAAAACTCATCACCAAGCCGTACCCACGAGGGAGCGCAACCGGCGGTCGGCCGGAAGCGCTCCCCTCGCACAAGTGGTCAGGAGGCCGCTAGGGCACCATCCAGCTCAACACCGGGGTCGCCTGTAGGCCGACCAGCAACGCCATCGCGGAGATCAGAACCACGCTCCAGCCGAACATGCGGCGGAACAGGTCGCCCTCCCGGCCACTCAGTCCCACCGCGCTCGCCGCGATCGTCAGGTTCTGCAACGAGATCATCTTCCCGACTACGCCGCCGGACGCGTTGGCCGCGGCGAGCAGCACCGGGTCCAGGCCGGCGCGCTGCGCGGCGGTGACCTGGAGTGCGCCGAACAGCGAGTTGGACGACGTGTCCGAGCCGGTGAGCGCCACACCCAACCAGCCAAGCACCGGCGAGAGCAGCGCGAACAGCCCGCCGGCACCGGCCATCCAGGTGCCCAGCGTCGCGGTCTGCCCGCTGCCGTTCATCACGAACGCCAGCGCCAGCAGCCCGCAGACGGTGAGGATCGCCCAGCGCAGCGACGCCAACGTCTGCCCGTACGCGACGAGTGCGGCGCGCGGGGTGACGCGCAGGATCGCCATCGTGACCAGGCCAGCCAGCACCAGCAGCGTGCCGGTCGAGGAGAGCCAGTTGAAGCGGAAGACCGGCAGCGACGACGGTGTGCCGGCCACGGTCAGCAGATGCAGCCCCGGCCAGTCGAAGGTCACGGTGACCGCGTTGAGCGCGTCCGCGATCGCGGGCACCTGGGACAGGCCGAAGATCGCCACGATCACCAGGTACGGGGCGTACGCCCGCCAGACCTCCACCGGGGCGTCCGGCTGGTTCGGCGCCACCGCCGGGCGGCTGGCGAGGGCCACCGCACGATCCGGCTGGCTCACCGACCCAACCGGCCCGCCCGATTCGGCAGTCGGCCGGGGCCCTGCCGGTCCTTCCTGCGGCGGGGCGTCGGACGCGCCACCGGTCACCTGGTCCTCGTGGCGCCGGGGCGGCCACGCCCGCGCGGTCACGGCCACGACCACGGCGCTGACCAGCCCCGCGACGATGTCGGCGAGGGCAACCGAGAGGTAGTTCGACGTGAGGAACTGTGCCAGCGCGAACGACCCGCCGCAGGCGACTGCCACGTGCCAGGTTCCGCGCAGCCCTCGGCGACCGCCGACCATGCCCACCAGCAGCAGCGGAATGAACACCGCGATCACCGGTACCTGACGCCCGGCCATCGCGCCCAGGTCGCCCGTCGGCAGGTCGGTGACCCGGGCCAGCGTGGTGATCGGCAGGCCGAGCGGCCCGAATGCGGCCGGCACGGTGTTGGCCACCAGCGCCACCGTGGCCGCCTTCATCGGACCGAAGCCCAGCGCCAACAGCATCACCGTGGTGATCGCGACCGGAGTGCCCTGCCCGGCCAGCCCTTCGAGCAGTGAGCCGAAGCAGAACGCGATCACCAGGGCCTGCACCTGCCGGTCGTCGCTGACCCGGGCAAACGAGCGCCGAAGCACGTCGAAGTGCCCAGTCGTCACGGTCATCCGGTAGATCCAGATGGCGGTGCCGAACGTCCACACGAGCGGGAACAGCGCGAACGTGGCACCTTGACTCGCGGTGAGCAGCGCCTGACCGGTCGGCATCGCGTAGACCACGATGGACACCAGTAGTGCGACGGAAAGCGCGCCGAGCGCAGCCAGCCACGCCCGTACCCGTACGACGCCGAGCAGCAGGAACAGCGTGATGATCGGCAGCCCGGCGACGAGGGCACTCAACGCCAGTGAGTCGGCGAGAGGATCCAGAGTCGGACGGTACACGCACACCTCCAGCAGCACGTCGACCAGAGGCCATCGCATCGAAGGTGCTCACTTTAATCCGGCCGACGGCGGCGTACCCACTTCGAAAATGCGCGGTACGAGGACATGCTGGACCGGGTGCTTGTGCCTCAAGCCGCTTGAGGTCGCATGGTGGGCGTCGTGGACAGCGATGAGCTGTACCCGATCGGGGATGTCGCCCGGCGGACCGGCCTGTCCCGCCACTGATCTATTCGGGGATCGTGGCGGTCGCCGCGCTGCTCGGCTGGGCCGCCATCATGACCTCGACGGGGGTGGCCATGCGGGCGCAGCCGATCGACGCGCGCGAGTGACGGCCCACCCCCGTGCCGGCAGTTGTGCGGCGGCGGGACGTTCGGCCGTGCGCCTGATGGTGTGCCCGGCGGGCGGGGCCGGTGCCGCTCCTCCGCCGGGTTCGCGGTGAAGGAGCCACGAGGGCAAGATCGGGGGCCCGTAGGATCGGGTCATGTCTGAGGCCCAGCCGCTCCCCCGGTTCCGCCAGCGCGCGGCGAAGATGGGTGAGCTGGTGGCCCGGCAGATCCTTGAGGACATCGTCGAGCAGGGGTTGTCGGCCGGGGCGGGGCTGCCCACCGAGGCGCAGATGTTGCAGGCGTACGGGGTCAGTCGCGGGACGCTGCGGGAGGCGCTGCGGATCCTGGAGATCAACGGTCTGGTGCGTGTTCGGCCGGGTCGGGGTGGTGGGCCGATCGTGGGGGCTGTCGATCCGCACACGTTCGGTCGGACGATGGCGTTGTTCATGCAGATGGGTCGGACCCGGTTCGGTGAGCTGGTCGAGGCGCGCGTGATCATGGAGCCGTTGATGGCCCGGTTGGCGGCCGAGCGGCGTGATGAGGCGCACCTGCGGGAGTTGGCCGAGTCGATGCGGGAGCACGCCACGTTGGAGGAGCGTGACGAGGCCAGCTATCTGGCGGTCATGCAGCGTTTCCACGGTGTGGTGGCGGGACTGTCGGGCAACGGGGTGCTGGATCTGTTCGGTAGGGCGTTGAAGGAGATCTACACCGAGCGGGTGGTGGCGGCCGAGCGTCGTCCGGAGCGGTGGGAGGACGTGCGGCGGGAGCACCAGGCGGTCGCGGCGGCGATCGCCGATGGGGACGCGGCGCGGGCGGAGACGTTGATGCGGGCGCACATGGTCGCCCTTGCCGATCACCTCGAACGTGATTACGCGGGTCTGCACGACGAGGTGATCGGCTGGTGGTGACCTCCGGTCAGGACAGGGCGCTGGAGAGGACCGCCTGCACGGGCGTGGTGTCCTTGTCGACGCGCCAGGTGGTGTCCTGGTCGTGCCAGTCGGCGCCGAGGGCGGTGACGGCGGGCATGACGTCCTTGGCGAACAGGGTGAGGTGGTCGCGTACCTCGTTGCTCGTCATGTCGCCGGCGTGGTTCATGAGGATGAGGTGCCCGGCGCCGGTCTGCTCGTAGAGGCGGTGGATCTGCGCGGTGACCTGGTCGGGGGTGCCGACGAGGAGGATGCCGGCGTCGATGAGGTCTTCGTAGCTCATGCGGCGGACGGCGCCGAGGCGGCCCTGGAGGGCGGCGACGGCGGCGGCCGGTGGAAAGTAGCCGGGTGGGCTGGCGGCGCCGAGCCGGAGTTTGCCGGGCTTGAGGTAGTACATGAGTTTGCGGCCGATCTCGCGGGCCTTGGCTTCGGTCGGTGCGACGTGGCACAGGGCCATGTAGGCGAAGCGGTCCGGGCCGGGTTCGGGTTGGCCCGCGGCGACGGCGGTTCGGCGGTAGAGCCGGAACGAGGTGGCGGTGTCGTCGTAGGTGCCGAGCAGGTTGCACAGTGTGTAGCCGTGGCGGGCTGTCCATTCGACGAGTCGGGTGGAGGTGCCGCTGATCCAAATCGGTGGGTGTGGCTGCTGGTACGGGCGGGGCCACACGCTGACGTACCGGTAGTGGTAGTGGCGGCCCTCCCAGGAGAAGACGTCGCCGCTGGTCCACGCCTTTTTGATCAGGTCGTGGGCTTCGATGAACATGTCGAGGTTGTGCACGGGGTTCTGGTTGGACGGGAACGTCTCGCCCTGGACGCCGCGGACGAAGCCGCAGTCGATGCGGCCGCCGCTGACCGAGTCGAGGTAGGCGATCTCCTCGGCGACGCGGATGGGGCTTTCGCGGTGTGGCAGTGGGGTGCCGAGCACGAGGACCCGGCCGCGTCGGGTGCGGTGCAGGACGGAGGCGGCGCTGAGGGTGGCCGAGACCTGCAGGGTCGACGCGGACTGGTGGTGTTCGTTGACCATGAGGTCGAAGCCGAGTTCGTCGGCGAGTTCGTACTCGTCGAGGTAGCGCTGGTAGAGCTCGTGGCCGAGGACCGGGTCGTAGTAGCGGTTGGGCATGAAGTATTTGAGGCCGCGGTTTGCCTCTTCGGCCTCGGGTGCGATGTACGGGTAGGGCATTTCGGTGAAGTGGTAGAGCTTCACTGGGCCTCTCCGATCAGGAAGGACCGGACCAGCCGGTGGAATGCGTGGGGGCGTTCCAGGTACGGGTAGTGCCCGGCGTGCGGCAGCTCGACGAAGCGGGCCGAGGGCAGCAGGTCGGCCAGTGCGGCGCTGTGGCGTGGGGGTACGAGCCGGTCGTGGGTGCCGGCGATGACGAGGGTGGGCATGGTTGCCAGGTGCAGCCATCGGCGTAGGCGTGGGTCGTGCAGGAAGGGTTTCCAGGCGTACCGGGACAGGGCGGCGCGGTCGGCGAAGGCCCGTTCGTAGTCGTCGTCGGTGAGGCCGGGTGGGTAGCCGGGCATGCGCAGGTCGTGGCAGGCGGTGGGTTCGGCCCAGCCGAGTTCGACGATCTCGGTCGGGTCGAGCAGGAGGATGTCGGCGAAGTCGGGTTCGGTGGGTCCAGACAGTTTCACCCCGTACGGGCTGACGAGGGTGAGGGTGGTGAACAGGTGTGGTGCGCGTACTGCCATCTCCAGGGCGATCCAGCCGCCGAAGCCTGCGCCGGCCAGGTGCAGGGGGCCGTGTGGAGGGTCGGTGACGGGGTCGGACAGGTAGTGCTGGGCGAGGTCGGCGACGCTGTCCCAGTCCTGTGCGGTGTCGTCGAGTGGTGTGCCGAAGCCGGGGTGTCGGGGTACGACGACGTGCAGGTCGTCGGCGAGCAGGCCGAGCGCGCCGATTCTTCCGGGGAGGACGTCGGCGTCGTGGAGGAACAGCAGGGTGCTCATTGTGTGGTCCTCCCCCGGTTGAAGAAGGTGTGCAGGAGGGTGGCGACGGCCTCGGGTTGGTCGAGGTTGGGTGCGTGGCGGGCGTCCATGCGGTGCACGTACACGTGGGGGGTGAGGTTTTCCAGGTGGCGGCCCCAGTCGGGTTCGAGCAGGTCGTCGCGGGTGGCCTCGACCACGAGGATGGGGACTGTGGTGTCGCGCAGGGGGGTCGGCCAGTTGTCGGGGCCGGGTTTGGGCAGGGTGGGGTGTTGCAGGCGGGGGGCCATGCAGGCCTGGACGTGGCCGGGTTTGCGGGTGTTGGCGTAGCGCACCTGGACGGTGTCGTCGAAGCCTGGGTATTCGTCGGCCATGAGGGCGACGAGGCGGCGTGCGTCTTCTTCGGTGCCGTCGAAGCGGCCGAGTTCGGTGGTGCCCTTTGTGGAGCGCCAGGGGCCGCCGGTGCCGCAGATGCTCACGGCGGACAGGGCGGGCAGCGCTGGTGTGGGTGTGGCGAGTGCGCGCAGGAGGAGGGATCCGCCGAAGGATTGGCCGGCGAAGTGGGCGGCGTCGACGTCGAGGGCGGCGCAGAACGCGGCGAGGTGGGCGGTGCGGAATGAGTACGGCGAGCGGTCGAGGTAGACGACCTTGTCGGTGTCGCCGTAGCCGAGCAGGTCGGGTGCGAGGACCCGGTAGTGCTGGGCGAGCAGCGGCATGACCCGGGACCAGCTGCCGATGGCGTCGCCGCCGAATGCTCCGTCGTGGACGAGGACGACTGTGCCTTCGGGTTGTCCGGGCGGTGTGGATTCCCAGTAGCGGGTGGTGAAGCCGCCGGCGTTGATGGTGTGGGTCCGTGGTTGGGTCATGGTTCTGCCTCGCGGTGGGTGGGCTGCGGTCAAGGGCTGTCGGGGTGGAAGGTGCCGTAGCGGCCGTTGTGGTGCAGCAGGGGTTCGGCGTCGGTCTGGGCGCGGGCGTGTAGCACCTCGCCGCAGAGGATCCAGTGGTCTCCGCCCTGGTGGATGGCGGTGGTGCGGCATTCGAGGACGGCTGTGGTGCCGGTGGCGAGGGTGGGCACCGGTGTGCGGCCGGTGACGATGGCGGCGGCGAGGTCGTCGAGGTCGCGGCCTCGGCTGGCGAAGGCTCGTGCCCAGGCGGCGCGGTCGGCGGCGAGGTAGTTGATGCTGAATCGGCCGGCCTGTTCGGCCAGCGGGGCGACGCCGGTTTTGGTGTCGACGGCGACCATGGCCATTGGTGGTTCGCCGGACAGGGATGTGGCCGAGGTGCAGGTGACGCCGGTGATGCCGCCGGGTCCGCCGGGTATGAGGAGGATCGCCACGGGCGCGGGTACGCGGCGGAAGGCGGCCCGGAACCGTGCGGGTTCCACGAGGCGGTCAGGGCTTGTGGGGTTCATGGTGCCGCTCCCCTGTCGGTGGGGTCGTCGGTGCGGGTCAGCCACAGGTGGTGGACGTCGGTGCGGGTGGTGAGGTGTGCGGCTGTGGGGCTGCCGCCGATCACGACGGCTGAGGCGACCCAGTCGGCGCTGGCGCCGGTGCGGGCCAGGACTGTGCTCTGGGTGATGTCGGAGGTGGCGGGTCGGCCGGTGCGTGGGTCGATGAGGTGGTGGTCGTTGGTGCCCCAGCGGCGTTTGCCGATGCCGCTTGTGGCGACGCCGCCGTCGCGGACTCGCAGGACGTGGCCGTTGGGCAGGTTGACGGGCCAGCCGTCGCCGTCGGGGCCGGGGCCGCGGCAGGTGACGTCTCCCCCGACGCTGGCGGCGGAGTTGGGGCCGAGCCAGGTGACGATGTCGTCGGCCCACCGGCCCTTGGCGAGCGCGCCGACGTCGATGCCGTATCCGGGTGCCAGGCGGGCGGTGCTGGGGCGTAGTTCGAGCACCTCGGCCAGGGGTGGCACGGGGGTGGGTGTCGTGGGTGGCGCGGTCGGTGGTGTGCCGGTGGTCCAGGAGTGGACGTAGCCGGCGGCGAGGAGCCGGGGCAGCATCGCGGCGTTCACCAGGTTGGCGCTGGCGGCGGCGACGGCCAGGGCGTGGCGGAGCATGGCGTGCAGGTCTGCGGAGACGGGGTGCCAGCGGCCGGCGGCGGCGTTCAGGTGCGACAGTTCGCTGTCGGGGCGGAATCGTGAGTAGCGCCTGTCGAGGGCATGGAGTCGTCGCTGGACCTCGGCGAACGGTGTGGCGGGTGTGCCGTGGCTGGCGAGGGTCACGTCGCAGGTGAACACCGAGCAGGTGTAGCGCTGTGTGGGCGCGGTGGTCATGCGGGTGCTCCCTTCATCACCAGTTTTAACATGCTAAACATGATGATGTTTCGGGAGCAAGGGGCTGTCCAGGTGGTTCCCCGCCCGACCCGTCGTCGTTGACGGGCCGGGCGGGTCACCGCGGCGGGCTATCGGCCCGCCGCGTCCCGGTCCAGCACCTCCTGGGCGCTGCGGGCGACCGCGGCGTCGATCAGCCGGCCGTCGGCGGTGACCGCCACTCCGGAGCCGCTACGTGCGACGTGGGCCAGCCGGTCGACGATGTCGCGGGCCGCGTCGATCTCGGCCGTCGTCGGCGAGAACACCGCGTTCACGATGGGCACCTGCGCGGGGTGGATCGCCGTGCGTCCGCGGTAACCCTGACGCAGCAGCAGGCGGCTTGTCGCCTCGAGCCGCTCCGGGTCACGCAGGGCCGTCTCGGTCGGACCGACCGGCGGGGCGATACCGACCGCCGCGCAGGCCAGGACGATGCGCGAGCGGTGCGGCCACAGCTCCTCCCGGTCCGGACCGGGTTGCAGGCGCAGCTCCGCCGCGAGGTCCGCCTCGCCCAGGCCGAGACGCTCGACGCGGGGGGCGGCGGCCACGGCCTCGGCGCGTAGCACGCCGCTCGCCGTTTCCAGCAGCGCGAACACGGCTGTCGACCCGTGCGGGACGCCACTGTCGCGTTCGGCGTCGCCGAGCAGCCGGTGCACCTCGGCCAGCAGGTCGACGTCGGCCTTCGGCACGACCACACCGGTCAGGTGCGGGCCGACCACCGCGGCGATGTCGGCGGCCGGTGTGTCCGCGTTGAGGCGTACCCACCACTGCACCGTGGCGTCGGCGTCGGCGAGGAACGCGCCGACGCTGGCCCTGGCGGTGGCCTTGCTCGCCGGTGCGACAGCGTCCTCCAGGTCGAGGATGCAGGCGTCGGCGCCCCGGGCCGCCGCCCGGGCCATCTTGTCCGGCTGGTCCCCCGGCACGTACAGGTAGCTGCGGGCGGTGGGCAGGGGTGCCCCGATAGCCGTCACGGGCGCGTGGGGCGGGCCAGGTACCGGCCGCGCGGCTGCCCGACCAGGGCGCCGTCGCGCAGGATCTGCTCGCCGCGCAGGAACGTGTCGGTGACGCGAGCGGTCAGTTCCATCCCCTCGAACGGCGTGTACTCCTGCGTCGACAGTGAGTCGTCGGCCCGGACCGTCCAGGTGTGGTTCTCATCCAGCAGGCAGAAGTCGGCGTCCAGCCCTTCGGCGATGGCGCCCTTTGTGGCAAGGCCGTAGCGGCGTGCCGGCGCCCACGAGGTCAGCTCGGCGACGCGGGCGTAGGACAGGCCGCGCTTGGAGCCCTCGCTGACCAGGCCGGGCAGCAGGTACTCGGCGCCGCCGAAGCCCGACTTGGCGACGAAGATGTCGTCGGCCGGCTCGCCGAACTTGGTCTCGGCGCGGCAGCAGGCGTGGTCGCTGACGACCCAGTCGAGGTGCCCGTCGAGCAGGTAGCCCCACAGCGCCTCGACGTCCTCGCGGGGACGCAGCGGCGGGTTGACCTTGCCGCCGAGGCCGTGGGCGGTGTCGATGTCGGCGAGCAGGTGGCCGATCGTCACCTCACGGCGGAAGTCGACGTGCGGGAACGCCTTCGCCATGCGCAGCGCCGCGTCGACGGCCTTCGCCGAGGTCAGGTGCAGCAGGTTGATGGTGGGCAGGCCGGTCTCGTGGGCGAGGTAGGAGGCGATGCTGATCGCGAGGCCCTCGGAGTGTGGCGGCCGGGAGGCGCTGTAGGCGGCAAGCCCGGTGAGGGCGCCCTCCTCCTCGACCAGGCGGGTGTACGCCCGCATGATCTCGGCGGTCTCGCAGTGCAGCGACAGCGAGATCTCGTCGGCCAGGTCGGGGAACTGCTCGCGGGCGGCCTGCACGCCGCGCATGACGAACTCGAAGTGCGCGTAGTCGTAGCGGGCGTCCGGCGGGATCATGAGGAAGGAGCTCTGGTCGGTGGAGCGGCCGTGCAGGCCGTGGCCGCCGTAGAACATGAACACCTTGAACGAGGTGACGCCGTGGTCGCGGATCAGCTCGGGGATCTCGTCGATGTGCTCACTGGTCATGGGCGCGACGTGGAACGCGTAGTCGACGTAGGACCTGTGGTCGGTGGCGCTGCGCACCTCGGGGAAGAACTCGCGGTACGGTCCGCCGCGGTTGAGGTAGTACTGCCCGGTGCGGATGTAGTTGATGGCGGACGTGACGCCGCCCTGCGCGCAGGCGCGGCTCTCCGTGGCGGTGTCCTCGGCCAGCGGGTGGTAGATGCCCCAGTGCTGGTGGGCGTCGACGACGCCGGGGAAGGCGAGCTTGCCGCCGCCGTCGACGACTGCCTTCGCGCCGGTGGGGTCGATCGCCTGCGCGAGGCGGGCCACGCGGCCGTCGCGGACGGCGATGTCCAGCGCCGCCGGTTCGGGCTGGTCGTGCCGCACGACTCTGACGTTCTTCACTACGAGGTCGAAAGGTTCCACGGTGTGTGCTCCTGGGTTGGCGGACAGCGAGTCGGTGCCGGCGTCAGTCGGCCTGTAGTCGGGTCAGTGGGCGCAGCACGTCGGTGACGTCGGTGACGTCGGCGAGGCCGAGCACCGCGGCCACGACCTGGTCGGCGGTGTCGGAGTCGACGCGTCCGGCGACGTTGTCCCGGAACTTCAACGCCAGTTCCGCGTCGGACAGGGGCCGTTGCGGGCCACCGCGGTTGGTCAGCACCTCCTCGCGCCAGGTCTGCCCGTCGTCGGTGCGTACCGTCACGACGGCCGGGAACTGGTGCGGGAAGATCGTGTTGCACTCGTCGTCGGGGACGACGTCGACGCGGGCCATCAGCGCCCGACGCTGCGGGTCACGGGCCAGGTCGTCGGTGAAGTCGCCCAGGCCCAGGCCCAGTCCCCCGCCGCCGAGCAGGCCGGCGACGACGGCGTACGGGCCGCTGAACTGCGCCTGGTAGCCGGTGTCCGGTGCGCGTTTGGTGGTGATCGGTTCGCCGATGGTGCGGATCACCGCTGCGGGTACCCGCAGTTCGATGTGGGTGATCCGGTCCACGGGCACGCCCGCGGCGCGCAGGGCCAGGCCGGCGTCGATGGCCGCGTGGGTGAAGTGGTTGGCGGGGTACGGCTTGAAGAAGATGTCCGGCACCGCCCACCGCTCGCCGAGGCCGTCGGTGATCTGGTCGTGGTCGGCTTCGCCGCGCAGGAAGGCGGTGAAGAAGCCGAAGCGGCCCTCCAGGACTGTGGGTGGCCCGGTGAAGCCGCGTCGGACCAGGTCGGCGGCGGTGACGGCGCTGTGGGCGGCCCAGCCGCAGTGCAGCCGCTTGACAGTGCCGCCGGTCCGGTTGGCCTCGATCACCCCGGAGGCCATGGAGGCGGTGACACCGAGGACGTCCAACAGGCCGTCCTCGTCCAGGCCCAGGAGCATGCCGGCGGCCACGGCGCCGCCCATCGCGCCGCAGATGGAGGTGGCGTGCTGGCCGTGCTCGAAGAACACCGAGTTCTTCAGGGACGGGTCGTAGCCGGCCATTCCCAGTCGTACCGTCGTCTCGATGCCGACGGCCACGGCGTTGGTGAGGGCGGCGCCGTTGGCGCCGGCGGCCTGGGCGGCGGCCAGGGCCGCCGGGACGACGGCGGCGCTGGGGTGCAGCACCGAGGGCAGGTGGGTGTCGTCGTAGTCCAGCGAGTGCGCCAGGACGCCGTTGCCGAACGCGGCCTGCGCCGCGGGCACCGCGTCGGGTAGCCCCACGACGTGAGCCTGGGGGCGTCCGCCCTGGTCGGCGACGAACTCCAGGGCGGCGCGGCTGGTGGGCAGCCGGTGCGCGCCCACGCACAGGCCGAGGATGTCCAGGACCCGTTGGCGCACGCTTGCGGCGACGCGTTCGGGCAGGGGCTCGTCGCCGGTGCGGGCGGCGAACGCGGCCAGCTGCCGGGCCAGGGTCTGCTCAGACATGGGCGACCACGGCCAGGGGGCGCACGGGTGAGCCGGTGGCGCCGAAGATGGCCAGCGGCGACAGGACGAAGAGGAACTCGTGGACGTTGTCGGCGGCCAGCTCCTCCAGCGCCATCGTCTCGATGATGTAGACGCCGCGTTCGACGAGCAGCACGCGGTGGGCGGGCAGGACGCTGTGCCCGGCGCCCGGTGGCAGGCACTCGAAGGCGATCGTGTCGGCCCCCACGGCGTGGACGCCCTGGCCGGCCAGCCAGGTGGCGCCGGCTGCGCCGACTCCTGGTACGCCTGTGGTGTGCCCGATGTAGCGGGTGCGGTCCTCGTGGTCGAACAGCCTGCCCCAGCCGCTGCGGACCAGCGCCACGTCGCCGGGGCGCAGCGGGGTGCCCTGCCGGTCGGCGGCCGTCGACAGGTCGGCGGGGGTGATCTCGTATCCGGGCTCGCAGCCGTCGGACAGGCCCAGGGCTGCGGGGACGTCGAGCAGCACGCCGCGGCGCACCATCGGGGCGATGGTGTGCGCGCCCAGGTCGGGGTAGCGGCCGCCGCGGCCGGCGTCGGCGGCGTCGGAGCCGTCGAGCAGCCGACCGTCCTGCGAGACGTGGGAGAACGCGTCGATGTGGGTGCCGACGTGGGTGCCCATGGTGATGATGTCGTTGGCGGCGGAGCCGCCGTCGGGGCGTACCGCGTCGCCGTGCCGGCGGGGCAGGGCGTGCCAGAACGGCGGATGGTTCGGCGACTGGGGCATGCCGATGGTGAGGCGGCGGCCCAGGTCGTACACCCGGACTCCCGCCTCGACGGCGGCCAGGAGCGCGGCCGTGCCGGAGTCGGTGGTGATGTTCGTTGTGGTCACGACAATCCTTAAATCGGTGGTGGCGACCGTCAGGCCACGATCTCCCGTGAGCGCAGCTCCGCGACGGCGTCGGGAGTGCAGCCGAGTTCGTTGACGAGGAGGTCGTCGGTGTCGGCGCCGAGGGGTCGGCCGGTGAAGCGGATCCGGCCCGGTGTGTCGGACATGCGCCACAGCACGTTGTGCATGAGGACCTCGCCGAGGTCGGGGTCGGGCACCTTGACGACCATCTTGGTGGCCTGGACGTGTTCGTCGGCCACGATGTCGCGGGCGGTGTAGACGGCGGCGACGGCGGCGCCGGCCTCTTCGAAGGCGCGCATGACCTCGTCGCGGGTGCGCTCGGCGATCCACCCGCCGACGTACTCGTCGAGCAGGTCGGCGTGCGCGGCGCGTTGCCGGCCGGAGGCGAACCACGGCTCGTCGATGACCTCGGGGTGACCGACGAGGCGCAGGACCCGCTCGGCGATGGACTGCGCGCTCGTGGACACGGCGACCCAGTCGCCGTCCTTGGTGCGGTAGGTGTTGCGGGGGGAGTTGTTCGTGGACCGGTTGCCGTGCCGGTGCTCGACGATGCCGAGCTGGTCGTAGACGGTGGGGCCGGGGCCGACCGCCGTCATGATCGGCTCCAGCAGGCTCATGTCGACGATCTGGCCCTTGCCGCCGTTGCGGTCGCGGGCGAACAGCGCGGCCATCGTGGCCGACGACGCGGCGATGCCGCAGATGCTGTCGGCCAGGCCGAACGCGGGAAGCGTGGGCGGGCCGTTCTCGTCGCCGGTGAGGTGGGCGAAGCCGCTCATCGCCTCGGCGAGGGTGCCGAAGCCGGGCCGGCTGGCGTACGGGCCCTGCTGGCCGAAGCCGGAGATGCGCACGATGACCAGGCCGGGGTTGACCTCGTGCAGCTTCTCGGGGCCGATCCCCCACCGTTCCAGGGTGCCGGGGCGGAAGTTCTCCACCAGCACGTCGGCGGTGGCGGCCAGGCGCAGCAGCAGGTCGGCGCCCTCGGGCGCGGACAGCTTGAGGCCGAGTGTGCGCTTGTTGCGGGAGATCTCCTTCCACCACAGCGGTACGCCGTCCTTGGCGTGGCCGTGCCCGCGCATGCTGTCGCCGGCCACGGGGTGTTCGACCTTGATGACGTCGGCACCGAAGTCGCCGAGGATCTGGCAGCACAGAGGGCCGGCCAGGATCGTCGAGGCGTCGATGACGCGGAGTCCGGTCAGCGGTCCGTCGTGCACTGGGCCTCCCCAACTCAGTCCGTTCGCTTCAAACGAACGGTGTTTCGCTCAGCAGAATAGGTTGGAATGCGGTGCGGGGTCAACGGCGACGCGCTCTGTCATCCCTGCTGGACAGGCCCGGCGGCGTCACCGCGCCGGGTCAGCCGACCGCGCAGGACCACAGCGGCGGCCACCGCGGACCCGGCCGCGACGAACGCTCCCGCAGATGCCGAGAACGTGTCGCCGAGCCAGCCGTGCAGCATCGCCGCGGCCGGCCGGATACCGAGGAAACACATCGACCACAGGGCCATCACGCGGCCACGCACCGCGTCGGACAGCCCTTCCTGCATGGTGGCGTTGACGTCGCTGACCGCGAGCAGATAGCCGGCCCCGCCCACGGCGATGCCGACGGTGGCCAGCACCGGCCCCGGGCTCACCGCCAACACCGCCATCCCGAGGGCCAGCGCGGCCACACCGACCGCGCCCGTCTTGCCGCTGCCCACAGTGCGTCGCAGCCGGCCCACGAAGACGGCGACAAGCGCCGAGCCGACGCCGAAGAACGTGATGAAGACACCCACCAGCAGGTCACCGCCGCCGAAGCTCTCGGCGAACAACGGCGACAACGTGTTGATCGGCTCCATCGCCAGGCCGATCAGGGCCACCGCCACCAGGCACCGCACCAGCACCGGCCGGTGCCGTACGTAGGCGACCCCGCCCAACACGCCCAGCCTGCCCCGCGCGCCGGCAGCCGGTTTCGGTAGCCGCACACCACGCAGCGCCAGCGCGAACGCCAGGAAGCTTGCGGCGTTGACGGCGAACGCCGTACCGGCGCCGGCCACCGCGTACGTGGCCGCCCCGGCCACCGGGCCGATGGCCCGCGACAGGTTGAACGTCAGCGAGTGCAGGGCGATCGCCTGCGGCACGTCGGCGCGGCTCACGATGTTGGGCACCAACGCCTGCGCGGCCGGACCGGTGATCGCCTGCCCCACCCCGGACAACCCGATGAACGTGAGCAGCAGACCCGGATTCAACGCGTCCAGGAAGGCCAGCAGCGCGAGCACCGCCGCTGCGGAACCGCCGAGCGTCTGCCCCACGATGATCAGCCGCCGCCGGTCGACACGGTCGGCCAACGCCCCGATCACCGGGGCGAGGACCAACTGCATGGCGAACTGCAGGGCGGTGACAAGACCCACCATGAACGCCGAGCGGGTCAGCGCGTAGATCGTCAGGATCGCCGCGACGTTCTGGAACCACGTGCCGGTGTTCGACGCCAACGACCCGAAGAAGTACGGGCCGAAGCGACGGTCCCGCAGTAACGCGAGACCGCCGCGGCCCCTCTCGTCGGCTGGCGCGTCAACCGGTGACCCGGCCGGGCGGTCAGCCTGCCGCACCAGCGCCTCCCATGCCGTACCCCTGCGGGGTGCCGCCGGTCAGCGAGGTCCACACCGACTTCGAGCGCAGGTAGAGCCGGGCCGCCTCGGTGCCGTTCTCGCGGCCGTATCCGGACAGGCCGACACCGCCGAACGGCACCAGGTCGGACATCACCCGGTAGGTGTTGATCCACACCGTGCCCGCCCGCACCTGCCCGGCGAACCGGTGTGCGCGGGCGATGTCGGCGGTCCAGATGCCCGCAGCCAGGCCGAACTCGGTGTCGTTTGCCAGCCGCAGCGCGTCGGCGTCGTCGCGGAAGGACGACACCGCGAGGACCGGCCCGAACACCTCCTCGCGCAGCAGGCGGGCATTGTCGTCCAACCTGTCGAACACCGTCGGCGCCACGTAGAAGCCGTTGCGCAGCCGCTCGGTGTCCGGCAGCGTGGCCTGCGCGACGAGCCGACCCGCGCCGCGGGACTCGGCGATGAACGCCGCCGTCTTGTCCCGCTGCACGGCGGTGATCTGCGGACCCAGGTCCGTCTCGGCGTCGAACGGGTCGCCCACCCGCAGCGCCCGTACCCGCTGGGCCACCCGGTCCAGCACGTCGTCGTAGATCGACTCGTGCAGGACCAGCCGGGAGCCGGCGATGCACATCTGCCCGCAGGAGGCGAATACGCCCAGCACCACTGCGTCCACGGCCTGGTCCAGGTCGGCGTCGGGGAAGAGGACCTGCGGCGACTTGCCCCCCAGCTCCAGCGCCACCGGGGTGAGGTTGGCCGCCGCCGACCGGGCGATCGCCTTGCCGGTGTCGTGGTGGCCGGTGAACACGATCAGGTCGACGTCCGGGTGCGACACCAGTGCCACGCCGGTCTCCCGGCCACCGGGCAGCACCCGCACCAGCCCGTCGGGCACACCCGCCTCGGCCAGCAGGCCGGCCAGCCGCAGGGCCGTCAACGGCGTCTCCTCGGCCGGCTTGAGCACGCAGGCGTTGCCGAAGGCGAGCGCCGGGGCGATCTTCTTGACCGCGAAGAAGAACGGCACGTTCCACGGGATGACACCGGCGACGACGCCGTGCGGCTCGGGCACCGTGTAGGTGTGGTACTCCGGCCCGACCGGGATGGTCTCGCCCCGTACCTGCTCGGCCCAGCCGGCGTAGTAGCGGAAGCTGTTCGCGGCCCGGATCGCCTCCCGGCGGGTGTCGCTGAGGATCTTGCCGGTGTTGCGGGTCTCGGTCTCGGCCAGCTCGTCGATGCGGGCCTCGATGAGGTCGGCGACCGCGTGCAGGATCCGGCTACGGTCGCTGCCGGTGCGGCGGGCCCACGCCGGCTGGGCGGCGCGCGCCTCCCGGACGGCGGCGTCGACCTCGGCAGGCGAGGCGGGCGCGATGTGGGTCAGGACCCGGCCGTCGATAGGCGAAACGACATCAGCCATCGGTGTTCCCTTCGTCGTGAGCCGGGCGCGCCCGGCGTGCCGGGTCCATCGACCCGGTGAGATGCTCGGGCACCCAGACGTCCAGCACGGCCGGGACGCGGTCGCGCGCCACCGCCGTACGGGCCCGGTCCAGGGCCGCGGTGAGGTCGGCCGCCCGCACCACCTGCTCCCCGTAGCAGCCCTGCGAGCGGGCGTGCGCCGCGAAGTCCGGCGACGGGGTGAGGTGGCCGCCGAGCACTGTGGGTTCGGTGACGGCCAGGCCGTCCGGGTAGTGCGCGGCAAGGGTTGTCGTGCCGGTGCGGTAGCCGCCGTTGTTGACCACCACGGTGACCACCGGCGCGTCGTGCTGCTGCTGCAACCACAGGCACGAGTCCGGCGAGCCGAACAGGTACGAGCCGTCCCCGGTGACCGCCACGGCGTGCGCGCCGCCGGCGGCCATGCTGGCGCCGGTGGCCGCCGCCACCGACCAGCCGAGGCTGGACCCGCCCTTCTCGAAGAGGGTGCCCGGCTTCGTCCGGCGGACCGGCGCGGTGTCGAACACCTCCCAGGTCAGCAGGTCGTCGGGGCGCAGGTGCCGGTCCAGGGCGGCGGCGATCAGCGCGGGCGTGGGAGCACCGGAGACCGCCGCGTTGCCACCGGCCGGTCGCGGCGCGGCGGCTGGCGGTCGTTGCCGCCGCCGGCGTACGGCGTCGGCGTCGCCCGGTCCGGCCGCGCCGACCTCGGCCAGCACGGCGGCGAGGAACGCCGCCGGGTCGGCGGTGGTACGCGCGTCGGCGCGCAGCTCGTACAGCGGGACACGACCCTCGATCGGGTCGGGCCCGGCCCAGCCGATCCACGCGTCGTCGTGGGGGCGTTCCACGGCGGGCATCCACGGCACCGGATGGTCAAGCACGATGATGACGTCGAACTCGTCAAGTGGCGCTGTGGTGTGCCACGGGTTGTCGTCGGGCAGGTTCATCCGGTAGCGGGTGGCGCGTACCTCCACGCCGAGGGTGTCGGCCAGCTCGGCCAGCAACGTCACGGCGTGCGGGTTGACGCCGACGCGGTCGGTGACGATGACGGGCCGCCGGGCGGTCGTGAGGCGGCGGGCCACCTCGCTGACCACGCCGGGGTCGCCCGGTCCCAGGGTCGGGATGCCGAGCCGTTGGGCGCTGGGGACCGGGTTGCCGACCGGGATCGGGTACCTGCCCACCTCTTCCGGCATCGCCAGGTAGACGGGGCCCCGCCGAGGCGCGAGCGCGACCTGGAGGCCACGCGCCACCACCAGTGCGGCGTCGTCGAGGGCGGACAGCTTGTAGTCCCACTTGACGTACTGCCGCACGATCGAGCCCTGGTCCCAGCGCTGCTGCTTCCAGAACACCGGCGAGTTGCGCGACTCGGCGCGGGTGGGCGGATAACCCGACATGATCATGATGGGGTGGTCGCCCCACATGGCGTTGTGGATGGCGCCGCCGTGGTGCAGCAGGCCGAGGTCGGCGTGGGCAGCGGTCATGGACGGCTGGCCGGTGACCATCGTTTCGCCCATCGCCGCGGTGAGCGCGACGTGTTCGTGGGGGCAGGTGATGATCTGCGGGGTCGGCTCGCCCTGGTGCCGGGCCTGCGCGCTTGCCTCCTGGAACGAGGTCAGCTCGGAGCCGCTGTTGAACCACAGCCGTCGCACACCGCTGGCCGCGGCCGCCGCCAGGACCGCGGAGGCGGCGCTGGCGGCGGCCGGGCCGCCCGTCACAGGTTCCTCGCGCGCTCGAGGTAGCTGCGGTTGATCAGTTTGTCGATCGGCGCAGCAGACTTCACCAGCTTGGCCTTGATGAGGCTCTCCTGACCCTTGAGCCAGGTCTGCTCGTTCATCTCCAGGGCCTTGTCCGGGCCGGCCGCCAGCCAGCTCTCCACAAGCAGCGGCAGCTCGGCACGGGCCTGGGCCGGGTCGGCCTCCGGGTTGTACTTGCGCAGGTCGTTGATGACCTGATCCCAGTTCGCTTCCTTGCTGGCGTAGTCGATCGCCTTGAGCACGCCGGCGAGGAACTTCACAGGCATGTCGCTGCCCGACTCGACCATCTTGGCGCTGGTGTTGTACGAGTCCGACGGCATCGGGGCGAAGTCGTCGGTGCTGAAGAAGACGACCTCGCCGACGTCCTTCTGGATGGTGGCCCGGTCGGTGTTGACGCAGATCCACGCGTCCACATCGCCCTTGCGGGCCAACTCGTACGCGGCGGTGCCGACACCGGTGACCGGACGCTTCACCGACGTGGGGTTGACCCCCGCGTTGATCAGCATGACGTCGAGCAGGTTCTCGGTGGCGCCGCCGGTGGAGACGATGCCGCAGGTGCGTCCGGCCAGCTCGGCGGGGTTGCGGATCGGCTTGTTCGGCAGGGACACCACCTCGAACTGCGACTTCTGCCGCACGCTGGCGATGCTGACGAACGGGGCGTCCTCGTTGGCCACCGCGATGATCGCGTTGATGCCGTTGGCCCGGGTCAGGTCGGCCGAGCCACCGAGCACCGCCTGGATGGCGGTGGCGGTGCCCTGCCCGCCCTTGATGTCCAGGCTCAGCCCGAACTCGGAGAAGAAGCCACGCTCCTTGGCGACCATCGTCTCCACGAAGCTCAGCGTCATGCCGGAGGCGGTCATGTACGAGCCGTTGAGGCTGCCGTCGGCGTTGACCTTGTCGTCGTCGCCGCCGCAGCCGGTGAGCAGCAGGGTCATGCCACCGGCGGTGGGCAGCAGGAGCCCGGCTGTGGTGCTGGCCCGAAGGAACGAACGCCGCGAGACCGGCGCGCCAATTGAACGGTCGTTTCTCATGAAGATCTCCCGGTACGGAGGAGGGGGATGAAGGTGTGCGACGGAGAAAGGCAAGGTGTGACCTGCCCGCGCCGCGTCGCGGCGCCGACCAGGGATCGGGAGGAGCGGACCTGTCAGGGGGTACGGCGTGGCTGCACGGACTCGTGCCAGGGGATCAGCAGCCGGCGGGCGCCGGTCACGATGCTGTAGAGGGTGAAGCCGAACAACGCCATGATCAGGATCGCGCCGAACAGTTTGTCGACCTGAAGGCCGTTCTGGAGGTTGACGGCGTACCGGCCGAGGCCCTTGTCACCGCCGAGGTACTCACCGACGATCGCGCCGATGGTCGCCTGGACGACCGCAAGCTCCATGCCGGCCAGGATGAACGGCATCGTGTACGGCAGGTCGGCGCGCCAGAACCGCTCCCAGCGGGACGCCTTCAGCGTCGTCATCAGGTCGTGCATCGAGCCCGGCACCGAACGGACACCGAACGAGGTGTTGATGAGCAGCGGGAAGAACGCCAGCAGCGCCGCCATGACCACCTTGGACGACGGGCCGAAGCCCAGCCAGAGGATGAACAGCGGGACCAGCGCGACCTTCGGCACCACCTGGGTGGCGACGATGAACGGTCGGGCGATGCGGTCGAACAGCGGCGACTTGCCGATCATCAGGCCGAGCCCCACGCCCAGGACGATGGCCAGCGCCAGACCCATGATGACCTCGTAGAAGGTCGTCCAGATGTGGGTCTGCCACACGAACGGGTCGGTGATCTGCTCGATGAAGGACTTGAACACCGCCTCCGGCGCCGGGAGCACGAACCGGGACAGGTCCGTGACCTCGACGTAGATCTTCCAGGCGACCAGGAACAGCGCGACGAGCAGAGGGCTGGTGTAGAAGGACAGCCAGCGGTTGTTGCGCAGTCGCTGCGACAGCGTCAGCGGCGGAGGGCGTAGCTGTTCTGCGGTAGGCGACGTCGGCGCCGGGTGGCGCTGATCTGTAGTGGTCACGTGCGACACCTCAGTTGCTGATCAGGCCGAGACGGCGGGTCGAATGTCGTTGTCCTGCTGCACCTCGCCGATCTGGCGGCGCAGCTCGGTCGCGAGGGAGCGGAACTCGGCGGACTCGGTCATCGCGAGGGTGCGCGGCCGCGGCAGCGTCACCTCGGTGATGGAGTGGATGTGACCGGGCTTGGTCCCCAGCATCACGATGCGGTCGGCCAGGAAGACGGCCTCGGAGACGGAGTGCGTCACGAAGACGACCGTCTTGCGGTTCTCCAGCCAGATGCGCTGCAACTCCGCGTTCATCATGTCGCGGGTCTGCGCGTCCAGGGCGCCGAACGGCTCGTCCATGAGCAGCACCTGGGGGTCGTGCGCGAGCGCCCGGGCGATGGAGACCCGCTGCCGCATACCGCCCGAGAGCTGGTGCGGGAGCTTGCTCGCCGCGTCGGGCAGCCCGACGAGGGCCAGCATCTCGCGGACCTTCGCCTCGCGCTCCCGGCGGCCGACGCCGGCCATCTCCAGCGGCAGGGCGACGTTGGCGCCCGTCGACCGCCACGGCATCAGCGTGGCTTCCTGGAAGACGAAGCCCAGCGGGCGGTCGGCGTTCTCCTGCCGGTCGCCGTGGTCGATTCGTACCCGCCCCACGGTCGGGCTCTCCAGCTGACCGATGATCCGCAGCAGTGTCGTCTTGCCGCAGCCGGACGGGCCCAACAGCACCACGAACTCACCGTCGGCGATGTCGAGCGAGACGTCGCTCAGCGCGAGCATCGACTGGCCACCGGCGCCGGCGAAGACCTTGCTGACGCCCTCCACTTTGATCGCACTCATGGGTACCCCTGTCACCGGCCGGTCCGTGAAATTACGCGACGCTGTTCGCTTGTGCAGTACGCCGTTCTGTTGGAGGGAACGTAAGCTATGTTCAGCGGCGAGGTCAATGGTCCGCAAGGCCCGACTCCATACGACTAGTTCCTTACTAATCGCCCAACCCCGGAGAAACCCTCATGGAACACCTGTCGCAGCGCACAGCGGTGCTGGTCATCGACATGCAGAACGACTTCTGCTCCCCCGTCGGGGCCATGGCGAAGCTCGGCGCCGACGTCAGCGTGAACACCGAGCTGGCCCGCAGGCTGCCGCGCTTCCTCGACCAGGCGCGGGCCGCGGGATGCCTGGTCATCTGGGTGCGGCAGGCCGCCCACGAGCAGCTCGTGTCACCGGCCCGGCGGGCCCGTGCCGAGGCGATGGGCCGCAGCCCGCTCAGCGTCTGCGCCGCAGGCTCCTGGGGCGCCGAACTCGCCGAGGGCCTGCGCCCCGAGCCGGGCGACTGCCACCTGGAGAAGACGCGCTACAGCGCGTTCGTCGGCACGCCCCTGCACAACCTGCTCCGCGCGCACGGACGTGACCACGTGGTGGTGGTCGGGACGGCCGCCAACGTCTGCGTGGACTCCACCATCCGCGACGCGTACATGGCCGACCTGACCACCACGATGCCGACCGACCTGGTCGGCTGGACCCGTGCGGACCTCGCCGAGGCGGCGATCCGCAACCTGGGCTTCTACTTCTGCGAGACGACGACCTCGGCCGAACTGGTCGCGGCGTGGTCCGCGACCGACCGCGTCGCCTGACGCCGGGGCGCACGCTTGCGCTGCACCGGCTCCGGCTGCGGGGCTTCCTGCGCCGCGGGGGCCTGATAGCCCAGCTCGGCGCTGACCTGGCGGGCCGCGTCGGCCACCAGCTCGCCGTACTCGACGAGCAGCTGCGCCGAGAAACGGTCCTGAGGGCCGCACAGCGACAACGACCCGTAGACCTCGCCGGAGGCCAGCCGGATCGGCGCCGCCACGCTTACCGCGCCGGCCTGCCGCTCGCCCCGGCTCACCGCGTAGCCCTGCTCACGGACCTCCCGCAGGTCGGTCCAGAGCTGCTCGACGGACGTGATGGTGGCCGCGGTGACCGAGACCAGCTCATGGGTGGCCAGGTATTCGGCGATCTCGGAATCGGGCAGGGCCGCCAGGATCGCCTTGGACGACGAGCCGGCGACAAGCGAATGACGGGAACCGAGCGTCACCGACATCCGGATCTCGTGCGGCGAGAGCACCTGGTCGGTGTAGACCCGCACCCACCCCTGCCGCATCGACAGGGTCGCGGTCTCCCCCGTGGCCTCCACCAACCGCCGCATGTGCCGGTTGGTGATCGCCTGCACGTCGATGGCACGCAGGGCGGCCAACCCGACCGCGAGAGCGCCCGGCCCGAGCCGGTAGCGCCGGGTGCCCTCGTCGAACGTGACGAACTGGTTGGCCGTCAGCTCCTTGAGGATGCGGTGGGCCACCGCCTTGGGCAGGTTCAGGACCCGGGCGACAGTCGACACCCCGATCATCTCCGGGCTGCGTTCGGCGAGGAGGTCGATCACGGCCAGAGCGCGACCCAGGCCGCTCGTCGTGTAGCGATGACCGTCCTCCGGCTCGGACGCCGGTACGCTGATCCCCATTCAGATCACCTCTCGAAGGTGCATAGGAACACGCCAGCGGTTGACCGATCTGGCTGTGGTGAACGGCCCGACGTCTAGTGCTGGATCCCGAGCATACTGACACGACGGAGGTAGTTTCGGGCGTCCTCGGGGTTGTCCGCGAGCGCCCGCAGGCGCAGCAGCCGCTCGCGGCGACCGGCCAGTTCGACACCGTCGGCCGAGGTGCGGTTCTCCGTCGTGGTCGGCTGGACGAAGCGCTCGGCGATCGACCTGCGACGTTGCGCGTACTCGCTGGTGGCCGTGTCCGGGTCCGGCTCGGCCAGCGCGATGGCTACCGCCACCGCGTCGTGGATGCCCGAGTTCAGACCCATGCCGCCGGTGGTGCTGCTCAGGTGGGCGGCGTCGCCGGCCAGCAACACCCGGCCGATCCGGAAGGACTCCGCGAGCCGCTGGTGGCTGCGGTAGGTCTGGTGCTGGCTCAGCGGCAACTCACGGGCGTCGGGCTTGCCGCCCAGCAGCAGGTCCACGGCGGCCAGGAAGGCCGGGTGCGTGCCGGACGGGGGCTCGTCGTCGACGCCGGTGCCCGTCGACAGCGCCGCACGCCAGATGTCGGGGGTTCTGATCAGCGAGAAACGGCCCTTCGGGCCGGACCAGTAGCCGACCGCGCCGAGATCGGGCACCGCGTCCTCGAAGCGGAACGGCGTGGCCACCACAAGGCTCAGCGTCGGGTACGTGAAACCGGGGAACGGAACGTCGAGCAGTTTGCGGGCGGTGCTGTGCGCGCCGTCGGCGGCCACCACCCACTGGGCGCTCACCACGCTCGGGGCGCCGTCGACGGTCACGTCCAACTCGACATGCGTGTCGTCCTGACGCAGGCCGACCACGTCGTGCCCGAACCGGATGTCGATGTTCGGCGTCTCGGCGACCGCGCGGCGCAGCAGCCGGACCAGCTTGTACTGCTCGTACTGCAACCGGAACGGGTACCGGGTCTCGCCTTCGAGCGCCTCGTAGGAGAAGCAGGCGGACTCGGTCAGCTCCAGGTCGCGGTAGTCCAGCCGGTGTACCCGGACCGCCTCCTTGAGCAGTGGGGCGGCCAGGTCGAGTTCGTCGAGCAGTTCGGTGGTCGGGGGGTGAACGGTGGAGCCGCGCCACTCCGACCGCACCTCGTCCGGGTCACGTTCGAGAACGATCACCGGGATGTCCCGGCGGGCCAGGGCGAGGGCCGTCACCATGCCCACCGGCCCGCCGCCGAGGACGACGACTGGGGCTTGCACGGCGTGACTGGTGGACGCCACGGTCACTCCTTCCCGCCGGCGACAACGCCGACGATTCCGGTCGAGGGGGTTTGGGTCAGGGTGGCGGCCAGGTGCCGCAACGCCGGGCTGGGCGACTCGCCCGCCAGGTGGGTGATCCCGGCGGTCTCCAGCAACTGCCAGGCGCCGGCGAGGTTCGACGACAGCACCGGGACGGGTGCCTGCGGCAGGACCTCGTCGAGGACGTCCAGGCTGGGTGCGCCCGTCCCGGTCAGCAGCACCGCGTGCCCGGGCGGGAAGCCGTCGTCGGCAAGCGAGCGCAGGGTCTGCAGCACTGTGTCGCGGACGGTGGTCGAGCTGAGGTCGTAGATGGCGCCCGTGCCGGGCACCGGCACCGGCGTGCCGACACTGCGGCCGTTCGCGCGCCAGAATGCCGCCGCCTGCTCGGTGAGCCAGTCCGGGTACGGCGAGATCAGGGTCAGTGACCGGACCGCGAGACGGTCGAGCACCTGCCGGACCGCGTTCGCCGCCCCGAACACCGGCGAGCCGAGGCGCCCGCTCGCCGCCTTGTCGGTGCGGTGCACGTCGCCGCGCCCCGGTCGGTAGTAGCAGCCGGTGCAGGCGACGTAGGTGGCCCGCAGGTCGAGGCCGTCGAGCGTGGCGGCGGTGTCCGGCAGCAGTTCGGCGTAGCGGTCCAGCCGCTGTGCGAGTGACCCGTTCACGACCGGCAGCCGGGCGACGTGGTAGCGGACCCGCGCTGGCAGCAGGCGACGGAGTTCGGGCTCAACCGTCGGGTTGGCGGGTGGAACAATGATGCCCAGAGCTGCCTCGACCATTACCAACCACCAAATCGTTCGACTGAGCCGTACGCCGTTCTACGTACTGGAACGATAGGGGCTGTGGTGGGGTCGGTCAACCCATTGCGGCCGACGGCTCGCAGGCAGTGACCAGGCAGTCGTGGCGCCACCCGCCCACCCGCGACGCGACCGCCGTGGCAGTCTGGTCCCCCGTGACAACCGACCAGACGATGCTCGCGCTCGCCGAACAGGCCGAGGCCGAGTTCATGTTCCAGTACGAGGCGGGGGCGCCCACCGACGTCCGAGCCGCCCTCGGCATGGCCGCCACCCGGATGGGCGGCGCGGTGGTGCTCTCCATGCGACACGACCCCACCGGCTACTGGAGCAAAGCGCTCGGGTTCGGCTTCGACGAGCCGGTCAGCGCCGACCTCATCGCCGCGGTGTGCGACTTCTACCGCGCCGAGGCGACACCTGCCGCCGTCCTCCAGATCGCTCCCGACCTGCTACCTGCGGACTGGGACGACATCTGCGCGCGGGAGAACATCACCGGCGGCAGCACCTGGGTGAAGCTCGCCGCCGAGATCGGAACGCTCCGACCCGGCCACACCGACCTGCGGGTCGGCCCAGTGCCCCCGGAGCTGCACGGCCAGTGGGCGTCGGTGGTGCTGCGCTGCTTCGGCATGCCCGAGCAGCACCTCGGACCGATGCTCACCGGCGCCGTGCGCGACCCCCGCTTCCAGCCGTACGCCGCCTGGGACGGCGACGAGATGGTCGCCGCCGCCAACCTGTTCGTCCACGGCGCTGTGGGCTCGCTCAACACCGGCGCGACACTGCCGAGCCACAGGGGTCGGGGCGCGCAGTCGGCGCTGCTGACGGCCCGGGCGGCCGCCGCGGAGCGGGCCGGCTGCCGGTGGGTCGTCTCCGAGACGGGCCGACCCGACCCGGGCTCGTCCAACCCGTCGCTGACAAACATGCTCCGGGTCGGCCTCACACCGCTGTACGAGCGGCGCAACTGGGTGTGGCGGGCGGAGCCGACCGGGTCGTGAAGCCGGCCGGCGCCGCCGTCACCGACTCGCCTGCGTCGCCCGCTGGCTCAGCTCGTCGACGTGCCCGATGAGCTGGCGCACGGCTGCGTCGTCACTCGCGTCGACGGTCTCGATGCGGTCGAGCAGCCCGGCGTAGTCCGAGGTCAGCTCCAGGTACCGCCTGCCGAAGTCCTTCTCGACATCGGTGACGCCGCTGCGGCGGCGCGTCGCCGCGTACCGCTTGTCGAGGTCGATGATCTGCTGAGCCAGCACGGCCGCGCCGGCGCCCAGCGCGCTACTCGCGTCGGCGTGCTCGTCGCGCCGGTGCCGACGGGCGGCCGCGAGCCGGCCCGCCCGGCGACCCGCCACATAGATCGCAGCCGAGCCGATGACGACGGCCACGATCGCCGCCCCCGCGAGCAGGAAACGCGGCAGCGACGGGCTGATCGTGCGCGTGCCGTCGGGTACGGTGCCGGCCTTCACCAACAGGTCGTAGTTGACGGTGACGACCTTCAGCGCGTCCAGCGGGCGGTCGGTGAAACTGTCGACGCCCCGGCTGATGATGGTCTCCGCCACGACGGCCCGCCCGAAGTTCTCGTCGTCGCGCCCGGGCAGCAACGCGCAGCCCCACGTGTCGTAGTCGTCGCCGTCGGGGCTCATCACCAGCACGACGTTTCCCTCGGCGGCGCGCCTGACCTGGCGGCAGCCGTCCCGCAGGTCGGCGCCCGGCTTGAGCAGCAGTACGACGAGCCGGCGGTTGCCGATGATCCGTTCGGCCGCGGCCCGGTCCAGGTCGACGCCCGGTGCCGCGTACACCGAGGACGTGCGGACCTGACGGGCGGCCGGACCGTCGAGCACCCCGCCGGTCCACAGTGCCCAGGCGGCAAGCACCAGGCATGCCAGCACGGCGAGACCGAAGGGTGTGCTGACCAGGGCGCCGAGCCATCCTCGAAGAGACTTCTTCACGACAACCTGCCCTGTAGGTAGAGCTCGGGGCGGTAACTGGTCAGGCCCGACGTCCGGGCGCCGTCGTCCAGTTCCTCGGCCGCCTCCTTCAGCAACGACAGCACGTGATGCTCCGGCAGCTCCTCGTCCAACGCGGCACGGGCCGCTTGGAGCTTGACGATGCCTCTCGTCAACGCCGGGTTGCTACGCGCGTCGGTCAGCAGGGACATCTCGACGGCGAGCGCCGTGAGACCGGCCAGCCGGGCCGGCGCGCCGTTGCCCCGCCGGATCCCCGTGCCGTCCGGCCGGCGCAGCGACCGCACCGACAGGGCCAGGAACGTCGCCACGCAACCCGCGAACAGCCACGGCAGCACGGGCAGCGCCACCCGCAGCGGGTCGACCGGCCGGTACGGCAGCGGACGGTCGAACAGCCCCGAGTAGCGGATGTCGGTGACCCGGTTCAGGTAGACCGCGAGCACCTGGTCCTGCGAATAGTCGTACTTACTGATCCGGTCGGCGAAGTGGCCGTAGAAGCTAGCCCCGGCCACCTCAGAGAAGTCCGCCGCCGGGCCGTGGTACTCGATCCAGTTGCCGTACATCACGATGATCGGGGTGTTGGGGAACAGGCCGGTCAGTGCCGGACCGAAGCGAGGCAGGGGCTCACCGAACGGCTGCGGGGGAAGCGCCACGTACAGGGCGCCGTCCGGGAACGCGGTCTTCGCGGCCTTGTCCGGCACCGCGGTGAGGCTCGCTCCCGCGGCGGCGTGCAGGCCCTTGGCCCGCAGGTCGGCGGCGACGGCGGTCAACTCCGGGCCGCTCGGCTCGCGCCAGCGCACCACGTCCTGGTCGGCCGGGGCGGGCACCTCCCGCAGCGCGGCGATCAGTGCCACGAGCGAGCCCGTCACGTCGGCGGTGGCGAAGCTCGCACGCCAGCTCGGCAGGTCATCGGGCACGGCCCGGTAGATGCCGCCGGACACCTCGGTGCCGATCACCGTGATGGTGGCGTTGTCCACGTCGCGTACCCGGCGTTGTTCGTCCTCGTCGAGCCAGGGTGGCGCGACCAGGATGCGGACAGGGTGGTCGCCGGCCACCGCACGGACCTGCTGCTCGTCCCACCGTGCGATCGAGCCGGGCAACCGCACCACGGGACTGCCGGCCACCAGCGCTGTCATCTCCTCCACCGACGGGACGGTCGGGTCGCCTCCCCGGGGAGGCGGGCCCTTCGGGACCGTCGTCGAGTCAGCCGGCGACCGGCCGTAGCTCACGTCGGCGCCGTGCTGCTGCTGGGCACCCAGGAAGATCACCAGGACGACAACGGCGATGCCCAGAAGCGCCCAACGCAGGGCCTCGTAGCGGTGCGACCTGCGGGCCGTCACGGGTGCGCCCGCCACAACCGGTCGGCCTGCCGGGCGTGTTGCTCCGCCGTCCGGGCTGCCGAAACCCCGCCGCGGTCGGCGGCGATCAGCTCGGCGCGGGCCAGCAACTGCTCGGCCGCCGGCACCGGGTCCGGTGCCGCGTCCCGGCTGACCGTCGCGCTGTCGATGGCAGCGCGGGCGGCCGACCAGGCGGCCCGCCGTTTGCGGTCGCGTGCCCGCCGGGCGGGGACCAGTGTCGTCGCGAGCCCGGCGCCCACCAGCAGGACGCCGCCGGCCAACCAGGCGAGGAGGGTGTGGGACATGCGCTCCAACCATCGGACGAGGGGTACGGCGGTCGCGCGACCAGGGGGTCGGGCGGCCGCGGGGTACGAACGAGTCTGACCGATGCTGTCGAACCGGCGCGCAGGAGGCCTCGCGGCACTGGGGCGGGGCGGACCGTCGGGATCAGAGGCCGCCGGAGACGCGCAACACCGTGCCAGTGGTGTACGAGGCGTCCGGGCCGAGCAGCCACGCGATGGCGGCGGCGATCTCGTCGGGTTCGCCGGCCCGGCCCAGCGGTATGCGGCCGGCAGCCCTGTCGGGACGGTCGGGCACTCCGGAGACGGCGTGGATGTCGGTGCGCACGATGCCGGGAGCGACGGCGTTGACCCGGATGCCACGCGGGGCGAGTTCCTTGGCCAGGCCGACGGTGAGGGTGTCGGTGGCGCCCTTCGCGGCGGCGTAGTGCACGTACTCACCGGGGCCGCCGAGGGTCGCCGCCGCCGAGGACACGTTGACGATCGCCCCACCGTCGGTCATCCGGCGGGCCGCCTGCTGGGCACAGAGGACGTACCCGATGAGGTTGACGTCGACGACGCGGCGCAGGTCCTCGACGCGCAGCTCGGTGAACGGGCCGATGGGGCTCGTGACACCGGCGTTGTTGACCAGGCCGGTGAGCGGGCCGAGCCGCTCGGCGGCGGTGAACAGCTCGTCGACCTGGTCGGGGTCAGTGGTGTCGGCGCACACCGCGACGGCAGCGACGCCGGCGGCCCGCAGGTCGGCGACGACCGCCTCGGCGGCGGCGTGGTCGCGGAGGTAGCACAGCGCGACGTGATGCCCGGCAGCGGCGAGGCGGCGGGCGGTGGCCGCGCCGATGCCCCGGCCTCCGCCGGTGATGACGGTGACGGGTGCCATGGTGCCTCCGCTGCTGTCCTGGGGCGCGTACCGGTCGCGCCGACGCTACCGTGACCGACGCGGACCGGTCGTCGAGAGGAGAGTCACATGGAACGGGCGTTGGTGCTCGGTGGTGGCGGGGTGACCGGCGTGGCCTGGGAGCTGGGTCTGCTGGCCGGACTGGCCGAACGGGGCGTGGACGTCTCCGAGGCGGACCTGGTGGTGGGCACGTCGGCGGGCTCGGTGGTGGGCGCGCAGGTGTGCTCGGGGCTACCACTGGAGCAGTTGTACGCCGAGCAGTTGACGCCGCCGTCGGGCGAGCGGCCGGCACGGCTGGGGTTCATGGCGCTGGCGCGGCTGGTCTGGGCCGGCGGGCGTACCCGGGACGCGGTGCGGTCACGGGCACGGATCGGGGCGATGGCGGTGGCGGCGCGTACCCCGTCGGAGGCCTCGCGCCGCGCTGTCATCGAGGCCCGCCTGCCGGTGCGGGAGTGGCCGGCACGGCGGTTTCTGGTGACCGCCGTGGACGCCGCCTCGGGCGAGTTCGTGGTGTTCGACGGCGACAGCGGAGTGTCGCTGGTGGACGCGGTGGGGGCCAGTTGCGCGGTGCCCGGGGTGTGGCCGCCGGTGACGATCGGCGCGCGCCGCTACATCGACGGCGGGATGCGCTCGGCGGTGAACGCGGACCTGGCGTCCGGCGCGCGGCGGGTGCTGGTGATCGCGCCGACGTCGGGGGCGTTCGGTCCGATGCCCCGGCTGTCGGCGCACGTGGCGCAGTTGCGCCAGGCCGGGTCGCGGGTACTTGTGGTGACGCCGGACGAGGGCGCGCGTAGGGCGATCGGCCGCAACGTGCTGGACCCCGCGCGGCGGGCCGGGTCGGCGCGGGCCGGTCGGGCGCAGGCAGCTGTGCTGGCGGATGAGGTGGCGGCGCTCTGGGCGTGATCGCTTACGCTCACCGCCTGTCCCGACTGACAAGCGGAGGTGCGCGGTGGCGGATGTGACTGTCGGCGACGTGGTGGAGGACTTCGAGCTGCCGGACGAGACGGGCACCCCACGGCGGTTGTCGGAGTTCCTCGCGACCGGTCCGGTGGTGCTGTTCTTCTACCCGGCGGCCCTGAGCAGGGGTTGCACGGCCGAGAGCTGCCACTTCCGGGACCTGGCTGCGGAGTTCACGGCGGTGGGCGCGACGCGGGTGGGCATCAGCCGCGACACAGTGGACAAGCAGGCGGAGTTCTCCGCGCGACACGGCTTCGACTATCCGCTGCTGTCCGACCCGGACGGGGTCGTCACGCAGCGGTTCGGGGTGCGGCGGCGGCTGCCGTTGGGTCCGCTGAGCACCAAGCGGATGACGTTCGTCATCGGCACGGACCGGCGTGTCATCGACGTCATCCACAGCGAGGTCAGCATGAACGACCACGCCGATCGGGCACTGCGGGCGCTGGGCGGCTGAACGGGCGCGAGCCCCGTGCGGCGCGTGTCGCAGTGGACTGGTATCAAGACAGCAATCAAACAGGTGTACGGAAGAGGGTTGCGATGGATGCCGGCCAGGGTTTGTCCACTGACGAGGTGCAGAGCCTGCGGGAGGCGTTGGCGGCCGGGCGTAAACCGCGGGTGGTGTTCACCGCCTCGGCGGGGCAGATCGCCGGCCAGGTGGGCCAGGTCATCGAGCTGACCGACCCGGAGGTGTCCGACGAGTTCGTGGTGGTGCGCTTCGGCCGCGACGAGCTGCCGTTCTCCCCCGCCGACCTGGCGATCGCCCCCAAGGGCGCCGGTCGCCGGGTTGTCGAGCCGAAGCCGGAGCCGCCGACACCGGAGCCCCCTGCGGCACCGGAACCGGAGTTCGTGTTGGACACGCCGCGGGTGCCGGCGCAGCGGCGGGAGGAGCCGAAGGTGGAACAGGTGGAGAAGCCGCCGGCGCGGCGGGCGGTCAAGGCGACCAAGCCGAAGGGCCCGGCAGGGCTGACGGTGACGCTGGCGTACGCCGACGGCGAGTGGACTGTCGCCGCGCAGCAGGGCAGCAAGGCGCTCGCGAAGCCGTACGTGGTGAAGCCGGCCGAGGCGCTGAAGATGGTGGCGCTCGTCGACGTGCCCGGTGTGCAGGAGGCGGTGGAGCAGATTCTCGGCACCGAGCGGGCCGAGGCCGAGCAGCAGGCCGAGAAACTGCGGGCCGAGTTGGCCGAGATCGAGGCACGGTTGGCGGAGCTGCGCGAGGCCCGCTGAGGCGGGTCAGCGCTGGCTGTGATGCTCCAGCAGCCGGGTTAGCAGGCGCGTCAACTCCGTACGCTCGCTTGCCGACAGCGGGGCGAGCAGGTCGTCCTGGACCCGGCCGACGGTGTCGGCCAACTGTCGGGCCTTGTCGGCGCCGGCGGCGGTGAGGCTGATGACGTTGCGGCGGCGGTCGGCCGGGTCGGGGGCGCGGACGACGAGCCCCCGACCGGCCAACTCGTTGACGGCCGCCACGACGTCGCTGCGGTCGATGGCGCAGCGACGTCCGAGGTCGGCCTGGCTGGCGGGGCCTCCCTCGGCCAGCGCGGCGAGCAGCCGGAAGTGGTAGCCGCGCAGGTCGTACGCGGCGAAGCCCGCGGCGACGAGTCGGGCGGCGTGGCTGGCGGTCTGACTGAGCAGCCAGCTCGGGGTGGTGCGTAGCCCCGCGGGCGCCTGCGGGGAGCTGGACTCCATGGGCAGCAGCCTAACAGCAATCGTTGGTGCGACCCACGACTCGTGCTACGTTGGCCGCACCAACGTTGGTGATGCCAACGTTTCGAAGGAGGCGTCATGTCCACTCCCACCCTCACCGGGCAGGTCATCGGCCAGGCCCACTACGCCACCCGGGCCCTGCTCGAACGGGCTGTCGCGCCGCTCGGCGTCAGCTTCGGGCAGGTGCTCGCGCTCAACGTCCTCGCCGCCGGTGCCGTCGAACGGGACCGGCTCGTACAGCGAATCACCGGCACACTCAAGGTCGACGAGCCCGCGGTGCAGCAGATCATCGCCGAGCTCCTCGACGCCGACCTCGCGCGCAATGCCTCCCCCGACGGTGGTGCTTCCGTCGGTGACGACAGTGCCGCCATCGGCGATGCTTCGGTCGGCGGCGACAGTTCCGCCGTCGGCCCGGCGATTCGGCTGACCGACACCGGGCGTGCCGTGCAGGCTCGCATCGCCGGGGCCGTCGGGGACATCACCGGCCGGCTGTACGGGGACATCCCCGCCGACGAGGCGGCCACCGTCGCCCGGGTGCTCACCCTGGTCACCCAGCGTGCCAACGCCGAGCTGGCCACACTTCCGGCGTCATCCATATGATCGACTCGGGTTCGGTGAAATCGCGGTGTCCGGGCGGCCGGAACACCCCGATTTCCAGGAGCCCGAGTCGATCAGGCTGGCCTACGGCGCGGCAAGCCGACCTGCGGCGCGGCGGCGGTCAGGCCAGAGTGCCGGCCCGGCCGACCCGGCCGGTCAGAAATAGTCGAGCATCTGCGCCGGGCCGCCGGCACCCAGCAGGTCCAGGGCGTCGGGCCGCACACCGGTGGCGTGCAGCAGACCCGCCTCGGCGACCGCCTGGGCGCGGGCGGCGCCGGCGTAGAGCAGGGCGAAGCCCCGTACGTTCAGGTGCAGGTCCGGCTCTACGCCGACCCGGGTCAGCTCGGCTGCGCCGTCGGCGACCGTCAACCGCCACGTGCCGGTGTTCCACTCGGCGAGCGGGTCGGCGAGGGCGAAGTCGACAGCACCCCGGGCGTGGGCGGGCCACCCCCGTGCGGCGACCGCCCGCGCCACGTCCACCGGCCGGTGCATCCACAGGTTGCGCTGGTGTTCGCGGGCCGACTCCAGCGGCAGGTGGGTGCTGACGGCGTCGCCGTCGAGGAGGCACAGCCGCAGGGTGGGCGCGACGCTTGCCCAACTGCCGAGCACGCCGACGAGTTCCCGGGCGGCCTCCGGGGTCACGGCCAGAGCCTCGTCGACGGTGAGCACGGAGTTGGCGTCGTAGCCACGGCCCCGCTCCCAGCTCGCGTAGCCGACCAGGTCGCCGCCGTCCTCGATGAGGGTGAGCGCGTCGCCGGGCAGGCCGCCGTCGGCGGCGGAGACGTCGAACAGTTCACCCCGGCGTGTGAGCATCCCGTTGCGGTTCCGGCTGACCCGCTCGTACAGGGCGGTGACGGCGGGCAGGTCCGCAGGAGTGCCGGCGCGGACGGTGAGCCGGGGATCCGGCCGGTGCCGGGGCAGCGCGGCGGTCGCCAGATCGAGGGTACGCAGCACGCCTGCCGCTTCCCAGCCGCAGGCGCGGTACGGGGCGGCGACTGTGGGATACAGCGCGCTGAGGGCCGCACCGCGCTCGTTGGCGCCGCGGAGCAGGGCGGTGAGCATCGCGCGGGCCGCTCCCCTGCCCCGGGCCTCGGGGGCGACGGCCACCCCGCCCACGTCGGCGGCCGGCACCGCCTGGCCACCCCACCACTGGTCGTGGTGCAGGTCGACGGCCTTGCCGACGAGCCGGCCGTTGTCGTCGAACGCGCCGTAGCGGGTCATGCCGGGCACGTCGACTCTGGTGCGCGGATGGCGTTGCTGCGGGTCGGATCCGAACGCGAGGCAGTTCAGCTCCCAGGCGTCGTCGAGGTCGTCGACGGTGAGTTCGCGGACGTGGACGGTGGCGGGCATCGGCACACCGTAGCGGGGCGGCTCGTCGCCGGGCCGCTCATTTTCGGCCGGGTACCGGTCGTCCCCTGTGCGCGCTCGGAGAAGGCTGGCACGCGCCCGCGCAGGGGCTTGCGGCCCGGTCCGCCAGAACATAGCGTCTCGACGTATCGGCCCGATACATCGGGTCGACATTCGGGAGAGGTGACGGCATGACCAGTGGGCAGTTGTACGACACCATCGGCGCCACGTACACGGTGACGCGGCGCACCGACCCGCGGATCGCCGCGAGGATCTGGGCGGCGCTCGGAGACGCGCGGACCGTCCTGAACGTCGGTGCTGGCACCGGCTCCTACGAGCCCACCGACCGCGACGTCACCGCTGTGGAGCCGTCGGCGCTCATGCGGGCGCAGCGCCCGGTGGGCGCGCCGCCGTGCGTGGCCGCCGTCGCGGCGAACCTTCCGTTCGAGGACCAGTCCTTCGACGCCGCGATGGCTGTCTCCACAGTGCACCACTGGCCGGACCCGATCGCCGGGTTACGCGAGATGCGACGGGTGGCCCGGCGGGTGGTGGTGTTCACGCACGACGACAGTGACACCGGGTGGCACCGCCGGTTCTGGCTCACCCGCGACTACCTGCCCGAGGTGGCACAGCTTCTCTCCGACCGGCCTCCGCTGGTCGAGCAGGCCCGCGCGATCGGAGCCCGCATCGAAGAGGTGCCGATCCCGTGGGACTGCGCCGACGGCCTGTTGGAGGCGTACTGGCGTCGGCCCGAGGCGTACCTCGACGAGCGGGTGCGCCGGGGTCTGTCGCTCTGGACCAGAGTCGGCCCGGAGGCCGAGCACCGGGCGGTGCGCGACCTGCGGGCAGACCTCGCCTCGGGGCGGTGGGCCGAACGCAACAGTGACCTCGTCGGCCTCGACGCGGCGGAACTCGGCCTTCGCCTGCTCGTGACCTGACCGGCCGCCGATCAGCGGCGGCCGGTCAGGTCACTTCCGTCAGTGCTGCGGGATGTTGGCCACGCCGATGCGCTTGCGGAACACCCAGTACGTCCAGCCCTGGTAGGCAAGCACGATCGGAGTGAAGATCACCGCCACCCAGGTCATGATCTTCAGGGTGTACGGGGTGGAGGCCGCGTTCGTGGTGGTCAGAGTGCCCGCAGCGTCGAGCGTGGACGGCATCACGTTCGGGAACAGCGCGGCGAACAGTGTGGCCACCGCCAGGCCGATGGCAACTGCCGTGCCGGTGAACGCCCAGCCCTCCCGGCGTACCTTGGCGGCGGCCAGACCACCGAGCAGGGCGACGGCCGCGCCGACGGCGAGCACGACGGCGGCGGGGCTGGAGCGGATGCTGAGCGTCCAGGTCAGGAAGCCCACCGCGAGCACCGCGGTGCCGACGCCCAGGCGCACCGCGAGGGCACCGGCGCGTTCCCGGATGTCGCCGGTGGTCTTCAGGGCGATGAACACCGCGCCGTGGGTGAGGAACAGCGCGAGGGTGGTCGCGCCACCGAGCAGTGCGTACGGGTTGAGCAGGTTGAACAGACCGCCGACGTACTCGTGGTCGGCGTCCAGCGGCACGCCGCGCAGGATGTTGGCGAACGCGACGCCCCACAGGATCGCCGGCAGCAGCGAGCCGACGACGATGGCGGCGTCCCAGCGGCGCTTCCAGGACGCCTCGGGGCGCTTGTGCCGGTATTCGAAGGCCACGCCCCGGGCGATGAGGGCCAGCAGGATCAGCAGCAGCGGCAGGTAGAAGCCGGAGAAGAGGGTGGCGTACCACTCCGGGAAGGCGGCGAACATGGCGCCACCCGCGGTGATCAGCCACACCTCGTTGCCGTCCCAGACCGGCCCGATGGTGTTGATCATGACGCGGCGTTCGCGGTCGTCGCGTCCGAGCACCGGCAGCAGCATGCCGACGCCGAAGTCGAAGCCCTCCAGGATGAAGTAGCCGGTGAACAGCACGGCGACGAGGAGAAACCAGATGGTGGTGAGGTCCACGATGGGGCTCCGGGATCAGTAGGCGAAGGCGAGCGGACGCTCGGCGTCGTCGTGGGTGTCGTCGATGGGGTGCTCTTCGCTGACGTCGGGCACGCCGGCCTTGGCGTAGCGCAGCAGCAGCTTGACCTCGATCACGGCGAGGGTGGCGTAGATCAGCGTGAAGGCGGTGAACGAGGTCAACACCTCGCCCAGCGAGACGCTGCGGGACACACCGTCGCGGGTGAGCATCTCGCCGAAGACGATCCACGGCTGGCGGCCCATCTCGGTGAAGATCCAGCCGAAGGAGTTGGCGAGCAGCGGCAGCACCGGCATGGCAAGCCCGGCGCGCAGCAGCCACTTGCTGCTCGGGGTACGGCCCTTGCGCTGGCTCCAGAGCACCACGAGGGCGATGGCGGCGGCGGCCAACCCGAAGGCGATCATGAAGCGGAAGCTCCAGTAGGTGATCGGGATGATCGGGGTGTAGCTGCCGGCGCCGTACTGGGCGGCGTACTGGGCCTGGAGGTCGTTGATGCCGTGCACTGTGCCGTTCGGGTCGCCGGTGCCCAGGTACGACAGCAGGTACGGGATCTTGAGGGCGAACACCTCGCGGCTGCCGTCGAGGCTGCCGATGGTGAGCACGGAGAACGAGGCGGGGCTCTCGGTGGAGTAGAGGCCCTCGGCGGCGGCCATCTTCATCGGCTGCACCTGGGTCATGATCTTGCCCTGGATGTCGCCGGTGATCACGACGATGGCGGAGGAGACCAGCACCACCCAGGAGCCGAACTTGGTGGCGAAGCGGTACGCGCCGGTGTCGGCGGAGTCCCGGTTGCGGATCACGTGGTACAGGCCGACGGCCACGACAAGCGAGCCGGCGACCAGGAACGAGCCGGCAAGCGTGTGCGGGAAGGTGATCAGGGCGACCTTGTTGGTCAGCACCGCCACGAAGTCGGTCAGCTCGGCGCGGCCGGTCTCCGGGTTGAGTCGGAAGCCGACCGGGTTCTGCATGAACGAGTTGGCCGCGAGGATGAAGTACGCGCTGAGGTTGGTGCCGATCGCTGCGGCCCAGATGCTGGCCAGGTGCAGGCGCTTGGGCAGCCGGTCCCAGCCGAAGATCCACAGGCCGATGAACGTGGATTCGAGGAAGAAGGCGACGAGTGCCTCGATGGCCAGGGGTGCACCGAAGATGTCGCCGACGAAGCGGGAGTAGTCGCTCCAGTTCATGCCGAACTGGAACTCCTGCACGATGCCGGTGACCACGCCCATCGCAAAGTTGATCAGGAACAGCTTGCCGTAGAACTTGGTGAGCTTGAGGTAGCGCTCGTTGCCGGTGCGGTGCCACATCGTCTGGAGGATCGCCACCAGCACCGACAACCCGATGGTCAGCGGCACGAAGAGAAAGTGGTAGACGGTGGTGACACCGAATTGCCACCGGGCGACGTCCAACGCGTCCACCTGAAACCCCCAGCTATTCATACTACGAGACGTAGTAGATACTACTGCTCGTCGTAGCGAAAGAGGCAGGGCCGGGGGGCCCGAACCGGCCCGGGACCAATGACCCTGATCACCCGGCCACCCGGCCCACCCGCCGCCAGTGGCGTCCAGCCCGTTCGGCCCGCCCACCCGACGTGATCAACCGGCCGACCCGCCCTCGCGGCCCCACCGCAGCGTGCGACGATGGCGCGCTGATGAACACCGCACACTCCCCCTGGCAGCCGCCGTTGATCTGGCGCGGCGCCCAGCTGCTGGCCCGGGCCGTGATGGCCCTGGTGGCCCGCCTGGAGGTCACCGGCGACGTCCCGGCGCACCTGCGCCGAGGGCCGTTGGTGCTGGCCGCCAACCACATCAGCCCCTTCGACCCGGTGGCGCTTGTCGCCGCCTGCCAGGTCCGCGGCATCTCCCCCCGCGTCATGGCGACCGCCGGCCTGTTCCGCGCCCCGGTGGTCGGCACCCTCATGCGCCACGCCGGCCACATCCGTGTCGACCGCGGCACCAGCGCCGTGCACCGGGCACTCGACGCCGCCACGACCGCCGTCGCCGCCGGATCGGTGATCCTCATCTACCCGGAGGGACGCATCGGGCTGGACCCCGGCATGTGGCCCGAGCGCGGCAAGACCGGCGCCGCCCGTCTCGCCCTGGACTGCGGCGCACCCGTCATCCCGGTCGCGCAGTGGGGAGCCCACGAGGTGCTGCCCTACCGGGCTCCCCGGGGGATGCTGCGCCGCCTGGCCCGCGCGGTGTGGCACCGCCCGGTGATCCGCGTGCACTTCGGCGAACCCGTCGACCTGGGCGAGGTAAACGCCTCCGACCCCGGCGCCGCCCGCCGGGCCACCGACCGGATCATCGACGCGCTCACCGACGCCCTCGCCCCGCTGCGCCCCGACGAGCCCGACACACCCCGCTACGTCGACCCGGGCCGCCCGAGCGACAGCAGCCGGGTACACCGCCGCAGGTCGGGCTGACCCACCTCAGGGCCAGCCCGACCGGTACCTGTCAGTCGGCGGCGTTCAGCAGCGGCACAAGCTGCTCCTCCTCGTATGCCAGGTGCGCCCGTACCTGGTCGGTGAGCCGGGCCACCTCGCGGCGCAGCACCTCCCGGTCCGGCTGCGGCGTACCCAGGACAGCGCGCAACTCGTCAAGCGCCGCCGCCACCGCCCGGTGCTCGTCGGCGAGCCGGGCCAGCACCGTAGCCAGGTCGGGCCGCTGGTCGGCGAGCCAGGCGAACAGGCCGGCGTCTTCGCGCTCATGGTGGCCGTGCAGCCCCTGACACAGGCTCAGGCAGTTCACCCGTAGTTGCGCGCCGACGTGCGGCCCGGCCTTGTCGACCTCCTGTTGGATCAGCGCGAGTTCCCGCCGGAACGCGTCGTGCACGGCGACCAGCGCCGTACCCGGCGGGCCAGGCGGTGGCGTCGGCGGACCCGGCAGCGGCTCCAGCGCCACCACCGGCAGCGCGCGCCCCGCCCGGTCCTGGTACTCGCCCCAACCGGGATCGGCCGCCACCGCCCGAGCGAAGACGGCGTCCCGTTCGGCCCCGGTCAGCACGTCGGCTCTGGCGCGATAGGTGAAGACCCCGTCCTCCACAGTGACCTGCGGATCGGCCAGCAGATTGCGGAACCACTGCGGGTCACGTGGCGCCCCACCGGCGGACGCGATGACCAGGACCCGCTCCCCGCCGTCGGGCAGATAGCCCAGCGGGGTGGTGTGCGGGGCGCCGGTACGCGCCCCAGTGGTGGTGAGCAGCAGCAGGCGGGCGTTCTCGAACCAACCGCCGACGCGACCGCCGTTGGCGCGGAACTCCGCGATGATGTCGTCATTGAAGCTGTGTGGCACGTGACTCCCAGGAGACAGGGGCCCGCCGCGACCACGGCGCGGCGAGCGCGGACAGACAAGAATGGCCGGCCACGCGGCGGTGACGACACGACGCGTGAGCGCGAACCCGAGCACGGAGGAAGGCGGAGACGGGCGGGCCTCGGGCCCACCCGGGGGTCACTCGCCCGCCGGGTGCCCTGTCCGCTCGTGGCCAATGGCCGACCCGGCAGTCACGACACCGAATCTAGTGGCCGCCGCGGCGCTGCGGCAATCCGTTTCCGCCGGGGCAATCGTTTCCGGGCGGGCACCGGCAGGCCACCGGCGGCAGGCATACTGCGTCGCGTGCTGACCCCACCCGGCTACCTCGACGCGCCAGGGCCGCTGGCGTTCGCCCACCGTGGCGGCGCCGCCGAGGGCGACGAGAACACCACCGAGGCGTTCGCGCGCGCCATCGGCCTGGGCTACCGGTACGTGGAGACCGACGTGCACGCCACCGCCGACGGAGTTGCGGTGATCTTCCACGACCCGACGTTGCGACGGGTCACCGGTGAGTCGGGGCGCATCGCCGACCTGAGCTGGGCCGACCTCGCCTCGGTACGCGTCGGCGGCGCCGCCGTCGTACCCCGGCTCGACGAGGTGCTGGCCGCCTGGCCGCAGGTCCGCTTCAACATCGACGTGAAGGCCGACGGCGGCGTCGAGCCGACGGTGGCCACCGTGGCCCGGGCCGGCGCCAGCGACCGGGTGCTGCTCGCCTCGTTCAGCGACGCCCGGCTGGCCCGGCTGCGCGCACTCACCGACGGGCGGGTCGCCACCGGCCTCGGCATGCGCGGGGTGGCCCGACTGCGCCTCGCCTCACTGCACGGCCGCCCGCTGCGACTGCCCCCGTCGGTGGTCGCCGCGCAGGTGCCACCACGCTACGGACGGGTACCGGTGGTGGACCGCCGATTCCTTGACTACTGCCACCGTCTCGGCCTTCAGGTGCACGTCTGGACGATCGACGAACCTGCCCAGATGCACGACTTACTTGATCGTGGTGTGGATGGCATCATGACCGATCACGTCGGCCTGCTGCGCGACGTCTACCGCAGCCGCGGCCACTGGGCCGCCTGATCGTCGAAGGACCCCCGATGGCCGAAACCGTGACCCCCACGGTGGACGACACCCCGCCCCCGGCGAGCACCCGCCGCGAGCGCAGCGGCTGGTACATCTACGACTGGGCGAACTCCGCGTTCCAGACCACGGTGATCACCGTGTTCCTCGGCCCGTTCCTGACCACCGTCGCCGAGCTGGCCGCCGGCTGCGAGTTGGGCGCCGACACCTGCAACGGGTACGTCTACCCGCTGGGCATCAAGGTCGCCGCCGGGTCCTACTACCCGTACCTGATCTCGCTGTCGGTGTTCCTCACGGTGTTCGTCCTGCCGGTCATCGGGGCGATCGCCGACCGGTCGGCGCACAAGAAGCGGCTGCTCGGTGGGGCCGCGTTCACCGGCGCCGGCGCGACCATCCTGATGGCCTTCGTGACCGGCGACCGCTACCTGCTCGGCGGTGCGCTGTTCCTGATCGCCAACATCTCCTTCGGCGCCGCGATCGTCGTCTACAACTCGTTCCTGCCGCAGCTCGGCGGCCCCGACGAACGCGACGGCATCTCCAGCCGCGGATGGGCCCTGGGCTACCTCGGCGGCGGTCTGCTGCTGGCACTCAACCTGGTGGCGATCACCCTGCTCGACAAGGGCGACGACCCGCAACGCACCCTGGACCTGGCCCGCTGGTCGATCGTGTCCGCCGGGGTGTGGTGGGCGCTGTTCACGCTGGTGCCGCTGCGCTGGTTGCGCGAGCGTCCCAGCGTCGCGGCCCTGGCCGGCGGCGGCGGCAACGTGCTCATCGACGGGTTCCGGCAGCTCGGGCGCACCATGCGGGAGATCAAGGCGTACCCGCTGACGCTGTACTTCCTGCTTGCCTTCCTCGTCTTCAACGACGGCATCCAGACCGTCATCACCCTGGCCAGCCAGTACGGCACCGAGGAGCTGCGGCTGGAGCAGAGCACACTGATCATCACGATCCTGCTCGTGCAGTTCCTCGCCTTCGGCGGCGCGTTGACCCTGGGCGCGCTCGCCAAGCGCATCGGCGCCTGGAAGACGGTGCTGCTCAGCCTGGTGCTCTGGACCGTGGTTATCCTCGCCGCGTTCCGGCTGCCCGCCGAGGCGCCGGTGCCGTTCATGATCCTCGGCGCCGCCATCGGCCTTGTCCTCGGCGGCAGCCAGGCGCTGAGCCGGTCGCTGTTCAGCCAGCTCATCCCCGCCGGCAAGGAGGGCGAGTACTACGGGTTCTACGAGATCAGCGACAAGGGCACCAGCTGGCTCGGCCCGCTCGCGTTCGGCCTGGTGTTCCAGCTCACCGCCTCCTATCGGGTGGGTCTGGTCTCCCTGCTGATCTTCTTCGTGGTCGGGTTCCTGCTGCTGCTCGCCGTACCGATGCGCCGGGCCATCATCGCCGCCGGCAACACGCCGCCCCGGGTGCTCTGAGCACGCCGCCCATCGGCCGACCTATCCAGGTCGGCCGATGGGCTAGGCTGCCCGACCGTGACCGACGACGCCGCCACCGCCCCCACCTGCCTGGCCCACCCACACGCCGGCCCGCACCACGCGGCCGGATGCGCGGCGGCCAGCGGATCCGATGGGCGGCCCCTGCACGCCGCGGCGTTGAAGTTCTTCTGGGGGCCGATGGACTGCGGCAAGTCGACGATGGCGTTGCAGATGAACTACAACCACGCCCGGCAGGGACGCCGAGGGCTGGTCACCACCCGCATCGACCGCTCGCTGGGCCCGCAGGTCACCACCCGCATCGGCCTGGCCCACGAGGCCATCGAGGTCACCGACGACCTCGACCTGCGGGCACTCGTGCGGGGCCGCTGGGCCGACGGGGTACGCGTCGACTACCTGATCTGCGACGAGGCCGGCCTCTACTCGGTCGAGCACGTCGAGCAGATGGCCGAGCTTGTCGACAGCTACGACGTGGACGTGTTCGCGTTCGGCCTGGCCACCGATTTCCGGTCCTGCCTGTTCCCCGCCGCGCAGCGGCTGTTCGAACTGGCCGACGAGGTGGCCCGCATCCAGGTCGAGGTGCTCTGCTGGTGCGGGCGGGAGGGCCTGCTCAACGCCCGGGTCGTCGACGGGCAGGTGGTCCGCGAGGGCGCGCAGGTCGTCATCGGCGACACAGCGGCCACCGCCGACGTGCGCTACCAGGTGCTCTGCCGGCGGCACCACCGCAGCGGCGACCTGGGCCCCCGCGCCGCCTGACCGCCGCGCTGTGACGCGGTGACCTGTGCCTGCGCGGCGTGACCTCGGCGGCGTGACCTTCGCCTGCGCGCCTGACCGCCGCGCTCAGGCGGGCCGGGCGGCCCGCCGGCGGTCCGACAGGATCACCGCCACGGTGACCGCCAGCGCCGCCGCGGCGCACGCCGCCACCGGTACGGCCAGCCCCACACTCACCGGCACCAGCGCCACCAGCGCCGCGACCGCCACGAGTCGGTTGACCGGTCGGTTCCTCCACAGCACCGCCTTGTAGGCGGCGTGCCCGGCGAGGAACAGCGCCGGCCCACCCAGGATGAACAGCGCGGCGACAAGCGTTGCCGGTGCGCCGGGCTCGCGCAGCAGCCGCTCGTCGCCCGCCGAGGTGACGACGATTCCGGCGACCATCACCGGGTGCAGGTAGTTGAACGCCAGCCGGCTCAGCGCGCCGGTGCGGTCACCGGCACGGGCGAGGACCTCCGTGGCGGCCGCAGCCGACCGGGCGAAGTACACCCACCACAGCGCCACCGACCCGGCGAACGCCAGCAGGAACGCCCCGGACGTCACCAGGTCCAGATGCCGGGTGAGGGTGCTGCCGGTGACCAGGATCGACTCGCCGAGGGCGATGAGGATGAACGCCGCGCAGCGTTCGGCCAGGTGCCCGCCCTCGACCATCCACCGTTCGGGTCGGGTGCGTTCCCGCCGGGGCAGCGGGTAGCCGATGGACAGGCCGATCACGTCGATCACGATCGCCGCCGTCCACACCGCCTGCCGTGCGGTCCCGCCGACCAGACCGCCGATGAGGATGAGCACCGACGTCCCCACCGCCCACGTCAGCGACTGCTGAAAGCCCGCGACCAACCACGGGCTGCCCCGCACCGCCCACAGGCCGAACACCGTCCTGCTCACCTGCACGGTCACGTAGACGATCGCGAAGAACAGCCCCATCCCGGCGAACGCCTGCGGGATCGCTGCCGACAACAGCAAGCTGCCGAGCGCCACCCCGAGCAGTATCGCCCGCACCGGTCCCTGGTCCGGGTGCAGCCAGTTGGTCAGCCAGGTGGTGTAGACCCAGACGAACCAGACAAGCGCCAGCAGCAGGGCGGTACGCCCGGCGCCACCCCAGTTCGGGTGCTCGATCAGATAGTGCGCCAGTTGGGTGATGCTGAAGATGAAGACCAGGTCGAAGAACAGCTCGCTGGAGGTGGTCGGCTCGACCCCGTGGCGTTCCCGCAGCAGCCGAGGGTGCGTCGGGTGGGCGGCCGGCGGCTCAGAAGGGGTCACCGCACACCCGCCAGCCGCCGCTCTCGCGGACCACCGGCAGGCGACGTTCCTCGTTGAGCCCGCCGTCGCGGGTCACCTTCACCGTCACCGTGCCCACCGGGCGCCCACTGCGGGTCGCGACCGACACGTCGGTGATCTCGTAGTCGGTGACCATCGGGGGCGTACGCACCCAGCTGGTGAAGCCGATCGGGCTCCACTTGCTGCGCGCGTCGGAGCACAGCCGCTCGTACGCCTTGTCGCTGTCGCCGAGGGTCACCTCGGTCAGGAACCCGTCGGCGGTCTCCCGGATCGGGCCGGCGGCCTGGCGCACGGTTTGCAGGTTCCACACGCCCAGCCCGGCCACCCCGACGCAGCACAGCGCCACGCCGAACCCGACGACCGCCAGCCCGGTGCGCATCGGGCGTTGCCGCCGGGCCGGTCGGCTCCACGGCTGGCCGGCACCCACGACTACCGACCGTAGAGAACACCTTCCCTCAATACGGGACAAGTCGGAAAATGGTGCGTCCCGTGCGCGGCTATGCCCTGTTCGCGGCGGCCACGGATCGTCTACCGTCGGCGCACATCCCCCGAGCAGTGCCAGGGAGCCGACCGATGAGCCGTTTCGTGCAGCCGGTACCACCGCCCACCGACCCGTACGCCGGTGATGCCCTGCTGCGGTCCTGGCTGGAGCGTCACCTCGGACCGGCCGGGCACGCCGCCGCCAAGGGGCGCCTCGCCGACCTGGCCGCCGACGTCGTCGGGCCGCTGCGGGCGGCGCACGCCGACGCCGAGGCGCATCCGCCCACGCTGGTCCGCTACGACGCCTGGGGCGCCCGCGTGGACCGGATCGACACGTCGGCGGGCTGGCAGGCGCAGCGCGCCGCCGCCGCACGGCACGCCGTGGTGGCGCTGCCCTACCTGCCGGACGCGCGGGGCACCTGGGGCGCCGCCGCGCGGGTGGTGCAGCACGCCCTCCTGCACCTGTACGGGCCGGAGTCGGCGACGTTCTCCTGCCCGGTGGCGATGGCCGACGGTGCTGCGGCACTGCTCAGCATGCCCGACGTCGACGCCGGGATCCGGGACGCATGGCTGCCCCGGCTGATCTCCACCGACCCGACCACCGCCATCACCAGCGGGCAGTGGATGACCGAGGCGCAGGGCGGCTCGGACCTGGGCCGATCGAGCACTGTGGGCCGGCCCGCGGCGGACGGCTCCTGGCGACTGACCGGCGAGAAGTGGTTCTGCTCCGCCGCCGACGCGGCGATGGCGGTGGCGCTGGCCCGACCGGAAGGCGCCGGACGCGGCAGCCGGGTGCTCGCACCGTTCCTGGTCCCCCGCTACGCGGCCGACTCACCGCTTGCCACCGGCGCGGCACCGGACGCGCCCGCCCCCGGTGTGACTGTGCACCGGCTCAAGGACAAGCTCGGCACCCGCGCACTGCCCACCGCCGAGATCGGCCTGCACGACGCGTACGCCGTACCGCTGGGTGACCCCGCGGTGCCCGGCCTGGTGCGGGCGATGACCCTGGTCGTGGTGACCCGCGTGCACAACGCCGCCGCGGCGGCCGGCGGGATGCGGCGCGGCCTGGCCTACGCCCGCGCGTACGCCGACGTGCGGCACGTCGCCGGTGGCGCGCTGGTGTCCTCGCCGCTGCACCGGGCCACCCTGGGCACCCTCGGCGTCGACGCGGCGGGCGCGTTCGCGCTGGCCGGGCACGCGTTCGCGCTGCTCGGGCGGGTGGAGGTCGGCGCCGACCCGGAGGCCGCGGCGGAGCTGCGGATCGTGGCGCCGCTGGCGAAGCTGGCCACCGGGAGGCTCGCCGTCAGCTCGGCAAGCGAGTACGTGGAGAGCTTCGGCGGGGCCGGCTACGTGGAGGACACTGGCGTGCCCCGGCTGCTGCGCGACGCGCAGGTGCTGCCGATCTGGGAGGGCACCACGAATGTGCTGGCACTGGACGTGCTGCGCGCACTGACCCGCGAGGACGCCGGAGCGCCGCTGCTGAGCCGATTGGCTACCGCCGTCGACCTGGCCCGGCCGCTGTCGCCCGCGCTGGCCGACACCCTGGCCACGGCCACCTCCGAGTTGGGCGACACGATCGCGGCGGTGACCGCCGACCCGGGCACGGAGGCGGTGTCGGCCGGTGCTCGTGGCCTGGCGCTGCGCCTGGCGTACGCGCTCACCACCGCACTGCTGGTCGAGCACGCCGCGTGGGGCGACGAGCAGGCGGAACTGGTGGCCCGGCTGTGGGCGCGACGCTGGCTGCGGCACGAGGAGATCGCCGAGGACGCCCACCACCACCTGGACCTGCTCTGCTGACCGGTCGGCGGGAGCGGAGGTGACGGCCGGTGGACGTCCTGATCGATCTGGGCGAGTCCCGGGGAGCGCCCACCCTGGATGACCGACCGCCGGCCGCGCCGTCGCGGCCCGGGCGGGTGGCGCTGGCGCTGGCGGTGTGCGCGCTGCTCGGCGGGTCCACCGCTCCCGTGCGCCTGCCGTCCCAGGCGGGGCCGCCGGTGCTCGGCCGCTCCACCCTGCTCGTCGCCGGTGAGCTGCTGCTTGTCGTCGATCCGGATGCCGGCCCGCCGACGGTGAGCGCCTACGACGCGACGGCGCCACACCTCCCGCCACGGTGGCGGGTTGCCGTGCCGGACGCCGCGAGCTGGTCCGCGCAGGCCGCCGGTGACGTGCTGCTGCTCACCGAGCGGGACCAGGCGCGCCAGGTGATGGCGACCGCCGCCCGGTCGATGCGCGACGGGAAGCCGCTGTGGCGGCGGGCCGAGCGCCTGTACGCGGCCGGCGACGCGGCGGTGGCAGTGAGCGAGGTCCGCAGCGCGTCGGAACCGGGGCGTCGGGTCGAGGGGGCGGTACGGGGTGTCGACCTGACCTCCGGGGCCACCCGCTGGTCGGTGTCGGTGCCGTCCACAGCAGTGGTGCAGGTGCTGCCCGGCCCACCCGCGCGGGTGCTTGTGGTGCAGGACGACGGGCTGGTTCGGCTGCTCGACGCCCGCGACGGCGTCGCCCACGGCCAGGGGTCGCTGCCGCCGGCCGACTTCGGCCCGGACAATCCGCAGGCCATCGGCGGTCATCTGGTGTTGCGCCACCCGACCGGCACGGCGGCAGCGGTGAGCGGGTACGACCTGCCGGGGCTGACGCGGCGATGGGAGGTGCCGGTGCCGCGCGGAGAGTTGACGGTGCGCAACTGTGAAGGTCTGGTCTGCGCGCAGGACCGGCACGGCCGGTGGGCGCTCGACCCGGCCTCGGGGGCACGGAGTTGGGTGTGGCCGGCCGGGACGCGATGGCACACCGTGGCGGGCTCGCGAGGCGGCACCGACGCCCTGGTGCTGCTCCAGCCGGCGGCGGACGGCCACCGCGTCCTGGTCGCGACAGTCGGTCGGGACGGCCCTCGGGTACGCGGTGTCCTCCCCTCGGGGGTGACCGACTGTCGGCGTGCCGGGGCCCGGTTGATATGCCGCGAGACCGACGGCCGGGTGACGGTGTGGCCGCTCGACACGTGACCGTCAGGCGCGGCGGCGGGCCCGCGCCGCCCACACCGCGTACGCCGGGTCGCGGTCGAGGTTGTGCCGGTCCCGGTCGTAGCGGCGGGTGGTGCGCGGGTCGGCGTGGCCCATCGCGTCCTGCACGTCTTCGAGGGGGACGCCCTCGGAGCGGGCGGTGGTGGCGAAGGCGTGCCGTAGCGAGTGCGGGGACAGCCGCGCCCAGGCCGGGATGCCGGCGGCGCGGGCGAGGCGGCGGACGATCCGGAACACGGAGTGCCGGTCCAGGCGGGCGCCGCTGGCGGTGACCAGCAGGGGCCCGGTCAGCTGCGTCACCGGTACCCGGGCGGCGGCGGCCCGCTGGGCCAGGTACGCGTCCACCGCGTACCCGGTGCCGGGGGTGAGGGCGCGGCGGCGCTGCTTGCCGCCCTTGCCGACGAAGCGCACGCTGCGGTGCCCGCGTTCGGTGCCCAGGTCGGTGAGGTCCAGCGAGACCAGCTCCCCGACCCGCAGGCCCAGGTCGGCCAGGAGTGCGATCGCCGCGCGGTTGCGGGCGGCGGTCGGGCCGGTGTCCGCGTCGGCGGCGTTGAGCAGGGCGTCGACCTCGTCGGCGCTCAGGCCGATGGTCGCGGAGTGGTCCCGGTCGACGCGGGGCCGGTCCACACCGGAGACCGGATTGGCGGGTACTCCGCCGAGTTTGACGAGGAAGTCGTACCAGCTGGACAGCGCGGAGAGCCGGCGTGCCACTGTCGCCGGGGTCAGTGGTCGACCGGTGCGGGCCACGACTGTCGACTCCAGTTCGCGCGCGTACTCGTTGATGTGCAGGAACGAGACCCGCAGCGGGTCGAGGTCACGGCCGGCGCACCAGCGTAGCCAGGCGATGACGTCGCGGCGGTAGGCGTCGCGGGTGTGTTCGGACAGTCGGCGGTTGCGCAGCCACGCCTCGGTGACGTCGACAGGCCCCTTGGGCAGGGCCGGTCGGGCGGTGGGGCGGGTGAGCGCCGGAGCGTCGGAAGACACCATGTGAAAAAGCTTCTCAGCGGAGGATGGGATTGCCACGCAGGCGCGCCGACAACGCCCACCCCCTCGCGAGCCCCGCCCGCACACACGGCCGGCGGTCGGCACCTGAACCAGGTGCCGGCCGCCGCGGCTCGCGTGTGTCTGTGTCAGGCGTTGATCTGGCGCCGTGCGTCGCCGTTGGCCTTGATGGTCACTCGGCGGGGCTTGGCGCGCTCGGCGACCGGGATGCGCAGCGTCAGCACCCCGTTCTCGTAGCCGGCTTCCAGCTTGTCGGTGTCCAGGGTGTCGCCCAGGAACAACTGCCGGGTGAACGTGCCCATCGGGCGTTCGGCGGCGACAAGTTCGACGCCGTCACCGGCGGGCCGGCGCCGCTCGGCGCGGACGGTGAGGACGTTGCGCTCGACGGTGCAGTCGATGCTGTCCGGGTCCACGCCGGGCAGGTCGAACGCCGCGTAGAAGTAGTCGCCGTCGCGGTAGGCGTCCAGGTGCATCGCCGCGGGACGGGCTGCCGTACCGAAGAACTGCTCGGCGAGGCGGTCCATCTCGCGGAACGGGTCGGTACGCATCAACATTGTCATGCCTCCTCGGTTCTCCTGGCCGAAGGTTTGAGTTGAGTCGGGGTGACTCAACTTCCTCTTCTTATTTACCGCGTCCTGCGGCAGTCGTCAACTGCTCACTCCAGCCGTTTTTCAAACCAGTGCTCGGCGTACGGGCCCTCCGAGTACCCGGGGATCTCGACGTAGCCGTGCCGGGCGTACAGGGCGCGGGCCTCGACCAGGTCAGCGCGGGTGTCGAGCCGAATCCGGTCCACCCCGGCCGAGCGCGCCCGCTGCTCGACGGCCGACAGCAGCGCCGCTCCCCCACCGACGCCACGATGCGCCGGACGGACGTACACCCGGGTCAACTCGGCCCAGCCCGACTGCCAGCGCAGCCCGGCGCAGCCGGCCAGGTCCGCGCCGTGGTGAGCGACAATCAGCAGCCCGCCCGGGGAGGTCAGGTCGTCACTGGGCAGCTCGGCCAACGCCGCGTCGACCTCGCCGGGGCGATCCGGACGGCCGTAGTACCGCACCACCATCTCGGTCATGTACTCGCGCAGCAGCAGCACCGCGTCGGGGTGGTCAGGTAGGCAGAGGCTGGTCAGCCAGGTTGATTCGGCGGTGGTGGTCACCTGTCGATCATCACCGCCCGGTCAACGGCATTTCGACGGGCCGGGCAAGGACGATCAGAGCCGCTGGTAGACGCCGTGCTCGCGGGCGAGCAACTGCTCATCGATCAGATACCGGCGCAGCGTCGCGTGATCCGACCCTCCGGCGGCGCACCACGGCTTGAGCGCCTCGTCCACGGCCCGCTCGGGATAGCGGGTGCCCAGCTCGAACGAACGTTCCGCGATGTGTGCCAGCAGCACCCGCCGCCGGCCCCGCTGCGCCGGCAGGCCCACAAGGACGTCTCCACGCAGAAAGGTCCGCAGCACCGGGTCGCCGCCCGGTCCGGCCTCGTCGGCCGGGCGGCTGTCACGCGCCGCAGCCCGCAACGACACCTCGTCGACAGTGAGCGCGCCGTCCGCGCCGGTCACGAGGCCCGCGTCGGTCAGCCGGCGGACCCCGGTGAGCACCACCCGCGCCGCAAGGCCGGTCCGCTGCGCGACGGCGGTCGCGCTTGTCGCACCCAGCACGATCGCCGCGAAGATCCGTCGCCGTCCGTCGTCGGCCAGGGCCCCGGCCAGAGCATGCGCAGTCACGCCGGTCACTCTTCCATCGGCGGTACGTCGACAGCCACGCAATTTTCGGCGTACGCGCCTGGCCGAGGGCGGCTAAGCCAGCCGTGCATGCAGGTGCATGTCGTGCCACCCGTCAGCGTGGCGAACCGACTCACGCAGTACGCCCTCCATGGTGAAGCCAGCCTGGGTGGCCACCCGGCACGACGCCGCGTTGGCGGTCGAGTGCTCGAGCGCCAGCCGGTGCAGACCAGCCCGCGCGAAGCTCCACCGGGCAGGGCGGGTGCGACGAGCAGCGGCATTCGTCCAGTGTGGAGCAGACCGGCCTACTCGCCGGTCGGGCCGCCCGCGAGTTCCGTGACCACGTCGAGGTGGCCGAGGTGGCGGGCGTATTCCTGGACCAGGTGGAACAGCACCCGCTCCAGCGATGCCGGGGCCGCGCCCTCCCAGCGCGGCCCCGGTGCGCCGATCTCCGCCAGGTCGTGCGCCGTCACCACCGCCGTGGTGTGCGCGCCCTGCGCCCGCAGTGCCGCCACCAGGTCCGAGCGGGTCTCCTCCGGGGCGACGTACCAGCGGTCACCACGGCTGTCGCCCCACGGCTCGGCGACCTCCCGGCCCTGGAAACCCCACTCGATCCAGCGCAGCTCGACGTGGCGCAGGTGCTTGAGCAGTTCCAGTGGCGTCCAACCCGACGGTAGGCGGCTGCGCCGCAGCTCCGGCTCCGCCAGCGCGGACACCTTCGCCACGACCGACTCACGGAAGTAGTCCAGATAGGTCAGGAAAACCTCCGCGCGGCCGCCGGCCGGGTCGGTGGGCTCGGGAAACGACGTCATGCCGAGCTGGGGAGGTCCCGACCGCGCTGGCGCACACCTGCGCTGCCGTACGGATAGTCGCCCACAAGCGGGGCGCTTGCCTCGTCCAGCAGTCGCGTCTGCTCGGCGTCGAGGGTCAGATCGGCGGCGGTCAGGTTGTCGTCGAGCTGTTCGATGGTCCGCGCGCCGAGGATCACCGAGGTGACCGCCGGCCGCGCCGCCAACCAGGCCAACGCCACCGCCGACATCGACACACCGCGCTCCCCGGCGACCTGACCCACCGCGTCGAGCACCCGCCAGGTGCGCTCGTCGGCGTTGCGACCCGCGTACGCCTCGACGCCGCGCTGCGGGTTCTCGCCCAGGCGGGTCGCTCCGGTGGGCGTGCTGTCGCGCTGGTACTTCCCGGTCAACCAGCCACCGCCCAGCGGCGACCACGGCAGGATGCCGATGCCCTCGTTCTCGCAGACCGGCACCAGCTCGAACTCGATCTCCCGGGCCAGCAGGTTGTACTGCGGTTGCAGGGTCACGATCGGGGTGAGGTTGAGGTGCTGGGTGAGCAGCGCGGCCTTCTGCAACTGCCATCCGGTGAAGTTGCTGACCCCGGCATAGCGGATCTTGCCGGCGCTGACGGCGTCGTCGAAGAAGCGCAGCGTCTCCGGCAGCGGAGTAAGCGGATCCCAGGCGTGCGCCTGGTAGAGGTCGACGGCCTCGACGCCGAGCCGCCGCAGGCTGGCCTCCAGCGCCCTGGTGAGGTGGACGCGGGACAGGCCGGCGTCGTTCGCCCCGGGGCCCATCGGAAACCGGCCCTTCGTGGCGATGACCAGGCGGTCCCGGACATCGGGCCGTGCGCGCAGCCAACGGCCGACGATCTCCTCGGAGACACCGGCGGAGTAGACGTCGGCGGTGTCGATGAACGTGCCGCCGGCATCGACGAACCGGTCCAGCTGGGCGAAGCTGCCCGCCTCGTCGGTCTCCGCGCCGAAGGTCATGGTGCCCAGGCACAGGGTCGAGACCACGGTGCCGGTGGCACCCAGAGTGCGATATCGCATGTCGTCCTTCCAGTTCCGTGGAACAAGCCGATCTTCGCACCTGTCGCGCGCACGCGCCGACCGGCCGAAGCGCGCGGGCACCCGCACGGGCACGTCGCGAGGGATGATGTGCGGGTGAGCGAGCCCGCCGTCGACACGGCCCGACCGCACCCGCCGGAGCGGTCGGCGCGGCCGGAGGTGTCACCGGAGCCCGGCCCGCGTGCCGTCGGCCCGGTCGTGGTGTCCGCGGTCACCAGCGTGACGCTGCTGCTGCTCGCCGGCCGCTACGGCTATCACCGCGACGAGCTCTACTTCCTGCTCGCCGGCCGCCACCTGGACTGGGGCTACGTCGATCAGGGTCCACTGGTCCCAGCGCTTGCCCGCCTGCTCGACATGATCGCCCCGGGAAACCTGGTGGTGCTGCGGACGCCGTCGGCGATGGTGGCCGGCGGCGCGGTGCTGCTGGTCGCCGCCATCGCCCGCGAGTTGGGCGCCGGCCGCGCCGCGCAGACCTTCGCCGCGGTGCTTGCCGCACTGTCCGGCATCGTGCTCGCCAACGGGCACCTGCTCAGCACCACGACCGTCGACCTACTGGTCTGGCTGGCGGCAGCGTGGTGCGTGGTGCGGTTACTGCGCACCGGAGACACCCGTTGGGCGCTCGGTATCGGGGTGGCGCTCGGCGTGGGGATGCTCAACAAGGTGCTGCCCGCGCTGCTGGCCGGGGGCCTGATCGCCGGGGTGCTCATCGCCGGGCCGCGCCGGCTGTTGCGCGACCGGTGGGTGCTCGTCGCCGCCGGGATCACCGCGCTGCTGGCCGCACCGAACCTGATCTGGCAGGCCGTACACGGGTTCCCGCAACTCGGTGTGGCAGCCTCCATCGCCGACGGCGACAGCTCCTACAGCGGCCGCCTCGACGCGTTCATCCTCCATTTCGTCATCATCAGCCCGTACGCCGTACCGATCTGGATCGCCGGTCTCGTCGCGCTGCTGCGCCGGCCGCAGTGGCGGGCGTACCGGGCGGTGGGTTGGTCCTGGTTGGTAGTGGTCGTCGTCGTGCTGGTCGCTGGCGGCAAGGGCTACTACGACGCGCCGTTGATGCTGGTCCTCACCGCCGCCGGCGCGGTGGTGACCACCGCCTGGGCGTCGCGTGGGTCCGTCTGGCTGCGTCGAGGGCTGCTCGCTGTGGGTGTGCCGCTGTTCCTCCTGCCCAGCATCGTGTTGCTGCTGCCGGTGCTGCCGGCCGAGCGGCTGCCCGGGTTCGTGGTCGACGTCAACTACGACGCCGGTGAGACCATCGGGTGGCCGGCGTTCGCCGACTCGCTCGCCGCCGTCCACAGTGGCCTGCCACCGGAGGAGCGTGCGCGGGCCGTCGTCCTCACCGGCAACTACGGCGAGGCCGGCGCGGTGGCCCGGTACGGCCCGTCCCGTGGCCTGCCAGCCGCCTACTCCGGGCACAACAGCATGGTCGACTTCGGCAGGCCACCCGCCGGGGCCGACGTGGTGATCGCCGTGGGCTGGGAGCGCCCCGACCCGCTGACCGCCTGGTTCGACGCGTGCGCGCTCGCCGGGCGGGTGGACCAGCGGGTCGAGGTGGACAACGACGAGAACGGTGGCCCGATCTACGTGTGCCGGGGGCTGCGGCGTCCGTGGGCGCAGATCTGGGACACCGAGGTACGCCGCACCGGCTGACCTGTTCCGCGGTCCCGTCGACCCGGGGCGATCCCCTCTACACGGCGATCTTCGCGTCTGCGCGTTCGCTCGCGGGGCGTACGCGGTCACCTGTCGCCCGACCCGCCACCAGGGCGACCGCGACGAGCAGCGGCACCAGCGCGGCCAAGGTCCAGCGCAGGCCGATGTGGTCGGCGGACCAGCCGATCACCGCGGGCGCGAGCAGGATGCCGGTATAGGTAAGAGTGGTGAACCGGGCGACCACGATTGCCGCACCGGGGCCGGCGCTGTCAGCACCTACGCTGCCCACGACACCGAACAACACCGGCAAGGGGGTGGCCAATCCGGCGCCCACAAGCGCGAACCCGGCAACGGACAGCGCCGGCCACGGACTTGCCAGGGCCACCGCCACGCCCACTGCGGCGACGGATGTGCCGACCTGGAGCAGTCGCGTCGCCGACGTCCGCTCCTGGAGGCGGTCACCGACCAGCCGGCCCGCTGTCTGGAAGATCGCGAACAGCACGTAACCCATGCCGGCCGCGCCCAGCGACGCGCGCAGGTTGTCGTGCAGGTAGACACCGCTCCAGTCGGCCACTCCCGCCTCGACGGTCAGCACGATCGCGCCCATCACGCCGAACAGCACCACGCGCAGGCTCCACCCGGCCCGCCAGCCGGCGCGGACACCGACCGGCGCCGCGTCGGTCCCGCGATCCGCGGCGGCCGGCAGCAGCATCCGGCCGCACACGACCGACAGCGGAATCAGCACCCCGGCCAGCAGCAGGTAGTGCACAGTGCGGGACATCCCGATGTGCGCCGCGCCCGCTCCGAGCAGCGCGCCGGCAACAGCGCCGATGCTCCACGCCGCATGACAACCGTTCATGATCGGCCGCGTCAACCGGTGCTGTACGGCCACCGCGTGCGCGTTCATCGTCACGTCGAGCATTCCGTGCACCGCGCCGAACACCAGGTGCACCAGGATCTGCCACCACAGGTCGGGTGCCGCACCGACCCCCACCAGCAGCAACGGCAGCACCACTGTGGCGGCTCGCACGATCACCCGGCTGCCGGTACGGGCCACGACGGTGCCGACGGTCTGCATCATGATCACGGCCGCGACGCCGAACATCGCGGACAGCAGACCCAGTTGTCCGGGGGTCAGCCCGAGGTCGATCTTCAACGAGGGCGTCCGTACCGCCAGGCTGGCGATCAGCAGTCCGTTGACCCCGAACACCGCGGTGACAGCCCAGCGCGCTCGGATCGTCGGCGTCCGCATACCCTGCTCTCCCTCTACCGCTTCGTCATCGTGCCTTCAACCAGACGACGAATGACGGAATCGGCTTTCGACAGGGCAGTCCTCAGAGGTGGCCCCGGATCTCCTCGAGGCGCTCGGTGAGGAACGCGCGCTCCACCTCGTTGCCCGTCAGCGCGAGCGCCTCCTCGTACGCCGTCTCGGCCTCGGCCCAGCGCTGGAGGCGACGCAGGAAGTCCGCGCGGGCGGCGCTGAGATAGCCGTAGGTGGCCATTGCCGGCATGTCGAGCAGCGGTTCGAGGGCTGCGAGGCCGGCCTCCGGTCCGTCGCGCATACCGAGCGCCACCGCCCGGTTGAGGTCCACGACCGGCGACGGCCACAACGAGCGCAGCACGTCGTACAACGCGACGATCTCCGCCCAGTCCGTGTCCGCCCAGCTCGGCGCCTCGGCATGCACCGCGGCGATCGCCGCTTGTACGGCGTACCGGCCGGGCGGCTGCCGACGCAGCGACTCCACAAGCAGAGCGACACCCTCGCTGATCTGGCCGGTGTCCCAGCGGCTGCGGTCCTGCTCAGCGAGCAGCAGCAGGCGTCCATCTGCGCCCACCCGGCTCTCCCGCCGGGAGTCGATGAGCAGCATCAGCGCCAGCAGGCCGGCCACCTCACCGTTTCCCGGCAGCAGCACATGCATCACCCGGGCCAGGGTGATCGCGCCGTCGATCAGGTCACGGCGGATCAGTGACTCGCCGACCGGCGCGGCGTGCCCGGTGGTGAAGACCAGGTGCAGCACCTCGAGCACCGCGTCGACCCGCTCAGGAAGCTCCTCCCGTGCCGGCACCCGGTACGGAATCCGAGCCGCGCTGATCTTCTTCTTGGCCCGGGTGATCCGAGCCGCCATTGTCGTCTCCTGGACGAGGAACGCCCGGGCGACCTCGACGGTGGACAGACCACACAGCAGCCGCAACGTGAGGGCCACCTGGGCGTCGCGCGACAACGCCGGGTGACAACAGGTGAAGATCAAACGCAGCCGGTCGTCGTCGACGACCGGTGCCTCGACCCCCTCCTCCGGGCCAGGCACCGACTCGTCCACCACGAGCAATGGCAGGGCGCGCCGCAACACCGAGGCGCGGCGCATCCGGTCCAGGGCACGGTTGCGCGCCACGCTTGTCAGCCAGGCGGCGGGCCGTGCCGGCACGGGGGTTTTGCGGCCCCACGTCTGCAACGCCTGGGCGTACGCGTCCTGCACGCACTCCTCGGCCAGGTCCAGGTCACGGGTGTAGTGCACAGTCGCGGCCAGTACCGCGGCCCATTCTGCCCGGTGTGCCCGTGCGATCACCTCGGCGACGCCCCGTGACGCCGCCGAGGTGTCCCCTGCGCTCAGCCCACGTCCACGATGGGCCGAACCTCGACCGCACAGTGCGTCATCTTCAGCTCGGGAAGCCGCTGCGCCATCGCGATCGCCCGGTCCAGGTCGGAGGCCTCCACCACGTAGTAACCGCCGAGCCCTTCCTTGGTCTCCAGGAACGGCCCGTCGGTCGGGGTGGCCCGGCCGGCCGGATCGCCGTGCAGGGTCGTCGCCGTTCCGCCCGGCTCCAGCTGGTGGCTGCTCAGCACAGCCGAGCCGGCTGCCGCGACAAAAGCCGCGTGGCCGTCATCCAGACTCAGGATCTCCTCGGCAGTCATGGTGGCCCACTCCTGCTCATTGCCGTAGATGAGAAGCATGTACTTGGCCATGTGTCAGGTCCGTTGGTCTCGGGGCCCGGTCGGCCCGTGCACTGATACGACGAACGAGCTCCCCGCTCATCGACACCCTGAAGCACAGTAATGGCGAGCACACGGTGGTGGCAGGCACATCCGCACGGCTTCGGGCTGGTGGTGACCGGGTCCAGCAACCTCGGGGCAACGCAGTACAGCTGTAACCTGCGCGGAAGTCGCCGACGGCACCGCCGTGGAACTACCGAACAGGCGGCCCGTGCTGGCCTTACCCGGGCACGCCTCCCGGCTAAGGTGACACCATGCTCAGCGGAGTCAACGGTCTGTCGCGACACTTCACCGAGGACACTCTGCGCCAATACCTGCTGCAGCGTTCGGTCCGACAGGACGACGGCTGCCTGATCATCAATGGCTACGGCACCCAGCGTGGTGTCTACCAAAAGGTCGCGGGCCGAGCCTGGGCGCACATCGCGGCCTACGCCGCCTTCGTCGGCGGCTACGACCCGGCCCTGGACGTCGACCACCTCTGCGATGTGAAGGACTGCATCGAGCCCACTCACCTGCGGCAGATCAGTCATGCCGACAACTGCCGTGCGCGCACACAGGCGCCCACCTGCCGCAACGGGCACGCCCGCGAAATCGACGAGTCGACCGGGCGATACCGGCGGACTTGCCGCGCCTGCAACCGGGACAACCAGCGCCGCTGGCGGGAGCGCCAGGCCGCGGAGGTGGCCGAGGCCCGCGCGGCGTACGCCCGCACCTAGGCAATGTGCAAAACGCCATCAACCGTCAGTGACTGTACGGGCGGTGGCGACGTCCTGCCTGAGCAATATTGGTGATGGCCGGCCCCGCTCTGTGGCCGACCATCACCCAGCCCGACTACGTGCCGGCACTCAGAAGCCTCCGGCTGCTCGCCGTCGGCGGAGGGCTATTCGGTGGGCGCTCGGGGCGCTGGGAGCCCGTGTTGTTGGCGCCTCTAGTGGTTGATCGACTCGGGTTCCTTGTAATCGGGGTGTCCGGCTGGGGTGGATGCCGCGGTTTCAAGGAGCCCGAGTCGATCATCGCCTGCGCGCGTCGGTCGGTCGGCGCAGTTCGCAGTTGACCTGTGGCACCACGCCTAGGAGCTGGGTGGGAGGAGTGGGGTCTGTTGAATGCCACGCGAACGTCAGTAGGTTTGCCACCGACTGTCAGTGCTCCTCCTGAGGGCTGCTGATTGTCGCCGCAGTAGATCGCTTGTGGTCAGGCGTGACCACCGACGTCTCCGACCTGCGACGTTCAGGGAGCGCACTGGCAGTGGTCCGCCGAGCCCGGCGCGCCGTCGATTAGCACATATGATCGAAGTCTGGGGTATGGTGCGGGCATGTTCCGAGCGGATCCGCCACCGGAGTTGAGCCCTCGTCAGCAACAAATCCTGACGGTTATCCGTGAGTGGGTCCAACGTCATGGATACCCGCCGACCGTCCGCGAGATCGGTACTGCGGTCGGACTTAGTTCTCCCTCGTCGGTCGCGCATCACCTGAAGGCGCTTGAGCAGCGCGGCCTTTTGCGCCGTGCAGCCCGCGGGCCTCGTGCCGTTGACGCCCGCCCTTTGACCACAGCTGACACCCGCGGGACGTCAGTTGCTCCGTCGGGGGTCAGCGTTCCGTTGCTGGGCTCGATCGCCGCCGGCGCTCCGATCCTCGCCGAGGAGCACATCGAGGAAATCCTGTCCCTACCCGCCACGATGGTCGGCCGCGGCACGCTGTTCGCGCTCCGAGTGCGAGGAGACTCCATGATCGAGGCTGGTATTGGGGATAGAGATGTCATCGTCGTGAGACAGCAGGCGGTGGCCGACAACGGCGACATCGTTGCCGCCTCAATCGACGGCGAGGCCACAGTCAAGGTCTACCGCGCTCGCGACGGGAGGACCGAACTCGTGCCGCGTAACCCGCTGTACCCCGTCATACCCGGAGACCATGCGACGATCCTCGGCAAGGTGGTCTGTGTGCTTCGCCGCCCCTAAACAGCCGCAGCCGTGTCGACCGTTGCACGGCGTCACGTCAGCGTTCACCGGATCCGTGACTGCTCGACACCCGAATCGTTAATCTCTGGGCTCTATTCATGATGCTGAGGAGATGGGCGCGTGTCGCGTACCTGGTCAGACGAACCGATAGGCAGCGGCGATGAGGATCTTCTCGATCGGTCGCGGTTCGCCCTCCGGGTCGCCGACGTCATCCAGGAGGCAGGATCGGCAGGACCCAGCACGGTGTTCGGCTTGGTCGGCCCGTGGGGTGGTGGGAAGACCTCTCTGATCAATCTGGTGGAGAAGGAGTTGCCGCCGCCGTGGATGGTCGTGCGCTTTACTCCGTGGGCGGCGTCGAGTGTCGCCGATCTGCTGGCGGAGTTCTTCGCCACCATCGCCTCGGCGCTTCCGCCGGAGAGCAGGGCGGCCAAGGCGCGGGAAGCGTTGCTGGCGTGCGCGAAGGTGGCCGCGCCGGCGGCGTTGCGACTGCTCCCAGTTGCTGGTGAGCCGGCGGCGGATGTCGCTTCGGCGATCGGGGGCCGGTTCGGTCAGGACAAGCCGTGGTCCATGCGCTTCGAGCAGGCTTGTCAGCAGTTGCGGGAGCTCGGCATCCCGGTGCTGGTGGTGGCCGATGACATCGATCGGCTGGACGCCGCTGAGCTAGCGGCTCTGCTGAAAGCGGTACGGCTTCTGGGCCGGTTTCCCGGCGTGCACTACCTGCTCGCCTACGACCAGGCAACCGTAATCGACGTCCTGAGCAGCTCCGCGACCGTGGGGTCCGGTACCAGCCGAGCGTTGGAGTATCTCGAGAAGATCGTGCAGTATCCGATGCCGATTCCGCCGGCGCAACGGTCTCAGCTCGACCGGATGCTGCGCACCAGCTTGACCGGCATCGTCAGCGAGGCCGGGCATGAGTTCGACAACTATGCCGCCGACCGCTTCTCTCTGGCGTACCAGGACCTGATGGCGCGGACGATGACCACCGTCAGGTCGGTGCAGCGTTACCTGGCCCAGGGCAGAGCGTATCTGCCCTTGATCGGCAAGGGTGAGATCGACGTCGTGGACCTGCTCGTGCTGATCCACTTGCGTCTGCATTTTCCGCGGTTGTATGACCGGCTACCGAGCTGGCGTGGAGATCTGACCGGACAATTGGACCTTGCCGCGCTGGCCTCCCCGGAGACCGGCGCACCGGACTGGCCGGCACGAATCCGCGACGCGGACGTCCCGGCCGAGCTCGCCCATCCTGTGTACACCGTGCTGCGTGATCTTTTCCCGGCCATGGGCGGCATCCAGGTGACGCACGGTAGACCCGCACGGGGTTGTCGGGTCGGTAACCCCGCATATTTCGACCGCTATTTCGCCCTCGGTATCCCACAGGACGACGTTCCCGACTCGCTCGTGCGACAGGCGCTGCTCGGTGTCGTCACCGACGAACACGCCCTTAGCCGGGGTGAGTTCGCGTCGATCGTCACCGGCGACGACGAGGACCTTGCCCTGCGTGCCCTGCTCAAGGCAGGGCCGCTGTCGCTGGCGATGCAGCCGCCGGCGACGGCGCAACTGGCCGCGTTCGTCGCCACACTGGTGCCGCGTCTGTCTGACGCCGCGACGTTGACAGGCAACGTGCGCAGCACCGCCGTGAGTTGGCTGGCCGCGCTGCTGCAGCAGGCCACCGTCGATGACCCGGCTCGGCTGGTAGCGACGCTCGTCGACGCCGCGGGGATCAACGCAATCGTCCAGGCGACCGCAGTCATGACCCGGGACCGGCGAGGGCAGCCGCCGCCGGGGCTGCGGGCACTGCTGCCCCACGTGGCAGAGCACGCCCGCGGCGCCGTCACCGAGAACTTCGCCGCCGGTGACGCTGCCTCCAGGTCCGACCTGATCATGACGATGGTGGAACTGATCGAGGAGGCCGGCATGAGCGACATGCTCACTGCGGAAGTCCGCGCCGGGCTCAACCGGGGCGCGTGGACGTTAGAGGACGTTGCTTCCCGCTTCGTGACGGTGCACCAGTTGGTGGGCGGATCCGCCGGGTGGGAGATCGACGAATTTCAGCCGCAGCGATTCAGCAGACTGCTTCGTCCCGAGCTTGGCGCTACCGCAACCGTCCCTGCAGACGACCTTGCACCTCCGGAGGTTGACGACGACGCATCCGGCATCGACAAGCACGATGTTTCGTGGCCGAACCGGCGACGGGTAGCACGCCGTGCCCTGGAGCGCCTCGGGTGGAGTTGATGCGTGGCAGGCAGGAGGGGCAGCGTAGTCAGTGACCGCAAAGGCATCCCGCAGGCGCAGGAGTTGCCTTCGATCTTGTGACGCGATCTTGGCGAGGGAGGGCGGTACGTGGCACGCCCCAACACGGAACAGTGGAGCACTGCCCTACACCGGCTGCGGCAAGCCCGCGATTGCGGCGAATGCAGCGGGGCGCTCGTGCGGCTGACCGCCGACGGGTTGGGAGTCACGGAACGTTCGGTGTGGCGGCGATTGGCTACCACACCGAGCGAGCCGGCACGGTTTGAGCTGTCGCAGACCGACCGGGACGCCTACGTCGACTTCCGCGGCAACATCGCGGCTGTTCACCGAGCCCGAAGCGCTGTGCTGGCCGGGCGCACTACGGTGGCCAGCGTGCCGCTGCCCGAAGAGTTCGTTCGGGGTTGGTCCCAGGCCGCGCCCGTGTCGCTGCGGACCTTCTACCGCGCGTTCGCCGCCGAACTCACTCCGGCGGCGGCTGCGGCGGCTACGAAAGGCGACCGGGCGCGGCGGGCGCGGCTGGTTTATCTGCGGCGCCGCGGTACGCACCGCAACCAGGTGTGGGAAGGCGACCATAAGAACCTGCCAATCCTCGTCCTACCGCCGCGCGGGCCGGCGACGACACCGTGGGTGACGATGTTCACCGACGACGCGACCCGTGTCATCGTGGGTTGGGCGATCGCGCTGACGCCGCACGCCGGCACCGTGCTGACCGCGTTGCGTATGGGTGTGTTGCCCGACGACACCGGCCCCGCCTGTGGTGTGCCCAGCATGCTGCGCCTGGACCGTGGTATGGAGTTCGCCGCAAGCGCGGTACGCGCCGCCGCGCACACGCTCAGCATCGAAGTGCACGTGCTGCCTGCCTACCACGCCAACGGCAAGGGCAAGATCGAGCGGGTCAACCGCACTGTCGACCAGATCCTGTTGACGATGTTGCCGGGCTTCACCGCAGGCCCTCGCGATCTCAACAATCGGCTGTCCGGGCCACTGGACGACCGCTCCCGGGCCCGCGCCGGCTACGCCGAGCAAGCCGCCGCCGGCGATCCGGCAATGCTGCCAATGCGGTGGAGCGTGTTCGTCGAACGATTCGCCGCCTGGGTGAGCTGGTACAACACCGAGCACATCCACAGCGGCATCGGTGGGCGAACCTCGGCTGCCGCCTGGTCGGCCGACCCGACCCCGCTGCGCATGTTCCCCGAGGAACAGTTGCGGCATCTGCTGCTCGCCGACACCGCACGCACCATTCAGGCCGACGGCATCCACTTCCGAAACCTGGTCTACGTGTGCCCGGCCGGGAAACTACGCGAGCGCCGTGGCCAGCGGGTGCGGCTGCGCTACATGCCGCATGATGACCGGTTCGTGCACGTCTACCTCGACGAGCGGTACCTGAGCACCTGCTATCCGGACAACGCGATCTCTGACGAGCAGGCCGAACAGTTTTATGCCGCCGCCCGGGCGGCCGAACGCGCTGCGGCGGCGACCAAACGCGCCGCCCGCCGCCGCGGGCACCGCCGGCTGGCGGCCCTGGCTGCCGCCGGCGAGCCCGTCACCGAGTCCCGGCTCATCACTCCAGCTGACGTCGCCGCGCTCGACTCCCGCAATCCGGACGGTCCCCTTGCGCAGCGACGTGGTCCGGTGTCGACCAGCCTGCTCGGCATCGGCCCACCCGTTCCGCTGGACGGCCCCATACCCCTTGATGACCTGCTCGCTGCGCCGGAGCACACGTCGGGCGATGTCTGCCAGGACGAGCGATGGTGACGCGCCGGGCTCCGGAGGCCGGGCCACCGGGTGCCCGGAGAATCTCGACGCCGCAGCTGCAGATGGCCCGCCATGTGGTCACCGACACCGCAGAGCACCTGGCAGTCGGGGTCATCCACGGCCTTGCGGGACTGGGCAAGACCTTCGCTACTCGCACGTGCACCTCGGCGCTCGCGACACGGACCCGCGCCACCGACCGCATTGAGGTGGTCACTATCGCATTTCCGGCCCGGCCCACCATGCGGTTGCTTGCTGACCTGATGCTGCAGACACTCACCGGCACGCCACCGGCCCGCCGCGACAACCGGTTCTACCTCACTGCGGCGCTCGTGCGTGAGCTCGCCCGCGTGCCCCGACTGGTGGTGGTGGACGAGGCGCAGCGACTGCCCGAGGAGTGCATCGAGCTGCTGCGTTACCTGCACGATCATGACGACACCGCGTTCGGGCTGCTCTACGTCGGCGGCAACGGCTGCTGGGAGGTGCTCTCGCGCCAGCCGATGCTGCGCTCGCGGGTCTGGCGGCGACAGAACTTCACCCCGATGAGCCGGACCGAGGTGCCGCAGGTGATGCGCTCCTACCACCGGCTCTACGCCGACGCCGACGACGACCTGTTGCACTACATCGACGACAGATTCGCCCATGGCATCTGGCGCAACTGGGCCTTGTTCTCCTCCACCGCTTACCTACTCGCTAAACGGTCCCGCCGGACGATGCTGGATCTCGAAATCATCGACAACGCGTTCGCGCTCAACGCCGGCGGCGGCGATGCCAGCTGACTCCGACCGGCCACGGATCGTCATCGTTGGCGATCCCGATGACACCCCGGCCACCGTGAAACTCCTCACCCGGATCAACGACCTGGACCGTGGCGTGCTCGTCGTGCACCCGACACCCGGAACCACCGGCCGCACCGATCTCGCCCTGGCCGTGCTCGCTGCACTCGGCAAACACCTTGATCCCCGGTTGGCGCACCATCGACGCGACTGGTGGCACCTGGCCCATGCCTGGGCGGTCGGACACCACATCGAGCATGTGGTCGTCGACCGCGCCCACACCCTGTCCGCCGACCTAATCCACGATCTGGTCAGCCTGGCTCACGCGGCGCGAGCCGGCACGGTGTGGTTTGTCGACGCCACCACACCCGGCACCGCGCCGGCACTCGCCGGGCTTGACGCCGCCACGGTTGCCTTCCCCCACCACCTGCACGCCCTTGCCGACCTCGTTCCGCGCAGGCCGCCCCACCGACCCGACGGTTTCGGGCACATCGCGGCGTTGACCATGCCGCACGCGGGCTTCCTCACTTTCCGCTACGCCTGCCAGCGGCAACTACCCGCCGACCAGGTACACCACGTCGACGCGGCCTGGCGGGCCACGTTCGACGCCGTTCAAGCCTGGCTCCTGCGTCTACCTCCGCTCGACCGGAGCGTCCGGCCGGCTGCCGCGCAGGTCCGGGCCGCGCTGCCGGCTATCGGCGAGACACTCAGCGTCCGGCTCGCCGCCCTGCTCTACACGGCCGCCAACCAGGCGACCGCGATGCTGCGCCTCCGCGCGACCGAAGCCGCCCTGTTCCGGCACGGGCTATGGCTGCGCCACCAACCCCGACGAGCCACAGGACAGCAGCACCTACTGCGATGCCCGCTCACCCCCATCGTGGCGGCCACCATCCACCGCACCGTGTCCACGAATGCTGCGGCCGCCGCGGTGCTACACCTCGTCTACCCGCTCGACAGCATCGGTCATGTGCACACGGCAGTGCCGCATGCTTGGCGCGTGAATAACCTAGACATCGACGGCAGCCAACTGCTGACCCACCACGGCGCCATCCCCGTGCCGTACCCCGCCCAGCCCGCGCTGCGAGCTCACCTGAATTTCCTGACCGTCACCGGCCGCAACACCGCCGACGCCCCGTTGATCGACCAGCGACGCCAAGACCAGACACGCCTTGCCCAACAGGTCCTTGCCCCGCTGAAGCTCACGCCGACGACAGCTCCCCGGCAAGGGTTCCGTGACAGCGTCTACCTCTACGGGTACGCCACCGCCTGGATGGCCGATCGAGGCCTGTCCCTGCATGCCCTGACCGACCTGGACCCGGTCGACGGCCCGATCTCTCTGCGATCATGAGCGGCCAACCGTCCACTTTCGGCCACCTCTTGCTCGCCCATGCCCGCGCCCGAGGCGTGACCAGCCAAGAGGTCGCCACACTCTTGGGCCTGCCCATCGCCGCCGTCCGCCGGCTCACCGGAGCGCACGAACTGCACCAGCACTCGGCGAGCACACTGCGCGCCCTAGCCGAGCGACTCGACCTGCCGTGGCCTGAGTGGCTGGCCACCGGACTCGGCCAAGCCCAGACCGCGCAGCCACACGACCGCGCGGATCCGACCCGCGTCCACGCCGTGCTCACCGCGGCCCTCGGCCACGGGCTGCACCTGAGCGAGATCGCCCAGATTCTCGACTGGACCATCGACCGCGTCGCCGCAGCGGTCACGTCGCTAACCCGCCGCATTCGCCTCGACGGAACTTATCTGCGCCGCGCCGAGGACACCATCGCCCTTGAGCTCAACCCCGACGTGCTCGACGACAACACCTGGCGACGGCTTCACCGGGTGCTGTACGGATACGGCCTTAGCCCGGATGTGCAGGTGCTGCACTTGATCTACCAGGTGATACGCCTGTACGGCCCACGTGCCCTACGGCCGGATCCTGACATGCTCGATGAGGCCATCGACAGCGGCTTGCTCGTTTGGCAGACCGACGACACAGACGGTGCGGCTGCCCAACTACACCTGCATCCGGACGTCAAGTACAGCCTGGGCATCACCCAGTACCGCTACCCGACCGAGGAACCCACCGATTCCCCTTTCACCGGTACATGAGCGCGCCCTGGCGCTTGCGTCACGCGATGTGGTCAGCTGCACGCCGCGTCCATCTTGATCGCATGTCGGCTTCTGCCCGAAATCTGTCGAGTGAGCCTGTGCCAGCCAGCGCTCAGGGGCGGTAGGCTGCTCTAGTCGGCCACCGAGTACGGGCGGGTGCACATTGTGGGACTTCGCCGTTAGAGGGGTTCCCGTGTCGGCGCAGACCAAAAACTCGAAGCGTAAAGCGAGTTGGATCGCTGCCGTTCGAGAGCGCTCCGAAACCATGATGGGCGATCAGTTCCCGCTGAGCTGTCCGGTGGCAGTTGGGGTTACATATTTTTACGACGTAGACGTCTGGAGCGAAAAGCCCGGCGAAAGGCTCGATGTCGACAATTGCCTCAAGCCGATAGTCGATGGGCTTCTGCCTGGAGTTATTGTGGACGACCAGCTGGTAAGAGACGTATCTGGCTCGCGACGGCCGCTCGACCCGAGCCTTCGTCTCCTCAATCCTTCCGAAGCGCTAGTAGAAGGTTTGGCCTGGGGAGAAGCTTTTGTGCTCGTAAGGATTGGGCTTCCGGTCAATGAGGAGGAGATCCTGTGGATCGGCGTGTGACGAGAGAAGAAGTCCAAGGTCGGATTGGGTCGATCCCGAATGGATTCACTCTGCATTTTGAACCTTCCGCTGGGATTCTGCCAGAAGCACTGAAAACTTTGCGCCTGGATGCCGTGGCCACGGATGGGCGACATGGCGTGGTATACGAGATCGTTGTAGGTCGGCGGGCACTTCAGGACGAGGCGCGAGTGGAGAAACTTCGGCGACTCAGGAAAGCAATTCAATCCACTCCGGGCTGGAGCTTCGAACTGATCATTCTCCCTGAGCCGCCCCCAGAAACACTGCCCTTGAGTGACGTAGATAAGCGCGTTTCGGAGATACAGTCCACCCTGGCCGTGGGTTTCGAAGAATCGCGCAACAGTGTTGTGCTTGATGGCTTATTCCTGATCAGTTTTGCTCTTCTCGAATCCTGCATGGCCATGATCGCGTTTGCTGCTGATGTCGATTATCAGCCACTAGCCGCCCGGATTGGCGCGGTACTTACCGAGGAGGGAATTCTAGATCAGGATCAGCTAGATCAGATACGTAATTTTCAGAACGTGAGGAATGGGCTTGCTCACGGCTCTCATCATGTCCGGGCAACCATGAATGACGTCATTAACCTTCTCGCGCTCGTCCGAGAAATCCGAAGACTTGCAGACCATCCAATTGCAGGTTAAGTAACGGTCAGTCGTGCGCCACTCTGCCGCGAACCAAATACTGCTTCGTGCCGATGAAACATGGCCCGTGCAGCGAGTTTTCCCGAGCCAGGCCGGGCGCAGCTTGTCGTGGCGTCGCCGCCGGGTGAGGTTCCTGGAACAGTCGGGCAGTCGGGGGCTACTGCGCGGCCCTAGGCTGCGCAGTGCGTCGCGCGCGAGAAAGGCGAGCTCGCCTGGTGAGTTCAGAAGGGGTGAAACCTCCGATGGGCAGGACACCGATCAGGATGAATCTTGGCGTCTCCGTGGGACTGCGGGCGAGCCACGTGTGCCAGACGCTGTCCTGGAGGCTCGTGTAGCCCTTGCTGTGGTTGCTGTGATCGCCGATGAACAGAATACAGAACGGTGGAGTTGTAGCGGTGTAGTTGGCGGCCTGCGCGCTGTACTTGGCTTCGAGCCCGTCGCGGGTCCATTTGCTCTCGTGCCGTTTGACTTCGATGATGAAGCGCATGCCGGGCTGCGGGGTGTAAGTAATGTCGGTGCGTCCGGAGGCGACGTCGATGACTTCCCGCTGGACGCTGCCCGGCTCGAGCATGCCGGTGAGGTACTGGAGGCAGTCGTTCTGGACGTCCTCTTCCAACCAGAGCTTCTGGCCCGGTTTCGGTGGGCCGAGGTAGGCGGTCATGGCGCCGAGCTTGTCGGCTTGAGCGTCGAAGCGGTCGTGGAGGAATCTCAGGAAGTGGGTTTGCAGACTGGTGAAGTAGCTGCGCGCTGGTTCTTTCCATGCGGGGCTTTCAGCTAGCGCGGCGTGCAACGATTCCAGTTGACTGTCGAGGAGGACGTTGCCGGTGAGTGCGAAACCGCGAGCGTGGTCGTCGAGCACGCCAAGAATTCTGTGGTGGACGGCGGGGTCGAGGTTATCGGGCAGCCATGTTGAGAACGGCTGTCCGGCTACAGGTTTTCCCGGCGGCTCCGCTGGGGCGCCCGATTGTAGGGCGCCTCGTCGGGCCTGCACCCTCTTTACTAGCTGCTGCGCATCGGGGTGCCGGCTCAGTTCTGCGTCGTGCTGGAGGGCTTGTTCGAGGTGGTACAGCAGCGCCATCTCCTGGATGAACGCCCCTTCGACCGCAGGAGCGAGGATCTGTTCGAGCCCGTCCCCGGCGGAGGTGGTGTAGACGGCGCGGCCGGCCTGATACACCTGCAAGACCTCAGCGAGCACCTTGGTGGCGTCGAGCCAGCTCGGTTCCAGCAGCCGCGTGCTGACGTGGCGCAGGGTGGCAACGAGTTGATGCCACGCTGCCTCGGTGTGTCCGCGGGCTTCCAGCCAGGGTGGCTGATGCCTGCGGGCAGCCCAGGCGAAACGTTGCGCAACTGTAGCGTCGAGGTCGTGTGCTGTGCTGACGAGGCGGTCGCGGACGGTGCTGGTCCGCTGGCCGTCGAGGTCGGCGAAGGCGAGCGCAGCGGTGACGGCCAGGCGGTAGGCGCGAGCGTCCAGGCGTGCTTCTTCGGCGTCTTCGACGTTTGCCAGGCGCAGCGCCGCGACTTTCAGAAGCCGCATGACTTCGTCTGCTTGGTCGGCGTGCAGTGCTGCGCTCAGCGTTGCCAGTGCCAGTTCGTATCGGGCGTCGTTGCGGGCGGCTGGCGGCAGCGCCGGCGCATGCTCCAGCGTGTGCAGCACGCCGAGGAGGCCGTCATCGCGGTAGTGGTCGTAGGCGATACCGATGAGAAGGGGCAGCCGATGCAGCGCGTCCGGCGGTTCGTCGCCCCGGATATCGGTCAGCAATCCCGTGAGCCGACGGTGGTTGAGGTATCCGCCGAGGCAGAGCGGCAACAACCCGGCGATGGCTGGGTGGGCATAGGCGGGGTCTTCTCCGCCGTCGAGTGCCGCCTCAGCGTGCCGTAACAGCGCTGTAGCCGCTTTCCGGCCGTAGGCGTTCGACAGAACCGGCTCGTTGTTCAGGATCTCGCATGCTTCCAGAAGCACCCAGGCGCGGTAGGGCTGCCGGAACCCTTGGTCGATGGCGGGTGTCAGGGCGGCAAGGGTGTCTTGTGTTGCCGGGACGTCGGGGTTGACCAGCGACTGCAGCAGCAGGGGCAGGTGGGGACCCGTGGCCAGCACCTGCGCTTCGGCGATGATGACGTCAGCGCCGCCCAAGTCGGAGAGAGAGGGCCCGAGGTCGAGTTGTTGGTCGGTCGCGGTGGCAGCCCAGGACGTCAAAGCGTCCTCGGCGGCTCCCATTCACGCCTCCCGGTTTCTCTCGTCCGCTGCTGCCACCTAAACATGCCCTGTGGCTAGAACATGAACGGCCCGCTGCTGGTGATGATTCTCTCGGGTGGCAAGACGCCTTCGACGTACTCGGGCTTGGCGGTCGTCACGATGACCTGAAGACCGGGTACCTGCTTGCTGAGCTTCTCGAGTTCGGCCACCAACCGGGTGGCGTCCGGTGTGACGACTTCCTCGCTGCCCACCGCGTCGATCAACAGTAGACCGGGATGCGCGGGGACGCCGCGTTGCATGCTTACTCGCAGCATCGCGATGACGACGGCGATGCGTACCCGCAGGCGCTCCCCGGGTGGGAAGCCCTCATCGTCGAAGGGGGTCTTGGCCCCGTCCTTCGTGGCGTTGAGATTGCCGTTGCGCTTGAAGTCGACAGACTCCAGATCCCGTACACCGAAGTCACGCGCGAGCGCGACGATCTGCTGGTTGAGGTCCGGAAAGAGATGATTCCCGGCGTCCGTCACCACCTTAGTGAGCACCTTGTGCGCGACGGAGAGGACTGTTGCGGTCGTGTCGGACTCAGGCTCTGCCGCGCTCTGCGTAGTCTCGTTCACCTGCAACTGGCCTTCCAGCCGCGCTGCGCGTAGCTCTAGGTCGCGTAGCACCTGGTAGGCCGACGCGGCTCGAATGCCGTCGAGACGGGCACGGGCGGCGTCATGGTCCGTCTGCGCCTGAGCCAATTCCTGCTTTCGCAGGCCCAGATGATCGCTGATCTGCCGACGCAGGTCTTGTTGCCCGGCGAGCTCACGCTCCAGCTCCGCGATGCGTGCCTGCGCGAGATCGGCGTTCACTTGCGGCAGTGGGCGGGTGCACACCGCGCAGGACGCGTCCTTCCGCTCGATGACATGACGGCCGCCGTCGATCGGTTCCTCGCAGCGAGGACAGCAACTAGGAGATAGCAAGCCCAACACCCGGCGCGCCTGCCAGGTCTCACGGGCGTCCATGACCTGCTGCTGCGCCAACAGGCCCGCACGCTCGGCACGCTGGTCGGCGTCTTCGGCATCGGCGTACGCCTGCCGTGCCGTTCGCAGCGTGTCCAGCGTGACGTCGACCCGCGCCAGGGCCTCTGTTGCCAGCGGGCCGGCACTGCGATGGGCCTGCTGTAGTTGCTCGCGGACGTCGTCGAGTTCCCGCTGCCACCGCTCATGGTCTGCTCGGCGTGCGGCCTGGTCCTGCTCGGCGCGGTGCGCTGCTTGGTTGCTCTGCTTCACGAACCGCTTGGACACCGTCGACAGCTGCGCCAGCACCGAGGCATACGGCATGCCGATGAACAGTTCCAGAAGCTTGCCGGGCAGCCACGAGAGTGATGGATAGTCGCCGAGGAGCATCTTGCTGCCGCCGGGATTCAGGTAACAGGCACCGAAGTACACGGGCCAGCCATGCAGCTGCGCAGCGCCGCGGCCATCGAGCCCGCCGGCCGGGTTCCAGATCCTGGTGTAGGTGAGGCCGAGAGCCTCCATCATGAAGGTGGTGATCAGCTCCTCCACCTGCTTCGCGTCACCGGCCTCGGCAAGCGGGCGCAGCTCGGCATCCTCTGCGTCAGTGAGCTCGGCGGCATTCCGCGCTGACAAGATACGGCAGCGAAGCCGGCTCGGATTCTGCGAGGCATCGTGTTCCAGGACCAGCCGCACCGCCTGGCCCGTCACGACAACGTCGACGGTGATCCGGTGGACCCACTTCTTGATGTTCGGCGCCAGTTGGCGGGGGGAACCGCGCAGCGCCCAAACGATGAACTCCAGGATGCTCGTCTTGCCGACAAAGTTGTCGGGATACATGATCGCCCAGACACCGGTGGTCAGCCGCTGATCGATCGAGAAGGCGGTGCCGTCGCTCTTGGTACCCGCGACCCGCAGCCGCTGCACCTCGATCTGGCGGGGAGCAGGAACCGGGCTGGGCAGGGTGATCCCGACTTCACTCAACGCGGTCGCCACCGCCTCGACCGGCAACGCGCACTTGGCCGCCACCTGCTGCAGCACTTCACCCGGGCTCGGCGGCGTCCAAGCCTGCCCCTTGCCCTCTCCGAAGCTCATCGCGGCACCGCCGCAAACTGCGTCTGCCCCGGTGCGCCGGACGTACGTAAGGCCTCCAACCGTGCGCGGACCTGTTCGGTGATCGCAGGAATGTAGGACCCGATGGGAGTGCCGGCGTAGTCGCGTTGCAGATACTGCCGGTCCTTGATCTGAGTACCGCCCACGCCGTCAACGAGACTCACCACCATGCGGGTTCGTTCCCGATACCACTGCAGCGACGGCGCTTCACTGATCATCCCAGCCGCTGTCGCTCGTCCCTGGTGGAGCAGATAGTAGTTGTGCTGAAGGATCCGATCACCACCCACCCGATGACGCTTACGAGCCAATCCCTTCTCTACCAGGACCGCCAGCGCATTGTCCAAGTCCTCAAAAGCGCCGAAACGATGCCTGAGCATCGGGAACCGGCGCAGATCCGGCTCCTGGCCGGCCAGAATGCGCGTCGCCTCATTGACCAGCCCCGGCGATTCGGGATCGGCTTCGTAGTCGTTGAGCAGCTCATTGGCCAGGTAGTCCGGGTTGCGGACCCAGAAGTCCAGCTTCTGCAATCGCACCTGGGTGTGAACCACGCCAACAGCGCCTATGGGCACCTCATGATCGTCGGTGTCAACGGGTTCCGCAGCAGCGTCGAGCAGCAACAGAAGGCGGACCGCGTCCTGCCACAGGGTGGCTCGCCGTACCGGGAACTCGGCCATGGCATGAGCCAACCCGATCGACACAGCCGGTGTCTAGACTGCAACCCAAAGTGGAATCGGCTCAGAGTTCGGCGCGGGAGGGCTCGAGCGCTCCCCCGGTGCCGGGGGTCATGGGGGGTCAGGAGACCGGTCCAGCAGTTGGCAAATCTCGACCCTAGCGCCAGTGAGATTTCGGCGACGGCCGCTGCTCACGCGACGGTGGACCATCCCTAAGGGACGTCTCGTAACTTGGTGGTCGGTCCATGGTGGATCATCTTGGGGTGCAGGTGATCTCGGCGGCTCGCCAG
>NZ_JBNCNZ010000020.1:0-110645 GCF_049847245.1 Micromonospora sp. DT68
GGCCGGCGATCCCCACGGATCTCGAACACTGCAACCCCTGATCAGGTCAGGCGTTGCAACGATCCCTAGAACCCAAGCGCCTCAGGCATAGGAAGGGGCCCTTCTTAACGCGGCGCGATCCGGTGGTCACCGCCCCGACCGGATGGTGTGCTGGCGGGCGAGGAACAATGGGGCCATGTCGTACGACGCGGTGGTGCTGGTGTCCTTCGGCGGGCCGGAACGGCCCGAGGACGTGATGCCTTTCCTGCAGAACGTGACACGCGGCCGGGGCGTGCCGCCCGAGCGGCTGGCCGAGGTCGCCGAGCACTACCAGCACTTCGGTGGGGTGTCCCCGATCAACCAGCAGTGCCGTGACCTGCTGGCAGCCGTCCGCGCCGACTTCGCCGCGAACGGTGTCGACCTGCCCGTCTACTGGGGCAACCGCAACTGGGACCCGATGCTCGCCGACACCGTGACGCAGATGCGCGACGACGGCGTCACCCGCGCCCTTGCCTTCGTCACCAGCGCGTACGGCGGCTACTCGTCCTGCCGGCAGTACCAGGAGGACATCGCCGCCGCCCGGGCCGCCGTCGGCCCCGACGCGCCGGTGATCGAGAAGCTGCGCCAGTTCTGGGACCACCCCGGTTTCATCGAGCCGCACGTGGACGCTGTCCGGGCCGCTCTGACCCAGCTCGATCCGGCCCGGCGCGACACCACCCGGCTGGTGTTCACCGCACACTCCGTACCCACCTCGATGGCGGCCAGCGCCGGCCCGCACGGCGGCCGGTACGAGGCGCAACTGCACGAGGCCGCCCGCCTGGTCGCGGCGGCCGCCGCCCCCGACCTGGAGTACGACCTGGTGTGGCAGAGCCGATCCGGCCCGCCACAGGTGCCGTGGCTGGAGCCGGACGTCAACGACCACCTCGCCACCCTCGCCGAGAACGGCACGACAAGCGTGGTGGTAAGCCCGATCGGTTTCGTCTCGGACCACCTGGAGGTGGTGTGGGACCTGGACACCGAGGCGTTGGAGACGGCCAAGCGGCTCGGTCTGGACTTCGTCCGGGCCGGCACACCGGGCACCGACCCGCGCTTCGTGGCAATGGTCCGTGAGCTGGTCACCGAGCGCACCGACCCGGACGGTGCGCAGCTGCGCCGCCGCCTGGGTGAGCTGCCGATGTGGGACACCTGCCCCACTGTCTGCTGCGTGCCGACCCGCCGCCCCTGACGACCCAACCGCCCACCGACACCCCCGGGGAATCATCGATGCAGGACCGCAAGCCGGTGCAGAGCTGGCTGACCGACATGGACGGCGTGCTGGTGCACGAGGGCCAGCCGGTGCCCGGCGCGCCGGAGTTCGTCAAGAGGCTGCGCTCCTCGGGCAAGCCGTTCCTGGTGCTCACCAACAACTCGATCTACACGCCGCGTGACCTGACGGCCCGGTTGAGCCGGATGGGGCTGGACGTCCCGGAGGAGGCGATCTGGTCCTCCGCCCTTGCCACCGGTCAGTTCCTCGCCGACCAGCGGCCGGGCGGCACCGCGTACGTCATCGGTGAGGCCGGCCTGACCACGGCGCTGCACGCTGTCGGCTACGTGCTCACCGACTTCGCTCCGGACTACGTGGTGCTCGGCGAGACCCGCACCTACAGCTTCGAGGCGATCACCAAGGCGGTTCGGCTGATCAACGACGGGGCGCGGTTCATCTGCACCAACCCCGACGTGACCGGCCCGTCCGTCGAGGGCGCCCTGCCCGCCGCCGGCTCTGTCGCCGCGATGATCTCCAAGGCGACGGGGGTGGAGCCGTACTTCGTCGGCAAACCCAACCCGATGATGATGCGGTCGGCGTTGAACACCATCAACGCGCACTCGGAGAGCACCGCGATGATCGGCGACCGGATGGACACCGACATCCTGTGTGGTCTGGAGGCGGGGCTGGAGACCATCCTGGTGCTGACCGGGATCAGCAGCCGTACCGAGGCGGAGCGCTACCCGTACCGCCCGTCCCGGATCGTCAACTCGGTCGCCGACCTGCTCGACGAGGTCTGACCGTCGGCCGGCCGCCCCGTCGCGGCCCGCCGCCGCTGATCGCGCAGCAACCAGGATTTAGTGGTAACGCTCCTACTTGGACACCACTACATCCTGGATCGAGCACGATCATGCCTGCGCGCGGCGGCGTGGTCAGGGGCGCAGGGGGGCGTTGCAGGCGGCGACGAGGGCCTGCCGGCAGGCCGCGGTGAGTGGTCGTAGCGCCGCGTCGCGTTGCTGCGCCTCGTAGTTGTTGATCGCACCGCCGGGTGCGGCGTGGCCGGCCAGGGCGAGCACCCGGTCGAGCACCGCGGCGCGGGCGAACAGCCGGCGTGCCCGCGGGTCGAAGCCCGGCGGCAGGTCGGTGGCACCGTCGGGGCGGCGCAGCGCGGCAAGCGCCCCGGCCAACTCGGGCCGCCACTGGGCGACGTCGAGGCGGGTCAGCGCGGCGGTGGTCTCGGCCAGCGCGGCAGCCAGCTCCGCCTCGGCCTCGGCTGCGCCGGGCAGTGCGAGGGACGCGGCGGGTGCGTTGGCCGGCAGCGGGTAGACGCGCCACAGCACCGTCTCGAAACAGTCACCCGAGCCCGAAGTGTGGTTGCGGACCTGGGGGATCAACCCGAGCCCACCGGCCACCACCGCCTCGCCCGTCACCAGCGCCGCACCGGCGAAGTCCCCAGGACCGGGCAGGCCTCGGGGATCACCCGGCGCAGGCAGCACCAGCCGGATCTCGTCCGGGGAGAGCTTGGCCAGGGTGGGCAGCGCGGCGCCGAGCGGGACGTCGGTCCAGGTGCCGGGGGCGTCCGCAACGAGGTGCTCCTCGTCGCCGGCGATGGCGTCGGCGACCTCGTCGAACGGCACCAACCCGGCGCGCCACGCGCGCACCCAGGCAACGAACCGGCTCGACCGGCGCGGCGCGAGTGTGGCCGCGCCCGTTGCGGGGGTGGACATGCCGAAAGGGTACGTGGTCACGACCGGCCCTGTCTCGGCTGCCGCTCCGACCGCCCGCCCTCCCCGCGAGCCCGCACCCACCTCCAGCGTCGATCATGGGGTTGTGGTGGCCGAAAGAGGACGTTTAGCTACGGTTCGTGGGGCACCACAACTCCATGATCGACGGGGATGGAGCGGCGTGGGGGGTGTGTCGGGGTGGGGGTTGGGGTTTGGCGGCGTTAGCGTGATCGACATGGCGGGGCGATACGGCGAGGACGTGCTGGCGGGGGACTGGCGGCGACGGAAGGTCACCCCCGAGGTGGACGCCGAACCCGATCTCGTGGTGGAGGACGCCGACTCCGGGTTCTGCGGAGCGGTGGTGGGCTTCGACTCCGGAGCCGTCGTCCTGGAGGACCGGCACGGTAAGCGGCGCAACTTTCCCCTGCTACCGGCGGCGTTCCTGCTCGACGGTCGCCCGGTGACGCTGCGCCGACCGACCCGCGCGCCGGTGCCTGCGGCCCGTCGACGGACCGCATCCGGCTCGGTGGCGGTGGAGAACGTCCGCGCCCAGGTCGCCAAGGCCAGCCGCATCTGGGTGGAGGGCATTCACGACGCCGCGCTCGTCGAGCGCATCTGGGGTGACGACCTGCGGATCGAGGGCGTGGTCGTGGAGCCCCTGGACGGCATCGACGACCTCGACGCCGAGGTGCGTGACTTCGGGCCGGGGCCGACCCGACGGCTCGGTGTGCTTGTCGACCACCTCGTGCCCGGCAGCAAGGAGAGCCGGATCGTGGCACGGGTCAACTCGCCGTACGTGCTGGTGACCGGGCACCCCTACGTCGACGTCTGGCAGGCGGTCAAGCCGGCGGCGCTGGGCATCGCGGCCTGGCCGGTGGTGCCGCCGGGCCGCCCGTGGAAGGAGGGCGTCTGCGCTGCCCTCGGGGTGGCCGAGCCGGCCGACATGTGGCGGCACATCCTGTCCCGGGTGAACAGCTTCGCGGACGTGGAGACGCCCCTGATCAACGCGATGGAACGCCTCATCGACTTCGTCACCGAGCCGGCCTGACAACCACCGCCGCCGCTGGACGTCGGCGATCAGCCGCCGCCGGAACGTGGGCGTGACTCAGGGCTCGTCGTCGGGATCGCGGGTGTAGACGAACGTCGCGATGTCCAGCGCGACCGCCCGGCCCCGCTCGTCGCGGCGGACGGTGAGGATCTCGCCGTCCTGCTCGCCGGCGCGGCCCCGCCACCGGTCCGGGCCGGCGGCCACGAAGCGCAGGTCGGGTGCGCCGACCGGGCCGGCGTGCAGGTCGCCCGCGCTGTCGGCGTACACCTCGATGGAGGTGCCCATCCACCACCAGCGGCCGGTCAACTCGGCGAGGTCGGCGGGCGGCGCGGCCTCGGCCGGCTGCCACGGGGTGACCGGCGCCGGCTCGGCGTCCAGCACGAGGGTGAGCAGTTGCCGGCCGAGCGCGCCGATGTGCCCGGTACGGAAGCCGTACGAGTTGGCGAAGCCGACAACTGCGGTACGGCTGGGTCGGTGCACTGCCAGCGAGGCGACGTAGCCGGGCATCGAGCCGCCGTGCCCGACGTACACCCGGTTGTCTTCCCGGTGGAGTTCGAGGCCGAGACCGTGCCCGTGCGTCCATGCCGTGTGGTCGCTGATCACCACGGGGGAGCACATCTCGGTCAGGGTGTCGGCGGCCAGCACCGACGGGTCGGGGTCGGCGAGGAACGCGGCCCAGCGGCCCAGGTCCTCGATTGTCGACCAGAGTTGCCCGGCGGGGGCCATCGCCCCGGTGTCGGTGCGGGGTTCTTCGCGCAGCGTGTCGTGCCAGGGGTGGACGACGTAGCCGCGGGCGAACGGTTCGGTGGCCGAGTAGGTGGTGCGGCGCATACCGAGCGGGGTGAGGATCCGCTCGTCGAGGAGGTCGATCCAGGGCGTCCCGGTGAGTCGTTCGAGCATTCCGCCGAGCAGCGCGTACGCCAGGTTGGAGTAGTGGTACGTGGCGTGCGGCGGGTGAGCGATCTTGTCGGCGGTGAGGCCGGCGAGCAGGGTGGCCAGGTCGACGCCGGCGGCGCGCTCCCACCAGTCGCCGTCGGGTTCGCGTTGCAGGCCGCTGGCGTGTGCGAGCATCTGGCGCACTGTGATCTCGCCGACGCCGGTTCCCGGCAGGTGGCGCTCCAGCGGGTCGTCCAGCGCGAGCCGGCCAGCGTCGCGCAACTGCATGACAAGGGTGGCGGTCATGGTCTTGCTGATCGAGCCGAGGCGGTACTGAATGTCGACGCCGGGGCGGGGGTGTTCGCCTGCGGTGGCGAGGTGCGCCACCGTGCCGTCACGGACGACGCCAAGCACCAGTGACGGGACGTGGCCGTCGGCCTGAGCGCGGGCGACCTGCATGTCGATCTGCCGGGCGGTCTCGGGCACCAGCGTCAATGGAAACTCCTCGTTCAGCCGGTCTGATACGGGCCGTGCGGTTGTTTCCGCAGAGCCTACTGATCATCACGGGTGGGCTGCTCGTGCATTTCCGTGTCACGATCGGGTGGTGGACGCCGTGGTGTGGATCGTATTGGGTGTGATTCTGGCGGTCGGTGAGATCTTCACGACGACCCTTTTCCTGATCATGTTCGGGGTCGGCGCGTTCGCCGCTGCGGGCGCTGCGGCCCTCGGTGCACCGGTGGCCGTGCAGGCGCTCGTCTTCGCTGTGGTGTCGGCGTTGAGCCTGGCGATGGCCCGGCCGGTCGTCCGGCGGCACCGCCGCTCGGCGCTGGAGAGCGGTGAGCAGCCGTTCGGTGTGGAGGCCCTTGAGGGATCCACGGCGCTGGTGCTGGAGCGGGTGAACGCCGAGGAGGGCCTCGTCAAGATCGACGGGGAGCTGTGGACCGCGCGGGCGTACGACACGACGCAGACTTTCGAAGCCGGTCAACGGGTTCGAGTGATAAAGGTCCGGGGCGCGACAGCCCTGGTGTGGCAGGACGATGTTTCTTCCGCCGGCGAGCTGCCGGAAGCGAGAGGGTGAACGGATGGACTTCATAGGTGTGCTGCTCATCGCGGTGGCGTTGATCGCCGTCGTGACCCTGGCGAAGGCGGTGCGGATCGTTCCGCAGCAGCGCCAGGATGTGGTGGAACGGCTCGGCAAGTACAAGCGCACCCTGAGTCCTGGCCTCAACCTGTTGGTGCCGTTCGTCGACGCGGTGCGCACGAAGGTCGACATGCGGGAGCAGGTCGTCAGCTTCCCGCCGCAGCCGGTGATCACCTCGGACAACCTCGTGGTCTCGATCGACACGGTTCTCTACTTCAAGGTTGTCGACTCGGTCCGGGCGACCTACGAGATCTCCAGCTTCCTCCAGGCGATCGAGCAGCTGACCGTCACGACGCTGCGTAACGTGATCGGCTCGCTGGACCTGGAGCGGGCGCTCACCAGCCGCGACGAGATCAACAGGCACCTCTCCGGGGTGCTTGACGAGACCACCGGCCGCTGGGGCATCAAGGTGACCCGGGTCGAGATCAAGGCGATCGAGCCGCCGGCAAGCATCCGCGACTCGATGGAGAAGCAGATGCGCGCCGAGCGTGACCGTCGGGCGGCGATCCTCACCGCCGAGGGGCACAAGCAGTCGCAGATCCTCACGGCCGAGGGTGAGAAGCAGTCCGCGGTGCTGCGCGCCGACGGTGACCGGCAGGCGCGGATCCTGCAGGCCGAGGGTCAGGCGAAGGCGATCCGCACGGTCTTCGACGCCATCCACCAGGCGAACCCGAGCCAGAAGGTGCTCGCCTACCAGTACCTCCAGGCACTCCCGCAGATCGCCCAGGGCAGCGCCAACAAGGTCTGGATCGTGCCGGCCGAGCTGACCAAGGCCCTGGAGGGCATGGGTGGCGCGCTCGGTGGGCTGAGCCAGATGGTGGGGGACCTGCCCGCACCGGAGGCGGCCGACCACGCGAGCCAGGTGGAGCGTGAGGCCGCGGAGGCGGCGCAGGCCGCGGCGGACGCCGCCCAGCAGATCCACGACGAGGTACGCGTCGCCGAGGCGCAGGCCACCGGTGGCAACAAGCCGCAGGGGCTGCCGGCCCCGGAGCCGGTGTCCCCGACCAGCCTCATGGAGGACCCGGCGGACCAGCGCGAGCGCGGCTGATCCGTACACCGGCCAACCGGCCGGGTAAATACGAAAAAGACTCATGGGGCGCTCCGTAGCCTGCCACGATCGGTCCTAGGACGGGTGGTGACCAGGTGATCGGGGCGCCCCGGCGCGTCTCGCACCGCTCGTGGACGAGCGAGGTGACGCATGAAGGATCCCGTGAACCGGACGTGGTCCTCGGCCCCGGTACCCGGCGCGCACGACCCGATCGCCCCACTGGGCTCCCGGCGCAGCGGCGGTGGCTTCGGCGTACTGCCCTTCATCGATGAACCGACCCCGCCCGGGCCGGCGACAAACGCCAGTTGGGCCTGGTCGCTGCGCAGGTTCGCACGCGCCGCGGTGTGGCTGCTGCCCGCGTACGCCATCCTCTACGGCGTGGTCGCGATGGCCAGCGACGGCGGGGTGGGCAACGACCCGTATCCCGCCGACGGACAGGCGGCGTACCTCATCGGTTGGGTCGCGGCGGTCTGGCTCGGCCTGCTCGCGCTGCTTGCCCTCACCGGATTGCTGGCGGCCACGCGCAGCCGTCGGGTGGCAGTGGCCGGGCTGATGGTAAGCATCGCGGGCACGGTACTCATGCTGCCCTTCGCCGGGCTGACCGAGCAGACACCGGTCTTCGGCACCACCGCGCGTTCGCTTGTCCTGGTTGGTGCCACCTTCTACAGCGTGGGCTGGTTCTTCACCGGGTGGGCGGTGGCCCGTTCCGGCACGTTCAGCCTCGGCGACGGCGTCATGCTGATCATCGCGGCACCGTTGCTGGGCCTGGGCGGCGCCCTGATCGGCTCGCTGCAGACGTTCGGCGCGATCTTCGTGCTGGTCGCCGGTATCGGCATCGGCTACCGCTCCGGCCGCCTGATGCCCCGCGAAACCGTCCGCGACGCCGCAAGCGCCAGCCTAACGACCCCGACCCCCTGACCCGCCGCCCACTCCCGCCCGCCGCCCGCGCCCGCCCACTCACGGTGATCATGAGGTTGGCGTGGTCGGTTCCGGCGTGGCGCACCGCCAACCTCATGATCAACTGGCCAGGTGCTGGTCAGGGGCGGTGAAGTTGCTGACAGTTGGGCCGCGAGGGTGGTCGGTTGGCGGCTTTCGTGGCAATCCTGGGGACCATGGCCGCCCCTCGCTCGCCGCTGTCGCGGCTGTTCACAGTGCTGCTCGCCGGCTTGCTGGCCGGGCTCGTCCTGGCCGTGGCCGCGTTGCCGGGCAACCTGCTGCTCGGGTTCGCCGCCCAGTCCGCGATCGGCACGTACGCCGCGCTGCCCGAGGCTCTGCGTACCCCGGCCACCCCTCAGCGCTCGTATCTCTACGCGAACGACAGCAAGACGCTGATCACGACGTTCTACGACGTGAACCGTACGGACGTCGCGCTTGCGGACATCGCGCCGGTGATGCGGCAGGCGATCGTGGCGTCGGAAGACCGGCGGTTCTACGACCACGGCGGCGCGGACGTGCGGGGTCTGCTCCGGGCGTTGGTGGCAAACGTCAAGGGCGGTGGCACCGAGCAGGGCGGCTCGACGCTGACCATGCAGTACGTCCGTAACGTGCTCAAGACCGACCCCACGCGCAGCGCCGAGGAGCGGGCCGCCGCCACCGACCCCACGGTCGGCCGCAAGATTCAGGAGATCCGGTACGCGAGCGCGCTGGAGCAGAGCCTCAGCAAGGACGAGATCCTCAACCGCTACCTGAACATCGCCTACTTCGGCTCCGGCGCGTACGGGATCGGGGCGGCCAGCCAGCGCTACTTCGGCAAGCCTCCGGCCCGGTTGACGCTCGCCGAGGCGGCGCTGCTGGCCGGTCTGGTGCAGTCCCCGGACGCGTACAGCCCGATCGACGGGAACAAGGACGCGGCGCTGGCCCGCCGGGGGTACGTGCTGGATTCGATGGCAGCCACCGGGGCGATCACCGCCGCGCAGGCCGCGCAGGCGAAGGCGGAGCCGCTGGCTCTGAAGCCCACAGCGCAGCCCAACGGCTGCACCGCCGTGGCGCAGGGGCACGACGACTGGGGCTTCTTCTGTGACTACCTGCGCCGGTGGTGGCTGACCCAGCCCGCGTTCGGCGCCACGGCCGCGGAGCGGGAGCAGGCACTGCGCTCGGGCGGCTACACGGTTGTCACCTCCCTTGACCCTGAGGTCCAGGCCACCGCGCAGCAGCAGGCGACAAAGGTCTACGGGTACGACAACAAGCGCGCCCTGCCGATCGCGGCCGTGCAGCCGGGCACCGGGCAGGTGCTGGCGATGGCCGTGAACCGGCACTACAGCCTGGCCGACAACCCGGACGGGCAGGCCAACTACCCGAACACGGTCAATCCGCTGATCTCCGGCGGGGCCAGCGTGGACGGGTATCAGGCGGGTTCGACGTTCAAGCTGTTCACGATGCTCGCGGCGTTGGAGTCGGGCCGGACCCTGTCCACGGGCTTCGACGCGCCCGCCAAGCTGCGCACCCGGTACGCGGCGGAGGGGCCCGGCAGTTGCGACGGCCGCTGGTGCCCGGTCAACGCCAACCCGGACTGGATGGACGGGTACCGGATGATGTGGGACGGCTTCGGCCGTTCGGTGAACACCTACTTCGTCTGGCTCGCCGAGCAGGTCGGCCAGGACAAGGTGGTGGAGATGGCACAGCGCCTCGGCATCACGTTCCGCGCCGAGTCTGACGCCGCGTTCGCCAAGGACAACGCCGCCAACTGGGGTTCGTTCACGCTGGGCGTGGCCGCCACGACCCCGCTGGACCTGGCGAACGCGTACGCCACGGTGGCCGCCGAGGGCACCTACTGCACGCCGGTGCCGGTGGTCTCGGTGACCGACGCGACGGGCGCGAAGGTGCCGGTCGGTGAGCCGTCCTGCAAGCGGGTCCTGGACGCCGACGTGGCCCGCGCTGCCACCGACGCCGCCCGCTGCCCGGTGGGCCAGCAGTCGCCGTACGGGCAGTGCAACGGCGGCACCGCCACTGCTGTGAACCGCATCCTCGACGGTCGGCCGGTGGCCGGCAAGACGGGTAGCTCGGAGAAGAACGCCACCGAGACGTTCGTCGGCTTCACCCCGCAGGTGGCCGTCGCGGGCATCGCCGCCAACCCGGACGACCCGACCGACTCGGTGGGCTCCGCCGTGCAGGCCAGGGTGATCGACGCGGTTGCCCGGGTCATCGGCACCGCCGTCAAGGGTCAGCCGGAGACTGCGTTCACCGCTCCCAGCCGCGAGTTGGCAGGTGAGCCCCGCCGCCCGGTGCCGCGCGCCCCGGCCACTCCCGACCGCGAGCGCGAGCCCAGCCAGGACCCCCGCGCGGCCCTGCAACGCTGGCTCGACCGCCGTGGCTGACAGCCCTGGCTCGACCGCCGAAACCGCCCAGGGCAGACGGCTCCAGCTCGACCGCCCAGGGCTGACGGCGAAACTCGACGGCGGCCCGGCCCACATTGGGCCGGGCCGCCGTGCTCTTCGCGCCATCCTCAGCGGGCGGCGGCGACCGCGGCGCGTACCTGCTTGGCGAACCCGGCGACTGTGAAGTCCGGGGCCAGGCTGTCGATCAGGATGATGTCCGAGATCGCGTTGTTGGTCCGCAGGGGCAGGATCGCCTGGTACTCCGGCGAGTTGTACCAGTTCTCGGCATCGGCGCGGGTGGGGAACTCGATCAGGACGACGGACCCCGGCCAGGCCCCCTCGACCACGTCCCCCTCGCCCTGGGCGAGCCACCTGCCGCCGTACGGGTGCACTGTGGCCTCGACCTGCTCCAGGTATGACAGCCCCGCCTCGTTCGGGACGCCGCCGGGGATGCGCAGGTGGTTGATCAGGTAGGTGCTCATGGTGATCTCCGATCATCAGGGCGTTTTGGATGACGGCAATAATCTAACTGCCGAGGACGCCGGCGACAAGTTTTGGATTAGGGTCATCCTCTATAGTTGGGAAACGGGGAGAGGGGAATCGCGATGGGCAGGACGTCACGTGCCGAGGCGGCGAGGCACCGCGAGGAAGTGGTGGCCGCCACCTCGAAGCTGCTCCGTGAGCGCGGGGCGGCGGGGATGAGCGTCCAGGACCTCATGGGCGCGGCAGGGCTCACCCACGGCGGTTTCTACAAGCACTTCAGCTCCAAGGACGAGCTGCTGGGCATCGCCGCCACGACGGCGTTCGGTGAACTCCTTGCCCTGCTGGACCGGCTCTCCGACGACCTACCCGACCGGGCAGAGGCGCGCTCCGCGCTGCTGCGGCACTACCTGTCGGCCGAGCACCGCGACACACCCGGCACGGGATGCGCCAACACCGCGCTGGCCGCCGACGCCGCCCGGGCGTCCGCTGGCAGTCCGCTACGCGTGTCGTACGCGACAGGTGTCCAGGAGACCCTCAAGCGGCTGACCGGCATCGAGGACGCGTCCGGCCGGGGCGCTACCGAGGCCCGCCAGCGCGCCATCTTCGATCTCGCGACGATGGTCGGTGCGCTCATGCTGGCCCGTGCGACGGGCCAGACGCCCCTGTCCGAGGAGATCCTCCAGACCACGCGGGAAGCCCTGTCGGCCCCGGTCAGCGCTCCCGACGGCGAGGACGGTAGGTGCTGATCGTCGATGGCAGGCCGCGCCTGATGATCCCGGCCCAGTCGGTGTCGCCCCGCAGCACCGCAGCCGCCGTGTTGCGCGCCTGTTCGAGGGTGAAGTGCGGCGGGAGCATCAGTTCGGCCGGGTCGACAAGCGCGTTGATCACCACAGGACGGTCGGCGGCGAGCGCCCGGTCCCAGACGCCCGGCACCTGAGCGGGGTCGTCGACGAACTCGCCGTGCAGCCCGAGCACCTGCGCCCACTGGTGGTAGCCGATGTCCGGCAACTGCTGACTGTCCGGGAACATCGGGGTTCCCTCGCTTGAGCGCTGCTCCCAGCTGACGAACGCCAGATCCCGGTTGTTGAGCACCAGCACCACGAACCGCGGGTCGGCCCAGCCGCGCCAGTACTTGGCAACCGTGATGAGTTCGTTCACCCCGTTCATCTGCATCGCGCCGTCGCCGATCAGCGCCACGAGCGGCCGGTCCGGGTGGGCGAACTTCGCGCTCAGCGCGTACGGCATGGCGCCACCCATCGACAGCAGGGTGCCGGAGAGGCTTGCCAACATGCCGGGCCGGACCTGCACGTGCCGTGCGTACCAGGCGGTAGCGGTGCCGCAGTCCACGGCGAGCATCACGTCGTCGGGCAGCCGGTCGTTGAGGGCGCTGAACAGCAACTGGGGGTTTACCGGGTCGGCGCTCTGCTCGGCCAGGTCCCGCTGCGCCCGCCGCCACGCCGAGGTGGCAGTGGCGATCTCCGCCCGCCAGGCGGTCGGCCCGGGGCCGGGGCCCAGCTCGCGCAGCAGCGCCCGCAGGGTGGGCCGGGCATCGCCGGTCAGGTTCACCTCGGTCGGGTAACGCAGCCCGAGCTGGGAGCCGTCCAGGTCGATCTGCACGGCACGGGCCTGCCCCGGCGGTGGATAGAACTCCGAGTACGGCATGTTGCTGCCCACGATCAGCAGCCGGTCGCAGTCGTTCATCAACTTCCAGCTCGGCCGGGTGCCGAGCAGCCCGATCGCGCCGGTCACCCACGGTTCCCGGTGGTCCACTGCGGTGAAGCCGAGCAGCGCGGTGGCCACCCCGGCGCCGAGCCGGTGGGCGATCTCCCGGACCTCGTCCTGCGCCCCGAGCGCGCCCTGGCCGACGAGCATCGCGACCTTGTGCCCGCCGCGCAGCACCTCGGCGGCCCGGCGCAGGTCCGCCTCCGGTGGCACCGTCGGCGTGCTGCTCGGCACGTTGCTGGTGTGGTAGTAGCCGTGCGCATGCGGTGGGTCCGGGATGGCGGGCTCGTCCTGGAGGTCCGAGGGCAGCACCAGCGCCGTGACGGTACGCCGGGCCAGCGCCGTACGGCACGCCCTGTCGACAAGGTGGCGAACCTGCGCCGGGTGGTCGAGCTGCGCCAGGAAGCCCGAGGCCACGTCCTTGTAGAGAGCCAGCAGGTCGACCTCCTGGTAGTAGCCGCCGCCCTCGGCCGTGACAGCCGTGTGCCCGACCAGGGCGACCACCGGCTGGTGGTCGAGTTTGGCGTCGTACAGGCCGTTGAGCAGGTGGATGGCGCCCGGCCCGCTTGTCACGAGCGCGCAACCCAGCGGCCCGCCGCCGTACTTGACGTGCGCGGACGCCGCGAACCCGGCGGTCTCCTCGTGCCGCACCTGGATGAACTGGGCGCGTCCGCTGGTGCGTTGCAACGCGGAGGTGAGGCCGTTGATGCCGTCGCCGGGGTAGCCGAAGTAGCGGCGTACGCCCCAGCTGAACAGGCGGGAGACGATGTGGTCCGCGACGGTCGGGCGACGTGGCAGAGTGCCCGCTTCGCCCGGCGGTGGGTGATCAGCGCTCACCTGACTGGTCCTTCCCGTCGCGTCCGATGCTCCGCCGGCCATTCCCGTTCTTCGCCGGACAAAACGCCCCGAAAGGCGGGCGGCGGAGCGCCCGGGTGGCCGTCCGGCAGAATCGTCGGGTGCCCGTCCACCAGATCACCGACCCCGACGACGACCGGATCGCCGACTACCGTGCGCTCACCGACGTCGAGCTGCGTACCCGCTGGGAACCGCCGCACGGCCTGTTCATCGCCGAGGGCGAGTTGGTGTTGCGCCGCGCGCTGCGCGCCGGCTACCCGGCCCGGTCGTACCTGGTGGACGCCAAGCGCATCGACCAACTCGCCGACCTGGACACCGGCGACGCGCCCGTCTACGCGGCAACGCAGGACGTGCTGGAGAAGGCCACCGGATTCCACGTACACCGGGGGGTGCTGGCGTCGTTCCACCGCCGGCCGCTGCCGACGGCGGCCGAGGTGCTCGCCGCCGCGCGCCGGGTGGTGATCCTTGAGGACGTCAACAACCACACGAATCTCGGCGCGATCTTCAGGGCAGTCGCGGCGCTCGGCGTGGATGCCGTGCTGCTCTCGCCGAGCTGCGCCGACCCGCTCTACCGGCGCAGCGTGCGGGTCAGCATGGGTGAGGTGTTCGCCGTGCCGTACGCGAAGCTTGACCCCTGGCCGGACGCGCTCGCCGAGGTCCAGGCGGCCGGGTTCGCCGTGCTGGCGATGACCCCGGCGCCGGACGCCGTGCCGATCCAACGCCTCGACGCCGCCCAGCGTGCCCGCTCGGCGCTGCTGCTCGGCGCCGAGGGCGCCGGGTTGACCCGGGCCGCGATGGACGCCGCCGACGCCCGCGTGGTCATCCCCATGCGTCGTGGCGTCGACTCGCTCAACGTCGCCGCCGCCACCGCCGTCGCCTGCTGGGAGTTGAGCCGCGACGACCCCTGGTGACGGCCGCCGTCAGATGTCGTGATCCGGCGTCACGGACGGTAGCGTGTCGGCCGTGTTCCCTACCGTCCGTGAGGTCCTCTCCCTGGACCCGGTCCGCCACGGTACGCCGCGCGTGGTCGCCGGGGAGGCTGGGCTGGACGGTCGGGTCCGCTGGGTACACGTCGCCGAGGTGCCCGACATCGCCAGCCTGCTCGGCGGTGGGGAGCTGGTGCTCACCACCGGGATCGGGCTGCCCGGCGACGACGCGGGGCTGCGCGCGTTCATCGGCGACCTCGCCGACGTCGGCGTGTCCGGGCTCGTCGTCGAGCTGGGCCGCCGCTACGGCAGCGGGGTGCCCCGGGTGATGATCGCCGCCGCCGAGCGGCGCGGGCTGCCTCTTGTCGAGCTACGCCGGGCCACCCCGTTCGTACGGATCACCGAGGCGGTGCACGCGCTCATCGTCGACGCGCAGCTCACCGAACTGCGGGCCACCGAGGAGATTCACCAGCGGTTCACCGACCTCTCCGTCGAGGGCGCCGACGCCGCCGAGGTGATCCGGCAGGCCGCCGACCTGTCCGGGTGCCCGGTGGTGCTGGAGAACCTGTCCCGGCAGGTCCTCGGGTACGACCCGGCGGGGGAGAGCGCCGAACTGCTGCTGGACGGCTGGGAGCAGCACTCCCGGCGGATCCGGCCTGCCGGGCGGACGGCGTACGACCCGGACAGCGGCTGGCTGGTGACTGTCGTCGGCGCCCGGGGGCAGGACTGGGGGCGGCTGCTGATGCGCTGGCCGCCTGGCGGGGAACTGCCCACCCGACCGGCCGGTGAGTCGACGCCACCGAACGCCGGACCACCCACCCGGCTCACCATCCTGATCGAGCGGGCCGCGTCCACCCTCGCGCTGGGCCGGCTGATCCGCCGCGACGCCGAGGGGCTGGAACGGCAGATCCACCGCACCCTGCTGACCGCCCTGCTCGACCACTCCCGACCGGTGGACGAGGTCGCCTTGCGCGCCAAGGCGCTCGGCGTGGTGCTCGACCGTCGGCACCTCGTCGGCGTGCTGGTCCGGCACCGCGCCGACGACCCCGCCGCGGAGGGCCGCCCCGAGGACGGACAGGCCCGACTGCGGGACCTGTCCGAGGCCGTCGGCCAGGCGCTGCGGGAGGCGAAGCTGACCGGGCTGACAAGCGCCGTCGACGACAACTCGGTGGGCGCCCTGCTTGCCCTGCCGGACCCGGCCGCCGAGGACCGCGCGCTGTCCGCGTTCGCAAGCGCCCTTCGCCGGGTACGCCTCGACACCGGCGCGGTCCGCGCGACCGCCGGCATCGAGCCGACAAGAGCCACCACTGCCGTCGAGAACGCCGCGGATCTGGCGCGGGCTGCCGGCGGCGCCCCGAACGGGTTGATCGTGGCGGCCGGGTCCGGGGTGAGCAGCCTGCGGGAGGCGCGGCGGTCGCTCGTCGAGGCGCGGCAGATCGCCGAGGCGGCCCGCCGGGACCGGCGTGACCTGCCGGTCTTCCGGCTGCCGCACGTCGGCCTGGCCGGGTTGCTACACCTGCTGCGCGACGAGCCCCGGTTGCAGACGTTCGTGGAGCGGGAACTCGGCGCGTTGCTGGAGTACGACGCCCGGCACCCCCGCGAGCGGCTGCTCGACACCCTGCGCGCGTACCTGGAGCAGGGGCGCAACAAGACCGCCGGTGCCGCCGCCGCCCACCTGTCCCGGCCGGCCTTCTACGAGCGCCTGGCCCGCATCGCCCGCATCCTCGACGTCGACCTCGACTCCGTGGAAGCCTGCCTCTCCCTCCACGTGGCCCTCCTGGCCCTGGAGGCAGTGCGTACCCCCTGAACCCCCAGCCGCCGGACGCGGCTGAGGGCAGGGGTCAGGGCAGGGTCTTCGCGTAGGCCGGAGGGATGTGGTTGGGGCCGCCGGGGGTGAAGACGTCGGAGGTGGCCACCGCGGACCAGGCTGTCGCGGGGACGGCCTCCACCAGGGCCCGGATCACCGGGGCGTCGCGCCACTGGTCCTGCTCGGCGAGCAGGCCGAGGGCCACCACCGACTCCTCGACCTCGCCCACGCACTCGAACGGCTTGTGCCCGTCCACGCCCAGCAGCTCCCGGTAGCCGGGGATCTGCGACTCGTCGGCAAGCAGGTCACCACCGAAGATGTGGGTGACCCGCTCGCGTGGCATGAACGGCGCCATGGCCAGGAACACGAACCGGCACTTCGGGCAGTTCCGGCACCATCGCTCGCTCGCGTCACGCAGCTTGAACGCGGCGTTGCAGCTGGTCACCACGTCGTCGTAACGGGTGAACTCGGCGAACAACCTGGCGATGTGCAGCTCCGACAGCGAGCGCAACAGGGAGAAGTACGGCTCAGTCAGGCCGGCGTGCTCGGCAAGCGCCGAGCGCAGCAGCCCTTCGGCCTCGACGCCCTTCGACCACTGGTGGTTGATCTCGTGGCCGTCCCAGACGAGGTTCGGGTCGGACGCCGAGCGCTCGTTGGACATCACCACCGGACCCAGCCCGTGCAGGACGGCCGTGGCGACCGCGATCAGCGAGTTGATGGCGGTGACCGGAATGTGGCCGTTCAGCGCGCCAGCCGCGTTCAGGTCGAACAGCGCCGGGTCGAGGCGCCGCCGGGCGGCGAGGGGGGTCAGCCCGGACGCCTCGTTCACCGAGACGATCACGTGGTTCGGGTTGACCGAGAACGGCACCGGGTCCATCTCGGCCCGGCGCAGCGCCTCCAGGCTGACGATGGAGTCCTTGCCACCACCGACAGCGGAGAGCGGGCGACGGTCGGAGTTGTCGTACACCCGTGGCGGCTCCGGCGAACCCGCGGGCACCTCCGGGCGCAGGTGGAGCACGTGCGGCAGCTGGTTGCGGTACGCGTACTCGGCGAGGCCCTTGGTGTAGACGGCGGTGACGTAGTCGACGGTGGCCGCGCCCAGCGGCGCCGGCAGCACCAGGCGGGGCGGCGCGGCGGCCTTGTAGTAGCTGACCCCGGCGACCAGGTGCAGCAGCTCCAACACGCGGCCGAGGGTGGCAGCCGTCTCGTCCGACGGCGGCTCCGTCGGCAACGGGAGGTTGATCACCTCGGTGAATCGTTGCTCGCCGGCCGGGCCGGTCAACGCGTAGTCGAACAACACCTCGCCGGTGACGAAGTCGATCGAGTAGGACGGGAAGCTGAAGGCGTCCATCCGCCGGAGTTGCTCGTTGGGCACACGCCATACTAGGCCCTGGTTCGTCCGGCCGTGTCCGGACCGGGCCCGTCCAGTCGCCGCCGCGATCTCTGAGGAGAGTCCCTTGCGCCTGTCTGACCTGCGCGGACGTACCGTCGCCGTCTGGGGGGCCGGTCGGGAGGGCCGGGCCGCTGTGACAGCGATCGCCGCGCACGGCCCCGCCGATCTGGTCGCCGTCGACGACAGCGCCAATTTCCTGTCGCTGCCCTGGGACGGCCCGCTGGCCGAGGCGGCGCCGCTTGTCACCGGCGAGGCGGGGTTCGAACGGCTGGCCGCCGCAGACGTGGTGGTTCGCTCGCCTGGTGTGCCGCAGACCCATCCCTGGCTCGTCGAGCTGCGCCGACGGGGCGTTCCGGTCACCCAGGGCACCGCGCTGTGGATGGCCGACCACGCCGCGCGCACCGTCGGGGTCACCGGCAGCAAGGGCAAGAGCACCACCTCCAGTCTGATCAGCCACCTGCTCACCGCGATGGGTCGGCCGAACGTCTTCGGCGGCAACATCGGCGTGCCGACCCTCGACCTGCCCGAGTCGGAGCTGTACGTGCTGGAGCTGTCCAGCTACCAGTGCAGCGACCTCACCGACTCGCCCCGGGTGGCGGTGGTCACCGCGTTGTTCCCCGAGCACCTTGACGCGCACGGCGGGGAGCGGGAGTACTACCGGGACAAGCTCAACCTGCTCGCCCACGACCCGCAGACGATAGTGGTGAACGGCGCGGATCCTCGGCTCGCCGCCGAGCTGGGAGAGCTGCCGGCGGTACGGGCGGGTCGCCCGGACACCACCCACGTCGCCGCCGGCCTGGACGGCACCCAGTGGTTCCACTTCGGCGACCAGCCGCTCTTCCCGCGCGCCGTGCTGCCGCTCGTCGGCCGGCACAACGAGGGCAACCTGTGCGTGGCCCTGGCCGTGCTCGACGCGCTCGGCATCGACGTGGTGGCCGAGAAGGACAGCCTCGCCATCGCTGTCGCCGAGTTCCAGGGGCTCGCCCACCGGCTCACCGAGATCACCGACCCGTCCGGGCTGACGTTCGTAGACGACACACTTGCCACGAGCCCGTACGCGGCGATGCACGCCATCGACGCGTACGACGGGCGGCCGTTGACGGTGATCGTCGGCGGCACCGACAGGGGTCTGGACTACACGCCGCTGGCCGAGCACCTCGCCGAGCGGGAGTTGACGGTGATCGGCATCCCGGACAGCGGGGCCCGCATCGTCGAGGCGCTCGCCGGCCTGCCCACTGTGCGAACCGAGATGGTCGACGACCTGGTCGACGCGGTCCGGTTGTCCCGGGAGCTGACTCCGGCCGGTGGGGTGGTGCTGCTGTCGCCGGCCGCGCCGAGCTACGGCCGGTTCCGTAACTTCGAGCACCGCTCGGAGGTCTTCGCCCAGGCTGTCGCCGACACCGCCGGCCGTCAGCGCGCGTGAAGCGGGGAGTGCAGGGTGCGCATCGAGCGGATCGCCGAGCGGATCTCCTGGAGGTAGCGGCCGGGCGTGAGGGTCTGCTCGGGTAGCGCCGCCGGGTCGGTGAGCGCCGGGTCCACGCCGACGGTGTCGATGTGGCAGCCGTACGGGATCGCCAGGGTGCGTAGCGCGTCGCAGTGCTGGAACGGCACGTAGATGGGTGCCGTGACCATCAGTACCTCGTCGCCCGGGGCGAGCTGCGCGTGCCCGGCCCAGAACCGCTGCGTGTCGGCGGTGTGCGCCCGTCGCCGGTGCGGTTCGCTCGACGGCGCGGCGAGCACCCGCACCGGTGGCAGACCCGCCGGCCGGTAGGTCCGCGACGACCAGGAGTGGTGCGGGTGTCCGGCGTCGATCCCGTCGTGCTCCGCCGGCTCGGCCACCCCGAACACCCGCCGGACCGTCGTGTCCAGCACGTCCACCTCGGTGTCGTCGACTGGCAGGCCGGCGTCGGTAAGCGTCGCGCGTTCCCACTCGGACAGCGGCCGGAAGCTGCCCAGCACCGCCACCTCGCCGTCGACCGTCAGCCCGGCACGCAGCAGGTGCGCGGCGTAGGCGACGCGGCGTACGCAGGCGTGCGCCAGGCCGCCGAGCACCACAAGGTGGGCGTACGCGCCGCGGGTCGGCCGCGCCGGGCGGATCAGCCCGAGCGCGGCGGCCGAGGCGAGCACCAGCGCGGCGGTGGCCGGGTCGAGGTCGGGTTCCCGTGCGTCGGGCCGCTCCCGGCCCGCGCGGAAGTCCCAGTGCCGGGCGGAGAACTCGTCGAGGAAGCGGAGCACATCGGTGAGGTCGCCGTCGGGCCAGGTGCCGCCGAAGTGTGCGACCAGGCGGCGGACCGGGTCCGCGCACACCCAGGCGGCGATGCCTGCGGTGGGCTCACCCGGCGCACAGCGGGGCAGCGGTACGGGCAGCTCAGGCACCGCCGGATCGTACCGGTGCGGCGGCCCTGTACGGCGCGGACCGGGTGCCCTGACGCACTGTCAGGAGGGCGCGCCAGCTGCGCTACACAGTGGCAGTTGTCCATACTGGCCGGCGGTGGGACCGTGCGGTATCCGCGTACGCCGTCGAAAGGTTTGCCCCGATGACCGATGACCTGCTGGCACGGCACAGGGCTGTGCTGCCGTCCTGGATGCCGCTCTACTACGCCGAGCCGATCGAGCTGGTCTCCGGTTCGGGCCGCCGGGTCACCGACGCCCAGGGTCGCACCTACCTGGACTTCTTCGGCGGGGTGCTTACCAACATGGTCGGCTACGACATCCCGGAGATCCGGGAGGCCGTCGAGCGTCAGCTCGCCACCGGCATCGTGCACACCTCGACGCTCTACCTGATCCGCCAGCAGGTCGAGCTGGCCGAGAAGATCGCGCAGCGCTCCGGCATCCCGGACGCCCGGGTCTTCTTCACCAACTCGGGCACCGAGGCGAACGAGGCGGCGCTGCTGGTGGCCACCAACTACCGCCGCTCGCACCAGATCCTGGCGGTGCGCAACAGCTACCACGGCCGGTCGTACGCGGCGATGGGCGTCACCGGCAACCGCACCTGGTCGGCAAGCGGCCTCAACCCGTTGCAGGTCGCCTGGCTGCACTCGGGTGACCGGGTGCGTGGTCTGCTGGCCCGGCTCAGCGCCGCCGAGCAGGTCGACGCGGCGGTGGAGGACCTGCGCGAGGTGCTTGCCACCCAGACCACAGGCGACGTTGCCGCGTTGATCGCCGAGCCGATCCAGGGCGTCGGTGGTTTCGTGCACCCGCCGGACGGGCTCTTCGCGGGCTGGAAGAAGATCCTCGACGAGCACGGCATCCTGTTCATCGCCGACGAGGTGCAGACCGGCTGGGGGCGTACCGGCGAGCACTTCTGGGGCTACCAGGCCCACGGCATCACGCCGGACCTGCTCACCTTCGCCAAGGGCGTCGGCAACGGCTTCGCCCTCGCGGGCGTGGTCGGTCGGGCCGAGGTGCTGGAGTCGGTGCCGGGGATCAGCTTCTCCACGTTCGGCGGCAACCCGATCTCGACGGCGGCCGGCAACGCGGTGCTCGACTACCTGATCGCGCACGACCTCCAGGCGAACGCGGCCCGCGTCGGCGCGATCCTCGCCGACGGCCTGCGGTCCGCCGTGGGCGGCCTCGACTGCGTCGCCGAGGTACGCGGAAAGGGGCTGATGCTCGGCGTCGAATTCGTCGTGCCGGGCACCAGTGAGCCGGACCCGGCGCTTACCAACCGGGTCTTCGAGGCGTGCCGTGCCGGTGGCCTGCTCGCCGGCAAGGGCGGCCTGTACGGCAACGTGCTGCGGATGGGGCCGCCGTTGACGCTCACCGAGGAGGAGGCCCGCGAGGGCCTGGCGATCCTCGTCGACGCGATCCGCTCGTCGGCGGAGGCGGCGGCCTGACCATCGGGCACTTCGTGGATGGCAAGCGGGCCGGTGGCACGTCCACCGAGGTCGACACGGCGGGTCAACCTCGGGTTCCCCACCCAGACCTGAGCAGCCGCAGCACGCCCGCCCCGGCCAGGTAGGTCAGCAGTGCCGGGGCGGGCGTGCCGAGCGGCTCGGGTACCTGCTCCGCCGTGGCGCTGTTGATCAGCAGCGCGACCACCACTGCGGCGTACCCGGCCACGGTCAGTACTCTGCGAGCCCAGGTGCCCCGGCCCGCCCGGCGGGCGGTGCGGTGCCGGGCGCTGCGCGCCTCGACCGGCCCGAAGATGGCGACCAGCACCGCCAGGACGACCGCGAGCAGCAGCAGCCACGGGACGCGCCACGCCCACCAGGCGCCGGAGCCGACGGCAGGGGTGGGCAGGGTGCCGGTGGCGTCGAGCAGCCCGATCAGCAGGATCGCGGCGGCCAGGTGCCAGAGGAAGACGGTCAGCACCACCAGGTTGACCCCGATCACCAGCTGCCACGGGCCGGTGCGGCGCATCAGGCGTCCGGCCGGGCCGCGTAGCAGCAGGACCAGGCCGAGTTGGGCGGCGGCGACGGCCAGCAGTGCGAGGCTGGGCGGGCTGGAGTTGTCCAGGCGTTCGCCGGGCACGTGCAGCATGGCCACCGGCCACGGGCCGGGCCCGGTGAGCAGCAGTACGGCGGCCAGCCCGCCGGCCAGGAAGACGAGCCCGGCCCGTCTGGAGGTGGGCAGTCGTCGTCGACGTACCCCCGAATGGTCGTGGGTCGGCGGGCCGGCGGTCTCGGCGGCGGCCGACGGCGGTGCGGCCCCGGCCGTGGGCGGTGTGTCGCGAGCGTCGTACCAGGCGAAACCGAGCTGGTGTACGGCCATCCAGCCGAACAGGTAGCTGCCGTAGCTCAGCTCCTCCGGCCCGGTCATCCGGGCCAGGTCGCCGAGGCCCACCAGGACGACCAGCACCAGCGGGACGGCCAGGCCGAAGCGGCGGTGCAGCGCGTACATCGGTGGGGTCAGCGCGACCACGGCCAGGTAGGCGACCAGGAACCACAGCGGGATGGTGGCGAACCAGAACACCTCGCGGACCCGGGTCGGGTCGGCGTCGAGGAGCCGGGCCACCACCGCCGCGCCGGTGAGCACGAGCAGCAGCGTGCTGGTGGGGCGGACGAGTCGGGCACTGCGGTCGAGCAGCCAGCCGGTGGCGTCGCCGCCCCGGGCGCGCAGCCGGGTCAGCGAGGCCGCGTTGGCGTAGCCGCCGACCAGGAAGAAGACGGGCATCACCTGGGCCAGCCAGGTCAGTGGGTACGCCCAGCGCAGGTCCCCGAGCGCGGAGTGCCCGACGGGCCGCCCGGCGGTGTCCCGCCCGATCACCGTGACGCCCCAGTGTCCGATAACGACCATGGTGATCGCGAGCGCGCGGAGCAGGTCGACGTACCGCTCGCGTCCGGCCGGGGTGCGCTCGGCGAGTTGGCGCAGACGGCGCATCGTCCCAGGCTAGGCGAGCCGGTGGCGGCCGGTGGCGATAACAGTTCGACAGTCAGGACTTGAAGTCCGGGGCCGGCTGTCGTAGAAATTCTTCAGCAACAACCAGTGAGCTGAAGAGAATCGACGTGCCTCGCGTGGCGGACGCCCTTCCCCCAGCACCGGTGGCCCGCCCGACCCGACCCGAGGAGACCTCATGAACAGGCGTGACATTCTGCGGCGCAGCGCCGCGGCCGGCCTGCTGGCCACCCCCGCAGCCGGCCTGCTTGCCGGCTGCGCCACCGGCGGCGGCGACAAGGACGATACCGAGACCTACAAGGGCACCAAGAGCGCCGACAACCCGCTCGGCGTCAAGGAGGACGCGCCACTCGAGGTCGTGATCTTCGGCGGCGGGTTCGGCGAGGAGTACGCCAAGGCCCACGAGGCCATGTACACCGAGAAGTACCCGAAGGCGAAGATCAAGCACTCCGCCACCCAGGAGATCAGCAAGACCCTCCAGCCGCGCTTCGTCGACGGCACCCCACCGGACGTGGTCAACAACTCCGGCGCCGGCCAGATCGACTTCAACGGCCTGGTCAGCCAGAACGCCATCGCCGACCTGGGCGAGCTGCTCGCCGCGCCGAGCCTCGACGTGCCCGGCAAGACCGTCAAGGACACCCTGCTGCCCGGCGCTGTCGAGGTCGGGTCGTACGACGGCAAGTTCCTCGTGCTCAACTACACCTACACCGCGTACGGCATCTGGTACTCCGAGAAGCTGTTCACCGAACGCAAGTGGGAGTACGCCAAGACCTGGGACGACCACATCGCCCTGTGCAAGCAGATAAAGGCCGCCGGCATCGCCCCCTGGACGTACGCGGGCCTGCACCCGCGCTACATGAGCTGGCCGCTCATCGCCACAGCCATCAAGCTCGGCGGGCCCTCGGTGGCCACCGCGATCGACAACCTGGAGCCCAACGCCTGGAAGTCCGAGTCGATGAGGACCGCCGCCGACGCGTGGCACCAGATCGTCAAGGACAAGTTCATCCTGGAGGGCTCCCCAGGGCTCGACCACAAGCAGTCCCAGACCGCCTGGTGCCAGGGCAAGGCCGCGTTCATCTCCTGCGGCTCCTGGCTGGAGAGCGAGCAGAAGGACGTCACCCCCGCCGGGTTCAACATGACAATCGCGCCGACCCCGAGTCTGGGCAGCGGCGACAAGCTGCCGTACGAGGCGATCCGCGGCACCGCCGGCGAGCCGTTCATGGTGCCCGCCAAGGCCCGCAACGTCGCCGGTGGCCTTGAATACTTCCGGACCATGCTGTCCCGCAAGGGCGCACAGGACTTCACAAAGAAGGTCGCCAGCCTCACAGTTGTCGCCGGTGCCACCGAGGGCGTGGAGCTGCCGTACGGGCTGACGACCGTCGTCAAGGCGCTCAACGCGTCCGGCACGAACGGCTTCAACTGGGTCTACAACAACTACTACCGCAAGCTGGAGCGCAACCTCGTCGACGCCGCCTGCGGCGAGTTCTTCAGCGGCCGGATCGGCCCGGCGGAGTTCCTCGAACAGTGCCAGAAGGGTGCCGACTCGATCGCCCAGGACAGCTCGATCAAGAAGTACAAGCGAGCGGCCTGAACAGCCCGGCCGGCGGGGGCGCACCAGCTCCCGCCGGCCGCACCCCGGGAGAGGTCCACAGTGAAACATGGCAAGTGGCCGCTGATCGTCACCTTCCTGGTGCCGCCGGTGCTGCTCTACGTCGTCTTCGTCGTCTCGCCGTACCTTCAGGCATTCCAGATCTCCACCACCGACTGGCTCGGCTACTCGGCCGACGCCAACCCGGTCGGCCTGGCGAACTTCAAAGCCCTGTGGCACGACGACTACGTCTGGAACGCGTTGAAGAACAACGCGATCCTGCTGGCCCTGGTGCCCGTGCTGACGATCGTGCTCGGGCTCTTCTTCGCCACGATGCTCGCCCTGGGCGGGCGCAAGGGCCGCGCCGGCGTGACAGGTGTACGGGGCGGCGCGCTGTACCGGACTGTGTACTTCTTCCCGCAGGTGCTCTCCGTGGTCATCATCGCGTTGCTGTGGAAGGAGGTCTACCACCCCAACAAGGGTCTGCTCACCGCCGCCCTGCACGGGCTCGGCCTGCCCGCTCCCACCTGGCTCGGTGACCCGGCCACCGCCTTCTGGTGCGTGCTGGCAGTGATGGTGTGGAGCAACGTCGGCTTCTACGTCGTGCTGTTCGGCGCCGCGATGTCGGCAGTGCCCAAGGAGATCTACGAGGCGGTGCTGCTCGACGGCGCGTCCCGGTTCACGACGCTGCGCCGGGTCACCCTGCCCCTGCTCTGGGACACCGTGCAGGTCGCCTGGGTCTACCTGGCCATCTTCGCCCTTGACGGGTTCATCCTCGTACAGCTGATGACCAACGGCGGGCCGAACTTCTCCACCGACGTGATCGGCGTGCGGATGTACGACACCGCCTTCGGCAGTGAGACCAAGTTCGGCTACGCCTCGGCGATCGGCGTGGTGATGTTCTTCCTGACCCTCTCGGTGGCGGTGCTGTCACTGCGGGTCGGCCGGCGCGATCGGATCGAGTACTCGTGACCACTGTGGACCAGCCAGCCGTCTCAGCGCCGACGTCGACCACCGGCCGGGACCGCCCGGTGCGGCGCGAACTCGGCGTCGCAAACACCCTCTCGCACGGCTTCCTGCTGCTCTGGGGCCTGCTCACCGTACTGCCGCTGCTGTGGATGTTCCTCAGCTCGTTCAAGAGCAACGGCGAGATCCTCGCCGACCCGTGGGGGCTGCCCGGGGCGCTGCACTGGGACAACTGGGCGCGGGCCTGGACCGGCGCGCACATCGGCAGGTACTTCCTCAACAGCCTCGTCGTCGTCGCCGGCTCGGTCAGCCTCACCATGCTTACCGGCGCCACGGCCGCGTACGTCTTCGCCCGGTACGAGTTCCGCGGCCGGCAGTTCGTCTACTACCTGTTCGTGGGTGGGTTGATGTTTCCGGTGTTCCTCGCGCTGGTGCCGCTGTTCTTCGTGGTCCGCAACGCCGGGCTCTTCGGCACCTGGACAGGCCTGATCCTCGTGTACTCGGCGTACTCACTGCCGTTCACGGTGTTCTTCCTTACCGCGTTCTTCCGGACCCTGCCCACCTCGGTGGCGGAGGCAGCCATGGTCGACGGCTGCGGTCACTTCCGGCTCTTCTTCCGAGTGATGCTGCCGATGGCACGTCCGGGATTGATCAGTGTCGCGATCTTCAACTTCCTCAGCCACTGGAACCAGTTCCTGCTGCCGCAGGTGCTGATGCAGGGCGACGAGTCCAAGTGGGTGCTCGCCCAGGGGCTGTTCGCGCTGTCGGTGAGCCAGGGCTACGCCGGCGACTACGCGCGGTTGTTCGCCGGGTTGAGCATCGCGGTGCTGCCGGTGCTCGCCGTCTACGTGGCCTTCCAGCGCCAGGTCCAGGCCGGCCTGACGGCAGGCCAACTCAAGTAGCGCCTGTCGGGCTGGGCCTCCGTCTCTGCCATCCAAGATCCGCGCAACTTCGGTGAAACTGCTGCCTCGCGGCGCGCTGAGGCAGCAACTTCACCGAAAGTGTGCGGATCTTGGGGGTGGCGGCGGGGCGGCGGGGCGGGGCGGGGGCGCGGGTGGTGCGGCGGTGGTCAGGGGGTGGGGAAGAGGCGGGCGTGTAGGGCGGTTGGGTCGGTCACTTCGGGCAGGTCGCGGGCGGCCATCCACGCCGCCGCGGCGGCACCGTCGCCTGCGGTGCGCAGCGGCGCGTCCGGCCAGTGCCGGGCGATCTCGGCGCGGACGGCGGTGGCCAGCGGCGTGTCCCCGGTGAGCAGTCCGCCGCCGAGCACTACCGGTGTCGTGGCTCCGGCTGGGCGGATCCGGCCGACGCTCGCGGCCAGGTGCGCGGCGGCTTCGGCGACGAGCGCGGTGGCCACCGGTTCGCCATCGGTGGCGGCGGTGACGACAAGTGGGGCGAGTCGAGCCAGCTCGATCGGTGGCCGTCGGGTGACCGCCTGGATGGTGGAGTCCACTGTGTCCCGGGGGCGGGCGGCGATCTCGGCGCTGCCCATCAGTTCCGTGAGCACCGCGGTGGCCAACGCGCCGGGGGTGCGGCCGGTGTCCAGGTCGGCGAGGAGCCGGCGGACGGCTTCGCGACCGAGCCAGAAGCCCGATCCGGCGTCGCCGAGCAACCAGCCGTGACCGTCGGCGACGCGGTCCAGCCGCAGGTCGCGGACCTGTGCGGTGATCGCCCCGGTGCCGGCGATGAGCACTGTGCCGTCGGGCTCGGCGGTGCCCGCGGCGTACGCGACGAGGGCGTCGCCGTGCACGGCGTACGGGCAGCGGAGGCCCGCGTCGTGCCAGGCCCGGTCGAAGGCGGCCCGGCCGGCGGGGTCGGCGTGCAGGCGTGCGGCTCCGGCCAGCCCGATGGTGCCGGCGGCGACCCGGGCCGGGTCGGTGCCGGCGAGCGCCCCGCGCAGCGCGGTCAGCAGTTCGGTGGCGGCCTGTTCGGCACCGTGGCTTGTGGGGTTTCCACCGCCGGCGCGGCCGGTGCCGAGACGTTCACCGGTGAGGGTCAGGGCGGTCGCCCGGGTGGACGTACCGCCGATGTCGAGCCCGATCACGACGGTGTCGGACATCGGCACGGCCTCCTTGCGTTGCGCGGTGTCGGGGCCTGTTCATGCTGGTCGGCGCCGTCGCCCGGGGCAAGACCCGGCGAGTGCGCCAGGTAACAGTTTGAAAACTTCGCCCACGGTCTTGACACAGAGGGCCCTTCAGTAAGAACTTTTACCACTAACAGTTAACAGTCTTTTCGAAAAGGTGAGGCGTCGATGAGTGAACACGAGGTGGACACCGCCGCGGGGACCGCGGTGGTCGATGCCGACGTGTTCGACAGGCGCGGCACGCTCGGATCCGCCTCGGACGGGGTGCTGGCCCGGGTCCGCAACGGCCTCGGCGAGCTGACCGGCGCGCTGCGCCGCGTCGCCGAGCACGTGCTGAGCGACCCGGAAGCCGCCGCCCGATCCACGATCGTGGAGCTCGCCGAGCGCAGCGGCACCTCACCGGCCACCATCACCCGCTTCTGCCGGGCCATGGGCTTCGAGGGCTACGCGGACCTGCGGCTCGGCATCGCCTCCGAGACCGGCCGGGCCCGCTCCGCCGGCTGGACCGTCGACATCGGCCGGGAGATCCAGCCGGGCGACCCCCTCGCGCGGGTCCTCGACCAGATCATGGCCGCCGACACCCGGGCCATGCACGACACGGCCGCGCTGCTCGACCTCGTCGAGGTGGAACGGGCCGCGGTGGCGATCGCCGGTGCCAACCGGGTGAACATCTTCGGCGCCAGCGGCAGCGCACTGGTGGGCGAGGAGATGCAGTTCAGCCTGCACCGCATCGGGGTGGCCGCGTGGGCCTGGAACGACGTGCACGAGGGTCTGGCCAGCGCGGCGCTGCTGCGTACCGGCGACGTGGCGCTGGGCATCTCGCACACCGGGCAGACGCGGGAGACCATCGAGATGCTCGCCGAGGCCGGCAGCCGGGGCGCCACCACCCTCGCCCTCACCGGCTTCCCCCGCTCACCGCTTGCCGAACTGGCAGACATCGTGCTGCTCACCGCCAGCCAGGCCACCACCTTCCGGCCGGATGCGCTCTCCGCCCGCCACCCCCAGTTGGTGGTACTCGACCTGCTCTACATCGCCGTTGCCCAGCGCACCCACGACCGCGCCCACGCGGCCTTCCGGCGTACCGCGCAGGCCGTCGACGGGCACAAGGCCGCGAAGGGAGCCACTTCATGATCAGTGCCCAGGGGTACGCGGACGCGGTCCGCCCGGTGCTCGACCGGCTGCTCGACTCCGAGGCGGACGGGATCACCCGTGCCGCCGACCTGATCGCCGACAGCCTGCGCTCCGGAGGTGTGCTCCAGGCGTTCGGCGCCGGGCACTCCGAGGGGTTCGCCGCCGAACTGGTCGCCCGGGCCGGCGGGCTGGTCCCCACCAACCGGCTCTCGGTACGGGACCTGGTGGTGCACGGCGACGCCCCGCGCGACGTGCTCGCCGACCCCAAGCTGGAACGCGACCCCTGCATCGCCCACCAGATCTACGACCTCGCGGCACCCCAGCCGCGTGACGTGTTCGTGGTGGCGTCCCAGTCCGGCATCAACGGCTCGGTCGTCGAGCTGGCCGCGCTGGTCACCGAGCGCGGTCACCCGTTGATCGCTGTCACCTCCGTCGAGCACACCGCACGGGTCGCCCCACGGCACCCGTCCGGTCACCGACTCGCCGACCTCGCCGACGTCGTACTGGACAACGGCGCGCCGTACGGCGATGCACTGCTGCCGCTCGAGGGCGGCGGCGCGGTCTGTGCGGTCTCCTCGGTCACCACGGCGCTGCTGGCGCAGCTGCTGACCGCGGAGGTCGTACGACGGTTCCACCAGGCCGGGGAGGTACCCCCTATCTACCTCTCCGCCAACGTCCCCGGTGGGGACGAGCACAACCTCGCCCTCGAGTCGCGGTACGCCGGGCGTCTCCGGCGCACCGCCTGACCCGAAATTCCACAAGGAGAGACGACGATGTCGATTACCCCCGAGCACCCGGCAGCACTCGACCGTCGCACTGTGCTGCGTCGCGCCGCCGCCGTGGGCATGCTCGCCACTCCGGCCATCGGCCTGCTCAGCGCCTGCGCCACCAGCGGCGGAGACGAGAAGAACGAGCAGGTCGCCGAGGGCACCAAGAGCGCCACCAACCCGCTGGGCGTCAAGGAGGACGCCCCGATCGAGGTGATCATCTTCAACGGTGGCTACGGCGAGAAGTACGCCACCGACGTGCACGAGCCGCTGTACAAGAAGGCGTTCCCCAAGGCGGAGGTCAAGCACCAGGCCACGCAGGCCGTCTCCACCGTGCTCCAGCCGCGCTTCGCGTCCGGTAACCCGCCGGAGTTCGTGAACAACTCGGGCGAGAAGCTTATGGACTTCGGTGCGCTCGTCGCCGACGGTCAGCTCCAGGACCTCACCGAGCTGTGGGACGCCCCGTCGGTCGACGACCCGGCCAAGAAGGTCCGCGACACGGTGGTGCCCGGCACCGTCGAGGCGGGCTCGTTCAACGGCAAGCCGTACGTCCTGTACTACGTGTCCACGGTCTTCGGCATCTGGTACTCCGGCAAGCTGTTCAAGGACAACGGCTGGGCACCGGCCAAGACCTGGGACGACTTCATCGCCCTCCTCACCGCCATCAAGTCCAAGGGCATCACGCCCTACGGGTACGCCGGGTCGAACGCGGCCTACTACCAGTGGAACGTGATCCTCACCCAGGCCGCCAAGATCGGCGGTACGGACGTACTCAAGAACATCGACAACCTGGAGGACGGCGCCTGGAAGCAGGACGCCGTCAAGCAGGCCGCCGCCGCGTGGGCAGAGGTGGGCGCGAAGTTCAGCGACAAGAGCTTCGAGGGGCTCAAGCACACCGACGTGCAGCTGCGGCAGAACCAGTACAAGGTGGCCCTGTACCCCAGCGGTGACTGGCTGGAGGGCGAGCAGAAGCAGGACACCCCGCCCGGCTTCGACTACCAGCTCATGCCGGTGCCGAGCCTGACCGCGTCGGACAAGATGCCGGCCACCGCCCTGCGGGCCACCGCGGGCGAGGGCTACTTCGTCTCGGCGAAGAGCAAGAACCCCAAGGGCGGCCTGGAGTACATGCGCCAGATGCTCTCCACGGCGGGCGCGAAGGGCTTCACCGAGGTGGTGAAGGCCCCGACCGTTGTCACCGCAGGCTCGGAGGGCTTCGCCTTCCCGCCCGGTGTGGCCAGCTCGCAGGCCGCGCTCAAGGCGGCCGGTCAGGACGTGTTCAACCTGTACTTCGACGGCTGGTACAAGGAGCTCGACACGGAGGCGCGGACCGCCACCAACGAGCTGATGTTCGGTCGGATCAACGCCGACGCCTTCGTGGAGCGCATCCAGAAGAAGGCCGACGCGATCAAGAAGGACAGCTCCGTCGCCAAGTTCAAGCGCTGATCGATCGGAGCTAGGGTCATGCGGCACGGCAAGTATCCATTCGTGGTCGGGTTCCTGTTCGCCCCGGTCACGCTGTACGTGGTCTTCGTCATCGCGCCGTACGCGCAGGCGTTCCAGATCTCGATGACCAACTGGCGGGGCCTGTCGGCCCCGCAGTGGGTGGGCTTCGACAACTATCGGAGGCTGCTCGACGACGGCAGCTTCCTGAAGGCGGTCCAGCACCACGGCGTACTGCTGCTTGCCCTGCCGCTGATCACCATCGCGATCGCGCTGTTCTTCTCCTTCCTGCTCAACGTGGGTGGCAAGAGCAGCGGCGGTCAACGCCAGGGGGTCTGGGGGGCGAAGTTCTACCGGGTGGTGTTCTTCTTCCCCCAGGTCCTGGCGGTGGCGATCATCGCGGTGCTGTTCCAGATGGTGTACCGGCCCAACGAGTCCGGCCTGATCAACGGCGTACTCATGAAGTTCGGCATGGAACCGATCCTGTTCCTGGTCCAGCCGAACCTGGCCCTCTGGTCGATCATCGCGGTGCTTGTGTGGCAGGCCGTCGGCTTCTACGTGGTGCTCTTCTCGGCCGGGATGGCCTCCATCCCGGGCGAGATCTACGAGGCCGCGGAGATGGACGGCGCGACGAAGGTGACGCTGTTCTTCCGGGTCACCCTGCCGCTGCTCTGGGACACCCTCCAGGTGGCCTGGGTCTACCTGGGCATCGCGGCGTTCGACGCGTTCGCCATCGTCGCCGTGCTCTCGGTGGACAGCGGCGGCCCGGACGGCGCCACCACGGTCCTGGCCATGGAGATCTACCGCAACGCGTTCGTCTACTCGAAGTACGGCTACGCCTCCGCCATGGGTGTGGCGCTGTTCTTCCTCACCATCACGTTCGCGGCGCTGACGCTGCGGCTCACCAAGCGGGAAAGCGTGGAGTACTGATGAACCCGCAGTCGACGCTGCCGCCCACACCTGCGGCGCTACCGCCGAAGACCGGCGACCCGGACGCGACCGGCCGGCGGGGCAAGGGCCCCCGCTCGGAGGTGCGGCTCCTGGCCGGTATGGGGCACATCGCGCTCGCCGTCTGGGCGGTCATCGTGATCGTGCCGATCCTCTGGACGTTCCTCGCCGCGTTCAAGAACACCAGCGAGATCTTCAGCAGCCCGTGGACGCTCCCCGGGGAGCTGCGCTGGGAGAACTTCGGTCGGGCCTGGACCAAGGCCAACGTCGGCCGCTACTTCCTCAACAGCGTCATCGTCGTCGGCTTCAGCACGTTCGGCACCATGCTGCTCGGCTCGATGGCGGCGTACGTGCTGGCCCGGTACAAGTTCTGGGGCAACCGGGCGATCTACTACCTGTTCGTGTCCGGGTTGGCGTTCCCGGTCTTCCTGGCCCTGGTGCCGCTCTTCTTCGTGGTGCGCAACCTGGGCCTGCTGGACACCCACACCGGCGTGGTGCTCGTCTACATCGCCTACTCGTTGCCGTTCACCGTGTTCTTCCTTGCCGCGTTCTTCAAGACGCTGCCGTCGTCGGTCGCCGAGGCCGGCATGATCGACGGCTGCGGGCACACCAGGCTGTTCTTCCAGGTCATGATGCCGATGGCGAAGCCCGGCCTGATCAGCGTGGCGATCTTCAACATCATCGGTCAGTGGGCGCAGTACCAACTTCCCCTGGTGCTGCTGTCCAATGCCAAGGACAAGTGGGTCCTCACCCAGGGCATCGCAGACATCTCGGTAAACGCCGGCTACGAGGCGGACTGGTCCGGGCTGTTCGCCGCGCTGACAATCGCCATCCTCCCGATGATCATCGTGTACGCGGTGTTCCAGCGGCAGATCCAGGCCGGCCTCACCTCCGGTGCGGTGAAGTAGTAAAGGCGCCGAGAAGTAAGGAAGGGCACCTTATTAACGCCTGGTGTATAGGAAGGGCCCCTTGTTAACACCTTCCACAGACGAGGTGTTAACAAGGGGCCCTTCCTTTCACCTCGGTCACCTCGGGTGCTCGTCGGCCCGGGTGTGCCAGGAGTGCCAGAGCGCCGCGTACGCCCCGCCGGCCGCGACCAGCTCGTCGTGACTGCCGATCTCGGTGATCCGACCGTCGGCGAGCACGGCGACCCGGTCGGCGTCGTGCGCGGTGTTGAGCCGGTGCGCGATCGCGATGACGGTACGCCCGACGAGCACTGCTGCCAACGCCCGTTCGGTACGCCGGGCTGTGGTCGGGTCAAGTGCGGCGGTCGCCTCGTCCAGGATCAGCGTGTGCGGATCGGCGAGAACCAACCGGGCCAGCGCCAGCTGCTGCGCCTCGGCCGCGCCGAGTTGCCGGGCACCGTCGCCGAGCGCGGTGTCCAGCCCTTCCGGCAGGTCGGCGTACCAGTCGGCGCCAACCGTGGCCAGCGCGGCGCGCATCTGCTCGTCGGACGCGTCGGGCGCGGCGAAGGCGAGGTTGTCGCGCACCGAGCCGATGAACACGTGGTGCTCCTGGGTGACAAGGGCGATCCGGCGACGTCGCTCGGCCGGGTCCAGGTCGGTGACGGGGCAACCGCCGATGCTGACGACACCTTGCCGGGGTGCGTCGATCCCCGCCAGCAGCCGGGCAAGTGTGGACTTGCCGGCTCCCGACGGACCGACAACTGCCAGCCGCTCACCCGGCTGCACCTGAAGGTCGATGCCGTGCAGCACGTCCTGCCCGTCGGTGTAGGAGAACCGCGCGCCCCGCACGACGAGCCGCTCACCCCGCGACGCAGCAGTCCTGCCGGGCGGCTCCGGCGGGACCATGCCGACACCGAGCACCCGGGCGTACGACGCGAAGCCGCGCTGCGCCTGCTCCGTCCACTGCAACAGCCGGTCCAACGGCTCGATCGCCTGCTGCAGATAGAGGGCGGCTGCGACCACCGCGCCGAGCGTGACAGCGTCCCGGAAGAGCAGGAAGCCCCCGACGAGCAGGACCAGGGCGACCGGCAGCGGATAGCTCGCCTCCACCACCGAGAAGAACACCGTACGCAGCGCGAGTGTCGCCCGTCGGGCCGACCACAGCCGGGCGATGCGGGTGGTGCTGTGGCTGATCCGCTCGTCGGACAGCCGGAGCGCCTCGACAGTGCGCGCGCCCTCGGCGGTGGTGGTCAGGGTCTCGGTCAGCTCGGCCGAGGCTGCGCCCTCGGCGAGGTACGCGGGGCCGGCCCGGCGCAGGTACCAGCGGGTCACCGCCACGATCGACGGCAACCCGGCCAGCGCGGCCAGCCCGAGCAGCGGGTGCAGCAGGAACACCGCCCCGTACAGCAACGTCAGTTGGACCGTCGCGATGACGATCGTGGGCACCACGTCGCGCACTGTGGTGCCGACCGTAGCCACGTCGACTGAGCTGCGGGTGGCCAGATCCCCGGAGCCGGCGTGCTCGACCACCGAGACGGGCAGCCCGAGCGTCCTGTTGACGAACTCCTCGCGCAGTTCGGCGACGGCCCGCTCACCGAACCGGTGGCCGGCGTACTGGGCGTAGCGGGAGAGCAACGCGCTCACCAGGACGCAGCCGGTGATGGCCAGCGCCAGTCGGTCCACGGTGGTCACGCCCGCGCCCGCGGTGACCCGGTCGACGATGGTGCCCAGCAGCCAGGGCGGAGCGAGCCCGGCGACGGCGGCGGCACTGTGCAGCGCCAGCACGATCCCTACCGCGCGGCGGTGACGGCTGATCATGTCCCGCAGAGCCCGGCGTACGGTGCGGCGGTCGGCCACCGGCAGCCGGCTCACCGGTACGCCTCCTCGGTGTCGGCGGGCTTGTCGAGGTCGGGGTCGTCACTGCCCCGGGCCACCAGGTGCCGATAGTCGACGTCCCGGTCGAGCAGGTCGGCGTGGCTGCCGGTGGCGGTGATCCGGCCGGCGCTCAGGTGTGCGACCAGATCGGCGCGACCGAGCAGCAGTGGCGACGTGGAGATCAGCACTGTGGTCCGTCCGGCCCGCGCGGCACGCAGCCGCTCGGCGATCCGCGCCTCGGTGTGCGCGTCCACCGCCGACGTCGGGTCGACGAGGATCAGCACCTCCGGCTCGGCGAGCAGTGCCCGAGCCAGGCGTACGCGTTGGCGCTGGCCCCCGGACAGCGTCCGGCCCCGGGCGTCGATCGGGGTGTCCAACCCGGCGGGCAGGGCGTCGACGACGTCCTCGGCGGAGGCGACCCGCAACGCCGCGTTGAACCGGTCGTCGTCGTCGGCGGCGGTGTGCAGGATGTCCCGCAGGGTGCCGGCGAACAGGTAGGACTCGTGGTCGGCCACCAGGATCCGGGCCCGGACCTCGTCCAGGGCGATCCCGGTCAGCGGTACGCCACCCCAGGTGGTTTCGCTGACGACGTAGCGGCCGAGCCGGTCGGCCAACGCGACTGCCGCGGCCGGATCGTCTGCCGCCACACCGGTCAGCCGGCCCGCGCGCACGGTCAGCCCGGTCACCGGGTCGTACAGGTCGGCAGGCCCGGCCGGCGCAGCCAGCACACCGGGCTGGCGTGCGTCGGGCACAGTGCCGGGCTGGCGTGCGTCGGGCACGGCGCCGGGCCGGCGAGCGTCGGACAGGGTGCCCGACTGGCGGCGGCCGGGGCCGCCGACGTCGTCGGGGGGCAGCCTGAGCAGGGCGACGATCCGCCGGGCGGCAACCCGGCCCCGGATCAGCTGGTAGCTGCCCTCCAGCAGGAACCAGACCGGCACGATCAGGGTCGCCACGTAGCCGTAGACGGCGACAAGTTCACCGACCGTGACGTCACCGGCCACCGCCATCCGGGCCGTCAGCCACACCACCGCCGCCAGGAACAGCCCGGGGATGGCGACGATCGCCGCGTCGATCCAACTGTTGACAGCGCCCACCCGGTAGCCCTCGGCGCGCAGGTTCTGCGACCTTGCCGCGTACCGCCGCGCGAACAGGTCCCGGCCGCCCACCCCGGCGAGCACGCGCAGCCCGGCCACGATGTCACCGGACCGGGCGGTGAGGGCGCCCTGCTGCTTGCGGTAGACCGACTCGGCCCGCTCCAGGCGTCGCAGCAGCGGCCCGACGACCAGCCCGACCACCGGTACTCCCACCAGCACGCAGAGCGCGAGCAGCGGGGAGATCGACCAGAGCAGCACGGCGATTACCGAGTACGCGACGACAGCGCCGACACCCGGCCCGGTCAGCGTCAGCACCTGCGCCGACCAGTCGATGTCGGAGCCGCCGATGGTGGCCACCTCGCCGGCGGCCACCCGGCGTGGTAGCGCCGCGCCGATGCGCGACACCTGGCGCGACACGACAGCCGCCGACCGGGCCTTGGCGTCCTCCCGGATGAACGTCATGGTGCGGTGCCGCATGGTACCCAGGTACGACAGCCCCACCCCCGCGACGACGATCGCCACGACCCAGAGGGCAAGGGCGCGGATGTCACGTGCGCGCAGCCCGTCGTCGACAGCGCGGGCGATCAGGTAGGGCCGCAACGACAGCGCGACCATCCAGGCCGTACCCAGGAGGCTCCCGCGAAGCACACGCCCGGGCTGGCGCCGGACCAGCCACCACAGGTAGCGCATCGGCCCCCTCGTGTCCGGAATGCCGGGCTCGGGGTGGGGGATCTGTGGGGGCACCCGGTCACGCTACCGACCGTTCCCGCCATTCACCGACCCGTTTTCGCCTGCGTCGGCCCGCTTCCGTAGGGTGGGCTCGGTCGATGTCGGACGGGCGAGGCAGAATCACATCCGTGCTGGTGGCGGTGGTGTCCGATGAGCGCGGTGGGGGCGAGCTGCGCCCCCTGGACGTTGCTGGCCGGCCCACCGGCCCGACCGAGACCGTCGCCGACCTGGCCGCCGCGGTGGCCGCGCGGGAGGCCACCGAGCGCCCGCGCTGGGTCTGGCCGACCGCCAGCACTGTCTATCCGGCGCTGCTGCGGGCCGGCGTACGCGTCGACCGCTGTCACGACGTGGAGCTGACCGAGGCGCTGCTGCTCGGCCACGCCGGCCGCTGGGGTGAGCCGCGTTCCCTCGCCGCGGCCTGGGCGCGGCTCACCGGCGCACCGGTCCCGCCGGATCCGCCGCCGCGCCCGATCGCGCCGCCCGGGCACGGCCAGGTGGCGCTCTTCGACGCTCTGCCCGGCCCGGCGGGCCCGGGCATCGACGCCTTGATCCAGGTGTACGCCGACCAGCTCGCCCGTGTAGCCGACACCGAGCATCCGGGCCGGTTCCGGTTGTTGGTGGCCGCCGAGTCGGCCGGAGCGCTCATCGCTGTGGAGATGGGTGTCGCGGGGCTGCCCTGGCGGGCTGAGGTGCATGACGCGGTCCTCGCCGAGCTGCTGGGCGAGCCGTCCCCGGTGGGCGGTCCGCCGCGCCGGCTCGCCGAGTTGGCCACCCGGATCGCGGACGCGCTCGGCGTCCGGCAGTTGCACGCCGATTCGCCGGCCGAGTTGCTGAAGGCGTTCGCCCGGGCGGGTGTGGAGTTGCCGAACACGCGGGCGTGGGTGCTGCGCGGGGTGGACCATCCGGCGGTGCCACTGGTGCTGGAATACAAGGAGCTCTACAGGATCTGGACGGCGCACGGCTGGTCCTGGCGTGAGCAGTGGGTGCGCGACGGGCGGTTCCAGCCGGAGTACGTGCCGGGCGGGGTGGTCTCCGGCCGCTGGGCCACCCGTGGTGGGGGCGCGTTGCAACTTCCCAAGGTGATCCGTCGGTCGGTGGTGGCCGACCCGGGTTGGCGTTTGGTGGTCGCCGACGCCGGCCAACTGGAGCCGCGGGTGCTGGCGGCGGTCTCCGGCGACGCGCGGCTCGCGGCGGCGGGCGGCGCGGGCGACCTCTACGCCGCGCTGGCCCGGGACTCGTTCGCCGGTGACCGGGACCGGGCCAAGCTGGCGATGCTTGGCGCGATGTACGGGCAGACCGGCGGGGCGGCGTTGCCCGCGTTGGCGGTGCTGAAACGCAGCTACCCGACGGCGTTCGCCTACGTGGAGGCGGCGGCGCGCACCGGTGAGGCCGGTGGGTTGGTGCGCTCCTGGCTGGGGCGGACGTGTCCGCCCGGCTCGTTCGGGTTGGGTGACCCGGACGACGGTCCGGTCGACCCGGACGGCGCGGCCGACCGGCAGAGCCCGCGGGCGCGTGCCGCGCGGTCGCGGGGGCGGTTCACCCGCAACTTCGTCATCCAGGCCACCGCTGCGGAGTGGGCGTCCACACTGCTTGCCACGTTGCGGACCGCGCTGGTCGGCACCGACGCCGAGCTGGTCTTCTTCCAGCATGACGAGGTGATCGTGCATGCTCCGGCGGAGCAGGCCGAGGCGGTCGCGGCGGCGGTGGAGCGCAGTGGTGAGCGGGCCACCGCGTTGTTGTTCGGCGAGACTCCGGTGCGGTTTCCGCTGGATCTGTCCATCGTCGACTGCTACGCCGACGCTGCCTGACCGGTCGCCCGTCCGCGCCGGGTGATGCCGGACGTGTAACGGTTGCGCTATTTCTCCTTTTCGCCCCGCCACCCTCGCCCGGCCGTCCTCGTTGCAGTGTCCGTAGGAGGGGCCGGCCGGTCACGGTCGGTCCCGTGCTTGAGGGGGCGCAGCTGAACCGGATCGCAGGAATGATCATCGCCGCCGGTGGGGGCCGCCGCATCGGCGGTCCCGAGGCGCTGCTGCACCAGGGGGAGAAGCCTCTGGTCAACCAGATGATCGACACGATGACCGAGGCGGGCTGCGAGCAGATCGTGGTCGTGCTGGGTGCCGCCGCCGAGCAGGTCCGACAGACCGCCGACCTGGGCAGGGCCACCGTAGTGATCAACAAGGCGTGGGGCACCGGGGTCGGGTCGTCCATCCGGGCCGGCCTGGCAGCGATGGATGACGAGGGGATCGAGGCGGTGGTGGTCGTCCCGGTCGACATGCCGGGCCTGACCGCCGCAGCGGTCCGCCGGGTGGCCGCGCTGCCGTACCCGGACGTGCTGGTCTGCGCCACCTACGACGGGCTGCGCGGCTACCCGATGCTGTTCGGCCGCCGGCACTGGCCCGGCATCGCCACCCTGGCCAGCGCCGACGTGGGCGCCCGGCCGTACCTGCTGGCGCACAAGGACCAGATCGTCGACATCGCCTGCGACTCGGTCGCCGACGGCAGCCGCGTCGACACCCCGGAGTTGATGGCGCTCTACGGTCTCACCGTCCCGCCGCAGCGGGTGGGCGTCTAGTCAGCTGGCCCGGCAGGCCGGCAGCTCGGGAGGCCGCAGCGATGACGCGTGGCGGTGTGCAACGTCGCCGGTTCGGTGATGGGTGACGTCGGAGGAGGGTGGGAACCTACCCTTCGCTTCCTTTGCTCTGCTTCAACCCACGCAACACCGCGCGTCCGATAGTCGGACACCGGCTGTTGCGTCAGTTGAAGCAGAGCAAAGGGCGTGACCCACCCTGCCGCCTGCCGAGGATCCAGGGCCGAGGATCCAGGGCCGAGGACCCAGGGCCGAGGGCTGAAGGCGGCCGGCCGCAGACGCGCCGCAGGCCGCCCTCCCGGGCAGTCGGCGGCGCGTCGTCGTGCGGTTACTCCGGAGCCTCGCCCAGCTCGCCGGTCGCGGCGAGTCGCTGGTACCAGTGGGCGCTGTCCTTCCAGGTGCGCTCCTGGGTGTCGTAGTCGACGCGGATGATCCCGAAGCGGCGGTCGTAGCCGTAACCCCACTCGAAGTTGTCAAGCAGCGACCAGACGAAGTAGCCCCGGACGTCAGCGCCCTGCGCGCGGGCGTCGGCCACCGCGCCGATGTGGCGACGTAGGTAGTCGACGCGCTGCTCGTCGTGGATCCGGCCGTCGGCCGAGACGACGTCGTCGAACGCCGCGCCGTTCTCGGTGATCATCAGGGGCTGGCTCGGGTACTCGCGGTGCAGCCGCAGCAGCAGTCCGGTCAGCGCCGCCGGGTCGATGTTCCACCCCATCGCCGTGTACGGGCCGGGCTGCGGCAGGAAGTCGACGTCGTCGGCGCCGACCCACGGTGAGTGCGCCGACGCGCCGTGACCGTCGGCGTCCGAGCGGGCCGAGTGCCCGTCCCAGGCGCGTACCAGGGTGCTGGAGTAGTAGTTGACACCCAGGACGTCCAGCGGCACGGCGATCACCTTCTCGTCGCCCTCGCGCACGAACGACCAGTCGGTGACACTCGCGGTGTCGGTAAGCAGGTCCGCCGGGTACGCGCCGGTGAGCATCGGGCCGAGGAAAGCCCCGTTGGCCAGCGCGTCGATGCGCCGCGCCGCGTCGGCGTCCGCCGCCGAGTCCGACTCCGGCCGGACCACGTGCAGGTTCAGCGTCACCGACAGTTCGGCGCTCGGGGCCAACGCCCGGACCACGCGACCGGCAAGGCCGTGGGCGAGGTTCAGGTGGTGCACCGCCGCCAGCGCTGCCGCCGGTTCGGTACGCCCCGGCGCGTGCACGCCGGACGCGTAACCCAGGTACGCCGAGCACCACGGCTCGTTGAGTGTCGTCCAGGTGTGCACCCGGTCGCCGAGCGCGGCGACGATCCCCGACGCGTACTCCTCGAAGCGCAGCGCGGTGTCCCGCACCGGCCAGCCGCCGGCGTCCTCCAACTCCTGCGGCAGGTCCCAGTGGTACATGGTGGCGACCGGTCGGATGCCACGCTCCAGCAGGCCGTCGACCAGCCGGGAGTAGAAGTCCAGGCCAGCCTGGTTGAACCGCCCGGAGCCGCCCGGCTGCACCCGCGGCCAGGAGATCGAGAAACGGTACGCGCCCAGGCCCAGCTCGGCGATGTGGTCGAGGTCCTGCGGCCAGCGGTGGTAGTGGTCGGCGGCCACGTCACCGGTGTCGCCGTTGAGCGTCCGCCCCGGGGTGTGGCTGTAGGTGTCCCAGATGGACGGGCCGCGGCCGTCCTCCGTCGCAGCGCCCTCGATCTGGTACGCCGCCGTCGCCGAACCCCAGACGAAACTCTCCGGGAAGGTACGTTCCGTCATCGCCCCACCACCTCCGTGCCAGCCACCACACAGTCGTATCCCGACGAGGCGCCCGCCACCAACTCGGCGGTGGCGACCCCGTCGCGGAAACTCACGTCGAACTCCGCGCCCGGCCCGTCCCCGGGTGCCGGGATCCGCACCCGTTGGCGTTGCCCCGGCGCCGGTGCGTAGAGCCGCAACTGCACGCCGTCCGCCCATTCGTAGTCCGGCCGGTCGGAGCGTGCCCCGAACGGGATGACAGCGCCCGGCCGGGCGAGCACCGGCACGCTGTCGAACTCGTGCTTCTCGGTGACCCACGCCGGGCCGGTGACCTGCGCGCCGGTCACAAGGTGCGTCCAGGTGCCGGCGGGCACATAGTAGGTGACCTGTCCGTCGGCGCTGAGCACGGGCGCGACAAGCACGTCGGAGCCGAGCATGTACTGCCGGTCCAACTGCGCCGCGGCGGGGTCGTCCGGGAACTCCAGGATCATCGGGCGCATCATGGGAATTCCGTCGCGGTGCGCCTCCTGCGCGGCGGCCGCCAGGTACGGCATCAGGCTGAGCTTGAGCCGGGTGAAGTGCCGCAGCACGTCCACGGCCTCCTCGTCGTACGCCCACGGCACCCGGTACGAGCCGGAGCCGTGCAGCCGGGAGTGCGACGAGAGCAGCCCGAAGGCGATCCACCGCTTGAACACGGCCGGGTCGGGGGTGCCCTCGAAACCGCCGATGTCATGGCTCCAGTAGCCGAAACCGGACGCGGCCAGGGACAGCCCGCCGCGCAGCGACTCGGCCATCGCCACGAACGTCGACTCGCAGTCGCCACCCCAGTGCACCGGGAACTGCTGCCCGCCGGTGGTCGCGGAGCGCGCGAACAGCACGGCCTCGCCCTTGCCGCGCTCGGCCTCCAGCAGCTCGAAGACCGCCTTGTTGTAGAGGTAGGAGTAGTAGTTGTGCATCCGCTGCGGGTCCGAACCGTCGTGCCACACCACGTCGGTCGGGATGCGCTCACCGAAGTCGGTCTTGAAACAGTCGACGCCCATGTCCAGCAGGACCTTGAGTTTGCCGGTGAACCAGCGGACCGCGTCCGGGTTGGTGAAGTCGACGAGCGCCATACCGGCCTGCCACTTGTCCCACTGCCACACCGACCCGTCGGGGTTGCGGACCAGGTAGCCGGCCTGCCGTCCCTCCTCGAAGAGGTACGACCGCTGCGCGATGTACGGGTTGATCCAGACGCACACCTTCAGGTCACGCTCGTGCAGCCGACGCAGCATCCCCTCCGGGTCGGGGAACATCGCCGGGTCCCAGACGAAGTCGACCCAGTGGAACTGGCGCATCCAGAAGCAGTCGAAGTGGAACACCGACAGCGGCAGGTTCCGCTCGGCCATCCCGTCGACGAACTCGGTGACGGTCTTCTCCTCGTACGAGGTGGTGAACGACGTCGACAGCCACAGCCCGTACGACCAGGCGGGGACCCGGGCCGGCCGGCCGGTCAGCGCTGTGTAGCGGCGCAGCACGTCCTTCGGGGTGGGCCCGTCGATGACGTAGTAGGTGAGGGACTGGCCCTCGACGCTGAACTGTGTCTGCGCGACGACCTCCGAGCCGACCTCGAACGACACGTGCTCCGGATGGTCCACGAAGACCCCGTAGCCGGCGCTGCTGAGATAGAACGGCACGTTCTTGTACGCCTGCTCGCTTGCCGTGCCACCGTCGGCGTTCCAGATGTCGACGGTCTGACCGTTCTTCACGAACGGGCCGAACCGCTCGCCCAGCCCGTACACCGTCTCGCCGACGCCGAGCGCGAGACGGTCGTGCACGTACCGGCGGCCCTCGCCGTCGGTAACGATGCCGACGCTGCGCGCGGTGGACGCGGTGATCAGCCGGTCGCCGTGCAGGAAGTCGACCCGCCAGCCGTCGACGAGCGCGACCCGGGCGGTCAACTCGCCGGTCGTGAGCGAGGCGGTGATCCCGGTGATGTCGACGGCGACCGGGAACTCGTCGTCGGTGGTCAGCCCGAAGTGCGGCTCGCGGGGCAGCCCGCCACTGTGGTGGCCGATTGTCACCCCGACGATGCCGGGCGCGGGGGAGAAGAACCGGACCGTGACCACCGGGCGGTTGAGGGTGTCGCCCCGACCGGTGATCTGACCGGACGGCGCGAAGACTGTGAAACCGCTGTCGTCCGGCTCCACCGATTCGACTGTGCCGGGGCGCAGGACACTGACCCCTGGGCGCAGTTGCCAGTACCCGTCGGTGAACTTCACTTCTCGGCTCCTGCCGTGATGCCGCGCGCCAGAGTGCGCTGGAAGATGAGGAAGAAGAGGATGGCCGGCACCAGGCTGATCAACGCGCCCGCGTTCGTCGTCGGGGCGTCCATCAGCCGGTCGCCCTGCAACGACGCGATCGCGACCGGGATGGTCTGCGTCTGGTTGTCGATGAGCATTACCAGTGGGATGAGGAACTCGTTCCAGGTCCAGATGAAGAAGAAGATGAGCAGCACCGCGAGGGTGGGCCGCAGGTTGGGGAAGACCACCCGCCACAGCACAGTCCACTTGCCGGCGCCGTCGAGCGCCGCGGCCTCCAGCAGCGAACGCGGGAACGTGCTCATCACCGAGGCGAGCAGGTACGTGCCGAACGCGCTCTGGATGACGGTGAAGATGATGATCACCGCGAGCCGCGTGTTGTAGAGCCCGACCTCTTTCGCCACGTAGTACAGCGGGTAGATCAGCGCCTCCTGCGGAAGCATGTTCGCCAGCAGGAAGAGCCCCACGATCCAGAGCCGGCCCCGGACCCGGCCGATGCCCAGGGCGTACGCGTTGAGCAGCGAGACGGCGACGCCGAGCACCGCCACGGACCCGGCGATGAGCGCCGAGTTCCAGAGCTTCAGCGGAAAGTTGACCTCGGTCCAGTACGTCCGCAGGCCCTTCGTGTAGAACTCGCTCGGCCAGCTCAGCGGCCCGCTCGACGAGTAGTCACTCGGCGACTTGAACGCGTTGAGCAGCATGAACGCGAACGGCACGAGCATGGCGAGCGCGGCGATCGTGACGAGCGCGAGCACGATCCACCGGCCGGCGCCGCGGTGGTGCCTGTCGCGTACCGGGCGGCGCGGCGCTACCGGCGTGGGTGTCGGAGTGAGCGTGACGGACATGTCAGAACCCCCGGTCCCGGCGCTCGCTGCGGGCCTGCATCCAGATGAAGACCACAGCCACCACCACGATGATCAGTGTGAGCACTGTCGAGATCGCGGAGCCGTAGCCGACCTGGAGCTTCTTGAAGAACGTGTAGTAGGCGAAGTAGGACGGCACGTTCGTGGCGTTCTCCGGGCCGCCCCGCGTCAGGGCGAAGATCGGCCCGAACACCTTCAACGCGGCGATGGTGCAGGTAAGCGCCACCACGAACGTCTCCGGCCGGATCTGCGGCAGGGTGATCGCCCGGAACCGGTGCAGCCAGTTCGCGCCGTCGACCTCGGCCGCCTCGTACAACTCGGGGTCGACCCGCTGCAACGCCGCCATGAAGACGACAACCGGGTAGCCGATCTGCACCCAGATCATCACCGCCATCACGCTGGGCAGGGCGGTGCCCGGGTCACCGAGCCAGTCGTGGCGCAGCGCGCCGAGCCCGACCGCGTCGAGCAGGCTGTTGAACGCGCCGTCGGGGCGCAGGATCCAGCCCCAGACGATGCCGGCCACCACGACGGGAAGCACCTGCGGCAGGTAGAACGCGGCCCGGAGGGCGGCGGCGGTGCGGGGTTTGAACCGGCGGCCGATGATGTCGAAGAGCACCGAGGCGAGCAGCAGCCCGAGCACTGTCGGCGCCACCACCATTGCCACGAGCATCGCCACCGTGTTGCGGAACGACGCCCAGAACACCTCGTCGTGCAGCAGTTGCCGGTAGTTGTCCAGCCCGATGAATGTGGGGTCGCCGACGCCTGACCACTTGGTCAGCGACAGGTAACCGGTGCCGACCAGCGGCGCGCCGATGACCAGGACGAACAGGACCGCTCCGGGGAGCAGATAGAGCCAGTACGCCGCATTGCGGCCGCGAGGTGCGCGGCGGGGTGCGGGAGGGGTCGGTGTCGCGGCCGGGGCGGCGACGGTCTCGGAGACTGCCATGGAAGATCCTTCCCGGTGGGGCGGCGGACGCGCCGGTTGCGCCGGTCGCGCCCGCCACCCGCCGCGTCACTTGCCGGTGATCTCCTTGACGCCATCGGCGTACGGCTTGGCGATGGTGTCGAGCACCGCATCGGGAGACTTCGACCCGTTGATCAGGGCCTGGAAGCCACCGACGAGCACGTCGTAGTAGCCGGGCACCGGCCAGTCCGGGTAGAACGCCAGGCCGTCCTGCTTGCTGACGGTGTTGAAGTCCTCGATGAGCTTGCGGTCCTTCTCATCGGTGATCTTCGCGGGGTCACCGGCCACCGGTACGCCGCCGTTGTTCCCGATCAGGTCCTGGATCTCCGGGCGCAGTGTGATGTCGATGAAGTCGTACGCCAGGCTCTTGGCCTTGCTCGACGTCGGGACCACCCAGAGGTTGCCGGACGAGCCGGCGTGCAGCGTGTTGCCCGGGAAGAGGAACGTGTCCCAGTTGGCCTTCATCTCGGCCTTGAACCGGCCGTACCACCAGCTGCCCGAGACGATCATCGGGGTCTTGCCGCCGATGAACGCGGTGCCCATGTCCTCGGCCTTGAGGCTCGCGGAGTTCTTGGCGACGTAGCCCTTCTTCACCCACTCGGCGAAGGTGTCCGCGCCGTACTTCAACGGGTCGGCCTTGAAGTCGACGGGGTTCTTGTAGAGCTGGTAGTTGTCCACGAACTGCCGGTCGGCCCTGGCCAGCGCCAGCTGGTAGAAGAGCTGCCCGGCCGGGTATTCGGCACCGGCCATGCCCAGCGGGGTGACGCCCTTGGCGACGAAGGTGTCCATCGCGGCGGTCATCTCGGCGAGGGTGGTGGGCACCGTGACGCCGTTCTGCTGGAACAGGTCCTTGTTGTAGTAGACGGTGACGTACTCGCCGTAGTTCGGCACACCGAACCAGTTGCCCGAGCCCATCACGCCCTTGTCGCTGTACCGGGCGGTGGTCTGGAGGCTGGGGCTGAGCTTGTCGGCCCAGCCGCGCTTGTCGGCCTCGGCGCTCAGGTCGGAGAGCAGGCCCTGGGAGGAGAGCAACCCGGCCGTGGCGTTGCCCTTGTTGTACTCCATGATGTCCGGGCCCTCGGACGAGTTGATGATCATCCCGGCGTTCTGCTGGATCTGCTCGAACGCCTTGCGCTCGAAGCGCACCTCGACGCCCGGGTGCTCGGCCTTGAAGATCTCGATCGCCCGGTCCCAGGCGATGCCCATGGCGCTGTTTGCGCTCTCGTAGTGCCACAGCTTCAGGGTCTTGGCCCCGCTGTCGTCACCGCTGTCACCGCCGCCGCAGGCGGCCACGGTGGTCGTCGCGGTCGCCGCCAGGGCGATCGCGGCGACGATCCGACGGATTCGCTGCATTGCTATCCTCCTCGTTGAGTATCGAGCCCGGTATCTCACTGGGCCCGTCGTCGCGTTGCAGCGCGGCGGCGGGCCGTTTTAGCTGGTCAGCCCCCGACCGTCGGTAACGGTTCGGAGGTGGTCACTGTCGGCCGTCGTGGTCCAGAGGTGGTCACTGTCGGTCGTCGTGGCGCGGCGGTCGATCCGCGGATCTCCAGCGCGCACGGCAGCAGTTGCTGGGGGCGCTCGTTGCCGGGCCCGTCCAGGTGCCGCACCAACGCCTCGATCGCGATCCGCCCCAGCGCCGATCCGGGCGACGTCATGGCGGTCAGCGCCGGGGTGGCCAGCTCGGCAACCTGCGGAGAGGTGACCATCGAAACGACCGAGACGTCGTCGGGCACCGACAGCCCACGACCCGTCAACTCCCCGAGGATGCCGAAGATCGCGGTCTCGTTCATGGCCAGCACCGCGGTCAGCGCCGGCGCCTGCGCGAACGCGGCGGCCAGGGCTGCCCGGCCGCCGGCGGCGCTGTCCTCGGTGGGGATCATCACCGGATCGAGGCCGTACCCGGTCATCGCCGCCACGAACGCGTCCCGGGTACGCAGCGCGGGGCCGTAGCCGCTGGCCAGGGTGGCGGCCGAGTGGTTGACGTACACGATGTGCCGGTGCCCCAGGCCGACCAGGTGCTCGACGGCCTCCCGTACGGTCTGCTCGAAGTCGATGTCGACGTAGGAGAGCGTGTCGGCGTCGCCGGTGCGGCCGATCAGCACCAGCGGCACGCCGGCCTCCTGGAGCACTGTGACCCGCTCGTCGGCGAGCTGCACCTCCATCAGCACGACGCCGTCGAGCATCCGCTGGGTGGCGAGCCGCCGTAGGTCGTCCAGGTCACCGCCGCCGCCGATCGGGGAGAGCACCAGGTGGTAGCCGGCGACGCTTGCCGCGGCGGCAGCCCCGGTGACGAACGCGGTCTCGGTCGCACCCAGGCCGCGCTCGTCCATGGGCATCAGCAGGCCGAGGATCCGGCTGCGCCGGCTTGCCAGGCCACGGGCCATCGCGTTGGGCTGGTAGTCGAGCTCGGCTATCGCCGCGAGGACCTTGTCCCGGGTCGCCTGCGAGATCGGCCGGGTGCCGGTGAGCACGTACGACACGGTGCTTACCGACACCTGTGCGAGGCGGGCGACGTCGTGCATGGTGGCCACCGCGTACCTCCTTCGGCCCGGTGGGGGAGTGATCCCGAATTGAGCGTCGAAGCGTTTCGACTAAGCGTTTCGACAGACGCTAGGGCACCTGTTACGGCGTCGTCAATAGCCGATGTCGAAATGAAGTCGGGCCCTCCGGCGATCCGGGCCCGCGCCCTTGCCGGCGGCGGTCCGGACCCGGCCCACTCTCACCTGCGCCTGCGCCTGCGGCGAGGGGCGCCCCGCGCCCTGATCACGCTCGATCCTGGAAATAGTCCCCTCGGCCAAGAGGGAGACCACTACATCCAGGATCGAGCACGATCAGGGGCGCAGGGGCGCAGGGGCGCAGGGCAGCGCGGCGGCGATGATGCGCGCAGCCGGGCCGCCTACATGTCGATGTTGAACCGTTGCAGCACCGACGGGGCGATCAGGCCGGCGGTGGCGAGCGCAGACACCACTGTGAGTACGGTGCGCAGTACGACGACCTCGGTCTTGCTGCCGGTGCGCAGCGCGATGCTGTTCGGCAGGCCGATCATCGTCCACATCCGACGTTTGATCGGGATCGGCCACAGGATCGGCACACCGGCTCTGGTGATCATGTCGCCGAGGATGTGCACGAAGCAGCCCACCCCCACGGCCGTGCCGATCAGCGGATAGCCTCGCCCGCCGGGCAGGTTGGCGAAGGTGAACCAGGCCGCGCCGGCCGACGCGAGGGTCACGATCACCCAGCCGGCCCGCTCGGCCCACTTGTCGAAGAGCCCTCGCAGGGCGAGGCCGAACATGAAGAACAGGATCGTGATCACCGCCCACTTGCCGTACGCGGCGCAGAGCGCGGTGGTGCCCCAGCCGACAAGCAGCGTGAACGGGATGGTGTGGGTAAGCGTCCGGTGGCCGTTGTTGCGGCGCGGATCCTTGCTGAGCTTCGTCGCGTAGTAGACCCCGAGGGAGATCTTCTCCATGACCTCGGCGACGAAGAGGGAGAAGACCCCGAAGGTGCGGGCCACTGTGGCGCCACCCTGGTTGCGGGTCACCTTGCCCGACAGGTCGAGGTCGGGAAAGAGCGCCCCACCCGCGCACACAGCGGTGCCCACGGCCAACGCCAACGGTGACTGCTGGTAGTCGGCGAACTGGTCCAGCGCCCAGGACCCGGCCAGCCATACCGCCGCGCCGGACAGCGCGTGCGACGGTCCCATCATCTCGGCTCACCCTCCCCAGGGATCTTGAGCGCCAAAACTACGCCACTGTAGTCAGGGGCCGCGCCGCAGGGGCATCAGCCGAACCGTCTACAACGGACGGTGTCAGAGGGTGGGTGTGAAGCTCTGCCGGATCATCACGAAGTATGCCGCGTTGACCTGCCAATCGAACTCTTTTGTCAACCACGAGACGGTGAACGCCTGCCCCGCCGAAGTGTTGGCGAGCAGCCGGATGCTGTGCACCCGCTCCCCGGCGGCGTTCTCCCAACTGCACTCCCACAGCGCGGCGCCGTCGAAGACGTCGAGCCCCGAGATGTCCACCTTCCGGTAGCCAGGCAGTGCCGCGCCGCCGACGAGCCGGGTCTCCTCGGCCCTCCAGTGCGCCACCGGGTCGGCCCGTCGCGGACCGACCTCGACGCTGAGCACCCGGGCCCCGCTGGGCTCCCGGAAGCAGGTCACCGCCTCCTCGGTCCAGCGCGCCCAGCCCACCGGCGCGGCGATCCGAAAGCCGGCGGGGTCGTCGTGCCAGGTCCAGCCGGTCCGCAGCCGGTAGCGTGAGTCGGCCGGCGGAGACATCGACGGCACCGGCGTGGCCACGGGTGGCGGGGGCGTCGCGCAGGCGAACGCCGCCGGTCGGGTGGCTGTCGCACCACCGCCGGCGCCGGACGGTGTGGCCCGCTCGTCGTGGCGGTTGATCAGCACAGCCGTGACGCCTCCGGCGACCAGCAGCGCCACAGCGGTGACCGCGCCAGCCGCAGCGATCAACCGCCCACGCCGTACGCCCCGGCGGCCCGCTGGCCAGGCGGGCGGCACGGGCAGCTCGGCCGGCTGCTCCGGGGGCAGGTCAGCGGGCAGTTCGGCGGGCGGTTCAGCGGGAGGTGACGCCGACCGGCCGGCGTCACGCAGAGCCGCCACCGCCGCCGAGCGGGCCGGTTCGGCAGGCTGGTCGTGGGCCGCGACAGCGGCGGCGCGCAGCAGCGGCTCGGCCTCGGCGGCCGTCAGCCGCCGCCACGGGTCGCGCTGCAACAGCCCGGTGAGCACGGGACGCAACGGTCCGGCGCGGCGCATCGGGTCCGGCGGTTCGACTGCCAGCGCGCTGAGCGTTGCCATCGCGCTGGACCGGGCGTACGGGGACTGCCCCTCGACCGTCGCGTAGAGCGTCGCGCCCAGCGACCACAGGTCGGTACGTGGGTCGGAGACACCCTCGCGGGCCCGCTCCGGGGCGACGAACTGCGGTGAGCCGAGCACCGTACCCGGGCCGGTCATCGTCCCGTCGCCGCCGTCGAACGTCGCCAACCCGAAGTCGGTGAGCACCACCCGCCCGTCGTCGGCGACGAGCACGTTGTGCGGCTTCACGTCGCGGTGCAGCACACCGGCGGTGTGCGCGGCCCGCAACGCGGCGAGCACCGCCAACCCGATCCGGGCCGTACGCTGCGGGCTCAGCGGACCCTCGGCGCTGATGATCTGTTGCACCGATCGGGACGGCACATACTCCATCACGATCCACGGGCTGTCCCGGTCGTGCACGACATCGTAGATGCGCACGACGTTGGGGTGGTTGAGCCGGGCGGCCGTACGCGCCTCGCGCAGCGTCCGGAACCGGAGTTCGGCGCGGTCGGACTCGGCCAGCCAGGACGGCGGAACGACCTCCTTCACCGCGACGTCGCGGTGCAACATCTCGTCGCGAGCCAACCAGACCCGGCCCATCCCGCCGGTGCCGACCAGGTCGAGCAGCCGGTACCGACCCGCGATCAGCAACTGCTGCACGGTCGCTCCCCCTCGGTCACCCCGAGTTACACGATAACCACCGATGCGGGTTTTCTCATCCGCTGAGCGGCCTCGATCCACGACGGACAGAGGGGGCAACCACGGCCGTACGGCGCAGGTCAGGGGGGTGGTCGGAAACTGCTTCGGATCACCGGCCAGTCAGCGTTGGCCGCCGTCCAGTCCCCGTCGTGGGTGATCCAGCCAAGCGTCCAGCGCCCGCCCCCGACGACGTCCTGCCGCGCGTGCAGCATTCCGCCGTGCGGTGTCCGCCACCGGGACTCCCACTCCGCGCCCGCGCCGGTGTCGGCGAGGCGCACCTCGTCGTACCCCACGAGGGCGCCGGCCGCGGCGGCCGCGTCGCGGAGCGCGCGCAGCCGGGTCAGCGGGTCGGGCGCACCGCCCTCGGCGACGCTGAGGGCCCGGCCGGTCGCCGGGTCCTGGAAGCAGGCCACGGCCCCGTCGCGGGAGTAACGCCAGGTCGCCGGCACCGAGATCCGAAAGCCGGTGGTGTCGGCGTGCCACACCCAGCCGGGTGGAAGTCGCAGCCGCTCGCCCGGTGGCGGCGACCAGGCCGGCACCGGCGTGCCGACGATGTCCGGGCGTACGCAGGGAAACGGGGGAGGGGCGATGCTCTGTCCGCCAGGTGGCGGGACGGGTCGGCCACGGCCGTCGCCGGGCGGCCTGTCCGGGCCTCCACCGTCGTTCGGGCCGCCGTCGCCGTACTGCCCGTCCGGGCCGCCGCCGGGTAGCTGATCCGTCGACGACACAGTGGGGCGGGCGGCGGTGTCGCTCGGGCCGTCGCCAGCGAACGCCAGCGCGGTGCCGACGCCCGCGGCGACCACCACCAGCAGCGCCGTGCCGACAACCGCCGCCTGGCGTCGCGTCGGTAGCCGTCCCGATCGGGCGGCCGCCGCCGCTGCTGTGGACGCCACCTTCGCCGACGGCCGACGACCGGGCCCGCCGTCACCAGCGCTGGCGGAGACCGGGCCGGTGTCGGTCGAACCGCCGTCGGACGGGCCCGCGTCATCTGGGCCGGCGCCGTCGGAGCTGCCGGCATCCGAACTGGCGACCGGCGCCGCGGCGTCGCTTGTCGCGGCGGCGTCGAGCAACCGGTGGGCCTCGTCGTGGCCGAGGCGGTGCAGTGGATCGCGGGACAGCAGCCCGGCGAGCACCGGCGCGAGCGGCCCGGCGTGCGGGGCCGGGTCCGGTGGGCCGGCGGCCAACGCGCTGAGGGTGGCCATCGCGGTGCTGCGGGCGTACGGGGAGCGGCCCTCCACCGCGGCGTGCAGGGTGGCGCCGAGCGACCACAGGTCGGCAGCCACTGTGGACACTCCCTCGGCGGCACGCTCCGGAGCGACGTACTGCGGGGAGCCGAGGACCATCCCGGGGCGGGTCATCGCGCCGTCGCCACCGTCGAAGGTGGCCAGCCCGAAGTCGGTGAGCATCACCCGCCCGTCGTGGGCCATGAGCACGTTCTGCGGTTTGACGTCGCGGTGCAGCACCCCTACCGCGTGCGCGGCGCGCAGCGCGTCGAGCAGGGCAAGGCCGATCCGGGCGGCGCGGACCGGCGCCAACGGCCCCTCGTCGTCGAGGACGTCCTGAAGGGTGCGCGAGGGGACGTACTCCATCACGATCCACGGGCTGCCCTCGACCGGGACGACGTCGTAGAGCCGGACCACGGCGGGGTGGTTGAGCCGGGCCGCGGCGCGGGCCTCCCGCAGGGTGCGCGAGCGCAACTCGGCACGGTCGTGGTCGGTCAGCCAACTCGGCGGTACGACCTCCTTGACGGCGACCTCGCGGTGCAGCATCTCGTCGTGGGCTCGCCACACCCGACCCATGCCCCCGCGACCCACCAGGTCGAGCAGCCGGTACCGACCGGCAATCAGCACCTGCGCACGCTCCTCCTCAGCCGCTGTCCGGGGTACACCCTATCCAGCGGATCGGAAGTCACCTATCGGTCGTCCGACTTACCTCAGCAGGCGGCGTGGTCGGCGGCAGCGAGCAGATTGCCCTCCGGTACGGCGATCCGGGTACGGCCGCCGGCCAGTTGGGCAGCGGCGCGTCGGGCCTGGAGGGGGCCGTGCTCGCGGCGGGCGCTCGCGTAACTTGCGGCGGTGCGGGCCGCGATGGTGGCCCAGCCGTACCGCTCACCGACCATGGCACGGGCGCGTCGCGCGACCCGCCTGGCGAAGATCTCGTCGCCGAGGAGCTGACCGACGGCGCCGGCGAGGGCGGCGGGGTCACTGTGCGGGAACGTCACACCTGTCACGCCGGGTTCGACGATCTCGGCGAGGCCGCCGGTGCGGGCCACTGCCAGGGGCGCACCGGCAGCAGCCGCCTCCAGCGCCACCATGCCGAACGGCTCGTAGAGGCTGGGGACCACTGTCGCGTCGGTGGCGCCGAGTACCGCCGGAAGCTGGGTGGCGTCGAGGAAGCCTGTGAAGCTGACTGTCGAACCGAGCGCCAGACGGCGTGCCTCGGCCTCCAACTCGGCGCGGTACGGGCCATCGCCGGCGATCACCACGCGCAGCCCGGGGTGCTGCTCGCGCAGCCGGGGTACGGCGTGCACGAGGTGCTGCACGCCCTTCTCGTAGACGAGCCGTCCGGCGTACCCGACGAGGGGGCCGTCGGCGGCGAACCGGGCACGGGCCGACGCGACCGCGCGGGGCCGGGCCCGCCAGGCCCGGTCGTCGACGCCGTTGGGCACCACGTCGACCTGCTCGGCGGGTACGTCGAAGAGCGCGCCCACCTGGTCGCGCATGTAACCCGAACAGGTGATCACGCGGGTGGAGGCCCCGGTGAGCCAGTGCTCGACGCCGTGGATCGTGCGGTTCATCTCCTCGGGCAGCCAGCCCTGGTGCCGGCCCGCCTCGGTGGCGTGCATCGTCGTGACAAGCGGCAGGTCCAGGTGGTCGGAGAGGGTCATGGCGGTGTGGGCGACGAGCCAGTCGTGGGCGTGGATGACGTCGTAGGTGCCGGCTTCGGTGGCGCGCAGGGCGGTGCGGGTGAGGGTGTGGTTGAAGGCCATGGTCCAGGCCAGCAGGCTGCCGGTGGCCAGGGGGAAGGTGACGGGGTCTTCGGGGGCGCGCAGGATGCGGACGCCGTCGGCGTACTCCTCAAGGGGTGCGCCGTCGGCGTGGCGGGTGACGACTGTGACTTCGTGGCCGGCTTTGGCGAGGGCTACGGAGAGGGCGTGGACGTGTCGGCCGAGGCCACCGACGAGCACCGGCGGGTACTCCCAGGACAGCATCAGCACCCGCAGGTGACGGGTGGGGTGGATGTCGATCACGTGGGCGTCGGGTGACATTGCGGCCCCCTTTGAGTTGTCCCCGGGCGCGCGCCGACCGGCACCGAACCCGGTGCCGCCGTCGCGTCTGGATCGGGCCCCATCCTGCCGGGGCCGAGATAACCAGCGGAGACACCGCCGTTGCGGTCATGTAAAGCGCTACTGGCCCTTTCGGCGCACCCGCAGCAGCTCGGCGACCGACCATGCCTGGAAGGGGCATCCGGTCGCGGCGTGCGGCGCGAGGCCGTCGGCTGTCTCGCTCACCGAGCCTAACCCATATTCGGTCAGATGAGCCTCAATACCGACCAATACGTCATCGACCGACATCTTGCCCCTGCGGCACGCGTCGACGTACGGGCCGACGAGCCACGGCCACACAGTGCCCTGGTGGTAGCCGCCGTCCCGCTCCGCCGGACCACCACGGTGCCGACCCACGAACTCCGGCGAATCCGGTGCGAGACTGCGCGGCCCCAACGGAGTGAGCAGCCCTGCCGCGACCCGCCGCAACGTCGGCTCGTCCGGCTCCAACGGCGCGAACGGCAACGACCACGCCAGCAGCTGGTTGGGTCGCAAGGCGTCGTCGTCGTGCAGGGCCGCGCCACCCAGCGGGTACGCGGGAGCGGGCGCGTCGAGCACGTCGTACAACCAGCCGGCCGGGGACGGATAGCGGCCCCGGAACGAGGCGGTCGCCTGCCCGTGCCGCCGCCACAGCTCGTCCGCGTCCTGACCGGCCAACTCGGTCAGCTCGGCGAGCCCGGCCAGCCCGTTGATCCACAGCGCGTTGACCTCGACAGGCTTGCCGGTACGCGGAGTGACCGGCACCCCGTACACGCGGGCGTCCATCCAGGTCAGGGCGGTGCCCGGGGCGCCCTGGGCGAGCAGCCCGTCGGCCGGGTCGACGCCGATGCCGTAGCGGGTGCCCGCCACGTGGGCGTCGATCACCGTACGCAGCGCGGGCAGCAACTCGTCGCCGAGATCGGTGTCACCCGTGACGGTGACGTGTCGGCTCACCGCGTGCAGGAACCACAGCGTGCCGTCGACGGTGTTGTACTCCACCCGCCCGGTGTCGGCCGTGTTGGCGAGCATCCCCTCGGACAGCGTCGCCGCGTACGCCCGCAGCAGCTCCCGGCCCTCGGCGGCGCGATTGGTGCAGAGGAAGAGCCCTTCGTAGGAGATCATCGTGTCCCGCGACCAGGCGCCGAACCACGGATACCCGGCGACCACGTCGACCGCTCCGCCGCCAGGACGCACCACGAACGCGTCGGCGGCGAGCGTGAGCGTCGCCTCCACGTCATCCGTCGGGTTCGCCGTCGCCACCACCTGACGGTTGCGTCGCCGGGCGGTCGCCACGATCTGCGCGGCGGGCGGCGGCTCCTCGTCCAGCCGGCCCGCCCACGCCCGGACCGACACCGTGTCGCCGGGGCGTTCCAGCTCACCGACGAAGCGTCCGGCGTACCAGACGTCCTCGTCCGGGTGCAGCCCTCGGATGGCCTCCTCCCGGTGGTGCACGCCAAGCCACCACTGCCCTTCCGGCGTCCAGCCCGGGCCGGCGAGCCGGTACGCGCCCTCGACCACGGCGCCGTCGCCGACCGTCTCGACCTGCGGCGTGGGACCGTCGGCCCGCCGCTCGCCGTGCGCGTCGCGCCAGGTGCAGGCGGCCGACAGCTCCAACCGGACCGGGCCGCCGGCGATCAGCCGGTGCACCACCGCCACGCAGGACCGGCCGGGCAGTATGGCCAGCTCCCGCTCGATCACGACGCCGCCGATCCGCCACCGCCACCGGGGCAGCCCGTCGACCAGGTCGAAGCGTTCGAGCAGTTCGAAGCCGCGCGGGTCGACGTCGCCGGAGGCCCACTCGTGCGCGCCGAGCCGGACCCGCGCGCCCGACGGCAGGGTGACCGCCGGATCGAGACTCGCCAGTCCCACCTGACGGGACGCGGGTGTTTCGCCCGGCACCACTAGCAGACCGTGGTACCGGCGGGTCCGCAGTCCGGAGACCGTGCCCATCGCGTACCCGCCGACACCGTCGGGCACCAGCCACTCCCGGCTGGACGCGCTCGCCAGATCGCCACAGACCTGCGGGCCGAAGTGAATGTCGATCAACTTTCCTCCACCGACGGCAAGGTGTAACACGCCACGACGACAATGGCTGCTGTGGTCAAGTACGGAGACGGCGTCAAGGATGTGTACGTGATCACTGACCGATCGTCCTCCGACGCCTCGCCACCCGACGCTGAGCGGCTCCGGCTCGCCCAGGCCGACTCGGGGGAGCAGGACTGGCGCGCATGGGGTCCCTATCTGTCCGAACGGGCGTGGGGGACGGTACGGGAGGACTACAGCGAGCACGGTACGGCGTGGGACTACTTCCCGCATGACCACGCGCGGTCCAGAGCCTACCGGTGGAACGAAGACGGGATGGCAGGCGTCTGCGACGACCGGCAGACCTTCGCGTTCGCTCTCGCGCTCTGGAACGGCAAGGACCCGATCCTCAAGGAGCGGATGTTCGGCCTGGGCGGCGACAGCGGCAACCACGGCGAGGACGTCAAGGAGTACTGGTGGTACGAGGACTCCACGCCCACCCACTCCTGGATGCGCTGGCGCTACCACTACCCGCAGGCGGCCTTCCCGTACGACGAACTCGTCGCCGTGAACGCGCTGCGCGGCCGGGATGACACCGAGTACGAGCTGGTGGACACCGGCATCTTCGACGAGGACCGGTACTGGGCGGTGACAGTCGACTACGCCAAGGCGTCCCCGACCGACCTGTGCATGGTGGTGACGGTCGCCAACCGGGGTGACCGGGCGGCGACCCTGCACGTGCTGCCTACCCTGTGGTTCCGCAACACGTGGGCGTGGGGTCTGCCCGGGGGCGACCGGATTCCCCGACTGACCGGCGAAGGCACCCGGCTGGTCGGTGAGCACCGGGTCCTCGGCCAACTGCTGCTGGAGGGCGACGGTGGCCCGGTGCCGCTGCTCTGCGACAACGACACGAACGCCGAGCGGCTCTGGGGCCTGCCGGGCCGCTCGAAGTACCCGAAGGACGGCATCAACGACCACGTGGTCAATGGCGCGGCCACCGTCAACCCGGCCCGGGAGGGCACCAAGGGCGCGCTGCACTACGTCCTCGACGTGCCGCCCGGCGGGCAGCGCCAGATCCGGCTGCGACTTACCCGTACCGCGTCGCCTCCGGCGTCGGCCCCGCCGCCCCCGGCCGACCTGCGCGACGGCTTCGAGGCGGTGGTGTGGGCGCGGCGGGCCGAGGCGAACCGGTTCTTCGCAAGCGTGATCCCGGAGGCCGCCACAGCCGATGAGGCGCTGGTCGCCCGGCAGGCCATCGCCGGGCTCATGTGGGGCAAGCAGTTCTACCACTTCGACGTCAAGCGCTGGCTCGAAGGCGACCCGGGGTCGACGCCGCCGGCCGGGCGCCGGCACGGACGCAACAGCGCCTGGTGGCACATGACCAGCTTCGACGTGATCTCCATGCCCGACCCGTGGGAATATCCCTGGTACGCAGCCTGGGATCTGGCCTTCCACTGCGTGAGCATCGCCCGCGTCGACCCCGGCTTCGCCAAGGAGCAGCTGCTGCTCCTGCTGCGCGAGTGGTACCTGCACCCCAACGGGCAGATCCCCGCGTACGAGTGGGCGTTCGGCGACGTGAACCCACCGGTGCACGCCTGGGCGGCGCTGAAGGTCTTCGAGATCGACGGCGGGCGGGACTTCGAGTTCCTGGCCCGGGTGATGCACAAGCTGCTGCTCAACTTCACCTGGTGGGTCAACCGCAAGGACACCGGCGGCAACAACGTCTTCGAGGGAGGCTTCCTCGGGCTGGACAACGTCGGTCCGTTCGACCGCTCGGCGGCGCTGCCGGTGGCGGGTGTGCTGGAGCAGTCCGACGGCACCGGCTGGATGGCCATGTACGCCCTCAACCTGCTGGACATCGCGATCGTGCTCGCCGAACACGACCGCACCTGGGTGGACACGGCCACCAAGTTCTTCGAGCACTTCGCGTACATCGCCGCCGCCGCGTACGAGCAGGGGCTCTGGGACGACGAGGACGCCTTCTTCTACGACGTGCTGCGCCTCGCCGACGGCACGAAGGTGCCGTTGAAGGTCCGCTCGGTGGTCGGGCTGCTGCCGCTGGCCGCCACCACCAGGCTGACCGCCAAGACCCTGCACCGGCTGCCGGAGCTGGGCGCCCGGCTGCGCTGGTTCCTCACCAACCGCCCGGAGTACGCGCAGGTGATCGGCACCCGTCGCCTCGGCCCGGACGGACGCCAGCAGCGGCTGCTGTCAATGGTCGGCCCGGAGCAGGTGGTCCGGCTGCTCGCCCGGATGCTCGACTCCGACGAGTTCCTCTCCGACTTCGGCCTTCGTACGCTGTCCCGCGCGCACCTGGACAAGCCGTTCTCGGTCACCCTCGGCGGGCAGGAGTTCTCCGTCGGCTACGAACCTGCCGAGTCGACGAGTGGGCTGTTCGGCGGCAACTCGAACTGGCGTGGTCCCATCTGGATGCCGACGAACTTCCTGCTGATCAGCGCGCTGCGCGACTACGCGGCGTTCTTCGGCGACGACCTCCAGGTGGAGTATCCGACCCGCTCCGGTGTGAAACGGTCGCTGGACGAGATCGCCGACGACCTCTCGGCCCGGCTGATCTCGCTGTTCACCCAGGACGACTGGGGGCGCCGCCCGATCTACGGCGCGGCGCAGCTGTTCCAGACCCACCCGGACTGGCGGGACCTGATCGCGTTCCCGGAGTACTTCCACGGTGACAACGGCGCCGGCCTGGGCGCCTGGCACCAGACCGGCTGGACGGCCCTGGTAGCCGACCTGATCCTCACCCTGCGCCGCTGACCCGCCCTGCCCTGCCCGCAAGATCCGAGCAACATCAGGGATGCTGCTGCCTCCGGCCTCCGGGAGACAGCACCATCACCGAAAGTGCGCGGATCTTGCCGGCGCGGGCCGGGACGTGCTTCTCAGCGGTTTGCGCGTTCGATGCCTCTGCGGACCAGGTTGCTGACGCCGGGAAGGGTGATCGCCCGCATTGTCAGATCGTTCATCCAGACGTGGAATCGGCTTGGTGGCGCGTACTGGAGCATTCCCCGGCGGGCGAGTGCCTGTCGCTTGCTGACCTCCGGGCGTAGGCCGGTCTCCCACTCGGCAAGTGCCGCCGGGAGGTCGTCGCCGTGCCGCCGCAGTGCCGCGCCGAGGTGGTCGGCGCCGGCCAGTGCGAGGGCCGCGCCGTGTCCGGCGAAGAGCGTGACGCACCACGCCGCGTCTCCGAGCAGCACGACCCGGCCTGTGCTCCAGTGCGGCATGACCACCTGGCTGACGGCGTCGAAGTAGGCGTTGGCCGGGTCCTTCGTGAGGTGGCGGATCGCCTCGGGAACGCCGCCGCCCAGATCCCCGAACGCAGTGCCCAGCGCCTCGACAGGCCCGCGCCGGAGATCGGCGCCCGGGTCCGCGCATCGGTACGTGAAGAACACCGACGACCGCTGCGGGCCGAGGTTCACGATGGCGGCCGTCCGGCCCGGACCGATGAACGTCGTCGCGGAAGACTCGGGCACGCCGGGCACCGGGTGGTCCAGAGGGAAGGCGGCCACGAGGTACGGACTGTCAACCACGAAATCAGACCCGAAGACCGCGGTACGCGTTGCCGAGTGCACTCCGTCGCAGCCGACTAGCAGGTCAGCGTGTTCGGTGGTGCCGTCGCTCAACTCCACGCGTACGCCATCGGTGTCCTGCTCGACGGACTCCACAGTGGCGCCGAAGCGGATGTCCGCACGGTCCCGCGCCGCTTCGAAGAGGCTGGTTTCCAGGTCGCCGCGGAACACCGACATGGTGCGTTCGCCGAGGGCGGCTTCGGCGATGGCGGCAGGCACTGTGAACTTGGGTCGTCCGTCGGCGTGCACCAGCACTGTGGTGAAGAGTCCCAGTTCGGAGGCGGACAGGGCGGGGAGCAGTCCGAGGCGTTCGGCGGCGTCGTACCCCGGGCCGATCAGGTTCACCATGTAGCCGCTGCTGCGGCGGCCTGGCGCGCGTTCCACGACGACGACGTGCCACCCGTCGCGCCCGAGTCGGAGGGCTGTGGCCAGCCCGGCTATGCCGGCACCCACGATCACCGCGCGTTTCATCAAGTACCTCGCAACCAGGAATGAGCATCTGCTCAAACTAGTATGAGCGAATGTTCATACCGATGTAAATGGCGGCGGCGGTACCGCCTAGACTTCAGGCATGCCGCGCGGTGTCGCCATCCCAGCGCTCAGGCAGCAGCTCTTCGCTGCCGTCGAGCGGCTGATCGCGCAAGACGGACCGAGTCGACTCACCGGCCGTGCCGTGACGCGCGAAGCCGGTGTCGCGACCGGTCTGCTCTACGCGCACTTCGCCAACTTCGACGACTTCCTTACCGCCTACGCGATCGACCGGGCGTTCCAGGTCTCCGGCGAGGTGGCCGGCCTACCGGAGCGCGCCGGGTCCGACACCGTGGCGGAAAACCTGCGGCAGGCGGTCCTTGCGACACCGCTGGGCACGCTTACGGCGTTGGCCCGGCTCACTGCCTCCCGGCCGGAGCTGACGGCACAGGTCGAGGCGGTGCTGGGCAGTGGGATCTCGGGGTTGCACGGCATCGAGCGCGCGATTGCCGGCTATCTGGCCGCCGAGCAGGGGATCGGGCGGGTGCCCGCCGGGGTCGACACCGAGGCGCTGGCTCTGGTGGTCGTCGGCGCGCTGCACCACGTCGCGCTGACCAGCCAGGCCGACTCATCGGCGTCCCACCGCGTCGAGCGTGCGATAGGCGTCCTCACCAGCGGCTTCCCCGCCGTCGCGTCCGAGGTCGCGCCGCCGCGCCAATGATCGTGCTCGATCATTGTTGCGGTGGTGTCGCTTGCGGCAGGAGGCCACCGCTTCCTGGTTCGAGCACGATCGTCGCGATCGGCGGCCGCCGCGTGGTGGTCGTTGGGCGAGGGCCCGGGTTCAGTGGCGCGGGCGCAATCCGTTGAGCGCTGTGGCTACGACGCGATCGGCGTACTCGGCGGTGAGGGGGCCGCTGCGGTGCAGCCACCTGTTGAGCAGGGGACCCCAGATCATCTCCACGGCCACGTCGAGGTCGAGGTCCTCGGCGAGTTGCCCCGCCTGCTGGGCGCTGCGCAGCCGCTGACGCTTGGCTTCCTTCAACGGCCCGTCCAGCCGTTCGGCGTAGACGGCAGCCAAGTCCGGGTCGTGCGCGATCTCGGTGGCCAACGCCCGCATCGGCTGGTCGTGCCGGGGGTCGTTCAACTCCTCGACGGTGGCGCGGAGCACCGCGCGCAGGTCGGCTTCCAGGTCTCCGGTGTGGGGCAGCACCGGGGGCTCACCTTCGCTGGCGCTGAGCAGGAGGAAGGCGTCGAAGATGACAGCGCCCTTTGACGGCCACCAGCGGTAGATGGTCTGTTTGCCCACGCCGGCGCGCGCGGCGATGCCCTCGATGCTGAGTTTGGCGTAACCGACCTCCCTGAGCAGGTCGAACGCGGCCGTGAGGATGGCCTGGCGCGAGGTCTCCTTCCGGCGGGCGGCGTTGGGAGCGGCCCGGTGTTGCGTCGCCATGGGCCGAAGATACCAGGTGCGAGACGGTCCGTCTCGTCTTGACGGGAGGGGTGGGCGCGACCTACCGTCAGGTGCAGGCGAGACGGTCCGTCTCGTCTCGTATCGACGGAGGATGGAGATCGACTGTGCGCACCCCGACCGGCACCGCACCGCGTACCTGGTTCATCACCGGCGCCAGCCGCGGCCTGGGCCGCGCGTTCGCCATCGCCGCCCTCGAACGCGGCGATCAGGTGGTCGGCGCGGCGCGGACCATCGCCCGGCACGACTTCGACGAGCGCCACGGCGACCGCCTGCTCGCCCTTCCACTCGACGTGACCGACCGGGCGGCGGTCTTCGCCGCCGTCACCACCGCTGCCGAGCACTTCGGAGGGCTCGACATCGTCGTCAACAACGCCGGCACCATGTCGCTGGGCATGCTCGAAGAGTTCACCGAGGTGCAGGCGCGGGCACAGTTCGAGGTCAACGTGTTCGGCGCGCTCTGGGTGAGCCAGGCCGCGCTGCCGTACCTGCGGGCCCGGCGGGCCGGCCACATCGTGCAGATCTCCAGCATCGCCGCGCTGGGCGGCTTTCCGAGCACCGGAATGTACAGCGCGAGCAAATTCGCGCTGGAGGGCATGAGTGAGGCGCTGGCGATGGAGGCCGCGACCTTCGGGACAACGGTCAGCATCGTGCAGCCCGGCGGCTACTGGACCGACCTGTACACAAGCGCGACCTCCACAAGCCCGATGGAGGAGTACGGGCCACTGCGCGCCGAACTGGAGCGGCAGTGGGCCGAAGACTCGATCGACAGCGAGCCCCGACTGGCCGCCGAGGCGCTGCTGAAACTCGTCGACAGTGACGATCCGCCGCTGCGGCTCCTGCTCGGCAGCACGGTCTACGACCTGGCGTTCGACATCTCCCGCCGCCGGATGGACACCTGGGCCGGCTGGGAGCAGGTGAGCAGGCTCGCCGAGCACGCCGTCCCGGCCCCTGGTGGCACACCCTGACGCCAGTCACCAATCCGTCACCAAGCGACTACCTGCGGTGTTCGACCGTACGCTCGTGTGCGTGCCCGGACCCACCGAGAAGGCCACCGAAGAGGAGCGGCGCGACCGCATCGTCGCGTTCGCACGGGAGTTGGCCGAGGCGGAGGGCTGGCCGGAGGTGAGCACCAGGCGTCTCGCCGAGCGGGCCGCCGTCGACCTCGGTGACCTCTACCGACACTTCGCGGATCTGGAGGCGCTGCTCGCCGCTGTCGCCGCGTGTGCACTCGTCGACCTGGCCGCCGACCTGGCGGAGGCGCACGCGGAGGCCGCCGGCAGCGCCGAGGGTGCCTGGCCGGCCGTCGCGAGCGCGTACCTCGACTTCGCGTACGCCAATCCGGAGGTCTACGACGCGATGCTCGCGATGACCCCCGACCTCGCCCTCGGCGTGGATGGGGTGCCGGCCGCGCCGCGGGCGGTCTTCGCCGAGCTGCGGGCTGCCCTCGCCCCGCTGGCCGAGGGTAGGGACCCGGACGCCCTCGCCGAGGTGGGCTGGAGCCTGCTGCACGGCGTCGTGATGCTCACCCGGGGTGGCCGGCTGCGACCCGAGGGGCAGGAGGAGAGGGAAGCGATGATCGCGGAGAGGCTGCTGCGGTGGCCGTGACGGCAGCGGAAAGTCGCTGGGTCCGGTGCCGGGGACGGCCTAGAGTCTCGGATCGTCGACGGAGTCAGCGCGAGAGGTGGCGGTGTGACGGTGGACGTGGCGGCTCGGCGGGGCGCTCAGGTGTTGATCTTCGACGCGGACGACACACTCTGGGAGAACAACGTCGTCTTCGAGCGGGTGATCGACGACTTCCTCGGGTGGCTCGACCACCCCACCCTGGACCGGGCGGAGATCCGGACCATCCTCGATGACATCGAGCGGGCCAACGCCGTCGCGCACGGGTACGGCAGCAAGGTCTTCCTGCGCAGCCTGGCGGACTGCCTGGAACGGCTGCGCGAGCGACCGGCCACCGACGCCGAACGGCAGGAGATCGACCGGCTGGCCCTGGCGCTCGTGGAGCACCGGGTGGAGCTGATGCCCGGCGTCGCCGAGGCGCTCGACGAACTGGCCGGTCGGCACGAGCTGCTGCTACTCACCAAGGGCGAGCGGGAGGAACAGCAGCGCAAGCTGGACGCCTGCGGGCTGCTGCACCACTTCCGGGCCGCGCACATCGTCGCCGAGAAGAAGGTCGACACGTACCGGTGGCTGATCGGGGAGCACGGCTTCGACCCGGCTGGCGCGTGGATGATCGGCAACTCCCCGAAGTCGGACATCGTGCCGGCCCGGGCGGCCGGACTGAACGCCGTGTTCATCCCGAACGAGAACACCTGGGTACTGGAGCACGACGAACTGGATCCGACCGACACGGGCATCCTGCGGCTTGCCGAGTTCCGCGATCTGCTGCGGCACTTCTGAGCGCCCCCAGGAATCTGAACAGCGCCAGCGGCGATTGGTGCGTTACGCCGACGTGCCGCTTTTCCCCTTTGAGATCAGTCACGCCCGCCGACGGTCCGTGGCGGCTTGTCCGGCCCGTCGCGGCCCGCCTAACCTGGGCCGGCGCTCACGGTCCTTCGGGGTGTGCCGGGGGCGTACCGGCGTCCGGCGGGTGGGCACCGTGGAGCTGAGTGCTGAAGCGGCCGGCTCTCTCCGTCGAGCTGCGCGGCGTCGTGCCACGCCCGGGCGTGACGGGGTGCCGGAGCTGTCCGCTCCCTGCCGGTCCGCCGGGGGTCAGGGCCGGGTAGTTGCGGACCCGGTCCTGACCACGCTCCGCCGCATGAGAACACGACCAGTCGGACGATGCCGGCCGCGCTGGCGGCCGGCCTCGGCATCGTTTTCGGGCTCAGGACGGCGCGCCGCCGCGGACGATTGCCACCGCCACGCGGCAGAACTCGTCCATGTCCGGGTTGAAGCCGGCCGCGATGTCGGGGTGCAACCCGGATCGGGTCTCGTCCAGCAGCCGCTGGCAGACCTGCTCCACCGGCTCGCCGCCGTAGTCGGCACGGACCCGGTCGGTGGCCGCCTGGAGCGCCGAGGTCAGCTGGTCCTCCAGGGGACCACGCAACTTCTGCTGCACAGCGTCGAGCCCGCGCGGGTCGAGCGTGACATGTGGTTCCGACATCGGTGCTCCCTTCGTCGGCGTCCGCGATACCCCACCGCGGCCGTCGGTCAAACGCCTGTCGGTACGGCGGCAACCCGCACCTGGTACGAGAATTCCTCCGCGGGCTCCTCCTGGTACGACAAACGGCGGATCTGCCTGTCGTCGTCGTAGAGGGCGACGTCCACCAGGACGCCCAGGTGCGCCAGGCCGATGTTGGACACCCGCTTCTTGTCCTGCAACACGGCACAGACGCCGCCGAGCAGGGTGCTGGCGTCGGACGTACGGTGCCCGGGCGGGCAGCGCAGGACCAGGTCGACAGTGATCGGCCCGGGCAGCGGCGTCCAGCCGGTGCGCTGGGCCGCTTGCAGGGCGGCCTGGAGTAGGGCGCGGACCCTCGTCGCCTGCCGGTGCCCGGCGGCGAAGATGGACAGCGCTTCGGTCTTGACCGGTGGCAGGCCGCTCACCTCGAATGTCAGGGCGAGAGCGCGGGTGTCCTGCACGACGGCACCTCCTCGTTGGAAGGATCCTGCCGAACCGGGGAAGCGGCGGTGCGACGTTCCCGCGATTACCAGCCGATCGGGCAGGCGGGGTCGGCCGGAGGCGTGTCGACGGCGGCGGCGAACGCGCTGGCTGCGGCGCTGGGAAAAACGCTAGTCGATGCGGCCCGCGCCCGGTAGTCGGTCGTTCACCCGGTAGGGCGGGGTGCGAAGGCGCAGAACTCGTTGCCTTCCGGGTCAGCCAGCACCCACCACCAGTGCGCCTCGTCGAGTGGTTCCCGCAGCAGCGTCGCGCCGGCCGCGATCAGTGCCATCGGCTCCGGGGCGACCAGTTCGACGTCCCAGTGCAGCCGGTTCTTCACCGTCTTGGGCTCGAGCCCACACAGGAAGAATCGGATAACTTGCGGAATGTTGTCTAGGGAAGGTCAGCGAAGCCGAGAATGGTGAACGGTCTGGTCATTTCGCCTGCGGCACAGCGGGGGCGGTCAGCTGCTGCATGAGGGTGTGCAAGCCGTTCCTGATCAGCCGTCCGTACTCGTCGTCGCCGAGCGCGTCGATTCCGGATTGGGCGTGGCGCAGATGCTCGCGGGCGCGGGCGCGGGCGAGGTCGCCGAGCTTGCGGTAGCAGTCGGCGAGGTTGAGGTGCAGTGATGGATACAAGCCGGCGACTGGTAGGGCTACCCCCGCTTGCGTTGTCTGTTCGTCGGTGAGTCGGTCGGCTGCTGTGAGCGCCCGCTGGTCCCAGAGCAGTTCCTGATGCACGTCGTCCTGCACGTCGGCCATCGTGTGCGCGAGCACGCACACGTGCAGTGGGTTGCCGTGGTCGCCGCCGATCTCGTCCCAGATCTGGCTGAGCAGGTGGCGAGCGGCGTCTCGCTGACCTTGGTGATGGTGCAGCTGCGCTGCCTCACCGATACGAACAAGGATTTGGTCGGTGGTCATCGATGCCTCTCGGCGTGTCCGTCGCGAAGATGGCACACAGAGTATCTGTATGGGTTCGATTCGAGCGGCGCCGATCGTGGGACTAGGCATGGCGACGAGAGCCTGACAGTCATGGCCTCGATCGGGTGTCGACCCGCCACCGGACACGCCCCTGGAAGGCCGGTCTTGCCTCCTGCTGCGCGCCCAAGGGCCGCAACGCCGCCAGGACCGGAGTCCTGGCGGACGTGCACGCGTGCCGGTCGGCCACGCTCGGCTGCGCGGCATTCTGTTTCATCCCCGCAGACCGGGCAGCCTACGTACCGCTGAAACCGTTTCGCTCGGGCCCCGAGCTAGGGGAACAGCGGGGGCAGGAGGATTCTTTTCGGACGCCCCAAGTGAAGGTGGTACTTCCCTCGCCGCCTCCGACGGCGGTGACAGTGACGGTGTAGCTCCCAATGGTGCTGAGTGTGCCGCTGATCAGGCCGGTCGAGGGGGCGATGGCAAGCCCAGGAGGCAAGCCGGTCGCCGACCAGGTGTACGAACCGCTCCCGCCGGTGGCCTGCATCTGCAGCGCCACGGTGTCCAGCTTGAGCATGCTCTGGGTCCCCGGGTTGGTAACCGTCACCGCCCCGCTGGGCGGGGGTACGGGAATATCCGGTGGCTGGCAGGTCAGCAGTACCGGCTGAGACTCTGTCGATCTGGTGATGAACTCCGGATACCCCGAAAGGTATTGGACTGTGCCGGTCGCGCGACCCGAGTAGTAGCCCGACTCGCAGCGTTCGCCCGGATTGTTGACGCCAGTGCCGAAAACGGGGGTTAGGGTTGGGTCCTGCCAAACCAGAGTACGGCCGTTCACTGTCTGGCCGGGGCCGGCGACCAGTCCGTGGTAAAGCAACTCCACGGTGAGGTCGATACGTCGCACTGGACCGTCGCACTGGATCGACGCGCCGTAGAGGATGGTCTTGGGGTCAACCAATCCCGGTGGGTTGCCCGGCGAGACCCACCAACAATTGTGGCCGTCGGGATCCGCGGCGGATGCCGGTGCGGCGAAGCCCAGGGACGCGATGACGATGGCAACCGAGGCCATGGTCATCAGTAGGCGGGATGTGTTGCGCCACAAGAGTTTGATATGCATCGCTGCATAATCGCATGGCAACATCGGAGTCGGCAATGTCCGAGCCTCCGGTGTTCCGTTGACCCGGGCCCCGGTGCCGCAATCCGGTTGATTCGCCGGCCCAATAGCGGTGACTCCCAATCTTTTGTCGCCAGCCCAGGGCCGTTTCAACATTATTTTTATAAGGCCGAGGATGGTGAATTAAACTCATGAAGGACCACTGTCCTGGCGGTTGCTGCGCTTCCTCCAGCACGTAGTCGGTAACGGTCCCTATCAATTCCCCAAACCCGCTCACTGGGGATGGGCGTGTCCGCCAGGGTTGCTCACCTGGGCCGTTGAGCCGCACGGATGCCCTGAGCACGTATCGGCGGTAGTCGTGTCGCCCCACGCGCAGGCAGGTTTCGTGGCTTCGCGGGTGGGGCAGTGTAGCCGCACAGAGCATCCGGGTCGGCGTGTTTCCGCAGCTTGTCGGCTTGGAAGCGGCTCGCCGCGCACCGGGGCGCGGATGCCTCCCCGGTCTTTAGCCGAAGAGAGGGGGAGGGCGATGACGGACCCCGAAACGGCTCGACACCGGCGTCGGCCGGCTGTCCGGCTGGGGGCGGCTGCTGCTGCGCTCGCACTGGTCGCGCCGCTCGCCGCGTGCGGCACCGGCGACGGTGACGGCGGTACGCCGACGATCAACCTGTACTACCCGCCGGAGCAGAACCTCCAGAAGGTCGTCGACGACTGCAACGTGCAGGCCCAGGGGCGCTACAAGATCGCCTACCGGGTGCTGCCACGGCAGGCCGACGACCAGCGGGTGCAGATGGTGCGCAGGCTCGCCGCCGAGGACAGCGGCATGGACGTGCTCGGGCTGGACGTCACCTGGACGCAGGAGTTCGCAAGCGCCAAGTGGATCCGTGAGTGGACCGGCCAGGACAAGGCCGAGGCCGAGCAGGGCACCCTGGCAGGGCCGCTGGACACCGCCCGTTACGAGGGCAAGCTGTACGCCGCGCCGAAGAACACGAACGTGCAGCTGCTCTGGTACCGCAAGGACCTCGTGCCGCAGCCGCCGACCACCTGGGACCAGATGATCACGATGGCCCGGGAACTCAAGGACCAGGGCAAGCCCCACCAGGTGCTCACGATGGGCGCGCAGTACGAGGGTCTCGTCGTGCTCTACAACACCCTCGCCGCGAGCGCCGGCGGCAAGATCCTTTCCGATGACGGCAAGCAGGCGGTGATGGACGAGGGCGCGGTCCGGGCGCTGGAGCAGTTGCAGCGCTTCGCCACGTCCGGCGTGACCTCGCCGTCGCTGAGCAACGCCACCGAGGACCCGGTGCGGCTGGAGTTCCAGGGCGGTTCGGGCGCGTTCCAGGTGAACTGGCCGTTCGTCTACCCGGCGCTTCAGGAGGCGAACCCGGAGCTTGCCAAGCAGGTCGGCTGGGCGCGCGTGCCCGGCGTCGACGAGGGCACGCCCAGCAAGGTCACGATCGGCGGGGTGAACCTGGCCGTCAGCTCGTACTCCAAGCACCCGGAGCTGTCCTTCGAGGCGGCGCGGTGTCTGCGCAGCGCCGAGCACCAGAAGTTCTCCGCCATCAACGACGGCGTGCCGCCGACCATCGAGGCGGTCTTCAACGACCCGGAGATGGCCGAGGCGTACCCGATGAAGGACACCATCCTGGAGCAGCTGAAGGACCCGGCGACCCGCCCGCTGACCCCGGCCTACCAGAGCATCTCCACAGTGACGTCGGCGATCCTGTCGCCGCCGTCGGCGATCCGCCCGCAGCAGACCGCCGACGAGCTGCGCGGCGCCATCGCCGACGCCCTCGAATCGAAGGGGGTGCTGCCGTGAGCGCGAGGAGTGAGCCGGTTCTGCGAGCCCCGCAGTCGCGAAGGAAGGTGACGCCGTGAGTGTCAACGCCACACCTGCCGGCACCGACACCGTCGCCGAAGAGACCAAGCCAGCCACAGTGCCCGCCCAGCGGGGTGGTCGCCGCAAGCCGCCGTTGAGCGAGAACAAGAAGGCCGAACGCAAGCTCGGCTGGCTGCTCTGCGCGCCCGCCGCGCTGGTAATGGTGGCGGTGACCGCGTACCCGATCATCTATTCGGTCTGGTTGTCGTTGCAGCGTTACGACCTGCGCTTCCCCGACCAGCGCGAGTTCATCGGGCTGGAGAACTACATCACCGTGCTCACGAACGAGTTCTGGTGGACGGCGTTCGGGGTGACCATGCTGATCACGGTGGTCACCGTGGCCGTCGAGTTGGTGCTCGGCATGGGGCTTGCCATCATCATGCACCGCACGCTGATCGGTCGCGGGCTTGTGCGGACCTCGGCGCTGATCCCGTACGGGATCGTCACTGTCGTCGCCGCGTTCTCCTGGCGGTACGCGTGGACGCCCGGCACGGGCTACCTGGCCAACCTGTTCAGCGACGGCGCGCCGCTCACCGAGCGGGCCAGCTCGCTGGCGATCATCATGCTCGCGGAGATCTGGAAGACGACCCCGTTCATGGCGTTGCTGCTGATGGCCGGGCTGGCGCTGGTGCCGGAGGACCTGCTCAAGGCCGCCTCCACCGACGGCGCCACCGCGTGGCAGCGGTTCACCAAGGTGATGCTGCCGGTGATGAAGCCGGCGATCCTTGTCGCGCTGCTGTTCCGCACCCTGGACGCGTTCCGGGTCTTCGACAACATCTTCGTTTTGACGGCCGGCGGCAACGAGACGTCGTCGGTGTCGATGCTCGCCTACAACAACCTGATCCGGGGTCTGAACCTCGGCATCGGCTCGACGATGTCGGTGCTGATCTTCATCACCGTGGCGATCATCGCGTTCGTCTTCGTGAAGCTGTTCGGCACCGCTGCCCCGGGCAGCGACGACGGGGAGAGGCGCTGACATGGCCGTCGAAACCACCACCCGGGCGAAGGTGCGTTGGGGCCTGCTCGACATCCTCGTGATCGTCTTCGCGCTGGTCCCGGTGCTGTGGATCGCTTCGCTGTCGTTCAAGACGCCTGCGACTCTCACCGACGGGAAGTTCTTCCCCCGCGAGTGGACGCTCGACAACTACAAGTCGATCTTCAACACCGACCAGTTCGTCCGGGCGCTGATCAACTCCATCGGTATCGCCCTGATCGCCACCCTCATCGCCGTGGTGCTCGGCGCGATGGCCGCGTACGCGATCAGTCGGCTGGACTTCCCGGGCAAGCGCCTGTTGGTCGGGGTGTCCCTGCTGATCGCGATGTTCCCGCAGGTGTCACTGGTGTCACCGCTGTTCGAGATCGAGCGTCAGCTCGGCCTCTTCGACACCTGGCCCGGGCTGATCCTGCCGTACATCACCTTCGCGCTGCCGCTGGCGATCTACACGCTGTCGGCGTTCTTCAAGCAGATCCCGTGGGACCTGGAGAAGGCGGCGAAGATGGACGGCGCCACCCAGGCGCAGGCGTTCCGGCGCGTGATCGCCCCGCTGGCCGCGCCCGGCCTGTTCACCACGGCGATCCTGGTCTTCATCTTCTGCTGGAACGACTTCCTGTTCGCCATCACGCTGACCTCCACCGAACGAGCCCGTACGGTGCCGGTCGCCCTGTCGTTCTTCACCGGCGAGTCGCAGTTCGAGGACCCCACCGGGGCGATCTGCGCCGCCGCCGTGGTGATCACCGTTCCGATCATCCTGTTCGTTCTCTTCTTCCAGCGCCGCATCGTGTCCGGTCTGACCTCCGGCGCAGTCAAGGGATAGGTGGAAAGTCATGGCTGACATCGTGCTCGACAAGGTGAGCAAGAGTTTCCCGGACGGGACCGTCGCCGTGCAGGACGTCGACCTGGAGATCGCCGACGGCGAGTTCGTGATCCTGGTCGGCCCGTCGGGCTGCGGCAAGTCCACCACCCTCAACATGATCGCCGGGTTGGAGGACATCAGCTCCGGTGAGCTGCGCATCGGCGGCCAACGGGTGAACGACAAGGCTCCCCGCGACCGGGACATCGCAATGGTGTTCCAGTCGTACGCGCTGTACCCGAACATGACGGTGCGGGAGAACATGGCCTTCCCGCTGCGGCTGGCCAAGCTCGACAAGGAGACCATCAACTCCAAGGTCGACGAGGCGGCGAAGGTGCTGGAGCTGACCTCGCTGCTGGACCGCAAGCCGGCCAACCTCTCCGGTGGCCAGCGGCAGCGGGTGGCGATGGGCCGGGCGATCGTGCGCAAGCCCAAGGCGTTCCTGATGGACGAGCCGCTGTCCAACCTCGACGCCAAACTGCGGGTGCAGATGCGGACCGTGGTGTCCCGCCTGCAGAAGCAACTCGGCACCACCACCGTCTACGTCACCCACGACCAGACCGAGGCGATGACCCTCGGCGACCGCGTGGTGATCATGAGAGGTGGGGCGATCCAGCAGGTCGGTCCGCCGCAGGAGCTGTACGACCACCCGCGCAACCTGTTCGTGGCCGGCTTCATCGGCTCGCCGTCGATGAACTTCCTGCACGCCGCCGTGCAGGACGGAGGGCTGCGGACCGCGCTTGGCGACGTGCCACTCGGCGACCGGGTACGCCGCGAGTTGGAGGCTGCCGACGCGCCCCGCGAGTTGATCCTCGGCATCCGTCCCGAGCACTTCGAGGACGCCGAACTGGTAGACGACGACACCCGTCGCCGGGGCATCGAGTTCGAGGCGCCGGTGGACATCGTCGAGTCGATGGGCTCGGACAAGTACGTCTACTTCACTGTCGAGGGCGAGAAGGCAAGCGCCGCCGAGCTGGAGGAGTTGGCCGCCGACGCTGGCGCGTCCGACTTCGCCGGCGCCGGCGGCAACCTGGTGACCCGGCTGTCCGCGGAGTCACCGGTCACCGAGGGGGAGTCGCGTCGGGTCTGGTTCAACCTGGAGAAGATCCACCTGTTCGATCCGTCGAACGGTCGCAACCTCACGCTGCACGAGGGCCGGGCGGCCGGGGCGCTCGCCGACTGACAGCGTCCATCGTGCTGGGGCCGGCGGCGAACCCGCCGGCCCCCGTTCTGTCCTGCGTGGAGCGTCCGGTCGTGGCAAGGTGGTCGCAGGTCGAGTCGTGAGGCGGGGGACGAATGAATCGACGACTGGCCGCGCTGGCGAACGCGCACGGCGTGTCCACCTGGTACGAGGACTGGCGGCACCGCCGCGTCGAGGTCGCCCCGGAGACCGTGGTGGGCGTCCTCGGCCTGCTCGGGGTGGACGCCACCAGCCCGGCAGCGGTGGCTGACGCGCTCGCCGCCGCCCGCGCTGTCGACAGTGCCGCGCTGCCGCCGACCGTGGTGCTTGCCCACGGCACCTCCAGGGAGCTTCCCGCCCCGGGTGTGGTGAGCCTGGAGGACGGTGGTCGCCGCACTGTCGACGGTGAGCTGCCGGGCGACCTGCCGCTGGGCTGGCACCGGCTGGCCTGCGCCGGCCGGGACGTGACGCTCGTCGTGGTGCCCCGCCGGCTGCCCGTGCCGCCGCGCACCTGGGGCTGGATGCTCCAGCTCTACGCGCTCAGCTCGCAGCGGTCGTGGGGCATGGGCGACTTCGGCGACCTCGCCGAGTTCACCGGCTTTGCAGGTGACAACGGCGCGGGGCTGGTGCTGCTCAACCCGCTGCACGCGGTCGGCCCGGCGCATCCGGTGGCCACCTCACCGTACTCACCGGCCAGCCGGCGCTTCGTCAACCCGCTCTACCTGCGGGTCAGCGACACCGCCGCGTACCGGGCTGCTGACCCGGCGACCCGTGCCGTTGTCGACGCGCTGCGCCCCGACCGTGGCGATCTGATCGACTACGACGAGGTGTGGGCCGCCAAGCGGCACGCGCTTGAGCTGCTGTACCCGTACGCCCAGCCGGTGGACCTTGCCGCGGACCCGGCGCTTACCACCTTCGCCACCTGGTGCGCGCTCGCCGAGCGGCACGGCAACGACTGGCGGGCCTGGCCCGCGGAGCTGCACCACCCGGACGCGCCGGCGGTCGCCGAGCAGCGCAGACAGCTCGCCGACCGGGTGGCCCTGCATGCCTGGCTGCAACACCTGTGCGACGAGCAACTCGACGCCGTCACGGCGGCGGCCCGCGCGGCGGGGATGCCTGTCGGCGTCGTGCACGACCTGGCCGTCGGCATCGACCCGGGCGGCGCGGACGGCTGGCAGCTCGCCGACGTACTGGCGCAGGGCGTGCGGGTCGGCGCCCCACCGGACGACTTCAACCAGCTCGGCCAGGACTGGGGGCTCGCCGCGTGGCGGCCGGACCGGCTCGCCGAAACCGGTTACGCGGCGTACCGCGACATGCTGCGGCGGACCCTGCGGCACGCCGACGGCCTGCGTGTCGACCACGTCGCCGGGCTGTGGCGGCTGTGGTGGGTCCCGCCGGGCGCCGGTGCCGCCGAGGGCACCTATGTGCGCTACGACGCCGACGCGATGCTCGGCATCCTCGCGCTTGAGGCGCACCGGGCCGGCGCGGTGGTGGTCGGCGAGGATCTCGGCACCGTCCAGCCCGCCGTGACCCGGGGTCTGCGGGGGCGCAACATGCTCGGCTCGACCGTGCTGTGGTTCGCCCGCGACGACGACGGCGATTTCGTTCCGCCGTCGCGCTGGCCACGCAACGCGCTGGCCACGATCTCCACCCACGACCTTCCGACCGCGCCGGGCTTCCTGACCGGTGAGCACGTCCGGGTACGCGACGAGTTGAAATTGCTCGGCACCGACGTGGCTGTGGAGCGGGCCCGCGCCGAGGACGAACGGCAGCGGTTGCTGGCGCTGCTGCGCGCCGAGGGCCTGCTGCCGGAAACCGAGTCGCCGTCGGACGACGAGGAGGCGGTGGTGGTGGCGATGCACGCGGCGCTCGCGGCAAGCGCGGCTCGGCTGCTCGGCGTCTCGCTGTACGACGTGCTGGGCGAGGTGCGGCAGCCCAACATGCCGGGCACGGTGGACGAGTATCCGAACTGGCGGCTGCCGTTGCCGGCCAGCCTCGCGGAGATCCGCGCGGACCCCCGGGTGGCCCGGATCGCGGCGCTGATGTCGGCGGCCCGCCCACGCCCGGCGCGGTGACCCGGCCGGCTGCCGACGTGGCGGGCTTGCCCGGCTGCCTACCTGCCGGGCCGCGGGCCGGTCAGGCCGTCCAGTCGAACCGGGGTGGCAACTCGACGAAGGCCGCGTACCGGCTGAGGGCCTGCTCCACCCGCGCCCGCACCTTGGCGGTAAGGCGCGTCAGCGGGTGGACGGTGATGGTCACCGTGGACTTGCCGAGCCGGCGTTTCCACACGCCCACCACCCGGCCGCCGAGCACGACCGTGGCCTGGAAGACCCCGTTGTTGCCGGGCACAACGGCCGACCGGTGCGCCTCGTCGAGCATGAGCGACCGGTCGCGGTAGCCGAGCAGGTACTCGTCGAAGCCGGGCAGCGCCAGCACCTCGTCGAGCGGGGTACGCGGCGCGTCGGCCACCGCCGCGTCGACGTACGTCTGCTCGCCGTCGACGCGTACCCGGGTCAGCGCGTCGCCGGCCCCGGTCAGGCCGCGGCGCGCGTCGGTGAGGGTGAGGCCCGTCCAGCCGGCGAACTCGCGGTCGGTGACCGGGCCGTGCGAGCGGACGTAGCGGTGGGCGAGCAGGGCCAGCGCCTCGTCGCGGTCGAGCCGGCGGGGCTCCGGTGCCCACTCGTCGAGCAGGGCGAAGGTCTGCTCGGTGCCGACGTTCGGTGCCACGCAGGTCACCCCACGGACGCTCGCATACCAGAGCAGGTGGTAGCCGCGCTGCTCGTCGGTGCCGATCCCGGCCTCGCGCAGGGCGGCGAGGCACTGCGCCCGGGTGAGCCGGCCGCCGCCGGCCAGCGCGGCACCGAGGACGTCCAGCGCCCGGTCGGCGTCGACGTCGGTGAGCCCGAGCCGCGCCCGGCGGGCCTCCACGCCGGCCAGTGAGCGGACGCCTGTCAGCTCCAGCATCCAGCGGGCGTCGGCCGGTGGGACGAGGTGAACGGTGCCTCGCATCGGCCAGGTGCGTAACGCCTCCCGCCGCTCCAGCGCCGCCTGCACGTCGGACGTCGTCCGCCCCGGGAGCCGGGCGCCCAGCGACCACAGCCCGCTGGCCATGTCCTGCGCCTGCATCGCGCCGAACCACTCGACCACCTGGGCGACGGTGTCGGGCTGGACCGCCGGACGCAGCAGCAGACTCGTCATGCGCAGGGCAAGCGCGTCGGCCGCGGTGAGGTCGACAGCCATGGCGGTGCCCCTTCCGGCAGTAAGGCCGCCAGCCTAGGACCGGTCACCGACAGATTCCGCCCCCACGAGGTCTAACGCCTGTCGTCGTGGGAAAGCCGCTCGGCGGATGTACGCGCGCCGCGCGTGCGGAAGGGAGTCTCATGACTGCCGCAAGCGAGCCGGCCCGGGGGGCCGGAGTGACGGCCGGGTCCCGGAGCCACCGGGGCGGCGACCGCGCGAAGACGAGCGCCGCCGCCACCTTCGCCCTGGTCTTCGGCGTCGCCGGCCTGCTCAGCGTGCTGACCGCGATCCTGGCCTGGATCGGGTTGGTGCTGGGCATCATCGGGGTCATCCTCGGCATCGTGGGCCTCAAGATGAGTCGACGACCCGGGGTGACAGGTCGGGGCGTCGCCATCGGCGGCCTGGTGCTGAGCATCCTGGCGGTGCTCATCGGCCTGGGTCTCGCGGCGGGCATCACCACCTTCGTCAACAACGAGGGCGCGGTGGACCGCCTCCAGCAACAGGTAAACGATCTGCGGGACAAGCTGGACTGAGGTCGGTGCGGGCGGGGCCACGGCACGCCGTGGCCCCGCCGGGACCGTCCCGGACTCGACCCGGCCGACCGGTCGGCGCTGGAGGTCACAGTAGGGTGGGCGGGTGCTCCGCCAGGTCACCGCGATCCGTTACGTCACCCCGCTGCGCGAGGGTGGCTCGCTTCCGGGCGTGGTGGAGGCCGACGACCTTGGCACGTACGTGGCGAAGTTCCGGGGCGCCGGGCAGGGGCCGAAGGCGCTCGTCGCCGAGGTGATCTGCGGCGAGCTGGCCCGCCGGTTGGAGCTGCGGGTGCCGTCACTTGTGGTCCTGGACATCGACCCGGTGATCGGGCGGGCCGAGCCCGACCAGGAGGTGCAGGAGCTGCTTCGCAACAGCGGCGGCGCCAACCTGGGGATGGACTTCCTCCCGGGAGCGCTGGGCTTCGACCCGGTCGCGCACCCCGTGGACCCGATGCTGGCGTCCCGGGTGCTCTGGTTCGACGCGTACGTGCAGAACGTCGACCGGAGCTGGCGCAACCCGAACCTGCTGGTGTGGCACCGGGACCTGTGGCTGATCGACCACGGCGCGGCCCTGTACTTCCACCACAACTGGCCGCGCGCCGAAGCCGCGGTGCACCGGCCCTACCGGGCCGAGGACCACGTGCTGGCACCGTACGCCGACCGGATGGCCGAGGCCGACGCCGAGTTGGCGCCCCGGATCACCCCGGAGCTGCTCGCCGAGGTGCTGGCGCTGGTACCCCCGGACTGGCTGACCGCCGCCGACTTCGACTCGGCCGACGCGGCGCGGGAGGCGTACGTGGCGCACCTGTCGCAGCGGGTCGCCCGCTCGGCGGACTGGCTACCGGCGGGGGATGCCGCGTGAGACACCCCTTCGAGTACGCCATCATCCGGCTGGTGCCCCGCATCGAGCGCGGCGAGCAGATCAACGTCGGGGTGTTGCTGTACTGCCAGCAGCGCGACTTCCTGGCCGCGCGCACACACCTTGATGCCGACCGGGTCCGTGCGCTGGCCCCCGACATCGACCTGCCTGCCGTGGCCGCGGTCCTCGACTCCTGGGACCGGACCTGCGCCGGTGACGGGCCGGCGACCCGGATGCGGCTCGGCGAACGGTTCCACTGGCTGGCCGCACCTCGCAGCACGATGATCCAGGCCGGCCCGGTGCACACCGGGCTCACGGCCGACCCGGCGGCCGAGGTGGATCGGCTGATGGCGGCGCTGGTCCGCTGACGGCGTGACCACAGGCCTTCTGACGAGAGCCAGAACAGCCCGACAGGCAGGGCGGGAGCCCGGCTGTCGTTTGCCGTGCAAACGAGGGGGTAGTCGCGAGAGCTTGAGCTGAATCGAGAGGGGACACCTATGGCTGCCCAGATCAAGGTGGCGGTGATCTACTACAGCGCCACAGGCATCACGTACCAGATGGCGCAGGCCGTCTGCGAGACCGCTGGCGAAGCCGGCGCCGACGTACGCCTCCGTAAGGTGCGGGAGTTGGCGCCGGACGAGGCGATCCGCTCCAACTCCGGTTGGCAGGCGCATCACCTGGAGACCCAGGACGTTCCCGAGGCGATGATCGACGACCTGTCGTGGGCCGACGTGGTGATCATGGGTGCGCCGACCCGGTACGGCATGGTCGCCGCCCAGCTGAAGCAGTTCATCGACACCACAGGCCCGCTCTGGGCCCAGGGTGCGCTGGCCAACAAGGTCTACTCCGGGTTCACCTCGACGGCGACCTTGCACGGCGGGCAGGAGACCACGCTCACCGCGCTCTTCAACGTCTTCTACCACTGGGGCGGGATCGTGGTCACCCCCGGCTACACCGACTCCAGTCAGTTCATCGCCGGCAACCCGTACGGTGCCTCCCACGTCAGCAACAACGGTGAGATCGCCCCGGACGCTGTGGCGCTGGGCGCCTGCGCTCTCACCGCCCGGCGGGCCGTGCTGATCGGTGCCGCGCTGAAGCAGGGCATGGCCGGCTGACCCCGCAGCCGCAGCGTGACCGCCGATACGACTGGGGACCGGTGGCGCGAGCGGGGGCTCTCGGCCCGCCCGTGCCACCGGCCACACCAGCCCTACCCCCGCACGGTGGCCGCTATGCCCGCCGGCGCGGCGGGCAACAGGTCGGCCAGAAGCTCGGACAGCACGGCGAGCCCGTCCGGGCTGAGCACCGACTCGGGGTGGAACTGCACGCCGGCGAAGCCGCGCCCGCGCAGCGCGTGCACGGCACCGTCGCTGACGTCCCGGGCCAGCTCCACAGTCCCGTACGCGGTTTCCAGACGGTCGGTGTCGGCGAGCGCTGTGAACGTCGAGTAGAACCCCACCCGGCGGGTCCGGCCGAACAGCGGCACCTCCCGCTGCAGCCCCTGATAGGGCGCCTGACGGCGGTGCATCGGCAGCCCCAGCAGCCCGGCCAGCACCTGGTGCCCGAGGCAGACCGCGAGAGTCGGCCGCCCGGACGCCAACAGCCCGGTCAGCAGCTTCCGCAACGCCACCATCTTCGGCTCGTCCGGGCTTCCCGGGTCGCCCGGTCCCGGCCCGGCAACCACCAGGTCGTACCCGTCGACCGGCTCGCAGGCGTGCCACGGCCGCAGCGTCACCGCGAGCCCCAATGCGCCCAGTTGGTGGGCCAGCATGCCGGTGAAGGTGTCCTCGGCGTCCACGATCAACGCCCGCCGGCCCACCAGACCGGGCAGCCCCGGCGCGTCCGGTGCCCGCTGGTCCAGCCAGAACCGGGCCAGCGGGGCGTTACGCGCGGCGAGCGCGGCGCGTACCGCCGGATCGTCGGCCAGCCGCGCGACCGGCCCGCCTCCGCCGACGGGCGCCGCAGGGCCGAGACCCAGCGCGGCCAGCACGCCAGCCGCCTTGGCGTGCGTCTCGGCCACCTCGCCGGCCGCCGTCGAGTGCCGGACCAGGGTCGCGCCGACCGGCACCCGCAACTGGCCGGTGGGTGAGATCTCGGCGGTCCGGATCAGGATCGGGGCGTCCAGCGTCTGCCGGCCCGCGTCGTCGTGACCGAGCAGGGCCAACACCCCCGCGTAGTAGCCCCGGCCGCGCCCCTCGTGCCGGGCGATCACCCGGCAGGCGTTCTCCATGGGGCTGCCCGTGACGGTCGGTGCGAACATCGTCTCGCGCAGCACCTCCCGCACGTCGCGGGTGCCCCGCCCGGCGAGCAGGTACTCGGTGTGCGCCAGGTGCGACATCTCCTTGAGGTACGGGCCGATCACCTGGCCGCCGTGCTCGGCGACGGTGGCCATCATCTTCAGCTCCTCGTCGAGCACCATGTACAGCTCCTCGACCTCCTTGGGGTCGGCGAGGAACCGCAGCAGCGCCGTGGTGTCCGGTGCGTCGCCGGAGGACCGGAAGGTGCCGCTGATCGGGTTCATCATGACGAGGCCGTCGTCGACGCTCACGTGCCGCTCCGGGCTGGCGCCGACCAGGATCCGGGTGCCGGTGTGCACCACGAACGTCCAGTACGCGCCCCGCTCGGCGACCAGCAGCCGGCGCAGCGCGGCGAGCGCGGCAAGCAGCGGCGCACCCTGCACGGTGGCGTTCAGGACGCGGTGGATGACGAAGTTGGCACCCTCGCCCCGGCCGATCTCCTCGGCGAGCACCCGCTGCACGATCCCGGCGTACTCCTCGTCGGTGACGTCGAACGCGGCGCCCTCGGTGCGGACCGGTTGGTCGGGCAGCGCGGCCAGAGCATCGGCCAGGGGGATCCGCCGGTGCTCGCGGACCTGGAGACACTCCAGCGGCGCGTCGTCGTCGACGCAGGCGAAGCCGCGCTCGGCGATCTGCCGGTACGGCACCACGGCGAGCGTCCGCGCTCCGGGCGTACCGGGCGGCAGCGGAATGTCCGCAAGCCGTTCGACGGTGTCGACGGGGCCGGTGAACAGCTCAAGCTCGTCGGCGCCCTCGCGGCGCACCAGCGCGAAGGGGCCGGGGTCGTCACCGTCGGCGACGGCGGCGAGCAGATCGGTCAGGTGGGTCATCGGAGTCTCCGTAGGCCGGGCGCCGCCAGCGGGGCGGCCATCCGGGCCGGGAGATCCGGCGGCCGCCTCGATGGCGGCCGCGTGAGATGAAGCTACGCGCGGGGGGTGGCCGCCAGGTTGGCGGGCCACCAGCAGGTCAGGTGCGCGAGCATGCGACCACCCTACGCGTCCGTGCTCGGGTCCGGAACCTGTTCGGGTGTACGGGTGTGCCCGGCGTGACCGCCGTTGCTGTCCGGCCGGTACCGGGTAACTTGACCGGCGATGAACATTCTCGCGCTCGACCTGGGCACATCCTCGGTGCGCGGGCTGGTGCTGAGCGGTGACGCTCGGCCGCTGCCCGGCGTGCTGGCCCGACGGAAGGTCAATCTCGCCATCGGCGACGACGGCACCGGCACGCTGTCCGGGCCCGACTACCGCACGCTGCTCGTCGAGTGCCTGGACGAGTTGGCCGAGTCGGGACACCTGCGGGACATCGGCCTGGTGGCGATCTCCGCGCAGTGGCACTCGGTGCTCCCGCTGGGCCACGACGGCGCTCCGCTCGGCCCGGTGGTGACCTGGCTGGACACCCGGCCCACGGCGGCCGAGGGCGCGGCGGGTCCGGTCGACCCGGACGACTTCCACCAGCGCACCGGCTGCTGGTGGCACCGCTCCTACTGGTCGATGCGCCTGCCCTGGCTGCGAGCGCAGTCCGGCACCTCGATCGCCCGTTTCGTCGGCCTGCCCGAGTACGTCCTGGGTGAGCTGCTGGAGGCGGCCCCCATGTCGATCTCCCAGGCGTCCGGCACCGGCCTGCTGGACCTGGGCAGCCTGCGCTGGGACGAGGAGGCGCTGGCGCTGGCCGGGACGCGTCCCGGTGAGCTGCCACCGCTGTGGGAGCTGAACTGGCACGGTCGGCTCCGGTCCGACTGGGCGCGACGCTGGCCCCAGTTGGCGCAGGCGCGCTGGGCGCCGCCGGTCGGCGACGGCGGGGCGTCCAACGTGGGGTCGGGCTGCGTCGACCCGAGTCGGGCCGCGATCACGGTCGGCACCTCCGCCGCCGTACGCCTGATGCAGCGGATCCCGGCCGGCGAGCCGATGCCCCGGCTGCCCGAACGGCTCTGGCGTTACCGGGTCGACCACGAGCATGTGGTGACGGGGGCTGCGTACTCCAGCGGCGGCAACCTGTTCGCCTGGGCTCAGCGGGAGCTGCGGTTGCCGGCGGCCGACGAACTTGACGCGGCGTTGGCGCTGGTGCCGCCCGGTGGTGGCCGGCCGGCGGATCCCCGCTTCGGCGGTGACCGGGCGCCCGGGACCGCGCCGGCGGGCACGGGCGAGCTGCGCGGGTTGAGCTTCGGCACCACGGCCGTGGACATCCTGGCCGGTCTCATGCAGGGGCTCTGTGGGCTGGTCGCCGACGACCTCGCGGTGCTGGAATCCACCATCGACAGTCCTGTCGACGTGGTGCTCGGCGGTGGCGCGGTGGCCGCCTCGGTGTGGTGGCGTCAGGCGTTCGCCTCCACGCTCGCGCCGCGACCGGTGTCGCACCAACGCAACCCGGAGGTCGGTGCCACAGGTGCGGCCCTGGTGGCGATGGGCCGCTGCTGCGACGCGGCCGACCTCGCCGACATCGGCCGGACGGATGAGCCGGTTCCACCGACGACGACAGGTCGGCCGCACCAGCAGTATTCTTCCTGAACTTTCGGTCTGACCGGACCGTTGACAGGGCTTCCGGGCCTGGTTGGATGGACTGCGCTCCCCGGGTCGCGGTGGACGCGGCAGGACGGAGGATGCAGGGTGGCGGCAGGTCCCGATCCGACGAACGGTTCGGTGTCGAACCATCGTCGGCGTCGCTTCGACGTCCGGGTCGTTCCGCATCGGCGCCGCTCGCCGTTCCGGCTGCGCGACTGGCGGATGAGCACCAAGCTGGCCACCGTCCTGGTGGTGCCGTCGGTGGCGTTCCTGGTGCTGGCAAGCGTGCAGACCAGCGCGCTCGTCGGGCGGACGACCGAGCTGAACGACTTCGCCCGGCAGGTCGGCATCGGCCGGCAGATCACCGCAGTGGTGCATCACCTCCAGCAGGAGCGCGACCGCTCGGCGGGTGAGCTGGGCGAGCTGCGCCGGGGTGGTGACCGGCAGGCCGCGGCCAGTGCCCTGAGGCCGTTGCAGTCGGCCACCGACCGGGCCGTCGACGACCTGCGCCGGGCCGCCAGGCCGCTCGCCAACGCCGACGCGTCCTGGCGGGTCGCCTACTCCGAGGCGTTGGAGGCGTACGACAAGGTGGTCGACATCCGGGTGGCTGTGCCGCCTGCGGTGTTGAGCAACGACACCATCCTGAGCAACTACCACCGGGCCGTCGACGCGCTGCTCGATCTGCTTGACGAGCCGACGCCAGGTCAGGAACGACCGGCGTTGAGCGACGCCGTGCTGCGCTACGTCCAGCTGGCCCGGGTCAAGGAGCTGTCCTCCCGGATCCGCGCCCAGCTCTATGCCGCCTCCCGCGCCGGCCGGTACGGCACCGAGGACCGGGTTCTGCTCTCCGACCTGCGCGCCCAGCAGCTCACCGCGCTGGGGGCGTTCCGGGTGGCCGCCACCATCGACCAGATCCGCCGGTACGACACGGCTTCGGTGAACCCGATGTTCCAGGTCGCCACCCAGTTGGAGGAGCGCAGCCTGCCCTCCGGTGAGGCGACCCCGGCGGTGCTGCCCTCGGAGCAGTGGTGGTCGGCGAGCCAGCAGCGTCAGGAGTTGCTGCGTCAGCTCGAAGCGGGGGTGCTCGACGACGCCGTGCGGCAGGCCGACGATGTCAGTTCCAGCCAGCTGCGGGACACCCTGTTCGTCGTCGGTGGGATCGTCACGGTGCTGCTGGCCGCCCTGCTCATCTCGCTGCTCGTCGGCCGGTCGGTTGCCCGGTCGATGCGCTTGTTGCGCGGTCAGGCGCTGCGGATCGCGCAGATCGAGCTGCCGGACGCGCTGGACCGGCTGCGGACGGTGAACGGCGGGGTGACCGACATCGACGTCGCGCCGCCGGTGGTGCGTTCGCTCGACGAGATCGGCGAGCTGGCCGAGGCGTTCGTAGCTGTGCACCGCAGCGCGGTCACCGTCGCCGTCGAGCAGGCGCGGATGCGCCGCACCGTCAACAGCATGTTCGTCAACCTGGCCCGACGCAGCCAGGTGCTTGTGGAGCGCCAACTGGAGCTGCTTGACGATCTGGAGCGCGAGGAGAGCGACCCGGACCAGTTGGAGAACCTGTTCAAGCTCGACCACCTGGCCGCCCGGATGCGCCGCAACGACGAGAGCCTGCTGGTGCTGGCCGGCTCGGAATCCACCCGCCGGCGGAACCGCCCGGTCGGTCTCGGCAGCGTGCTGCTTGCCGCCGCCGCCGAGATCGAGCAGTACCAGCGAATCCGCCTGGAACCGGCGGGCGACGTCAACGTGGTCGGGCACGCGGTGGGCGACCTGGTGCACATGCTCGCCGAGTTGCTGGAGAACGCGACAGCGTTCTCCCGCCCGGACACGGCAGTCGTGGTGACCGCCCGCGTCGAGGCGTCGGCAGTGCAGATCGACATCACCGACAACGGTCTCGGCATGACGCCGGCCGCGCTCGCCGAGGCGAACGCGGTGCTGGCGAGTCCACCGGCTGCCAACGTCGCGACGGTCGAGCGGATGGGCCTGTTCGTGGTCAGTCACCTGGCCGCCCGGCTGGGCGTACTCGTGCGGCTCGACGATGGGCACGGCGGCGGCCTTGTCGCCCGGCTGATGCTGCCCGCCTCCCTGCTGGCTCCGGCGGGCACTGTGGAGCTGGATCCGCCGATGCCGGCCCGGATGCTGGCGGCTGGCGCGGCGCGCGGCATCGGAGCGCAGCGGATGGCCAGGGCTTCCCGAGCGGCAGCGCCAGCCGCCGCGCCGATGGAGTTGCCGTTCGCCGGTCGTCCGCCGGTGGCTGCCGTGCCGCGGCAGGCCCGCCCGGTGCCGGTGCGCGCCGAGGATGTGCTGGCCCCGCCGGTCGCGCCGGCCGGTGCGTCCGACGGCAGCGGGTGGTGGTCCCGTGAGGGGCCGGCCGGCCCGGCGGTCACCGGCCCGGCCATGCCGCCCGCGACGCCGGTGACTGCGGGCACGAACGAACGGGGCCTGCCGGTACGGGTGCCGATGGCGCAGCTTTCCGCTGTCACCCGCCCGGCGCAGCCGGACTCGACGCCGACACGTGTCGATCCGGATCCGGCGGCGGTGGGGGGCATGCTTTCCCGGCTCTACAGCGGGGTACGGCGTGCGGAGGCCGAGGACACCACCGAGATACCCGTGTCATCCTCGTGGGGGCACGACGAAGGGGGACGACGACAGTGACGACGTTGAGCCAGGAGGCGCGGGATCTGAGCTGGCTGGTGAGCGCGTTCGCGGAGCGGGTGCCCGGTGTGGCGCACGCGGTGGTGGTGTCCTCGGACGGGCTGCTGGTCGCGATCTCCGATCACCTGCCGCGGGACCACGCCGACAAGCTCGCCGCGGTGACCTCGGGGTTGATGAGCATCACTGCCGGTGCCGCGCAGATGTTCGACGGCGACATCGTCAAGCAGACGGTGGTCGAGATGGGCCGTGGCTACTTCCTGGTGATGCAGGTGCGTGACGGCTCGATCCTGGCCACGCTGGCCGCGGGCGACGCGGACATCGGCGTGGTGGGCTACGAGATGGCGCGGCTCGCGAAGCAGGCGGGGGAGATGCTCACCCCGGCGCTACGGGCGGAGTTGCAGCAGGCGTTGCCTCGCTGAGGGGTCCGGGCGTGACCCGGACGGTCACCGGCTCACGGGAGCCGAGCCGTCCGGGCCCGGCTGTCCGGGCGCCCCGTTCAGAAACCGCCCTCGGCGATCACGGAGCGGTACCAGTGGGCGCTGCGCTTGAGTACGCGGCGCTGGGTCGGGTAGTCCACATAGACCAGACCCCAGCGCTGGTCGTAGCCCTCGGCCCACTCGAAGTTGTCGAGCAGTGACCAGACGTGGAAGCTCTCCAGCGGCACGCCGGCGGCGATGGCGCGGTGCGCGGCGGCCAGGTGGTCGCGCAGGAACGTGATCCGGCCGGCGTCGTCGACGGTGCCGTCGGTACCCAGGGTGTCGGGAGTGGGCAGGCCGTTCTCGGTGACCGTGAGCGGGATCGGACCGTAGTCGCGGGTGACCCGGGTCAGCATGTCGTACATCCCGTCGGGGTAGATCTGCTGCCATTCGGCCTCGGAGGTTGGCCAGCGCTGCTCGCTGCGGCCGTCGGCGGTGACGTAGATCGGCGTGTAGTACTGCACGGCGAGCAGGTCGACCGGCGAGGAGATCACCGCCAGGTCGCCGTCGCGGATGCCGCGGACCATCCGGCTGCGCGAGCCCAGGTCGGCAAGCACGTCCTGCGGGTAGCTGCCCTTGAGCAGGGAGTCGAGGTAGAGGCGGTTCTCGTAGCCGTCGTAGAGATGGGAGGCGGCGGCCGCCTCAGGCGAGTCGTCGGCGGGGTAGCAGGGGTGCAGGTTGAGCGCGGGGCCGATCCGGCTGGTGCTGTTGGCGGCGCGCAGCGCGCGTACCGCGAGACCGTGGGCGAGTTGCAGGTGGTGGGCGACGAGGTAGGCGGCGTCCGGGTCCTGCCGGCCGGGCGCGTGGTGGCCGATGAGGTAGCCGTTCTGCACAACGGTCTTGGGTTCGTTGATGGTGAGCCAGACGGACACCCGGTCGCCGAGGGCGGAGAAGACGGCGTCGGCGTAGTCGGCGAAGCGGTGGGCGGTGTCGCGGGACTCCCAGCCGTCGGCGTCCTGCAACGCCTGCGGCAGGTCCCAGTGGAAGAGGGTCGCCATCGGCTCGATGCCACGCTCGTGCAGGCCGTCGATCAGCCTCCGGTAGAAGTCCAGTCCGCGCTGGTTGGGCGCACCGGTGCCGTCGGGCTGGATGCGCGGCCAGGAGATGGAGAAGCGGTAGCTGCGCAGCCCCAGGTCACGCATCAGGTCGAGGTCTTCGACGTACCGGTGGTAGTGGTCGGCGGACACGTCGCCGGTGTCGCCGTTTCGGGTGCGCCCGGGGACGCGGCTGAACGTGTCCCAGACCGATTCGCCGCGGCCGTCCTCCTTGGTGGCGCCCTCGATCTGGTACGCGGAGGTGGCGGCACCCCAGCCGAAGTCGCTGGGGAAGCGCAGCGGGCCGGTGGGCCCGGTGGGTATCGACATGGATTCTCCTCGTGGGTACGGGGCCACCGCCGAGATTCGGGAGCGCTCCCAGGATAGGTCAGGAACGCCCCGCCCAGTCAGCCGACCGCTTGGCGGCTCGGGCTACCGGGTCGAGGCGGGTGGGGGCCCCGGACAGCGAACGAGGCCGACCGGGCGGCGCGTCGCGCCTGTCCGTCGGCCTCTTTTCCCATCGTGTACGGGGGTTTAGTGTGTGGGGACGGGGGAGGGCAACCCCCGTCCCCACCGTAACTGCACACGCACGGGCGGAATTTGGGTCCTGCCGTGCGTGTCGCGCGGGAGCCGGGCCACGCGAGTGGCTCTGGTTCCACCTCCCTCCCAGTGATGGGACGATGGCTGACGGCGGCGTCCGGGCTGGCCCGCCGTCAGCCTTCGGGCTGGTTCCCCGAAGTCGTCGCGAGGACAACCTCGGTGATCTTCTAGTTGGAACCTTTGTCGATGGAAGCGCTCCCATCGACCGATGTTGCGACTGTAACGCCCGTCACGCCTTTGTGAAAGACCCAAAACGAGATCGAAACAAGTGTCTGATCCGGGCCCCTCTGCGCTTGCTGTGGGAGCGCTTCCATGGCACACTGTCGATTCAACGCGACAGAGCCAGATCGCGTGGCGTGGGGTCCGCCGAGGGCAGCCGGCAGTATCACCGCCGGTCGCGGCACCCGATCGCAGCCGGCGGGACCCCCTCCCGCCTGGCCGCACCGCCGCACCCCGGCCGGGCCCGGGGCGACCACCATTCCGGCGCCTCGAATCCCCCGCACACCACCACACTCGCGGGCAGGCGCCCCGCCGGGTCCGTCCCGGCCTGGTCCGAGGAGACACCGCGCACATGAGACAACTGGCACGACGCCGCCGAGTGGCGATCCTCGCCGCCGCCGCGCTCGCCGTCGGCGGGGTGACCCTGCCGGCCGGTGCCGCGCAGGCCGCACCGGCCTGCGACGTGGTCTATGCGACGAACGACTGGAACACCGGCTTCACCGCCAACGTCACCATCAAGAACCTGGGCGATCCGATCAGCAACTGGACGCTCAAGTGGACCTTCCCGAACAGCGGCCAGCGGGTCACCCAGGGGTGGTCGGCGAGGTTCAGCCAGTCCGGCAGCGAGGTCACCGCGACAAACGAGTCGTACAACGGCAACCTCGGCACCGGGGCCTCCACCACCATCGGTTTCAACGGCTCCCACACGGGCAGCAACCCGAAGCCGACCTCGTTCACCCTCAACGGCACCCCGTGCAACGGCACCCCGGCCAACCAGCCGCCGACGGTCTCCCTCGACCTGCCCGCCGGGCCGTTCACCGCGCCGGCCGACGTGCCGCTGACCGCCACCGCCAGCGACCCGGACGGCACCATCAGCAAGGTCGAGTTCTACCGCAACGGCCTGCTGATCAACACCGACACCACCGCGCCGTACGCGTACACGCAGGAGGACCTGCCGGCCGGCAGCTACACCGTCCAGGCCAAGGCGTACGACAACGCCAATGGCATCGGAGTCGCCGAGAAGGCGTTCACCGTCGGGGCCGCGACCGGGCCGACGCTCGTCGCCACTCCGTCCGCGGTGAGCGTCAACGAGGGTGGCACCAGCACCTTCAACCTCAAGCTCAGCGCCGCGCCGACGGCGAACGTGCCGGTCACCCTCACCCGCACCGGCGACACCGACATCACTGTCACGCCGGCCACCGTCACGCTGACTCCGTCCAACTGGAACACCGGTGTCACCGTCACGGTCGCCGCGGCGGAGGACGCCGACACCGTCGGCGGTAGCGCCACCATCACCGCCTCCGCCACCGGAATCGCCTCGCTGGCGGTCGCCGCCACCGAGATCGACAACGACACCCCGGGCGGCGACAACGCCTACATCAAGAAGTTCCTCGAGCAGTACGGCAAGATCAAGAACTCGGGCTACTTCAGCCCCGAGGGCGTGCCGTACCACTCGGTGGAGACGCTCATCGTCGAGGCGCCCGACCACGGGCACGAGACCACCTCGGAGGCGTTCAGCTTCTGGCTCTGGCTGGAGGCCTACTACGGTCAGGTCACCCAGAACTGGGCACCGTTCAACAACGCCTGGACGGTGATGGAGAAGTACATCATCCCCACGCACGCCGACCAGCCGACCGCGGGCTCCGCGGGCACTCCGCAGTACGCCGCGGAATACAACCTGCCCAGCCAGTACCCCTCGGCGCTGAACCCGAACGTCCCGGTCGGACAGGACCCGCTCCGCGCGGAGCTGCAGTCCACCTACGGCACCGGCGACATCTACGGCATGCACTGGCTGATGGACGTCGACAACACCTACGGCTTCGGCCACTGCGGTGACGGCACCACCAAGCCGGCGTACATCAACACCTTCCAGCGCGGCACGCAGGAGTCGGTGTGGGAGACCATCCCGCAGCCGTCCTGCGACACCTTCAAGCACGGCGGCCAGTACGGCTACCTCGACCTGTTCGTCAAGGACTCCGGCGCCCCCGCCAAGCAGTGGAAGTACACGAACGCCCCGGACGCCGACGCCCGCGCCGTGCAGGCCGCGTACTGGGCGCTGACCTGGGCCAAGGAGCAGAACAAGCAGGCCGACGTCGCCGCCACCGTTGCCAAGGCCGCCAAGATGGGCGACTACCTGCGGTACGCGATGTTCGACAAGTACTTCAAGAAGATCGGCAACTGCGTCGGTGCCAGCACCTGTCCCGCGGGCACCGGCCGGGAGTCGGCGCACTACCTGCTCTCCTGGTACTACGCCTGGGGCGGCGCGTACGACGCCAGCCAGAACTGGTCCTGGCGGATCGGCTCCAGCCACAACCACTTCGGCTACCAGAACCCGTTCGCGGCCTGGGCGCTGACAAACACCCCGGAGCTCAAGCCGCAGTCGTCGACAGCTGTCGACGACTGGACCAAGAGCTTCGAGCGGCAGCTGGAGTTCTACACCTGGCTCCAGTCCGCCGAGGGCGGCATCGCCGGTGGCGCCACCAACAGCTGGGACGGTAGCTACGCCCAGCCGCCGGCCGGCACCAGCACCTTCTACGGCATGTTCTACGACGTCGACCCGGTCTACAACGACCCGCCGTCCAACCAGTGGTTCGGCATGCAGGCCTGGTCGATGCAGCGGATCGCGGAGCTGTACCTCCAGACCGGCAACGCGAAGGCCAAGGCCCTGCTGGACAAGTGGGTGCCGTGGGCGATCGCCAACACCACTGTCGGCACCAACTGGTCGATCCCGTCGGACATGAAGTGGACCGGCCAGCCGACCACCTGGAACCCGAGCAACCCGCAGCCCAACACCAACCTGCACGTCGAGGTCACCGTCAAGGGCCAGGACGTCGGCGTCGCCGCCGCCTACGCCCGGACCCTCATCGCGTACGCGGCCAAGTCCGGCAACGTGGCGGCCAAGGACACCGCCAAGGGGCTGCTCGACGCCCTCTCCGCGGCCAGTGACGCCAAGGGTGTCTCCACCACCGAGAAGCGTGGCGACTACCGGCGCTTCGACGACACCTACGACGCGTCCACCGGGCAGGGCCTCTACGTCCCGCCGGGCTGGACCGGGAAGATGCCGAACGGCGACGCCATCGCCGCCGGCAAGAGCTTCCTCGACATCCGGTCCTTCTACAAGAACGACCCGGACTGGCCCAAGGTCCAGGCGTACCTGGACGGTGGTCCGGAGCCCAGCTTCAACTACCACCGTTTCTGGGCGCAGGCCGACGTGGCCATGGCGTACGCCGATTACGGGAAGCTGTTCCCGAACGGCTGACAACGACCCGGGGTGGGCGAGCGTGCCCCCGCCCACCCCGGGGTTCGGCCGGGTTCGGGGGAACTGAGGAACCCGGCCGGCGGAACGGCCTGACACCCACGGTCAGGCCGGGGTGGGCCGGTCATCCGGCCAACGCAGCGGGTCGACCGGCCCACCCCACCGCCCGGAGTGGAGACAGTCGCGAAAAAGCCCAGAAATTCTGGCTGACGTGGGATCACGCCGACGACCACGACGGAGTAACGTACCTGACCGGAGAGGCCGCTCCCCCCGTGGCGGCCTCTCCACTTTTCTGCCCGGCGAGCGCCGCCGCCCGCCGCCGGTCAGCCGCCTCCGGCGGGTGTCACCGCCCCGGCGGTTGCCCCGGCTCCGGCGCTTGTCCCGGCTCGGGTCCTTGTCCCGGCTCCGGTAGGTGGGCCGGGATGCCGCTCGGCGCCTCAGGTGCCCCGGTGACAGTGTCGGCCAGGACCGGATGCCGCAGACCCGGGTGCCCGGCCGGCAGCGACCGGCGCAGCACCACCCAACTCACCGCCAGCGCCGCCGCCACGAGCGGCCAGGTCAACGCGACGCGGGCCACAACGAGCGCGAGCACCTGCCCGCCCAGGTACAGCGGAACGAACACCGCCACCCGCAGCACATAGGTGGCCGTCCACACCCAACTGGCCCTGCCGTACCCGCGCAGCAGCACCGGATCGCGCCGCCACCGGCCGCGCTGACCCAACGCCGTGCCGACCACCACCCCGAGCAGCGGCCACCGCACCACGATGCTCACCGCCCAGGCCAACGCGCTCGCCGCGTTCGACAGCAACTGGATCAGGAAGAAGTTCTCGGCCCGGCCGGTACGGACCGCGACGAGCGCCGCGACGCACACCGCGAGCAGGCCGATCAGCACCGAACGTGGGCGGTCACCCCGCCGCAGCCGTACGCCCGCCACCGCCGCGCCGACGGCCAGCGCCGCTCCGACCCCTGCCCACAGCGACTCGCCGCCGATCAGCCAGCCCGCCGCGAACGCCACCGGAGGAAGCGTGGCGTCGATGGCTCCGCGCCGGCCGCCCAGCAGATCCGCCAACGACTCGGCGCGCACCTGCCCGCCGGGCTCCGCCTCCCGCCGCTCCGAGGCGGGGCTGACCTGGCCGGACTTCCGCTCCGGTGTGCCGTCCACAGCAACCTCCTCCACCCCGCTTCAACCTAACCGTCGACAGGCGGTGGGCCACCAGCCGACCGGCCCGCTCCTGCCGCTACGGTGTGCGGATGCGCGCGACGGCAAGGGGTTGGACCGCGGTCTGGTTGGTCGTACTGGCCCTCGTTCAGGCGGCCGCCTTCCTCGCCGTCTGGCGGGTGGCCGTACACACCGGGATCGGCCAGTGGGTCGACACTGTCGCCCTCACCGGTAACCAGATCGGTCAGGATCGCATCGACGGTCCAGTGGACCGACTCCTCAACGCGATGTCGGTGGTGTCCCTGCTTGCCGCCACCGCGATGATCGGCTTCATCGCGCTCATCCGGGGCCGCATCGCCCTTGCCGTCACCGCAACCCTGCTCATCGCCGGCGCGAACGTCTCCACCCAACTGCTCAAGTACGGGCTGGCCCGCCCGGACTACGGCGTCGACCCGGAGCGCGCCGGGGTGGGCAACAGCCTCCCCAGTGGGCACACCGCAGTGGCAGCCTCGGTGGCGGTCGCGCTGATGCTCGTCCTGCCCCGGAAGGTACGGGCCGCCGGCGCGTTCATCGGCGCGGCCTACGCCGCTGCCGCCGGGGTCGCCACCCTTTCGGCCGGATGGCACCGACCCAGTGACGCCGTCGCCGCGTACCTGGTGGTGGGTGTCTGGGCTGCGCTGGCCGGGCTGGTGCTGCTGATCACCCAGCGGGAGCAGGCCGAGGTCGCCCCCGGCGACGCGCACCGGGTCGCCAGCGCGGTGCTCGGCGTGGCCGGCGTGCTGGCGCTTATCGTCTGCGGGCTCGCCCTGGCGTGGCTGGTTGGCCTTCGCGACACCTGGCCGACCGAGCTGAGCCGCCGACCCCTCTTCGTCGCGTACGCGGGCAGCGCCGCAGGCATCGCCGGCACGATGGCGGTGGTCATGGCGCTGGTGCTCACCGTCGTGCACCGGCTGGTGCCCCGCGTCAAGGGCTGAGCCGGCCGGGGGTCAGCTCGCCTGTCGGGGCGCGGGCACGTGCGGTGCGACGCTGCGCAGGTGCGTCAGCACCACCGGGTCGATGCGCCCCGGCACCAGCCGCTCCTCCAGGTTTTCCAGAGCGGCCCAGGAGAACAACGCCTCCTCCGGGTCTTCGGCGGCCACCTGATGACCCAGCGCGGCGAGCAGCGTCGCCACCTCTTCGGCGACCGCGCCGCTCAGGTCGAGCAGGGTCGCCGGGTCGGGCCTGCTGAACAGCAGTGTGTGCACGGCGAGCAGCCTCTCCAGCTCGGTCACCGGGTCCGGATGGTCGTCCACCCGCAGGTCGACAAGCACGTCGCTGGTGCCGGCGTACCCACCGCCGCGCTCGACCACGAGCAGACCGGCGCTCTGCCGGCCGCGCCGATCACCGCCGGCCTCGTCACCGGCGCGCAGCGCGGCCACGAGCCGATCGGCGAACGGCAGCGCCGACCCGGCGAGCCACGCGTCGGCCAACGCGTCGACGACCTCCGGACCGGCGAGGATGTTGCCCTGCGCGGCCCAGCCGTCGCCGGTGCGGCCGCCGGCCCACGGATGACAGGCCGGGCCCGTCCAGGTCGCGCCCGGACCGGTGGCCCCCACCACACCGAGCTGGCGGTGCGCGCGGTCGCCGTCGGCGGCGACCAGACCGGCCACCACGTCTGCGGCGGCAACCCCGGTGCGCAGCAGGGCCAACCCCTGCGGCCGGTAGGCGAGATTGACGTGCGCCTGGGTGGCAAGCGCGCCGATCTCGGCCTCCGCGGCCGGCACGAGCGCCCCGGCCGCCAGGAACTTGCTGGCCACGACCACGCCGTGCAGGCGGCCGTCGGCGGAGCGGGCGACGAGGGAGAAGGTCACCAGCCGAGATTAGCCTGCCCTGCCGACAGCACATCGGCCCGCGCGGATGCCGCGACCAGGGCGCCCGACGCGACCGCCGCGCAGGCGGGACCGGCGATTCTGCCCAGGACGGGGATCTTGCTCGCGGGCCCGGTCAGCGGGCACGATCGATCGGTGACGAATCGATGGGGCATGACAGTGCCGTTGAGCGGAGTTCCGCTTGCCGACCACGCGGCCGTCTACGCGACGCTCGACCGCGCCGGATTCACAGACGTCTGGTCCTCCGAGGTCGCCGGCGCCGACGCGTTCACCCCGCTGGCGCTCGCGGCGGCCTGGCAGCCCCGCCTGCGGCTGGGCACCGCGATCACCCCGGTCTTCACCCGGGGCCCCGGGCTGCTCGCGATGAGCGCCTCGGCGCTCGCCGAGGCCGCACCGGGCCGGTTCTCGCTCGGCATCGGCGCGTCCTCGCCGGTGCTCGTGCGGGACTGGAACGCGGTGCGGTTCGACGAGCCGTTCCGGCGTACCCGCGACGTCCTGCGTTTCCTGCGCGCCGCACTGCGCGGGGAAACCGTCGACGAGGTCTACGACACCTTCACAGTGCGCCGGTTCACCCTCGAACGGCCGCCGGCCGTACCGCCGCCCATCGTGCTCGCCGCGCTGCGCCCCGGGATGCTCCGGCTGGCCGGCGCCGAGGCCGACGGAGTCATCCTCAACTGGCTCAGCGCCGACGACGTGCCCCGCGCCCTCGCCGAGCTGGGCGAACGCCGCCCCGGCTTCGAGGTCGCCGCCCGCATCTTCGTCTGCCCCACCGACGACGCCACCTACGCCCGTACGCTCGGCCGGCGGCTGATCACCAGCTATCTCACGGTCCCCGCGTACGCCGAGTTCCACCGCTGGCTCGGCCGCGACAAGACGCTGGCGCCGATGTGGGACGCGTGGGCCGCCGGTGACCGGCGCGGGGCCAGCGCGGCGGTGCCCGACGAGGTGGTCGACGCGCTGGTGCTGCACGGCTCACCCGAGCACTGCCGCGCCCAGGTGCGCCGCTACGCCGACGCCGGAGTGGAAGTACCAATCATCGCCCTGCTGCCCACGCCCGAGGTGACCGCCGGGGGTGCCGCCGCGTTGACCACCCTCATCGCCCAACTGGGCACCGAGCCCTCGGGAGCGTCCGCGTGAACCTCACCGACCGGATCGTTGTCGTCACCGGCGGCGCCGGGGGCATCGGAGCCGCGCTGTCCCGCCGGTTCGCCGCCGAGGGCGCCGCGGCCGTCGTCATCGCCGACCTGGACGCCGACGCCGCCCGAGCGGTGGCCGAGAGCATCGGCCCGGTCGCCCACGCCGCAGGCCTCGACGTCACCGACGAGGAGCAGGTCCGCGCCGTGGTCGACGACACCGAACGACGCTTCGGCCGCATCGACCTGTTCTGCGCCAACGCGGGCGTGACCACCGGCGGGGGAGTGGAGGTCGACGACGCCGGCTGGGACCGGGCGTGGCGGGTGAACGTCCTCGCCCACGTCTACTCGGCACGCGCCGTGCTGCCCGGGATGCTCGCCCGGGGCGGCGGGCACCTGCTGCACACCTGCTCGGCGGCGGGAGTGCTGACCGCAGTCGGCGACGCCGCGTACACCGCCACGAAGCACGCCTCGGTGGGCTTCGCCGAGTGGCTGTCCATCACCTACCGGGATCGGGGCATCCGGGTCAGCGCCCTCTGCCCGCAGGGCGTGGACACCCCGATGCTCGCCGACGGCATCCGCGAGGGCCACCTGGGCGCCCGCGTGATCGAGGCGTCCGGCGCGGTCCTCACCCCCGACCAGGTCGCCGACGCGGCAATCGCCGGGCTCGCCGAGGAGCGGTTCCTGATCCTGCCGCACCCGGAGGTCGCCGACTACGCGCGCCGCCGCGCCGAGGACCCGGACGGCTGGCAGGCCGGCCTCCGCAAGCTCGTCCGCCGCCTGACCGCCTGACCTGGCACGGCCGGGCCTGCTCACACCTGCCGGGCGCGGCCCGGCCCCGCTCGGCCCGGCCCCGCCCGGCCCCGCTCGGCCCCGCCCGGCCCCGCCCGGCTCGGCCCCGTTCGGCTCGGCCCCGTTCGGCTCGGCCCCGCTTGGTCTGGCTCGGCCGGGCCTGGGGCGGCTTGGCGGGCAACATCGTGCCGGATTTCTGGCCGCTGACAGGCCGGTCAGCGGCGGCGCAGCGGGCCGGGATGGATGGACCAGAGCAGCCGTCGCCACCAGGGGCGGGCGGCCCGCAACCCGTCCACGTAGGCGGTGGCCACCGCACCGGCACGATCGGCCTGGGCGGCGGTGGCGGCACCGGGCGCGAAAGCCACCTGGTTGAGCAGGGCGGCCAGGTCGTCGACCCCGGGAACACTCCCGTCGGACCGGTCGACGCGGGCGTCGAGCAGCGCCTGCCGGGCCCGCCCGGCCACCTCGGTCGCCGCCAGGTCGTCGCCGACCGGCCGCCCGGCCAGCTGAAGCGCGTCGGTGACCTCCCGCCAGGCGCCGGCGATGCGCTCACCGGGGTCACCCCTGCCGAGCCGGGCGCGGGTCAGCGAGCGGCGCATCGCCAACAGGGCGAGCAGCACGGCACCGACCAGTAGCAGCAGGCCACCGCTGCCACCGGCGACAAGCACCGGGGTGGACACGCCGGACCCGTCCGGCCCTTCGGCGGCGTTCACCGGCTCCGGCGACGCGGTCGGCTCGACAGTGGGCGCCGGCGCCTCCGAGGGGGGCGGGTCATCCGGCGTCGGACGGAAATCCTCCTCCACTGGTCTCGGCTCGTTGTCCGGGCGGGGCAGCGGGTCGAACGACACCCATCCCAGACCGTCGAACAGCACCTCCGGCCAGGCGTACGCGTCGCCGGCCCGTACCGGCCCCTGCCCGCTGGACTCGAAGCCCACCACCACCCGGGTCGGCAGCCCGCAGAGCCGCCCGAGCACCGCGAACGCCGCAGCGAACTGCTCCGAGGTGCCCTCCTGCCCGCCGCCGTTGCGCGGTCCGAAAAGAAAGAAACCCAGATTCGGGTACGCGTGACCGCTCGGCGCGTCCGCCGCCACCCGGTAGTGCTCGGCGAGGAACTGCTCGATCGCCGTGGCCCGCGCGTACGGGGCGCCGTTGTCCTCGGCGAGCTGCGTGGCCAGCCGCCGCAGCGGGTCGGGTGCCCCGTCGGCGACCCGCAGCACCCGGGCCACCTCCTCGCCGGCCGGCACGTTCGCCGTTGCCAGCAGGTTGTTGTCCGGGCGTTCCCGGGCCGACGTCACCGTGTACCGCAACCCCGGCGTCAGCCCTTCCGGCCGGATCAGCGTCCCGGTCTCCGGGTCGTACGCCACCCGCGCGCCGCTTACCTCCCGGGGCGTCGCCACGGCCGGCAGCAACCCGCCGCTCAGCTCGGCGACTGTGATGTCCTGTCGGATGGTCTCCACAGTGCTGTCCCGCGCCGGTGCCGTGGCCGGCAGGATCCGGCCCGCGTTGCGGTACGTCGCGCCGACCCGCCACGTCACCCCGTCGTAGTCGCTGAGCACCGCCAACCGGATCCGCACGCTGCCGCCGGAGGCGTCCGGGCCGCCAGCTGCCTCGTCGGCGTCGCCATCCGGTGCGGTGCCGTCCGGGTTCGGCAAGCTGCCGCCGGGCGGCGTGCCGTCACGGACCGTGCTCACGTCGAGGAGCTTCTGCTCCGGGTGCAGCGCCCAACCGGAGATCCGGATCAGGGGGTTCTCGTCGAGGGTCTCCACCTGCGGAGGCTCCACGTACCGGCGCGGATCCACTGGCCGCCCGTCGACCTGCCCTGCGATCATCGGGCTGAGCAGCGCGACAAGCCCGACCACAAGCGCCACACCGAGCGCAGCCGTGGCCGTCAACCGGAGCCGCACCGCTGCGCGTACCCCTCGGGGAAGGCCGGCTACCGGATCGCCGGCGGCCGGCGGCGGGCCCGACGGTGCTGCCAGGCCGACCGCCGCGACAGCGACGAACGCGAGCGTCGCGCCGATCGCCGGCTCGGCGTTCGGACCGACCACGTAGAGGGCGGCGGCGTAGAGGCCCGCCGCAGGCAGATAACCCAGCAGCACACGGCCGGTGCGCAAGGCCACCTCCGCGCCGGCAAGGCCGGCCAGCCAGGCCGCCACCACCGGGACCAGCACCGTGTCCGGGGTGGGCTCCACCGGAATCATCGCGGTGAGCAGCCGGGGGATGCCGTTGCGCGCCGCGTCCGCGCTCACCGTCAACAGGTCGCCGGGCAGGTTGGCGTGGGCGGCGGCCAGCCGCAGCGACCAGAGCGTCCAACCGGCCATCGCGGCCACCGACACCGGCGCGACGAGCCAGGACGGCAGCCGCCGAGCGGCAACGCTCACCAGCACCGATCCCGCCGCCGCGCCGACGACAAGCCAGGTCAGCAGATCACCCGCGTAGACCCGGCCGAGCACCAGCCCGGCGAGCGCCGTGAGCCCGATCAGCGCCAACGGCACGACGGCCGCCCGCAGCGCCCGCACGACAGTGCCGACGCCCCGGGATGCCGAGCCGTCCGGCGGCGAGGCCGGGCCGCCGATGCTCGGGCCGCTCTGCCGCTGCCGGCCGACGTCCGTCACCACCGGCGCACCCCGTCCCACTCGGCGGCGAACCCCGCGCCGTCCGCCGCGTCGATCACCACAAGGCCCGTAGCGCCCGCCGGCGTCGGCTCGGCCGCGCCGAAAACCCCCACCACCACCGACGGGTACGCGCCGCGCAGCGCCCCGACATGCCCCAGCTCGCCCCGACCGGCCGGACCGGTCAGGAAGATCAACGTGTCGCCGAGCCGGTCCTGGCGCAGTCGGGTGGTTGTCGCCCGCAGCGCGTCGCCGTCGCCGGACAACTCGGCGGCGGCGAGCCGGTCCAGCGGCCCAGCTGACCTGCGCGGCTCGACCGTCTCCGGGCCGGTCGCCTCCCGGCTGATCGACTCCGTGCCGTCCGTCTCCGGGCCGACCAGGAGCAGCAGCACCGGCAGGTCCGCGTGAAGCGCCGCCGTGACGAGCGACGCCGCCGCCTCGCACGCCGCCTCGAACGACTCGGCCACCCCGTCCACCCGATCCGGGTGCGCCACTGCGCGGTTGTCCAGGAGTACGACAAGGCGGGGCAGGCTGGTGTCGACGTTCTCGCGGACCATCAGCTCGCCGACCCGGGCGCTGGTGCGCCAGTGCACCCGCCGCAACTCGTCACCGACCACGTACTCCCGCAACGAGTTGAACGTGATCGACCCGTGTGGCACCCCGTCCACCCGGCCGTCGAGGCTGCGCCCCGCGCCGGTGGGCACCGCCGTCAGCGGGTGGATCCGAGGGTGCACCCAGACCGGCGTCGTCCCGCCGTACGGGCGGGCCAGCGCCACCAGCCCCAGCGGGTCGCGCCTGGTGACCCGCAGCGGCCCCACCGGCACCACCCCACGGCGGTGCGTCGGCACGTCGTAGCGGACCTCGGTGTCCCGCCCGGGTCGCAACCGCAGCAGCGGCACCGGCACCGACCGGTCGCCGCACCGGTCCTCGGCCAGCAGGTTCGCCGAACGCAGTCGCCCACCGTTGCGGACGGTCAACGTCATGCTGGCCGGCTCGCCGCGCGCCACCCGGTCCGGATCGGCCCGGCGGGTCACCAGCAGCCGGGGCCGCCAGGCCGCTGTCAGCGCCGCGTAGCCGACGGCCGCGCCGGCTGCCGCGCCCAACACCGTCAACTCGGGGTACGCGAACCGGAAGCCCACGCCGAGCAGGACGACGGCGGCGACGAGCAGCCCGACCCCGCGGGCGGTGATCCCCATGACGCTGCTGCCGGTCAGCCCTGCACCGGGGCGGGCTGCCCCGACGGCAGCGGCACCGGCACCGAGGCGATGGCCTGGCGCAGCACCTCCGGGGCGGTCATCCCGCGTACCTGGGCGTCCGGGGTGAGCAGCAGCCGGTGCGCGAATACCGGCTCGGCGAGCGTCTTCAGGTCCTCCGGCATGATCCACCCTCGACCGTCGATGAGCGCGTACGCGCACGCCGCGCGCGTCAACGCGATCACGCCCCGGGGGCTCACCCCGACGCGTACCTGCGGATGGGTGCGGGTGGCGGCGGCAAGCCGGACCGCGTACGCGTAGAGCGGCTCCGCGATGTGCACCCGTCGGGCCATCCGGACCATCTCCCCGACGGTGGCGGTGTCGGTGACCGGGGCGAGCGCCTCGGGGGAGCGTACTGTCGCACCGCGCAGCACCTCCACCTCGACCGCCTCGTCGGGGTATCCGACGGATAGCTTCACCAGGAACCGGTCCAGTTGCGCCTCCGGCAGCCGGTAGGTGCCGTCCATCTCCACCGGGTTCTGGGTCGCCACCACCAGGAAGGGCGCCGGCACCGGATGCCGCACACCGTCCACGGTGACGGTGCGTTCCTCCATCACCTCAAGCAGCGCCGACTGGGTCTTCGGCGACGCCCGGTTGATCTCGTCGGCGATGACGATGTTGGCGAAGACCGGCCCCGGATGGAACTCGAAGTCCCTGCTCGCCTGGTTGAAGATCGTCACACCGGACACGTCCGAGGGGAGCAGGTCGGGGGTGAACTGGATCCGCCGCCACTCGCCCTTCACCGTCGCGGCGATGGCCCGCGCCAGCGTCGTCTTGCCGACTCCAGGTACGTCCTCCAGGAGCACATGGCCCTGGGCGAACAGCGCTGTCAACGCCAGCCGGACGACCTGCGGCTTGCCGAGCACCACCGCGTTGACGTTCTCGGCCAGCCGGGCGGCCAGGGCGGCGAAACCCTGCACCTCCGGCTGGGTGAGCGGCTCGTGGGTGTTCACGGTCGCTGTGCTCCTTGCATGGCAGGTCTAGCAGGTGGGCAGGACGTTGATGTTGTCGCCGCCCTCAAGGTTGAGCCAGGCCCAGGGAATGTAGTTCTTCCCCTCGTAGTCAACCTGCACCCACCAGGTGCTGCGCTTGTCGTTGTTGTAGATGTAGGCGTACACCTCTTCGCCGGACTTCTTGCAGTACGCCTGGAGTCGCTTGCCCGGCTTCGCCCAGCCCACCTGCTTGTCGTTGTCCTGCCGGGGAACCGAGAAGATCTCATTTCCGTTGCGGCCGTCGACGTCCTTATCGCAGTAGGTCGACTCCGGCCCGGAGGCGCCGTTGCGGCAGGTCGCGATGCCGTACAGCGCGTCGGTCCGCTGTGCCCTCGTCGCGGTGTTCTTGCCTGCCGCGTTGCTCGCGGTCACCGTGAACGTGTACGCCGTACCCGGCGTCAACCCCGACATCGTGATGCTGGAACACGCGCCCGCCTTGGCCGGCTCACCCGGCGTACTCACCGAGCAGGTGGCCTTCCCGCCACCAGCGTCCACTGTGAACGTCACAGTCGCCGACGTGGCGGTCGCCGACGAGCCGGTCACCGTGACCCGGGGCACTGCGACAGTCCGGGCCGTGGCCGTCGCCTCCGGGCCAGGACCCGCTTCGTTGACGGCCTTCACCTTCACCGCGACGTTCTGACCGTCGCCCAGACCGGTGACCGTCGCGCGGGTTTCGGTCACCTCGCGGGTCTTGCCGCCGACGTCCACCAGGTACTTCGTCACCGCGCGGCCGTTCGCGTCCGCCGGCGACCACTGCACAGTTACCGCACCCGGCTGGTCGGCGACAGTTGCAGCGCGCAGGTCCAGCGGCCGGCCGGGCGCCGCGTACGGCACCACTGTGTTGCTCACCGGCGACGCCGCCGAGCCGGCACCCTTGTCGTTCACCGCCACCACGGTGAACGCGTACTGCGTGCCGAACTCCAGATCCCCGGCGGGCACCACCAGTTCCGTCTTCGTCGACTCACCGGCCGGCGCGTTCGTCCCCGCCGAACTGGCCGTCACCGCGTACTTGGCGATCTTGTTGCCCTGCCCGTTCGCGGCCGGCCACTTGACCAGCACCGTGCCGTCCGGCCGCTCCTGCGCGGTGACGCTCGCCGGCGGGTCGGGCACCGCGGCCGTCGGCGTCACCGGGTTGCTGTTTCGCGCCGGACCGTTGCCCTTGGCGTTCACGGCATGCACCGCGAACCGGTACGTCTCGCCGTTGGTCAGGCCCTTGACCTCCACCGAACGCTGGTTGGCACCCACCTGGAGGCGCTGACCGGCGCCCTCCACCACGTACCTGATGATCTCGGCGCCGTTCGCGGCGGCCGGCCGCCAGCTCACCCGGACCTGGGCGTTGCCGGCGGCGGCGGTGACGCTGCGCGGCGCGCTCGGCTTGCCCACCTGCGGCTTCTTCGGCGGAGGCGGCGGCGGGGGAGCCGGCGGAGGGTCACCACCCAGCACGTCGTTGGCGTACTTGTCGACCTCGCGCATCTGGTGCTTGTCGTCCACCACCCGGGCGGTCGCCGAGTCGGGCGAGTTGATGAAGAGGTGGTTCTCCCGCACCTCAAGCTCCAGCGGCCCGGGCGTCTTGCCCTGCACGGTGCCGACCAGTTGACCGCCCGCGTCGAACGAGTAGATCGTGCCGGTGGCCTCGTCCGCGCAGTAGAACCGGTCCGCCCAGGCCACCGCCGGGCTCAGCCGGTCGCCGCCGCCCGGCACCGTGAACGACTGCTCCGCACCGGCGTCACCCACCACGAGCACCCGCCGCTCCGCGGGCACCGTCACCGGCACGCGCGGCCCCGAGGTGCGCGCCGGCAGCGCCGCCGGACCGGGCAGCGTCAACGGCGTCCGCCGGACCTCACCGCGCTGCACCCGCACCAGCCGCCCTGCCGTACGGTCCAGCACCGCAACCCCGTCGTCCAGGGTGGAGACCACGAGCTCGTGACTGGCCTCGGCCACGTCGTACGTCTCGACCCGCTCCGGGCTGAGCCCGCCGTTGGCGGGCGCGGCCGAAGCCGGCGCCGACGGCAGCTTCGCGGCGGTGACAGCCGAGACGGTGCCCTCGCTGGGCACCGCGATCCAGAGCCGACCCTTACCGTCGAACGCGCCGCCGGTGATGCCCGGGGGATACCGCACCGGCTCACCGACAGGGCTCAACGACCGTGGGTCGAGCTGACGCACGACACCCTGCACCGCGTCGACGATGAACGCCGCGTCCTCGTGCAGGGCGACGCTCACACCCAGGCCAGGGGTGGTCGGTGTGGTCGCGGTGAGTTGCAGGGTGGCCAGATCCAGTGAGCTGACCTGCCCGGTCTGAAGATCACGCAGGATCAACAGCCGATCGGTCTGGGTGACCTGCATCGGATGCCGACGGGCACCAGGAAGCTCGGTACGCGTATCCACCCGGGCCGTCACCCCGTTGACGCGGGCCAGCTCGCTGCGCGCCGCGCTCCACAGCCAGGAACTCGCGTCATAGTTGGCCACCGCGTTGTCCGCCGCACCCAACCCGAGGACGGTCAGCCCCATGGCGGCCAGCAGCGCGGTCACCGTGCCGACAGTCACCAGCCCACCCCGCAGACGGGAGCGGGAACGGGGGGCGTCGGTCTGCTCGGCGTCGTCGATGCTGGCCACAGCCGGCTGCCTCTCCTGAGTCATGGCAGGTGGCGTCCGCCTCGCGGCGACCCCTCCCCAGAGCCGGGTGCCATCATATGGCCCGGCCGCTGGCGGGGGAACCCGCACCGTCACCCCTGTGGATACCGAGCGTGTGCGTTGTGGACGCCCAGCTCAGCCTGACGACGGCTGCGATCGCGGCTGTTCCGACCCCGCCACGCCCCACGGCGCGGATGCGGGTGCCGCTCAGGTAGGCGGGGTGGACCGGTCCCGCTCGGTGCATACCTGCCCGGAAGTCGCAAAGCTGTCAGTGGAGTAGACAGCCAGCACCGTGAAGCAGTAGTCCACTCGCGAACTGAGACCGCTAACCGTGTAGCTAGTCCGACCCGGATCCACAGTGGCCAGCACCCCCAGCGCCTGCCCTGTCCGACCGCCGGCCACCATGAACGGCACCGCGCCTCCCGACGGATCCGTCCAGGTCAGCGTTATCGTGGCCGAGTCGTCCCGCAGCTTCAGATCACCCGGTGCAGGCCCGGCCGCCGTCGGGGCCGCCGTCGTCGTAGCGGCCCCGGAAGGCGGCGGCGCATCGTCGCGGTTCAGCAGCACGACGCCAAGCCCGACCGCGGCCACCACGGCTACCCCGACCGCTACCGCCGCGGCGATCAGCGCCCCGCGGTGACGTCCCCACGTGTCGCCATCCTGGGCGTACGGCTGGGAATACCGCTGGCCCTGGTGGTACTGCTCGCCCGGGTACGGCTGGCGGGTCGGGTACTGGCCCGGCACCGCGTGGGGAGCCGGTGCCGGCGGGTACGGCTGGTGCGCGTACCCCCGCTGGTGTGCCTGTTGGTCGGAGGTCGGGCCTGCATCGGAGCGCGGCGCCCAGGCCGGCGTCGCCGCCTCGCGGCGAGGCGACGGGACGGGGTGCGGCGACAACGCCCCGGCCCCGGTCGCCGGCTGGACTGTCGGGAAGACCTCCGTCGGCGCGGAGGCGCTGCCCGGCTCAGGCCCGTACCTGTCCTGGTGCCTGGCGCCCGACGTGATCTCGCCGCGAACCACTGTCGCGTCCGGGTCCGCAGCGGGCGGCGCGCTGACGGGCGTTGGTTGCGGCGGCGCGCTGCTGTTCCAGGCCGAGGCACCAAGCCCCCACGGCTGCGCGCTGACCGGCGGCCCGGACACGGGGTGGGTATGTCCAGGCGGTCCGGACGTCGGGTGGGTGTATCCGGGTGGCGTAGACACGGGCTGGTGTCCGGGCGGTCCGGACACCGGGTGGGCGTGCGCTGGTGGTGCGGACGTGGGGTTCGTGTGGTCGGGCGGGCCGGAGATCGAGCGGGAATCTGCGGCAGGTGCCGAGACGGGTCGAGGAGGCATGGCGGGAACCGCCTGGCTCACGGCGGACCCGTCCATCGCGCTGCTGACCGCCGAGCCGCTGCCCGCCGGGTCCGGCCCCGAACTGCCGACGGCGCTACCGGACCCACCAGAGCGGGAGGCTGCCACCCGGGCTGCCTCCTCGGCCAGGAGCGGTTCGATCTGGCGTACCTGAATCGTCGGGTTGTCCCATCGCGGGGTGACCGTCGGCGGCGGCGGAGGAGGTGGTGCGGCCGGCAGCCGTGCCGTCGGCGTTTCGGCGTCAGGGTGGGTCGGCTGGTTCCCGGACCGCTGGCGCGGCGGTACGGCCGTCGGCTGCTGTTGCGGCTGATCCTCGGCAGGGGCCGTCGCCGGTGGCAGTTGCTGCTGTGCGGACCGCTGGCGTGGCGGCGCCGGGTGCGTGGGGCTGGGCGGGACAGCCACGGCTGACGCCGCAGGATTCGAGGTAGCGGGGGACAGGGTTGGCGTCGGCGGCGGGGAAGGCACTGCGGGTGTGGAAGGCGTACGCGGCGGTGGGACCGGTGCGGCAGCCGTCGGCGCGGGCCGGGTGTCGGATTCGGGCGGGGCGGGTCGGGCAGAGGAAGCCGGCGCTGGCTGATCCTCACTGACGGTTGGCGGTGCAGGGGCGACGGGCGTGCGTACCGCCGGAGGATCCTGCGGAGGCGTCAGCGGCACGGGCGCCCAGGCCGACGTGGGTGGTGGAGAGCCGTCGGCCGCCGGGCGCATAGCGGCCAGGGTCGCCAGCGAGAGCGTCGGGCCGGACAACGCCGTGCGGGTGCCGGAGTCGACGACGCTTGCCGGGGCCGGGGTGTACGTCGGCGTCGTGGTCGGGGTCGGTGCCGAGGTGGGCGTCGGCGGTGTGACGTGCGGCCGGACCGGGTCGGGGCTGGGCGGGGCCGAGACGGGATGGGCCGGACCGCCGGTGCTGGGGCTGGCCGCGCCGAGGTAGTGGCGGGCGGCGCGTACCGCCGGGTGGTGCTCCCCGAGCACGGCGGGCCCCGCGGTGGCGACACGGGTGTAGTTACGGCGGGCCTCGTGCCGGTTGCCCAACTCCTCGGCGACCTCGGCCAGCTCCAGGGCCAGCGCGAGCATCGTCGGCTCGCCATGATCCCAGCGTCGCTCACCCGCCGCGAACGCCTCCTCCAGGACCCGGCGGGCGGCGAGCGGGTCGTCCGACTCGCGGTGCAAACGGGCAAGCAGGTGCGCCGTGTGCAGCATCTCGGGGTGATCCGTGCCGTACGGCGGACGGGCGGACTCGACGACCTCCGCGAGCAACTGCCGGGCCGAGATGAGGTCGCCCGCGGTGCGCAGGGCGAGAGCCCGACGTTGGACGGCAGCCAGGGGAGAGGGATGGGACACGTGGCAATGCTGCCGGCACAGAGCCGCCGACGCTACCCGGACGCGCCTCCGACACGGCTTTGTTGACCGTTGGCGAACCGATCTGACCAGCGTCGAGAAGGCCGGGAGGAAGCCGCTGGTACGCGATGTGCATGATCCACGAGCGCCGTGTACAGTAACTCCCCGTGCGGCCCGCCGTGCTGGCCTCCGATGAAAGATCATCCGGGGTGGCAAGGTAGGCTGAACGAGCAGGTCCGGGTGGCGGAATGGCAGACGCGCTAGCTTGAGGTGCTAGTGCCCGTATAGGGCGTGGGGGTTCAAGTCCCCCCTCGGACACCAAATTGCAGCATCCATGCTGTGTTTCGCGTACTGGTGGTCAAGCACGCTTGACCACGCAAATCTCATCTCAGCGACGCCCTCGACCGAGCCTGTCTCGATCGGGGGCGGTTGTCGTGGCTGATCGTTCCGTGGCTCCCGTCATCCCTCCCGTGAGGCTGTCGGACCGGGAGCAGAGCCCGCATCGGCCACGTGGTGGAGGCGTCCGTCGCCCGCCATTGCCCCTGCCGGTACTACCGACGCCGCGCGCCAACACGTTGGTGTACGGGCTGGCTGCCATCGATAACAGCGGTCGAATCGCCGACCGTACGGTCATCCGGACCCTTGATTGGGGGCCGGGCACGCGGCTGCACATCCGCGAGGCCTCCGGCGTCATCGTCGTCCGGCTGGACCGGCAGGGCGTCTTCACCGTCACCGGACAAGGCCATCTCCACCTGCCGGCGGCTGTCCGGCACTGGTGCGGGCTGACCGCCGGTGACCGCGTGCTCCTGGCCGCCAACCCGGCTGACGGCCTGCTGGTGGTGCATCCTCCCGCCGCCCTGGATGCGATGGTCGTGGCGGTTCACGCAGACCTGCTGGGCGGTGGTCAGGCATGAGTGACACCACCGTTGGCCGGGCGGAACTCGACGCCGCGCGGTTGTTGCTGGCGCGGATGGGGATCTCGCCGGCTGACCTCGTTGAGGCGGCGTCGGACCGTCCACCCGCGCCGACGTTCGCCGAGTACGTGCCGGTGGTAGCGGCAGCGGTCAGCGACGGTACGCGGCGAGCGTACGGCTCGTACTGGAAGCGAGTCCTGGAGCAGTGGGGGCAGCGGCGGCTTGATGAGCCGACGCCGTCGGAGATTGAGCAGCTCGCCGAGTACACCAAGACGCATGTGGTGGCCCGGCGTAACGCGCGTGGCGGACGCAGTGCGGCGGAGCATCTGATTGCGGCACTGCGGTGCCTGTACAAGCGGGCCGTTGCCGACGGGTACGTCGCCGCTGCGGACAACCCGGCCCTCAAGGTGGCCAAGCCGCGGCGCCTGCCCAGCACCAGACGGGCGGTGGCCGACAACAGGTTGGCGGAGATCAACGCCGTCGCCGCCAGCACGGGCGACGATCCGGCGCTGGACAGCCTGCTGCTGCGGCTGCACACCGAGACGGCGTGCCGTCGGGGCGGTGCGTTGGCCCTGCGCCCGGTCGACCTGGACCCGGACCAGTGCCTCATCCTGCTGCGGGAGAAGGGCGACACGGTGCGGTGGCAGCCGGTGTCACCGACGCTGATGAGACATCTGCAGCAGCATGCCGAGGAACGCCAGGCGGTGGGAACGGGCCAGCTGCTGCGTTACCGCAATGGGCAGCCGATCACCTACCGACGCTACGACCACCTGTGGGTGCGCATCGGTGAGCACCTACCGTGGGTCTACGTCCAGCAGATCAGCACGCACTGGCTGCGGCACACGACGCTGACGTGGGTCGAGCGGAACTTCGGCTACGCCGTGGCTCGCGCGTACGCCGGGCACTCCGACAGCGGTAGCGATGTTGGCACCACCAGTACGTACGTTCGGGCGAGCCTCCAGGAGGTCGCCGCCGCTCTAGCTGCCCTGACCAACGAAGCCCATCCTTTGGCCTGAGCGTGTTGACAGCGGGTGGGCCTGACCGCTGGGTCTGGCCCACCTGCGCAAGCTACTTCACAACAAGATCGATGAACGCGGGACGGGCGGATGCGGTTCTTCCCCGCAGTTCTTGTCAGACCCTCCCGCTACTGTCGCTTGCCGGTGAGCAGGAGGACGGAGGATGCCACGCCAGGCATCCCTGCGGCTCCGCCTACGGGAAGGCGCACAGCCAGCCACTCACTCTTGAGAAGTGAGGTAGGTACGTGGAGGAGATCAGGCGATGCCGGCGTTGGTGACGCAGTTCGACGACGCACTGAGGAACATTGAGCCGACGGAGGCCGACAAGACGAACGCGCCGCTGGCTCACGCAGAGGTGAGTGACGCGCTCGCCGCCGATTCCGTGATCGCAGGTTGGGGTTTCCAGCGGCTGCTGATCGGTAGCTACAAGCGGCACGTCAGCATCAGGCGAATCAAGGACGTCGACGTCTTCGGCCGGCTGACGGATGTCGGTAGTGACGTCTTACCGAGCACGCTGCTGGGCGAGTTCGAGCGTGTACTGAGAAGGGTGTTCCCGTCAGTGGACGGCAAGACACGGGTACACCGGCAGGCGCGTAGCCTGCAGGTGAGTTTCCCGGAATACGGTGGTTTGTACGTAGACGCCGTCCCGGCGCGGCCGTGGACTTCGCCTACCGGCGTCGAGGCCTGGCAGCTGCCGAAGCGCGAAGACGGTGACGATCCGCAGGGCTGGCAGGCGACGAACCCTCACGAGCTGACAGGTCTCACCAGTGAGTTGAACAACGAGGACAACTTCGACGGTTTCTACGTGCCGACTGTCAAGCTGCTGCGGCAGACGCGCCGAAGCCTGATGGGTAAGCGCAAGCCCGGTGGGCTCACCGTCGAGATTGCCGCCCTGCACGCCTTCCGCACCGGCCTGGTTGAGGGGCCGACGCAGGCTGACTACTACGCCAGCGCACTACGGGAGACCGGCAACGTCCTGCACGACGCGTTCGTACTCGGCCTCGGGCTCGATGATCCGACGATCCCAGGCGAAAAGGTGGTCGTCCGGGCTGAGGACGAGGACAGACGCGACCTCGCCAATGCGTTTCTGGACGCTGCTGGTCGAGCCGAGGAGGCTTTGGCCAGCGAGAATCGCTGCGCTGCTGCGAAGACCTTCCGTGATCTACTCGGCAAGGCCGTCGATGACCAAGGGGACACGGACTACGTGTTCCCGATGCCTGCGGACTGCAACGCTGACGGCACCGCCCAGCGGTTCACGTCCGTGACCGCTGGAGACCGTACCGTCCCAGCAGGTAACCGCCGGTTCGGATGACCACCGTCGAAGGAAGCGACGCGGCGGAAGCGCTGCGTATCGGCAGGGCCGTCGCTCGCGATGCGCTCCTCGACGTGCTGGCCCACGCCGGCTTCCGGCGTGTTGGCGGCCCAAAGGACCGCTGGCGCGGTGGTTTGACGTTCCGGCCAGCCAATCGAGACAACGGGTCGACGCGAACGACGCTGGTCGAGATCGTTCTTGAGGACGCCTTTCCCTTCACCGCACCGAAGGTCATGCCGCTGAGCCGTGGCTGGGCTGAGCAGGTAACAGGGCGAACGTTCACCGACAACTATTACGAGGCCAGCAACGGCTGGCACCGCGACCTCGACGGCGCGATGTGCCTCTTCATACAAGCAGATCACACCCGAATCCCCTGGGCCGGCGGCGAGCAGTTGCTGGACCAAGCCCGTGCCTGGCTGGCCCAGGATGCGGCAGGGTGGAGCGAAGACGTACCAGCGTTGGACCTCGACCGGTACCTGCCCCCCTCGGAGGAACGAGCCCTCATCCTGTACGGCAATTTGGCCGGACACGAGGGCACAGTGCTTCAGCTGCACCGGAAACGGCACGGCGTACTTCGCGTCGGCCCAGTAGCGGCGCCTCGCCGGCAGGGCCGCGCCAGCGGCCACCGAATCTGGCCACCCGACACTGTGCTGATACTGGCAGCCAAGGAGCTGGACGGCCCGATCCGGGACTGGGACGATCTCTGCGACGCAGTTGGCGCTGACGGTGCCCGTGCTCTGACCCGCGCCTATGACGAAGGCCTGCGAAGGGTGATGCTGATCTACCGTCACCGCGACGTTCGAGGAGTACTGGGACTCGCCCTCGCCGCCAACAGGGAGGACAAGGTGACCTTGAAGTCTTTGAAGACGGCTCCCGACGACCTCGCCACGCGAACCATCCGCGCACATCCCCGAACGGAGGAACTCGGCAGCAAACGAGTCGCCGTCGTCGGCGTCGGCGCTATCGGGTCCGTAGTCGCTGACCTGCTACATCGCAGCGGCGTCGGGGAACTGGTGCTGATCGACAGTGACCTCCTTCTGCCGGGCAACACCACACGCCACCTTCTTGATGGCGATGCGATCGGGTTGCCGAAGGCCCGTGCAGTCGCGGAAGCGCTGCGCAAGACACGTCCCAAGTTCGGTGCCCTGCAGTGGCGAGATGAGCGGCTGCGATCCGTTGCCGACGCTCTCACCCTGCTCGTCGCTACGCCATCCGAGTCGACCACACTCCCGTCCGTGACGGCGAGCAGCCGCTGCCACTCCCGCAACTGCCGCCACCCCGCAGCGACGTCTACGAAACCGGGTGTGGCAGCCCCATCAGCCAGACACCACCGGCGGCGGTGTGGGAGGCCGCCGCCCTTGCCGTCCGCCACGCCATCGGCCTGCTGCTGAATCCCGGTGTCGCCACGCCTGGCGAACAACGTGCCCTCGCCGAAGGGCGGGATCAGTGACTGCGGACAAGGTTGAAATCCTCATCACCCGGCAAGCACTCGACGCGACGATCGCCGACGGGATGGCGGCGCTTCCGAACGAAACCGGCGGCATTCTGCTCGGCTTCCGCACACCGCGCCTCATTGTGGTGACCCGTACGGTCACGGTCGCAGATCCGCAGAGCAGCCGGCGCGGCTACCTGCGGCGCTACCGCCAAGCACAAGCGCGAATGGCCATCGGACGCGGCGATGCCCCGCCCGTGGTGGGATACGTCGGCGAATGGCACACCCATCCCGCTGATATCGGCCCGAGCCGGACCGACCTGCGCGCCCTCGCAGCCATCGCCCGCCTCACCCAAGGGCCTGTAGCACTCGTCGTTCTAGCCGACCCAGCCCAAGGGCTCTCGCATGTCCACGGCCGCGCTGCGATCCGCCAAGACATTTGGCCCGTGGCCGCCATCAACCCCGTCCAGATCGACGAGGCTGAGGTGGCGATCACCGAGGACCCGGCAGCCAGCCTGGAAGCCGAAGCCACGGCCCTTACGACAAGGGAGTCTTCTTGAGCGCCGAATCCGACGACAACCGGCCATTTAATCTGCGCTCCGCCTTCGCCGCGAAGTCGAAACGCCTTCGGGCCGTCATGGAGGCCGCACCGGAGCTCGTCGGTCACATGCCAACCATCGGTGACGGCAGCGAAGCCGAATGGATCACGATGCTTCGCGACTTTCTGCCGAGGCGATACGCCGTTGACAAAGCCTTCGTCGTCGACAGCTGCGGCCATCAAAGCCTCCAACTCGACGTCGTCGTATTCGACCGGCACTTCACCCCATTGTTCCGGGAGATGGGCGGTGCCCTCTTCCTGCCCGCAGAGAGCGTCTACGCCGTCTTCGAAGCCAAGCAGGAACTCAACCGCGAATATCTACGTGAGGCCGGGGAAAAGTTGGCCAGCGTCCGCCGGCTGCATCGCACCACCGCACCCATCGTGCACGCAGGCGGCACCGTCAACAATCCGAAGCCGCCGCCGCGAATCCTCGGCGGCCTGCTGGCCTGCCGGAGCGACTGGAATCCACCCTTCGGCCGCGCCCTGCGTAGAGGCTTGGATGATCTCACCGAGGACGAGCGCATCGATCTGGGCTGCGGCCTCGAACACGGCGCGTTCGAGCTGCCCGAAAACACCACGGCAGATCCCGGCCTCGTCACTGCGGACGCCGAGGTCGGCCTAGCCTTCTTTGCGATGCGGCTCCTTGCTCGGCTCCAACAGATCGGCACGGTCTCAGCCATGAACATCGACGCTTACACTTCCGTGCTCGCGTCTCGTGAACTGCCAACAGAGGTTCCGGCACGATGAGAGGCCGCGACTCTGCCTACGACCTTTAGCCTCGATCGTTCACGGCTGATGTCGGGCGTTCCGGCCCCGCGCGTGTGATCGTTCATTGTCGATGCGGTTGGGT
>NZ_JBNCNZ010000021.1:0-99862 GCF_049847245.1 Micromonospora sp. DT68
TTCGGCCGACCAGTCGAACCCGACGTGAAAATCACATACGCCAAATCATCCAAATCCACCACACCCGGCAACACCACCGACTCCACCTGCGGCACAGAGTCGACGGTCAGCACCTCGACACCATCGGGGCAGCGATCCACGTGCCCCGGCGACGTCACGAGCACCGACGCGCCCGCATCGGCCAACATGGTCTCGACCCGGCCCACCGGGTACGACGGGTCCACCGGCACGAACGCCGCACCCGCCTTCCAGACACCCAGCAGCGCGGCCACCAGATCGGCACCCCGATCCAGCAACACCCCCACCACCGAACCCCGCGACACACCACGCGAGGCCAACCACGACCCCAACGCCACCGCCCGAGCATCCAACTCGGCGAACGACACACCATTGACGGCCTCGTTCGAGGGCACTCGAGCGACCTGGTCCTCGAACCACCGCAGGACCGACCCCGACACCGGCTCCACCCCGCCGTCGCTGTCGGCCATCGCCACGGACACCTCGGCGGTCGGCAGACACACCACCCGCGCGTCCCCGCCGGAGTCCGCGACCATGGCCTCCAACACCGACCGGTACATCGCGCCCAGGCGGCGCAGGGCGTCGTGGCCGACGTTGCGTTGGCTGGCCTGGAGGGTGAGGAAGCCGAGCCGGCTGAACACGCCGAGCGGGAACTCGGTGGGACTGTCGTCGATGGACTCGGCGTAGTCGATGTCGTCGGTGTCGATCTGGTGGAAGTCGTGGAAGCTGAACCGCACGTCGAGCATGCGGGCGTCCTCGCCGACCTCACGTTGCAGGGTGGACAGCGGGTAGCGCCGGTGCGGCCACATCGCCAGTTCGGCGGCGAAGGTCCGCTGGATCAGCTCCGACCAGGTGGCGGCCGGGCCGTCGTAGCCGACCGGCACCGTGTTGAGGTGCATGCCGTACACCCGGTCGGCACCGGCCGCCTCGGGGCGGATGTTGCAGACCAGCCCTGTGTAGAACCGATCGGCGCCGGTCAGCTGGCTCATCACCTTGAGGTGCGCGGCAAGCATCACCGACTTGAACGGCACACCGAGGCGCCGGGCCAGGTCCCGCAGCGAGGCTTCGAGGTCCTGCACCGGCACCCAGTGCTCGTGCTTGGCGCCCTCCGGCGCGTCGGGGTCACCCCAGCCGGTGGGCAGGTCGTGACGGACCCGTCCGGCCAGCACCCCACGCCAGAACTCCCGGTCCTCGTCGCCGGTGACCGACAGTCGTTCGGCGGCGACGGCGTCGGCGAACCGCACCGACGGGATCGGCTGCGGCGAGAGCGGCTCTCCGGCACGGATCTGGTGGTAGGCGCGGACCAGTTCCATGATCAGCGAGTGGTAGCTCCATCCGTCCAGGATCGGGTGGCACTCGGTGATGGTGAGCCACCAGCTGCCGTCCGGGCAGGTACGGGCGTGCAGCCGCAGCAGCGACGGGCGATCGAGGTCGAACAGTTGGGCCCGCTCGACAGCGATGTGCTCGCGCAGTTCCCGGTCCAGCTCGGCCCGCTCGGTGGTGACCGTGTGGTCGTGCGTGACGGTCAGCTCGGCGGTGGCGTGCACCAACTGCATCGGCACCGAATAGCTGGTCAGGTCGAAGGAGGTACGCAGCACCTCGTGGCGGCGCACAAGCAGCGCCGCGGCGGCGCGCAGCGCCTCCAGGGAGAACTCCCCTTCGCCACGAACCCGGTAGCTGGTCACGTTGTGGTACGGGTTCTGCTCGGTGTCGGACAGCAGCTCGACAAGCATGCCGAGCTGCCCCTGGGTGCACGGGTAGGCGTCCACCACGCCGGCGGGCAGCACGGCCCGGTCCGCCTCGCCGACCAGCTCGAACGGGGCGACGGTCGGCTCCGGCTCGGTGGCGGGCCGCGCGGTGAGCAGTTCGGCCAGCTCGGCGACGGTACGCCGCTCGAAGATGTCCCGGACCTCCACGTCGAAGTGCGCCGCCCGCAGTGCGCCGGCCAGCGCCACGGCGCGGATGGAGTCACCGCCGAGGTCGAAGAAGCCGTCCTGTACGCCCACCCGGTCCAGCCCGAGCGTGGCGGTCCAGACATCGGCGAGCTGCTGCTCCACAGTGGTGCGCGGGGCCACGTACGGCCTGTCGACGGCGACCACCGACCGACCCGGGGCGGGCAGCGCGGCCTGGTCGAGCTTGCCGTTGACGGTGAGCGGGATCCGGGGCAGCGGCATGAACGCCGCCGGGACCATGTAGTCCGGCAGCGTCCGACCCAGCGCCGCGCGCAGCTGCGAGGGGCGCAGCAGCGTCGACGTGTCATCGGCCACCAGGTACGCGGTGAGCCGCTGGTCGCCCGGGGTGTCCTCGCGCAGCACCACCACCGCGTCCCGGACGCCGGGCAGGACGGTAAGGGCCGCCTCGATCTCACCCAACTCCACCCGGTAACCACGGATCTTGACCTGGTGGTCGATGCGTCCGACGAACTCCAACCCTCCGTCGGCGTGCCGTCGGGCGAGGTCGCCGCTGCGGTAGAGCCGCGAACCGGCAGGCCCCCACGGGTCCGGCACGAACCGCTGCGCGGTCAGGTCGGCGCGACCCAGGTAGCCGCGGGCGACACCTGGGCCGCCCACGTGGATCTCGCCGGGCACGCCGATCGGCACCGGCCGACCGTCGGCGTCGAGCAGGTGGACCGTGAGGTCCGACAGGGGTACGCCGATCCGGCTGGCGGTGCCGCCCACCTCGGCGGCGACGACCCGGTGGTACGTGGTGTGCACTGTGGTCTCGGTGATCCCGTACATGTTGATCAGTTGCGGCGTGTCCACGCCACGGCTTGCCACCCACGGCGCCAGCTCTGTGAAGTCCAGTTTCTCGCCGCCGAAGGTCACCACCCGCAGGGCGAGCTGGTCCACCCTGGGGTCGCCCTCGGCCGCCAGCCCTACCAGCGCGCGGAACGCCGTGGGCGTCTGGCAGAGCACCGTGACCCGCTGCGCGATCAGCTCGTCGAGCAGCTCCTGCGGGGATCGGGCCAGCGCCCGGGGCACCACAAGGAGGCGACCGCCGTGCAGCAGGCAACCCCAGATCTCCCAGACCGAGAAGTCGAAGGCGTACGAGTGCAGCAGCGTCCACACGTCGTCGGCGCCGAACCGGTAGTCGCCGGCGGTGACGGTCAGCAGCCGCAGCACCTGCCGGTGGGCCACCGCCACGCCCTTGGGCCGGCCGGTGGAGCCCGAGGTGTAGATGACGTAACAGAGGTTGTCCACGTCCATCGGCACGGCCGGGTCGGTGGCCGGCTGGGCGGACAGTTCCGTGGCGAATTCCGGGGCGTCCAACAGCACGACGGTTCCGTCGAAGTCGGCGAACCGGTCACTGTAGGCGGTGGTGGTAAGCACGATCGCCGCGCCGGCATCGTTGATCATGAAATCGAGGCGTTCGTCAGGCGAGGCCGGGTCGAGGGGCAGGTACGCCGCACCGGACTTGAGCACGCCGAGCAGGGCCGGCACCAGTTCGGGGCCGTGGTCGAGGTGGACCCCGACCAGCCGCTCCGGGCCGGCGCCGTGGCCGCGCAGCCAGTGGGCGAGCCGGTTGGCGTCGGCGTTCAGCTCGGCGTACCCACTGGTGGTGCCGCCGACCGTCAGCGCCGCCGTGTCGGGGTGGGTGGCAGCGACCGCCTCGAAGACGCCGTGCACGGTGCCGGTGACCGGGTCGGCGGTGACCGGCCCCTGAGTCACAACGGCCAGCTCGGCGGGGCCGAGGATGGCCAGGTCGGAGAGTCGGGCCGTCGGGTCGGCCGCCACCTGCTCCAGGAGCCGCACCAGGTGGTCGGCGGCACGCTCGACGGTGGCCGTGTCGAACAGGGCTGTGGCGTACTCGATCCGGCCGCGCAGTCCGCCGTCGGCGCCCTCCATCATGTGCAGGGTCAGGTCCACCTTGGACGTGCGCAGGGGCAGCTCGACAGATTCCACGCTGAGGTCGCCGGGCCAGTCGATGGCGGGCGGCTCGGACTGGAGGGTGAACGCGACCTGGTAGAGCGGCGTCCGGGAGAGATCACGCTCCGGTTCCAGCTCGTCGGCGAGCAGGGCGAACGGGGCGTCGGTGTTGTCGAACGCGCCCAGCACCGTGTTGCGGGTCTGCTCCAGCAGGGCGGCGAACGACGGGTCACCACTCCAGCGGGCGCGCAGCACCAGGTTGTCGATGCCGTACCCGACCAGGTTGTGCAGCTCCACGCGGCTACGCGCGGACGACACGGTGCCCACGGCGAGGTCGGTCCGGCCGGTGTAGCGCGACAGCAGCACCTGGTAGGCGCTGAGCAGGGTGACGAAGACAGTGGTGCCGGCGTCGCGGGCGACCCCGCGCAGCGCGGCGGAGAGTTCGGCGGTCAGTGTGAACGGCACCGACGAGCCGCGCCAGTCCCGGTTCTTCGGCCGGGTCCGGTCGGCCGGCAGCTCCACAGGCGTCAGCCCGGCCAGTTGGTCGCGCCAGTAGTCGAGCGACCGGGCCACCGCGTCGGCGCGCAGTCGGCCGCGCTGCCAGGCGGCGAAGTCGGCGAACTGGACGGCGGGCACCGGCAACCAGGGCTCGACGCCGGCCCGGAGGGCGGCGTACAGCTCGGCCAGCTCACCGGTGAGCACCGCGAGGGACGGCGCGTCGCAGGCGATGTGGTGCAGCACCAGGGCGAGGACGTGCTCGTCGGTGTCCAGCCGGACCAGCACGGCCCGCACAGGCCAGTCCTCGGCCAGGTCGAACCCGGTGAGCGCGGCGTCGGCGAGCAACGCGTCGAGCGCTGCCTCCCGCTCGGTGCGCGGTCGGTCGGTCAGGTCCACCACCGGCAGGTCGCGGCTCGTCGGAGTGTCGATCACCTGGATCGGAGCGGTGCCGGCGAGGGCGTAGCGGGTGCGAAGAATCTCGTGCCGGGCGACCAGGGCGTCGAGGGCGCGGCCCAGCACGTCGGCATCCAACTGCCCGCGCAGTCGCAGCGCGCAGGAGACCAGGAACTCGGCGCTCGTGGGGTCCATCCGGTTGAGGAACCACATCTGCTGCTGGCCGTACGACAGCGGCAGCTCCCCCGACCGGTCGACGGTCGGGATCCGGTCCCGGCGGCCGGTACGACGGCCGGCCAGGCGACGCTGGACGAGTTCTTCACGCAGGTTCGGCTCGTTGGCGATGCTGGTCATGCCGGGTACTCCTCGGATCGCGAAAGGTCGTGGGTGAGATCGGCTGCGTCCAGCGCGTCGACCTCAGCTCGGATCAGGTCTTCGATGGCGAGCGCCTGGGCGCGCACCGTGGGGTGCTCGAACACCAGCCGGATCGGCAGGTCGAGGTCGAACTCCTCCTGCAACCCGGCGATCAGCCGGGCGGCCAGCACCGAGTGGCCGCCCAGGAGGAAGAAGTCCGTGGTCGCGCCGATCCGCCCGTCGAGCAGTTCCGCCCAGATCGCGGCGACCCGCTTCTCGACAACGCTCTGCGGTGCGACGAACTCGGTGGGGTCGGCGGTGCCGTCGGCGAGCGCCGCGTCGAGCCTGCCGCGCAGGGCGTCCCGGTCCACCTTGCCGTTGGCGTTGAGCGGGATCCGCTCCACCGGCACGAACAGGCCCGGCACCATGAACTCGGGCAACTGCCGGGCGCAGTACGCGGCCAGGTCGGTGGCCTCGCCGATGTAGAAGGCGACCAGGCGGTCCTGGTGGGCGAGGACCACGCAGTCGCGTACCCGCGGATGTTCGGCGACGACGGCGCTGATCTCGTCGGGTTCGATCCGGTAGCCGCGGACCTTCACCTGGTCGTCGACGCGACCGACGAAGGCCATCGTGCCGTCGGGCCGCCAGTGGCCCCGGTCGCCGCTGCGGTAGAGGCGGGTGCCCGGCGGGCCGTAGGGGTCGGGCACGAAGCGTTCGGCGGTCAGCTCTGGCCGCCCGAGATAGCCGGTGGCCAGGCATGCGCCACCGATGTACAGCTCGCCGACGGCGCCGACCGGCAGCAGCCGCATCTCGTCGTCCAGGATCCGCACGACTGTGTTCGCCATCGGGCGGCCGATCGACACGATCTCGCTGGTCTGCGGCTCCACCACCGGGTACGCCGACATGATCACTGTGGTTTCGGTAGGGCCGTAGGAGTTGATCAGGCCGCCCGGACCGAGCAGTTCGAGCCACTGGTTGGCCACCGACCGGCGCAGCACCCCACCGGCCACCCAGAGCTGACCGGCCAGCCGCTGCGCCTGCGCGGCGTCCACCTGCGTGGCCAGCAGCTCCAGGTGCGGGGGCGTCATGATGAAGCGGTCGTACGGCCCGGCGGCCAGCAACAGAGCGCCGAGCTGGGTGAGGTCAAACTCCTGCGGCAGCAGGGTCACCGGCTGCCCGGCCACCAGCGGGCCCCAGAGGTTGGAGATCGACAGGTCGAAGGCGATCGTGGAGAAGAGCGGCGCACCACCGCCGGCCGGGCGGCCTCCCCGGTCGCCGAGCGCCTCGGTCTCGGTGGCGCAGGCCAGGAAGTTCGTGACCGCCGCGTGGGAGAGCAGCACCCCCTTGGGGCGGCCTGTCGATCCGGAGGTGAACAGCACGTACGCCGTCTGGGCCGGGTCGAGGTCGCGGGCCGGCGCGGTGTGCGGTTCGGAACTGACCATCAGCCGGTGGGTGTCCACCTGGAGGGTGGGCACTGCGAACCGGTCGGCGAACCGCGATTCGGTGACGGCGAGGCCCACGCCTGCGGTGTCGAGCAGGTAGTCGATCCGCTCGGCCGGATACGAGGGGTCCAACGGAAGGCAGGCGGCACCCGCCTTCCAGCAGCCGAGGATCGCGGCCACCAGGTCGGGTCCCCGACCCAGCAGTACGGCGACGGTCGCCCCCGGCGCGACGTTGGAGCGGCGCAGGTGGTTGGCGAAGCGGTTGGCCCTGTCGTCCAACTCGGCGTAGCTGGTGCACGCCTCGCCGTGGCGCAACGCCACCGCCTGCGGTGCCACCGCGCGACGCGCCTCGAACCTGTCGACAACAGTGGTGGCCGGACGGGGCACCGTCGGCCCGTTCCACAGGTGCAGCAACTGGTGCCGTTCCTCGGCCGAGAACGGGTCGAGCCCGTCCAGGCGGGCGTCCGGCTCGGCGGCGGCAGCGCCCAGCAGCCGGACGAAGTGGTCGGCGAACCGTCGCACTGTGGCTTCGTCGAACAGCGTCGTGGCGTACTCCACGGCTCCGGCGAGCGAGCCGTCCGGCTGCGGCCACAGGTGCACTGTCAGGTCGGTCTTGGCCACCGTGGACGCCTGCCGCAGCGCGTCGATCGTGAGCGGGTCGTCGGCCATCCGGCCGGTGATCCCGCCCTCCTGGTAGTTCAGCGCCACCTGGTAGAGCGGGGTACGGGAGAGGTCCCGCTCACCGACCAGGTCGTTTACCACCCGGTCGAAAGGCAGGTCCTGGTGGACCAGCGCCGCGACGGTCCGGTTGCGGACCGCCCGTACGGCCTGAGTGAAGCCGGACGCCGGGTCCAGAGTGCAGCGCAGCACCACCGGATTGAGGAAGATCCCGGCGATCTGGTCCAGCTCGGCGGGCCGGTGCCCCGATGTGGGCGTGCCGATCGGCATGTCCCACTGCCCTGTGTAGCGGGCGAGAACCGTGGCGAAGCCGGTGAGCAGTGTCATGAACGGGCTGGCCGCGCAGCGCCGACCCACATCGGTCAGAGCGCCGGCGACGTCCGCCCCGACGGTGAAGCCGAGCATGCTGCCCTGCGCGTCCCGCCGGGCCGGGCGCGGACGGTCAAGCGGCAGCTCCAGCTGCGGCACCCCGGCCAGCGCCTCCCGCCAGTACGCCAACTCACGCCCGACGACCTCGTCGGTGAGGTGCCGCTGCTGCCAGACCGCGTAGTCGGCGTACTGCACCGGCAGCTCCGGCAGGTCCGCCGGTCGTCCCTGCGCGGCGGCGGCGCACAACTCCCGCAGGTCCCGTTCGAGGACGTCGGCGGTACCGGCGTCGGACGCGATGTGGTGCACGGCCAGCACCAGCAGGTGATCGCGGCCTGTGGCGACGGCGAGTCCGGCCCGCCACAGCGGACCGGTGTGCAGGTCGAAGCCTCGGCCGAGCTGTTCGGTGATCAGTTCGGCCAGCCCGCCGTGGCTGACGTCGCGCACCTCCAGGTCGACGGTCTCCGGCGCCACGACCTGCTGGCGGGCCACGCCGTCGACCACCAGATAGCGGGTACGCAGCGGCTCGTGCCGTGTCTCCAACGCGTGCAGGGCCGCCCGGACGTGGTCGGGGCGGGTGGTGGCGGGCAGCCGTACGTGCACGGGAACGACCCATTCCTTGCTGCCCGGGTCGAGCTGGTCGAGCATCCACAGCCGGTGCTGGGCGGCGGACAGTGGCAGGGGCCTGTCGCGCCCCACCGGCAGCACCGGCGAGGCGGCCTGGGTGGCCGAGGTGGCCGAGGTGGCCGGGGTGGCCGGGGTGGCCGGGGTGGCCGCCTCCAGCAGCCGTGCCTGCGCGGCCACCGTGGTGTGGGTGAGCAGGTCGCGCAGCGTCACCGTGCCGCCGGCGCCGCTGAGCTGGCTCTCCAGCGCCAGCGTCACGAGCGAGGAGCCGCCGAGCTGGTAGAAGTCGTCGTCGACGCCGATCTCGTCGACGCCGAGCAGGTCCCGCCAGATGGCCGCGACGGTCCGTTCGGCTGCCGTTCGCGGAAGCCGTAGCGCCGGCCGGTCGAGAGTGTCGATCGCCGGCAGGGCGGACCGGTCGATCTTGCCGCTGGCGGTGAGCGGGAACTCCGCCACCGGCTGGAACACGGCAGGCACCAGCGCCTCGGGCAGCCGGCCGACGCAGAACGCGCGCAGGGCCGCCGGGTCGAGTGACCGTCGACCGGCGACGTACGCGGCGAGCTGCCGGCGACCGGCCGGGTCGGTGTGCCCCACCACCACCGCCGCCTGGATGTCCGGGTGGGCGGCGAGCACCGCCTCCACCTCGGCCGGTTCGATCCGTACGCCGTTGACCTTGAGCTGGTGATCGACCCGACCGACGAACTCAAGGCTCCGGTCAGCACGCCACCGGACCTGGTCACCGGTGCGGTAGAGGCGGGCGCCGGGTGGCCCGTACTCGTCGGGCACGAACCGTTCGGCGGTCAGGTCCGGCCGGTGCAGATAGCCCCGGCCCAGGTTGGCCCCACCGATGTAGAGCTCGCCGACCACACCCACCGGCACCGGCCGCCGGTCGACGCCGAGCACCTGGACGCGTACGCCGGGAAGTGGCCGGCCGATCGGCACCGGCCCGGCCGGCTGCGCCGTGTCCACCGGGTGCGCTGTCACGTCGATGGCGCACTCGGTGGGGCCGTACGTGTTCCACACCCGCACGTCGGGCGTGACGGTCAGCCGCCGGCACAGGTCTGCGTGCAACGGTTCCCCGGCCGAGAAGACCAGCCGCAGACTCGTGCAGTCCGCCCAGCCGGGCTGGTCGACAAGCCGGGCGAACACCGACGGCACTCCCTGAAGGACGGTGATCCGGTGCCGGATGACGGCCGCGACCAGGGCGGCCGGGTCCCGGTGCGCCCCGTCCGGTGCGAGCACCACAGTGCCGCCGCTGGCCAGCGGGGCGAAGAACTCCCAGCCCGCCGCGTCGAAACTGACCGATGTCTTCTGGAGCACCCGGTCGCCGGGGCCCAGGTCGTGCTCCCGGATCGTCCACGTCACCCGGTTGCCGATGCCACGGTGGGTGATCAGCACGCCCTTGGGATGGCCTGTCGACCCGGAGGTGTAGATGGCGTACGCCACCGAGTCCGGGTCGGGTGACGGCACCGCGGCGGTGTCCGGGCAGGCCGCGATAGCCGCCCGGTCGGTGTCCAGGCACACCACCCGGTCCGGCGTCGCCTCGTCGCGCAGCGCGTCGCGGGTGAGCAGCACCTCGGCCCCGCTGTCGGCGAGGAGACGCCGCCGCCGCTCGGCGGGGTGGGTCGGGTCCAGCGGCAGGTACGCGGCACCGGCACGCCACACACCCAGCAGCGCGACCACGAGGTCGACGCCGCGGTCCAGGTTGACAGCGACAAGCGATTCCGGGCCGACGCCCAGCTCGGCCAGGTACCGACCGAGCTGGTTGGCCCGCCGGTCCAGTCCGGCGTAGTCAAGTCGCTCGGTGTCGCCGCTCACCGCGATGGCGGTGGGGGTCAGTACGGCCTGCCGGGCGATCAGCTCGGACAGGGTGCCCGCCCCCTGGAAGGTGGCTGCGACTGCGGGCGCCGCAGGCGGAACGATACTCATGGTGCTCCTCCGGGGGACCGGGCGCGGACGTGGGATCGGATCAGTTGGTCAGGCCGTGGCCTGGGACTCCATGCGCTGACGCAGGCTCAGCGGCCGCATGTCGGTCCAGATCTCGCCGATCCGGGCCAGGCATTCGTCGCGGGTGCCCTCGGTGCCCTCGGCACGCCAGCCGGCGGGCAGGTCCCGGTCGGTCCACCAGACCGAGTACTGCTCCTCGTCGTTGAGCACCACGCGGTAGCTGCGGTTGTCGGTCATTGCCACTCCTTCGGGAATCAGGCGGACGCCACGGCGGCGTCCACCACGGGTAGGAAGTCGTCGACGCGTACGCCCAGGCCCCGCCGTTCGGCGGTGGCGCGGACGTGCTCGGCGAGCGCGAGGTCCAGCACGCCGAGGCCGAACGGGGACACCACCACCGGTACGTCGTCCACGGGCAGCCGCGTCTGGCCGCCGGCCAGCGCGCCGATGGTGGCGTGGATGAAGTCCCGGCCGCCGGTGAGCTGCTCGGCCAACTGCAACGAGGTGCCCTCGCGGCAGGCGTGGTCGGCGTCGTCGACCACGTTGCGCGCGGCCAGCAGACCCTCGGGAAGCAGGTCGCGCAGGGACAGGTGCAGCACTACCGCGCCGGGCTGGCAGGCGGCCAGGTCGAGGTGGGGTTCGGTGGCGGTGGTGGCGATCGAGGTCAGCCGGTGCGCGGCCAACGCCTCCTCGGCGGTCCCGGCCAGTGTCGTCGGCGTACCCGGCAGCAGCGTCCGGGCTGTCTCGGCGAAGGCCTCGGCCCGGCGCGGGTCGGTGTCGAACAGCGTCAGCGCCGGCGGCGGGGCGACGGTGCCCGCCACGAACCGCAGCACCTGCTGGTTGATCAGGCCGCAGCCGATCAGGGCCAGGCCGTCCGGGCGGCGGTGCGCGGTGAGCAGGCCGGCGGCGAGCGCAGCGCTCGCCGCGGTACGCCGGGCCGAGATGACCGACCCCTCGATCAGCGCCACCGGGTGGCCGGTACGCATCGAGTTCAGCAGGATGGCCGCGCTGGCCCGCTCCAGCCCGGAGGCCAGGTTGCCGGGGAACGAGGAGATCCACTTGATGCCGCTCACCGGTGAATCGGCGCCGAGGTAGGCGGGCAGGCCGATGATGCGGTCGCGGGGTCGCTGGGGGAAGCGCAGGAAAACCGAGTGCGGCAGGCTCGTGCGGCCCTGCTCGTGCAACAGGTACGCGTTCCGGACCAGATCCACCGCCCGGGCGTCGTCGCCGTCGAGGATGTCCCGCACCACAGCCCTACCGATGATCAGCACGTAGCGTCCTTCCACAGGTGGGTGATCTCCCCGAAGTGCCCGGACACCCATTGATCGGAATAGATCGTGTCGAGGTAGCGATCGCCGTTGTCGGGCAGAATCAGCACCGCGGTGGCGCCCGCGGGGATGTCGGCCATCCGTCGGCGCAGCGCGGACACCGTGGCGCCGGAGGACCCGCCGGCGAGGATGGCCTCCCGGTGCAGCAGCAACCGGCAGCCGACCACGCAGTCCAGGTCGGAGACGTGCATGATCTCGTCCGGGGTGGCGTCGACGGCCAGCGGCGGCACTACCGAGGCGCCGTGCCCGGGGATCAGCCGGGTCGCCGGCTCGTCGCCGAAGATGGCGCTGCCCACCGCGTCCACCGCCACCACGCGCGTGGAGAGCCCGTGGTCGCGCAGGTAGCCGACGCAGCCGACGAGCGTCCCGCAGGTGCCGGTGGAGCAGAACAGATAGTCGATCTGACCGTCGAGCGCTGTCACTATCTCAGCCATCGTCTGCCGCTGCGCGGCGGCGTTGAGCGGATTGGCGTACTGGTCCGGGCGGTAGGCGTGCGGGAGCTGCTCGCACAGCTCGCGGACGCGACGCTGTCGGGCCGGCAGGTACTCGCCGCTGACCGGGTCGGGGTGCTCGACCATCTCGATCTCCGCGTGGTACGCGGTAAGGATCGCGAGGTTCTGCCGGGTGGTCTTCGGGTCGACAACGCAGATGAACCGGATCGCGTAGTACGCACAGAACTGGGCCAGGCCGATGGCCAGGTTGCCCGAGCTGGACTCGACGACCACCGATCGGCCGGGCACCAGCTCCCCGGATTCGACCTTGGCGCGCAGCATGCTCAGCGCGGTGCGGTCCTTGATGCTGCCGCCGGGATTGAAGCGTTCGAGCTTGACGAACAACCGGGAGGGGAACTCCGGAAACAACCGGACCAGCTGTACCAGCGGTGTGTTCCCGACCGTCGAGAGGATGCCCTCGCGCACCGTTCCTCCCTCCACAAGTGACCTACCAATGCCAGGGACGTTGTCAATCAGCGCTATACCGCCCCTATACCTGTGCGTCGGGCGGCCATATCGGGCCTGGATCCGGCCGGCGACGGGGGTCGCGCCAGCCGGATCCGGCCCGTGCGGCGGGAGTGCCGGCCCTGCGGCACGGGGGAACCGCGGGCCACGCCGCACCGGTCTATCGGGTGCCGAGCGCCAGCAGTTCGCGCAGTTCGGCCTGGTCGACCATCGGTGCCAGGGACACCACCGTCTCCGGCGCCGTGCAGGCCACCCGCAGCATCTGGAGGAAGTGCCCTGCCAGCCGCTGCACTGTCGCCTCGTCGAACAGGTCGGTGTCGTAGCCGAACTCCGCCTGGAGCCGGCCGTCCTGGTACTGGGTGAGGGTCGCCGACAGGTCGAACTGCCCCTCGTCGTACGGGATGTCCAGCAGCCGGATCTGGTGCCCGGCGAACGCGTGCCGCCGGGTGGTGTAGTTGTCGCCGTGCTGGTGGGCCAGCAGGGTGACGGTCACCCGCACCGGCGGGTCCTGGTTCCGCCGGCCCGACCGCAGCAGCGGGAACGGGTAGGCGGCATGGGCCACGGCGTCGGTCAACTGTCGGCCCGCCGCGCTGATCGCCGTCGCGAACGTGGTGTCCGCGTCGAACGACCCCCGCAGCGCGATCGTGTTGATCAACATGCCGACCACCCCCCGCAGCGCCCGTCCCCGCCGCAGCGAGGCCGGACAACCGACGGTGAGCTCCCCCAGGCCGGTGTAGCGGTACATGGTCGCCTGGAACGCGGCGAGCACTACGGCGTACGGCGTCACCCCTGCCGCCGCCGCGGTCTCCCGCAGCCGGCCGGCGAGGTCGTCCGTGAGGTCCTGACTGAACGCGCCGCCCCGGAACGAGCGCACGGGCGGACGGGGCCGATCGGTCGGCAGGGTGGCCGCAGTGGTGCCGTCGCAGACCTGATCCCAGTAGGCGCGCAACCGCTCGCCCCGCTCGCCGGACAGGGCCGCCCGCTCCCGGTCCAGGAAGTCGTCGTAGCTACCGGAGACCGGCGGCAACTCCACCGGCCGACCGGCCTGCAACGCCCCGTACGCGGCGTCCAACTCCTGCCAGACGATCCGCTGCGAGTGGAAGTCGGTGGCGATGTGATGGATCACCACCACCAGCACGCAGTCGGTGCGCCGCCGCAGCAACGCCACACGCATCGGACCGTCCTGTGCCAGCCGTAGCGGCTGGTCGCCGAACTCCTGGCAGCGGCGCAGCAGCCCGTCGTCGTCCAGGTCGGCAACATCGTGGATCTCGACCTCGCACCCGAGGTCGGGATCGACGACCCGCACCGGTCCCTGCTCCGTCTGCACGAATCGGGACCGGAGCATGTCGTGCCGTGCTCGCACCGCCGCCAACGCCCCGCGTACCAGGTCGGGGTCGAGCACCGGTTCGACGTGCAGCCCGTGGACCACGTTGCTGGCCGGGCTGTCCGGGGCCAGCCGGTGGACAAGCCACAGCGCCCGCTGTCCAACCGACAGCTCCCGGACGTCCTCGGTCACCCCGAAGACCTGGCGGAGAGCACGAAGTCGCTGAGGTCCTGGACCTTTGTGAAGCTGCCGACCAGCTCGTCCGGCACCTCGATGTCGAAGTGGGTCTCCACGGCGGCGAGCAGGTCGACGAGCTTGAGGCTGTCCAGCCCGAGGTCGACGAACGTGTCGCTGGCGTTGATCTCCCGGTCGACGTCGTCGGTCATCAGCTTGCGGGTGAGCGACACGACGTCGAGGGACACCTGGTTCACGGTCATCGTCATGGTGCTTGTCCTTTCGTAGGAAGGGGATCTTGATCGAAGTGGGTCAGGGCATCCGGATGATCTGACCGGCGTAGGCGAGTCCCGCCCCGAAGCCGAGGAGCATCACGCGGTCGCCGGGGCTGGTCCGGCCGCTCTCGTGCAGCCGGCTGAGCGCCAGCGGCACCGACGCGGCAGAGGTGTTGCCGGTGTCGACGATGTCCTTGGCGACCTTCTCGTCAGGGATCTGGAGGATCTCGGCCAACTGGTCGACGATGCGGAGGTTCGCCTGGTGCGGCACGAACCAGTCGATGTCCGACAGCTCGATGCCGGCGAAGGCGCACACCTTGCGGGCCACCCTCGGCACGTTCTTCGTCGACCAGCGGTAGACCAGCGGGCCGTCCATCTTGGCGAACTCGCGGCCGTTGGCGTCCCACTTGGTGCCGAGGATGTCGGCCCGCGAGCCGTCGCTGCCCCACACGGTCGGGCTGATCCCGTCGACCTCCGACGGGGAGACCACAGCGGCACCCGCACCGTCACCGAAGATGACGTACGTCGCCGGGTCCTCCGGGTCGATGAAGCGGCTCAGCTGTTCCGCGCCGACGACGAGCACGTTGCGGGCGCTGCCCACCCGGATCTCGTTCGCCGCGAGCCCGATCGAGTACGCGAAGCCGGCGCAGGCGGCGTTCAGGTCGAACGCGCCGGTGGTGGTGATGCCGATCCGGCTGGCCACCTCGGGTGCCCCGCCCGGGATGCGGTCCTTCTTCGTCGCCGAGGCGAGGATGACAAGGTCCACGTCGGCGGGGTCCACGTTCGCCATCGCCAACGCCTTGCCGCCGGCCTCGGCGGCCATCATCGTCACGGATTCCTCCGGCCCGGACCGGTAGCGCGACCGGATGCCGGTCCGCTCCTCGATCCACTCCGGAGTCACGCCTGCCTCTCCGGCGATCTCCTCGTTGGTGATCAGTCTGCTCGGCCGGTACGCCCCGAGCCCGGTGATTGCCGCACCTGTCATCTGTGCCATCGCCTCCTCCGCACCACGCCTGCTCGGCGTCCTGGTGACACCGTCCGGAGGCAGTGTTGGGCGGGGCTCTCATAACTTCTCTACATCGCGCCCGGTATGGAAAAGAGATAGCCCGGCCCCGGACCGTACGGCGGATGTGTGTCGCCGCAGGCTGGCACGCCGATTCCGAGGGAGCACGCATGGAGGAGTTCCGAGGCAGGGTCGCGGTCGTCACGGGTGCCGGTTCGGGCATCGGCCGGGCGCTGGCGGTCGAGCTGGCCGCGCAGGGCGCCCGGCTGGCCCTCTCCGACGCGGCGGAGGCGGGTCTCGCTCAGACCGCGGCGAGCTGCGCCGCGGTAGGGGCCGAGGTCCGTACCTACCGGCTCGACGTCACCGACAGGCAGGCGGTGCAGGCCCACGCCAAGGAGGTGCGCGCCGACTTCGGCGGCGCCGACCTGGTCATCAACAACGCCGGGGTGACCCTGCTCGCCTCGATCACCGAGGCCAGCTGGGACGACATGCGGTGGGTGCTGGACGTCGACTTCTGGGGCGTCGTCAACGGCACCCAGGCGTTCCTGCCGCTGCTCGTCACCTCGAAGGGCCACCTGGTGAACATCTCCAGCATGTACGGGTTGACCGCGGCGCCGGCGCAGAGCGCGTACAACGCGGCCAAGTTCGCCGTCCGCGGTTTCACCGAGGCGGTGTTGCAGGAGATGCGGGTCGGCGACGTGCCGGTGCGGGTCAGCTGCGTCTATCCGGGCAAGGTGCGTACCGACATCTTCAGCAACGCGCGGGCGGCGAAGGGGCTCGGCTACGGCGGGGTCCGGGAGCGCTACGCCCGGGAGGCGACGACCTCTGCCGAGCAGGCCGCACGACTCATCCTGCGCGGCGTCCGGCGCAACCGGGTGAAGATCGTCGTCGGGTCGGACGCCCGCCGGGCCGACCTGCTCACCCGGCTGCTCGGCACCGTCTACGCCCGCTTCACCGCGCGCCGGGTCCGGACGCAGGCGAGCCAGGTCCGCCTGGAGGCCATGCGGACCCGGCTCGCGGCACAGCGAGTCAGAACGTCAGACCACCGTCAACCGTGACGACCTGACCGGTCAGGTAGGAGGCCCGCTCCGAGAGCAGGAACGTCACCACCGGGGCGACCTCCTCCGCCTGGCCGAGCCGGCCGAGCGCGGCCCGCTGCTGGACGCCAACGGCCAGGCCGGCTGGCAGGTCGTTGAGCATGTCGGTCTCGATGAAGCCCGGCGCCACGGCGTTGACCCGGATTCCGTACGGGCCGACCTCCTTCGCCAGCGCCTTCGTGAAGCCGATGATGCCGGCCTTCGACGCCGAATAGTTGGTCTGGCCCGGGCTACCGGTGATGCCCGCCACCGAGGAGACGGTGACGATGCTGCCACCCCGTCGCCGCATCATCCGGCGGATCGCCGCCCGGCACACGTTGTAGACACCTCCGAGGTTGACGTCGATAACCGACCGCCAGTCCTCGTCGGCCATCATCGCCACCGGCCGGTCGCGGATGATCCCGGCGACGGTCACCAGGGCCGCGAGCTCGCCGAAGTCCCGCTCCACCTCGGTGACGAACTCGCGTACCTGCGCGGAATCGGCGACGTCCACCTGCCGGGCCAGCACCCGGGCACCGGTCTCCAGCACCTCCGCTGCCACCTTCTCGGCGGCCTCCCGGTTGCTCTGATAGCAGAAGGCCACGTCGTACCCGTCTGCGGCGAGCTGCCGGACCACGGCCCGGCCGATCCCTCGGGATCCTCCACTGACCAGGGCGACCGGTCGTCGGTTCTCACTCATGTCTGCTCCTTGACGTCGGAGACCCCGGCCAGGACGGCGGGGCGAAGCGCAGCCGCCGGGCGCACCGCGCCAACCAGGCGACCGACCTGCATGACCACCTCGGTGCCGACCACGCTCTCGCCCCGGACGAAACCGGTGTCGGCGATCAACCGGATCAGCTCGACGCGGTGCTCGACCGTCTCGCCCGGCAGCACCGGCCGGCCGAACCGGATCCCCTCGAAGGCGCCCGCGATGGGCACCCCGTCGGTCAGCACGTCGGGCATCGGCCGGTCGTGCCTGATCAGCACCAGCGCGGCCTGACCCCACGACTCGAGCAGCAGCACGGCTGGCAGCGGCCGGGTCCCGGTCACCGTGTAGCTGCCGACCAGCCGACGCCGGGGCACGATTTCGCTGACCCGGTCGACAAGGAGCATCGGCGGTCGGTGTGGGATGAGCCGTCGAATGTCGTCGCTGTCGAGCATCACGGGGTTCCTTCCTGATAGCGCAACACCACCTCGGCGGCCGGTACGCCGGACACGGCGACCGTGCCCCGACGTATCCCGCCGTCGCAGCGGATGGTGATGACCAGCTCGTCGTCGAGGTCGATCGTTCGGAGGAACCGGCAGGACACCAGCTCGGCGAGGATCTCCGTCGGCATCGCCGCGAGGACGGCGCGGTGCACGTACTCGACGATGTAGACACCGGGCAGCAGGGGGAATCCGGGATAGTGCCCGGCGAAGACCGGGTCGTCCCGGTCGGGCCGGACTCGACCGACGATCTCGTCCCCGCTTGCGTGGTCGAGGTCGATCCGCGCAGTGGTCGCGCACTCGGGCGGAATCAGGATGGTCACCCACCGACCGTGCCGGTACCGGCTATATCTTCTCCATACGCCGGGAGTTCTGCGGAGCCGCCGGGGTTCCGCAGGCGCGGCTATGCCGACAGTGCCGATCGGGCGGTGACCATGCGGTGGTCCGACGGGTCGGCCTTCTCCCGCGCGAAGACCCGCACCAGATCGTGGAAGCGGTGTCGTTGCCGCCGCCCGCCGTCCGAGCCCGCGATCTCCAGCAGCCGGGCGTCGACAAGGCTCTCGGCCACCTCCTCCCCCACCCGGGGCGTCACGCCGAGCACCCGGGCGGCGGCTCCGATCGGGAAGTCGACAGTGTTCAGCAGGGCCAGCCGGCGCAACGCGACCTGGCTCTCGGCCTCCAACTCCTGATAGCTGCCCTCGATGCGGGCCCGCACGTCGAGCGTCCCCAGCCGCAGTTCGTTGAGGCGGAACCGCTCGTCGGCCAGCCGCTGCGCGAGGTACCGCAGGGACCAGTGCGGTCGGGCGATGAGCCGCGCCGCGGCCACCCGGATGCCGATCGACAGCCGCCCGCACAGTTGCACGATCCGGTGTGCGGCGCCGGGCTCGGCGGCCACCCGTGACGAGCCGACGATCGTGGCGAACAGCTCCAGCGCCTGCGCCGGGTCGAGGATGCCCACCTCGACGCGGGTAACGCCGGGAAGCTCGGAGAGGCGACCACGACAGGTAAGGATCACCCGGCAGGACGGGTCACCGGGCAGCAGCGGGCGGACCTGCGGATAGCTGGCGGAGTTGTCGAGCACCACCAGGACCCGGCGGCCGGCCAGCTGGCTGCGGTAGAGGCACTCGCGTTCGTCGAGGCGCTTCGGAATGGCCTCCTCGGCGTTGCCGAGGCTCCGCAGGAACCAGCCCAGCACGTCACCAGGGTCGATGGCGTTGCCCCGGGTGCCGCCGAGGTCGGCGTAGAGCTGCCCGTCCGGGAAGTCGTCACGGCACAGGTGCGCGGCCCGCAGTGCCAGCGACGACTTTCCGACGCCTGCCATTCCGGTCAACAGCGTCCGCTGTGGAGCGGGTGGCGACGTCTCGGCGAGCAGCACTGCCAGCTGGCGCAGTTCCTGTTGCCGGCCGCAGAAGTCGTGCGCTCCGGGCGGCAGCATCGCCGGCCGGACGTCGCGCCAGCCCGGTCCGGCTCGCGGTGCGACAGCGACGTCGGGCATCCCGGGGCGTGCCAGCACCATCTGGTACGCCTCGGCCAGCGCCGGCCCCGGATCGGCACCCAACTCGTCGGCGAGGACCCGTCTGCCCTCGTGGTAGACGGCAAGCGCGTCGGCCTGGCGGTCACACCGCAGCAGCGTGGTGATCAAGTGACTGCGCAGCTGCTCGTGCAGCGGCTGTGCGGCGACCAGGTCGCTCAGCTCCACCACCAGATCGGCCTGCCGGCCCAGCATCAGGTCGGCAGTGATGCGATCCTCCAGAACCGCCATGCGCCCCTCGGTCATCCGGGGCGACTCCGCCTCGACGAGGTAGTCGGTGACGTTGGCGAGCGTCGTTCCGCTCCACAGCGCCAGCGCCTCGTGCAGGTCCCGCGCGGCCTCCTCGTGCCGGCCGGAGCGCAGTGCGTCCCGTCCCAGCCCGCCCAGCCGCTCGAACTCGTCGATGTCGAGTCGGCTGTCCCCGGTCCGCAGCAGGTACCCGGACCACTGCCGGACGATCTCCACCTCGTCGCCGAGATATTTCCGCAGCCGGGAGACGTAGTTGTAGAGCTGAGCGGCGAACGTCGCAGGCGGGTTCTCGTCCCACAGCAGCTGACAGAGCCGGGTGTCGGAGACGATCCGTCCTCGGGCGAGCAGGAGGACGGCCAGGACCGTGCGCTGTTTGGCGCCGTCCAGCGCGACCTCGACGCCGTTGCGCCAGGCGCTCACTGGTCCCAGTACGCGAAACTCCATAGTCGCTCCGATCGGGTCAGCCCATCGAATAGTCGGAGGGTCGACCACCGTCGTGTGTCGACGCATCTGTGCCGGGCACCCAAGTTCCGTGGTCCACACCTGCGCCTATGTCGCCACGCCACCGACACCGGCGCCCGTTCCAGCCCTCTGAAAGGCCGTCACGGACTGTCATGCGGGTTGCATCGGAGAGTGCACGGACTGCCGCGACCAGCCGGGCCGACATGAATTTGGGTGGATCCCACGCATGAGTTGTCGGCCGCCACTTGGCACCCTCAATTCGATGAACACCACGGACGCCGACGGCCCACCCAGCCTCGCTCCGGCCGAGTCGCCCCGACTCCACCGGAGCTGGTGGGCGCGCGGTCTGGCGCTGCACGAGCGGGTGACCGCCGGCGGCGGCACCGAACCGGTCGACGCCGGGCGGCTCGGGCACGCGCGACAGCGGCTGGACCTGTGGCGGGCCGACCGTGGCCCGGAGCTGGACATCCGGCTGGGCGAGCTGGGCGTCGACGAGGACCTGTTGCTCACGTACCTCGCCGAGGAGGACGGTCAACTCGCCGCGCGGGTCGACCCGCCGCCCTGGGCGGTCCTTATCGAAGCCGCGGTACGTGCCGCCGCGCGGCCTCCGTCGGTGCCGGTCGCCGCTGACTGGAGAGCGGCGTTCGCCCTGCCGCTGCGTCCGTTGGTCGACCAGGCACGGACCCGCTTCCGCCGGGACGCCGTCCCGGTGACCGACGCCCACGTCGACCTGGGTGGGCTGGATGCCGCGTTGGCGGCCACACTGGAACGGCAGCTGGCCGCGCTGGCCGCCCGTACCTTCGTCGAGGAGCTGCACCGTCGCCGGACCGCAGGCCTCCTCCATGGCGCCGACAGTCGCGCCCGATTCGTCGACTTCGTTCGCCAGCTCGGCACCCCGGCGGGGCTGGCCGCGCTGTTCACCGACCTTCCGGTCCTGGCCCGGCTGCTCGGGCAGGCCACCGCGCACGCCACCGACGCGATGCTGGAACTACTCGCCCGGTACACCGCCGACCGGGACCGCCTGGTCGAGGACCTCCTGGGCGGCACCGACCCCGGCCCACTTGTGGCCGTCGACGACAGGCGGGGTGACTCGCACCGGTCCGGCCGGACCACCACCGTGATCCGGTTCGCCGACGGCAGGCGGTTGGTCTACAAGCCTCGGGACCTCACCCACGACGATCGACTGGCGGCCTTCGTCGGCTGGATGAACCGGATGGTGCCCGCCGTCGCCATGCGGACAGCCGCCAGTCTGGTCCGCCCGGAGTACGGCTGGACCGAGTTCGTGATCGCGGCACCGCTTGCCGACCCGGACGGCGCGGACCGCTTCTATCGACGGCACGGCGCGCTGCTGGCGCTCGCCCACGCGCTCAACACCACCGATCTGCACTACGAAAACGTGATCGCCAGCGGCGAGGACCCGGTGGCCATCGACGTCGAGACGTTGTTCAGCCCCAGCTGGCGGCCCGCGACCCCGAGCGGCGATCCAGCCGCCGACCTGCTCTCCGCCTCGGTGCACCGCACGGCGTTGCTGCCGCTGATCGTCGTCGGTGAGCAGGGCATCATGGACCTGTCCGGCGCCGGCGGCGACGAGGGCAGGCAGAGCCCGGTCAGTCGCATCGACTGGGCTGACCCGGGCACCGACCGGATGCGCCTGGTACGCCGCGCGGCCACCTTCGACGGCGCCTCGAACCGGCCCCGGCTCGGCGACCGGGTGATCGATCCGGAGGACCACGAGGCTGCCATGCTGGAAGGTTTCCGGCTCGGCTACGAAGCGATCGAGGCACATCGCGGGGACTTCACCCAGCTGGTCGAGGCGTCGTCGGCAATGACGGTGCGACTCGTCGTACGGCCCACCTGGGCCTATCGGACGCTGCTCGACGAGGCCACCCACCCGAGCCTGCTGCGCGACGGTCTGGACCGGGACCGTTTCCTCGGGCAGCTCTGCGGCCGGACCACACTGCCCGGCGACCCGGTGTTCGCGCGCCACGAGATCGTCGCGTTGTGGCGCGGTGACGTGCCGTACTTCCACGCCCGGGCCGACGCTTCCATCCTGGCCGCCGACGGCGAGCCGACCGCGGTGCCGCTGCACCGCAGCGGCGTCGGCGCGGCACTGGACCGGATCGCCGGGCTCGGCGAGGCCGACCGGCAGGACCAGGAGTGGGTCATCATGGCCAGCCTGGCCACCCGCCGACCGGCTGGCACGCATGGCGACGCGGCGCCGATGCCCGGGCCGTCGCACGGCACGGCCGCCCCACCCGAACGGCTGGTCTCGGCAGCCTGTGCGATCGCCGACCAGCTCGTCGCCCGTGGCGCACCGGGTCGGGACCGGGTGAACTGGCTCGGCCTGGAGCTTGTCGACAACCGGCAGTGGCTGCTGCTGCCGATGGGCGCCGGCCTGGCCAACGGGTACCTCGGCGTGGCGCTCTTCCTCGGCCAGCTCGCCCAGGTCAGCGGTGTCGCCCGATACGGTGACGTGGCCCGTCGGGCGGTCGCCGCGACGCCGGGGCTGCTGCGCCTGCTCTCGGACCGCCCGGAGTTGGTCACCGCGATCGGCTGTGGTGGGCTGCACGGCCTCGGCGGAGTGGCCTACGGGCTGGCTCGGCTGGCAGTGCTGCTCGACGACGCGGAGATCGGCCGGTGGGTCGACACGGCGGTGGAACTCGCCGAGGTCGCGGTCGCCGGCTCCACCACCGACGACTGGGCCATCGGCCGGGCCGGCTGTCTGGCCGCGATGACCTCGATCCACGCCGAGCTGGGTAACGACCGGGCGGCGGCGCTGGCCCGGACCTGCGCCGACCAGTTGGCCGCCGCGTCCGCACTCGATCACCCCGCCAGTGCGGCAGGCTTCGCCGACGGGACGGCCGGCATCGCGTACGCCCTGCACCGGTTCGTCGACGTCGGCGGCGGTTCGCCGCAGCACGCGGACGCCGCACGGAAGGCCCTGCGGCACGCCCAGCAGGCCCCGACCGACTCGTCCGGCTGGTGTGCCGGTGTCTCCGGCCTGGCTCTCGCCCTCGCCGGCCGGCACGACGCCGACGCGAGCCCGGAGGCGCCAGCCGACCTCGTCCGGCGGCTGGCCGAACGGCCGCTGTCCCGCGACCTGAGCCTCTGCCACGGCGAGTCCGGCGTCGTCGAGGCGCTGACGGTGCTGGCCGCAGGGCCGGCCGGCGCTGCGGCTGCCACCGCGCAACGGCAGCGGACGACCCTGATCCTCAACTCCCTTCAATGGCAGAATCGCTACTGCGGCACACCCGACGGCGTGCTCACACCGGGGCTGCTGACCGGGCTCGCCGGCATCGGCTACGGACTGCTGCGCTCCGCCCTGACCACGCGGATACCGTCCGCGTTGCTCCTGGAACCCACCCCGCAGCCAACCGGTCCCGGCTGGCTGTCGCTCACCAATCCCTTCATCCCGAGGAGAGAAGAACGATGATGTCGCACCAGCCCACCACCGACCTCGCCGACACCGACCACGCCGAGGCGTCGCACCCCGCCGGTGAGCCGCACGTAAGCCCGGTTGTCGCCTTCGGCCTGCGTACGGCGGCCCTCGCCGGCCTGGCCGTCCCGGTGGGGCTCCTGATCGGACACCTGGTCGCCGGCGATGCCGGCGCCTCCGCGGACTCCGCCGTCCCGCTCGCGCTCACCACCTGCTGCCCCACGTTCCCCGTGTGACCCAGGGCGGAAACCGCCCGGTCAGCGCGGCGATCGGTCCGGTCGGACGATAATCTCGCCGGGCCCGGTGCGCCTGCTGGTGGACCCTGGTTATCGATGAAGTGCCTCGCTATCGTTGCCGCCGTGCAACGATCCCGCGTCCTGGTAGGCCGAGATTCGGAATTCGGTGTGCTGAGCGGAATGATCGAGGCTGCCCGCGTCGGTCACGGAGGCGCGGTCTTCATCGTCGGAGAGGCCGGCGTCGGCAAGTCGCGGCTCGCCGCCGCGGCCGCCGAGGCCGCCTACACCGCCGAGATGAGCCTGCTGCGGGGGCGGGCCAGCGCACTCGGTGCCGGGGTACCACTGCGGCCGCTCACCGAGGCGGTGCTCTCCCTGCTGCGTTCGGCCACCGTGGACGTCACGGCGCTCGGCCCGTACGGTCCGATCCTCGGCCGGTTGGTGCCCGACTGGGGCACTCCCCTCGGCGATCAGGAGACCGGCTCAGTGGTGATCCTGGCCGAGGCGGTGCTCCGGCTGACCGGTCTCGCCGGTCAGGAGCGCGGGTGCCTGATGGTCCTGGACGATCTCCAGGACGCCGACGCCGAGACGCTCATGGTTGTCGAATACCTGATCGACAACCTCGACCAGCAGCCCACGCTGCTGGTCGGGGTCATCCGGGCCGACGACTCCCCCGCGCTGGAGGTCGCCCGGGCGGCGGCCCGCCGTGGCCGGTGCACGGTTATCGAGTTGGACGGGCTCCGGCCCGAGGACCTGCGGGCCATGGCCGGGGCGTGCCTGGGCGTGGCGGCAGACGAGCTGCCCACGGCTGCGGCCGAATTGCTCTGGGGAGGCAGTGGCGGCAACCCTTTCCTCATCGAGGAGATCCTCGCGGCGATGGTGGAGAACGGGTTGCTCCGGCACGGCCCCCAGGGGTGGCTTGTCGCTCCGCAGGCGCCCGCCACCCTGCCCGCCGCGTTCGCCAGGAGCATGGCGCACCGGATCGAGAAACTCAGCCCGCCGGCCCGGGAGCTGCTTTCCTGCGGCGCCCTGATCGGGCAACGCTTCTCGGTGGCGGTGGTGCAGACGGCGACCGGGCTCAGCGACCGTGACCTGCTCAACCACCTGCACGGCGACATCGTGGCCCAACTTGTGGCGCCGGACGACCAGTTGACCGACTGGTACACCTTCCGGCACCGGGTCACCCACGAGTCGCTGCTCGCCCTTGTCGAGCCGGCCGACCGGCGGCGGTTGGCCCACACCGTCGCCGAGGCCGTCGCGAAGGTCCACCCGGAGTTGCCAGGTGAGTGGTGTCAGATCTCCGCCACCCTGCGCGTCGAGACCGGCGACACCCTGCTTGCCGGTCGGCTCTTCGCCGAAGCCGGCCGCAGAGCCCTCGCGCAGGGAGCCGCCACCTCGGCCGTCGCCCTCCTCGACCGGGCCTGGGAACTCCAGGCCGACGGGTCGGCCGAGGCCCGCGCCGACACCCTGGAGACGCTCCTGCAGGCCCTCGGCGAGGCCGGCCTGGTCCGGCGGGCACTGGAGCTGGTCAACAGTCCGGACCAGGTAGCCGGTCTCCCCGCCCGACGGCAGGCCAGGCTGCACACCCGGCTGGCCTGGACCGCGGTGGTGGCCGGGGAGCTCACCGACGCGCTGGCCCAGGTGGAGATCGCCCGTGAACTGCTCGGCCCGGACCCCGCGGCCGAGGACGAAGCTCCTATCGACATCGTCGCCGCACACCTGGCCCTGGACACGCCGGGGCGGGACCAGTTGGAGGTCGCCGAGGCCCTGGCCCGCAGGGCCGCCACGGTCGGCGCCGCGGTGCCGCTGCCGGTGGTGGCCTGCCAGGCCTGGCAGTTGCTCGGGGCGCTCGTCCGGCACCGCGACCCGGCCGAGGCCACCCGCTGCCTGGAGCAGGCCCGGTCCATCGCCGCCGAGCACGGCCTTCCGATCTGGGAGGTCCACGCGCTGATCCGGCTCGGCAACGACGACGCGTTGCTGCACGGCGAGCTGGACCGGCTGGAACAGGCCCGGGAGCGGGCGCTGCGGGTCGGTGCGGTGACCGCCCGTCAGCAGGCCGAGGCGAGCATCGCGCTGCACCTGATCATGCGCGGCGACTACCCGGCCGCACAGGACCTGATCGACCAGGTCCGCACCGCGACGACCCGCCTGAAGTTGATGGAGACCACGCAGTACGTGCTTCTGCTCAGTGCGGTGCTCGCCGCCCATCAGGGCCGGCGGGTCCAGATGCAGGAGGCGCTCGCCGACTTCCGGCACTGGGGCGGTGACGAGAGCCTGCACGCGCAGCGGGTCCACGGGCTGGCCGGCACGTTCTGCGCGCTGCTGGAGGAGGACCGCCCCAGGGCGCTGGAGGAGTTGTCCCTGGCGGTACGGGCGGAGGAGACCAACCCGACCGTGTTCCACCTCGGTGGGCGGCTCGGCCTCCAACTGCTGTTGCGGGCGATGGCCGGCGAGGTCAGCTTCGCGGCGTACGACGCGATCGTCGGCACACCGGCGAGCCAATTGCGATGGGACCGGCAGTTCGCGCTCTTCGCCCGGGCGGTCCTGCTCGGCCGCGCAGGTCAGCACGACGCCGCGACCGCCGCGGTGGCCGAGGCGATGGAGGTCGGCGCGCTGTACGCGATGGGGCGGCACCTCGCCCTGCGGCTGGTCGCCGAGGCGGCGCTCGCCGATGGCTGGGGCACGCCCGTGGAGTGGCTGCGCGCCGCCGAGGACTACTTCCACCAGGCGAACGTCGCACCGGTCGCCGGGGCGTGCCGCACGCTGCTGCGCCAGGCGGGCGCGCGGATCGCCCAACGTCGGCGCGGCGCCGGGGAGATCCCACCTGAGCTGCGGGCAGCGGGCGTGACGGTACGCGAGTGGGAGGTGCTGCGGATGCTCACCGGCCGGCTGAGCAACCGCGAGATCGCCGAGCGGTTGCACCTGTCACCACGCACTGTGGAGCGGCACGTCTCCAGCCTCATCACCAAAACGGGGCAGCCGAACCGGATCGCGTTGAGCGATATCGCTACCGACTTCGACGCGGGCTGACGCCGTTGTGGGGTGGCCCGGGGGCCGGCCCTGTCGGACCGACCCCCGGGTACGGGTCAGCTACGCAGGCTCCACTGCTGGTTGGCGCCACCGTTGCACGACCAGAGAATGATCTTCGTGCCGTTGGCGCTGGCGGCGCCGTTGGCATCCATGCAGAGCCCCGACTGGGCGTTCGTGATGGTGCCGTTGCTGTTGACGTTCCACTGCTGGTTGAGCCCGCCGTGACAGTCCCAGATGATGACAGCGGTGCCGTTGGCCGTGCCCGCCCCGGAGGCGTCGAGGCACTTGTTGCCGTACACGGTCAGCTGCTTGCCGGTGGTGTGGGTCCACCGCTGGTTCGTGCCGCCCGAGCAGTCCCAGATCTGCGTCTGGGTGCCGTTGGTGGTCGTCGAGTTGGGTACGTCGACACAGCGACCGGACTGGCCACCGACGAGCTGCCCGACCCGCTGGCCACCGCCGCTGCCCGGCTGCCTGACGAGCGATGTCGACTCGGCTGACCGGTTGCCCTGGGCGTCGAGCACGTAGAGCCGGTACTCACCCTGGGCAGTCGGCACGGCGATGGAGGTGGCGGTGCCGGCTGCGCTTGTCATAGTGGGGCCGGCGGCGAACGTGGTCGTGCCGGAGGGAGCGAGCCAGACCGTCCTTGTGGCGTCGCCGGTGCTGCGGATCGGGATCGACGACGCCCCGCTGCTGACCACGGTGCTCGCCGGCAGGACGTAGTTCGGCACTGAGAGATTGCTGGCCGGAATGATGTCCCGGTACGAGTCCTCAAGACCGGAGCTCACTGCGATGCCGTAGGCAGCGGCCGGCCAGACGTAGTCGGAGGAGACGAGGATGTCCTGGACAGTGCTGTTCGGGAGGTTCTTGTTCGAGACCTTGTTGATGGGGCCGTAGGTCTGCGTGATGCTCAGGTCGTGCTTTCGTCCGAAGTCGTCGGAGTTGATGAGCCACGTGACGTTCTTGTCCACGCTCAGGACGTTGTCGCGGAACGTGATGTACGCCGACCCCTCGTCCGGGTGCAGGCCGTACTTGTGACCGGACGGCACGCCCTGGAGATAGTTGTTGGTGATCGTGGTACCCGGCTGGGCGCCCAGCGTGTAGATCGGGGCGGTGTCGCTGAGCCGCTGCACAGTGTCGATGATGTGGTTGTAGCTGATCGTGTTGTTACGGGCCGTCGTGGTGGGCCGGTTGGGCGCGATCGAGCCCGATGACCCGTCGAAGTTCCACCAACCCCAGCCGAGTGTGATGCCCGACCAGGGAGCCTTCTCGATCCGGTTGCGCTGGATCGTCAGGGTGTCGACGAAGTACGCCGAGATGGGGCTGTGCCCGTTGAACAGCACGGCGCTGTCGTACAGGTAGTTGTTCTTGATGTCGATGTTCTTGGGCAATCCCTCGACCTGCGCGGAATACTTCTCGCGGTTTGTCGAGGTGTGGTCGCCGATGTAGACGTGCTGGGGATGGCCCACGCTGATGGCTGAGCCGGCGATGTCGTTGGTGTAGTTCCCGATCAACTGCGTGCCCTGCACGTCGTTGACCATGCTGATGCCGTCGGCGCCGGTGTGCTGGATGCGGTTGCGCTGCAACAGGATCCCGTCGGCGTTCTGCACCTGGATGATGCCGGGCGTCACGTCGACGTTGCGGTAGTAGTAGACGTGGAAGTTGCCCTTTGCGTACGCCTGGGCGCCGAGGTTGCCCTGCTGCGCCTGCTTGAAGGACGAGCCGGCGACGTTGAACAGGTTCCAGTCGGAGTGCTGCACCGTCAGCCCGGAGAACGTGATGTTGCGGGCGTGGTTGCTCGTCGAGGTGCCGGCGACCCGCAGCAGGGTTGTCACGTTGTTCGGCGCGTACACCGTCGCTGTTGCCATATTCTCGGAGCTGGCCTTGTAGTAGTAGACCGTCTTGCTGCTCTTGTCGTAGTAGAACTCGCCGGGCGCGTCGAGGAACTCGTAGGCGTTCATGACCTTGTGGGTGCCGCCCACCTGGGCATTGCCGTTGAACGCACCCTGGGCGATGGCCGCACCGGGCTGCTGGAACAGGGCGACCCGGTTGGCGCCGTCGGAGCTCGTCGTCACCTGACGGACACCCACCAGGGCCGTGGTCCAGGTGGTGCCTGTCTCGATCTCGATGTCGTCCTGGTTGCGGGCGATGGCAGGGAAGTCGCTCAGGCTGTACTTGGCGCCGTCGCACTGCGACCCCGACTCCCAGGCCCAGTCGGCCTGGCCAGCGGTGATGGTGTACGTCCCGTAGCAACCGCCCGAGCTGATCGTCTTTGACGCCATGAAGGCACGCTTGTCGTTGACGTAGAGCGCGCGCAGCTTGTTGGCCCGGTCCAGAGGCGCCTTCCAGATGTTGCCGCTGTGCTGGGTCCACCCCGTCACCTGGACGCCGCCGTCGAGGACCGGCTTCTCGCTGCCGTACGCCGCGTAGGCGACCCGGAAGCCGTTGGTGCCCGAGTCGGCGGCGCCGAACTCGACGGTGCTGCCGATCGGGTAGGTCCCGCCGCGCAGGTACACGTTGATGTCGCCGGTCATGCTCGCGTTCACCGTACGGACGACATCGCGAGCGCGTTGCACGGTGCGGAACGGGGACTGGAGCGTGCCGGAGTTGGCGTCGTTGCCGTCGGGGGCGACGTAGTAGGTCTGCTGGACCGCCGCCGAGGCAGGCGTCGGGCTCGTCAGCACGGCGGGGAATGCCGCGGCGACGAGCACCGCGACCGCCAGGAATGACCTTCGAGCGGTGGATGCGAGTGACTTCACGAACTGTTCCTCTCACTTGCCGTCGACAGTGGACCCCGTTCTTATCGAGCGACGAGCACGGAACAGCGACGCCATCAAGGGTCGGCGGGCGACTGCTGTCCCCCGACCGCAACTTTGCCAATCGCTACGAAAGTCTTCCCCGGAGCGTAGGTCACACGTGTGACGTCTGCAACCTTTGATTCGGGGTCGTCAATGCGCAAAACGCAGCAGAATTGGACAGAGCATCCAGCGCGTCCATCAGTCCGCTCTGGATCATCCGATGATTGGTCGACAGCTCCCAGCGGCGCCCTACTACCGGCTGACGACCCGGTCTCACGTCAGGTGCCGGACGAAGAACCGGTTCCCGGCGTCGCCCTCGAACTGCGGGACGCCGGTGTGCCCGCCCATGTTGGCGTGCAGCGTCTTCTCCTTGGAGCCGAAGGCGTCAAACAGGTCCAGGGCCATCTGCCTGTCGTTCCCCTCGTCGTCCCACTGCAACAGGACCTGCAGCGGAATGGTGACCTGCCGGGCCTCCGCGAACATCGAGCGGGGCACGAAACTCCCGGCGAACAGGAGGGCCGCCGAGATACGCGGCTCGACCACCGCCAGCCGGAGGCCGATGGCGATCACCCCTCCCGAATACCCGACCGGACCGCCGATCTCGGGCAGCGCATGGAGGGCGTCCAGGGCGGCCCGCCATTCCGGGACGGCCTTCTCGACAAGCGGAAGGACAAGCCTGTCGACGATCTCGTCACCGACCGGCTCGCCGGACTCCAGCGCCCGGCGCAGGTCGGCGCGGGCCTGCTCGACGGCGGCGGAACGGGGCCGGTCGCCGGCTCCGGGAAGCTCGATGGTGGCCGAGGCGAAGCCCTCCGCAGCAGAGTGTCGCGCCCGGGCCACCAGTCGGGGGTACATCCTGTGCAGTCCGCCGGGGTGACCGACCAGGATCAGCGGCGCCGGTGCAGGTGCGGATGCGGGCGTCCACAGGATGCCGGGGATCTCACCGAGGGTGAACCCGCGTTCGAGGACACCGTCGTCGATGCGTCGCTCAGAGGTGAATTGCATTGTCGTGCCTTTCGGGAGGGCTCGTGAACGGCGCTCCCGGACGACCTATCGCCCGACCGTGACCCCGGAGGGAAGCGCCCATGTCGATACGTTCACGGGTACCACCTCCTCGTTCTCTCGCACGGCCTCCGGGAAAGTAGCAGTGGTCTCCGTGCTCTGCCAAGCGAGTTTTGCGAAGGCTCCGTGGCTAGTCAGGGCCGACGTTGGCGGACGGGCAATCACGAGTGCGTGGTCTGTCGGAGACTGGTCGGAGATCTATGCAGCTTCCGGCGGGCAGCGAAAGGTGGGCGTGTGGCGATTGACGTCTTCGGCGGAGTGGCCGACCTGTACGAGCACGCCCGACCCGACTATCCGGCGGAGATCGCCGAGGCGGTCCTCGCCTACCACGGGGGCACACCGGCGTCCGTTGTCGAGATCGGTGCGGGCACCGGAAAGGGCACCGACGTGCTGGTCCGCATCGGCGCCCCGCTGACCTGCGTCGAGCCCGACGAGCGGATGGCCGCCCGCCTCGCCGAGCGGTTCCCGGCCTCCCGCGTCGAGATGACCACCTTCGAACGGTGGACCCCACCAGCCGGTGGGGCGGACGTGCTGGCCTGCGCCACGGCCTGGCACTGGCTGGACCCGGCCACCCGCAACGCCCAGGCCCGACGCGCCCTGGCGCCGGGCGGCACCCTCTCCGTCTTCGCGCACCGGTACGGCTACACCGATGCCGACCAGCGGGCCGCCGTGCAGGCCGCGCTGCACTCGGTCGACCCGGACATGCGGGACCGCCCGGTCGACTGGTTCCACCGGGACATCGTCGAGAGCGGACAGTTCGACGACGTACGCCGGGAGGTGTTCCGGCGGGAGCTACGGCTGGACAAGGCGCGGTACCTGGCGTTGGTGCGTACGTTCGGGCCGTACCTGTCCCGCACTCCGGAGCAGCAGCAACGCGGGATCGCCGCCCTCGACCGGCTGGTGGACGACTTCGGCGGCAGTGTCGTGCTGGACCTGCGTACGACGCTGGTGTTGGGCAGGGCCGATGCTCGGTGACCGGTGGGGCGTGTCCGACGACGAGACGCTTCGCCGCTACCCGTGTGACGACTTCGTCCCCGTACCCACATTGCGGGCCTGGCGCGGGGTGGGCGTGGACGCGCCCCCCGGCCGCGGTGTGGCAGTGGGTCGCACAGATCCGGCTCGCGCCGTACGCGTTCGACTGGATCGACAATCTCGGCCGGCGCTCACCGCAACGGTTGGCGGCGCTTCCCGAGCCGGCGGTGGGCGAGGCGTTCACCACCGCCGGCGGGCGCAGGCGGGGCCGGATCCTCGCCGTCGCGCCGGGACACCACCTGACCGGCGAGATCATGGGCGCGGTCCTGTCGTACGTCGTGGAGCCGGACTCGGGGAACACCACGCGCCTGCTGCTCAAGGTCGTCATGCGGACGAACCGGGTGCTCGCCCTCGGGATGTGCCTCGGGGACCTGGTGATGGCCCGCCGTCAGTTGCTGAACCTCAAGCGACTCGCCGAGCAGGGCGCACACCCGGACCACTGACCGGGTACGTCGTCCGGCGGCACTGTCGCCTCACGCGCGGTCGGTCGACCGCCAAGGGGCGACGACGCTCCGGCCGGCGTGGCGCAGCATCGCCCTGACAACCAGCGGGTGTACGAGGCGTACGGCGGCGAGGTGGGCGCGGCCGGCCCCGGAACGGGCCGCCGCCAGGGTGGCCACGGTGATCGTCGTGCCGCCGGGGTCCGGCTCGACCAGAACGCTGGTTCGGAAGGTCAGGTGACCGGCGTCGGTGCCGAGCAGCACCTCCCTGTCAGTGCGGGCGATGGTGTCGACGTCCGAGGCGTCGCCGCGCTCGATGCCGAACGGGGTGGCCAGCCGGTTCCGCGAACGCAGCAGTGCGGCCCCGACGCCTGGCGGATCGCGGAAGACCGCAGCCGCCCAGTCATGCGGATCGGTGGTGGTGCCGGGCGGCACCCGCAGCGCGTAGGCGTCGGCCAGATCCGCCCGCTCGATGGAGTCGTGCAGAAGGATTGCAGCGGTGGGGACCGGCACGCCGCGTACCCGCACGCTTGTCATGCCGACGACGAGCCGGGCGCGCCACGGGTATCGGACGGGGTGCGCGACCGTGCCGGTCACGGCACGTTCGGCGTTGTCCAGCAGGTGTTCGAGGACCGTGTCGTGGCAGACGCGTACCAGGGCGGGCCAGAGCAGTCGCATGCGACCGACCGGCCGGGCGCTCATCCCGTGGCGCAGCAGGCAGGCGTGCGGGCCGCGCTCTTCGACCTCAAGCGTGTGACTACCGATCATGCTGGTACTCGCATGGAAGGTCCACTCAACTCGACGGCCCGGCTCGTATCCGGTGACGTGGTAGCGGATCGGACCGTGCCCGCCGTCGGCGCCGACGGCGAGCGGCCGGTCGAACCGCATCGGCATCCAGGCGGGTACGGGCCACAGTGGGTCGTCGGCGGCACCGATCCGGTCCACCAGCCCGCCCACCACCGAAGCGGCAACCGGCAGCGCTCGTTCGTGAACGTTGTGGACCGTGGGCCTCATCGTCGACTCCATACGCTTGCGTATGTTTTCCATACGCTACCGTACAGTGATGAGCCAGCGACGTGTCCAGCGCGGTGACGGAAAGCGGACCGCACCCCGGCTGACGGCCGACGACTGGACCTCGGAGGCCCTGAAGGCGATGGCCTGCGGAGGGCTCGCAGCGGTCGCGGTCGAGCCCCTCGCAGCCCGGCTCGGTGCCACGAAGGGCAGCTTCTACTGGCACTTCGCCAACCGAGACGCCCTGATCGAGGCGGCAGTGCTGCGGTGGGAACGCGAGCACACCGACGCCGTCATCGGCCACATCGACTCCGAACCCGACCCGCTGGCCCGGCTCCGGCTGCTCATCAGCCTCGTCCTGGGATCCACCGTGTCGCAGGACAACTCCATCGAACTCGCGATGCTTGCCACTGCCGACCACCCGCACGTCGCCCCCGTACTCGCCCGGGTCACCGAGCGGCGGGTGGCGTACACCGCAGGGCTGTTCGTCGCGCTCGGCTGGCCGGCCGAGGAGGCACGGCGCCGTGGGTTGCTGGCGGTCACCTCCTACCTGGGCTACGCGCAGATGGCGCACGTCGCGCCAGGAACCCTGCCTGCCGCCGAGGCGGACCGCCGCCGCTACGTCGACCAGACCGTTCGCCTGCTCACCGTCTGAGTCACAACGACGAGCTACGACTCTGTGCAATGTGGTCGGCGGCGGGGTGAGGTCTAGCCTCTGGGGTCATGTCCGACCCCGCGCCGCGTCCGTTGCTGTTCCTCGACGTGGACGGCACCCTCATCCCGTTCGGAACACCCACAGCGGCTCAGCCGGGCATTCCGCGTGTCAGCGAGGCATCGGCCCCACCGACCGATGCCCATCCCCTGCTGCACAAGGTCAACCCGGAACACGGGCGACGGCTGGAGTCCCTGCCGTGTGACCTGGTGTGGGCGACGACCTGGATGGACGATGCGAACGACGTGCTCGCGCCGCTGCTCGGACTACCGCCTCTGCCGGTCGTGGACTGGCCCGACTCCGACGAGGTGAGGCACCTGCACTGGAAGACCCCTGGGCTGGTCGAGTGGGCGCAGGGACGCGCGTTCGTCTGGGTCGACGACGAGATCACCCACGCCGATCAGGACTGGGTGTCGGCTCATCACCCCGGTGCGGCCCTACTGCATCGGGTCGATCCACGTCGCGGGCTGACCGAGCGGGACTTCACTGTCATCGAGCGCTGGCTCAGGCAGGCGCGGTAGGGCGAGCTGCACGTCGTCGCAGTCGCCGTGCTCGGCGGACTGTCTGGCCGGTCGGGACCGACGTCGGCGAACGGTGCGCCGGTAGCCGTCTGAGCTGCTCTACGGGGACGGAACGTTCGGTAGCAAGTCGTCATCGCCTCCGGTCTGGGGTAGCCCAGCCAGAGCGGCGATGGCCTTGACGGCCTCGTTCAGTCCGGTGGTCTCGGGTAGGACGAGTTCGTCGGGCCAGCCGGGCAGCGTTCGACTCTGGGGCATCGGCCGATCGGATGGCCGAAGGCGACGGTTGGCTATTTCCATGTGCGACGAACATTCTGCGACGCTTAGGAAGGAGACATGACCAACGAGGTGACCGTTCCCCTGCTGCCGTGCGCTTCCATTGACGACATCGAAACCTTCTACGGAGTTCTCGGTTTCCGCACCACGTACAAGCAACGCAAGCCCAACGCCTGTGTGGGGGTGCAGCGGGAAGACCTGCATCTGCAGTTCTTCGAGATCGCCGGATTTGACCCGGAGCAGTCCTATGGCTCCTGTCTGGTGCTCACCGCGGACATCGAGGGACTGCATCGGGCATTCGCAGCCGGCATGCGCGCCGCGTACGGCAAGGTACTGGTGTCCGGAACGCCCCGGATGACCCGGCCCAGGGCTCGGAAGAACGCCGACGGGTTGGGCGGGTTCAGCGTCATCGACCCGGGCGGCAACTGGATCCGCGTCTTTCGGCACGCCGCCACCGTGCCCATGCCGGCCACCACACCTGCCGGGCGACTGGCCAAGGCCCTAGCGAATGCTGTCGTGCAGGCCGATTCCAGGGGAAGCGTCGGACAGGCCGTTCGGATCCTCGACAGCGCGTTGGCCCGCCCGCAAGCCGACGACGACCCGGTCGAGCAGGTAGAGGTCCTGGTCTACCGCGCCGAACTCGCGATGGTGCTGCACGATCCAAAGACTGCGGCCGAGATGCTGGCCCGCGCCCAGTCCGTCACGCTCACGGAAGACGAAGCCGAAAGGGCGGCACCCGCGTTCGACAACGCCGCCGACCTCGCAACAGCACTGCGGTGACTCACCATCGGTACCAGTTCTGGTGGGAGCCGATGACCCGTGTTCTCGACCCGCAGCACGATGTCCACCAGGTTCGAGCAAGTACACGCTAGACGGACGTAAACGCCGGTTCCTCGCGTACTCCTTTCCGTCCCGCTCGCCAGGCCCGCACCAGCTGGCAGTACTGGCACGACCAGGCTTTGTCAGGGCCGCTTGTCACCCTCCCCGGTGTCACCCGGGTCGGGCTGCCCTCAGCTCCACCTCCCTGCTGCGACAGGGCCGGCGGTGAAGGTTCGCGGCGGGCTGAGGGCGACAGGTCCGCTGTAGAGAGCGCCGCCCTCGCTGGCACGGCCAAGGCCCGGCCCGGACTGGAAGTTTCGGTGGCTTGGCTGCGGATCACCGCTCCCACCCCGGACAACGGCTGACCATGCGGAGCACGACGAGCAAGGCTAGCAGCCAGTTGGAGTCACCTGAGACAACGCTTGACTAAGAAAGTGTTCCGGTAATATTTCGGGAATTGTTGACGGGTCCAGAGTCGGGGCCATACGATTGCCATCGACGCCCCTCAATGATCTCGACTCACCGCGACCCGTCTCGGTCGCACCGGAGGGCCGTCCACCTACCACGGGGTGATACGCCGAAGACCGGCTGCCGCACCTGGCCACCGACAGCTCGCGGGGTCACATCGCGGCGCTGGCCACCACCAGCTGTCACGAGGAGGAACACGTACATGAAGGACACCTCGACCAGGCCGCGAAAGAGCAGTCGCATGCGGCTGCTCCTCAGCGCCGCGTGCGCTGCGGCGCTCGCTGTCACCGGCACGTTCATCGCCAGCCCCAACGCGCACGCCGAGGCCGACCGGACCCTCACCTCGAACCTCACCGGCACACACAACGGCTACTACTTCTCGTTCTGGAAGGACAGCGGCAACGCCAGCATGACGTTGCGCGCCGACGGCCGGTACAGCAGCAGTTGGGACAGGAGCACCAACAACTGGGTCGGCGGCAAGGGCTGGGCCACCGGCAGCCGACGGACGGTCAGTTACTCGGGCACCTACAACCCGGGCAACAACAACACCTACCTCGCCCTGTACGGATGGACGCGGAACCCGCTCATCGAGTACTACGTGGTGGAGAACTTCGGCAGCTACAACCCGAGCAGCGGCGCCCAGCGGCTGGGTACGGTCACCACTGACGGCGGCACCTACGACATCCTCCGCAGCCAGCGGGTCAACGCCCCGTCGATCGACGGCAACCAGACGTTCTACCAGTACTGGAGCGTCCGTCAGCAGAAGCGTTCGAGTGGCACCATCACCACCGCCAACCACTTCGACGCATGGGCCCGCGCCGGCCTGAACCTGGGCAGCAACCACGCCTACCAGGTCATGGCGACCGAGGGCTACCAGAGCCAGGGCAGCTCGGACATCAACGTCTGGGAAGGCGGCGGGGGCAACCCCACCACCGGGCCGACCACCGGTCCGACCACCCCGCCCGCGAACGGCAACTGCACCGCAGTGCTGTCGGCTGCCGAGCGGTGGGGTGACCGGTTCAACCTGAACGTGGCGGTCAGCGGCACCAACAACTGGGTGGTCAGCCTCGGGCTCAACGGCGGCCAGAGCATCCAGAACAGCTGGAACGCCTCGGTCAGCGGCACCACGGGCACCGTCACCGCCAGGCCGAACGGCAACGGCAACAACTTCGGCATCACGATCATGGCCAACGGCAACTGGACCTGGCCGACGGTCACCTGCCGGACCAGCTGACCCCGACCCAACCGACCCCTGCGGGTGGCGTGCCGGCCGGGCCGGCACGCCACCCGTCGTCGCGTTCAGGACACGACCCCCGGCCGGGTTTCGCATGAGGGGGAACCTGAACCGGCACTTGGTCCGGCTCTTGACGCTGGCTTTGGTGATACGTAGAGGTCAGAAAAAGAGGTCAGGCCCAGTCCAACCGGACCGGGCCTGACCTCTTCTCGCTGGTGCGCCGCCAGGGACTCGAACCCCGAACCCGCGGATTAAGAGTCCGCTGCTCTGCCAGTTGAGCTAGCGGCGCTCGTTCGGCAACGGAGAGAACATTAGCACCCCGCTGAGCCGGGCTCCAATTCGGTTACCCGGGTCCCCCCTTCGGTCGAGCTTACTGGACAAACGCCCCTAAATCTTCCAGCGCGGGTGAGACGGGTGCGTCATCGAGAGCACTGATACGGCACGATGTCCGCCAGGTACGCGAGAACAGAGGTGGGGATGGCACGGTTCACGCGAGCCGGGGCGGTGGTGGGCGCTCTGACCCTGGCGGCGTCGCTGGCACTGACCGGGTGCGGCGATGAGCAGAAGAAGCCGGAATTCGTTGGCGGGGCCCAGGCGAGCACGGAGCCGAGCGCGAGCGCCAGCGCCGCTCCGGGCACGGCCGAGTCGTCGAAGCCGGCGACGCCGAGCGGGCCGGCGCTGACGTTGAGCCCGGCCGACGGCACGAAGAACAGGCCCGTGAGCACGGAGATCAGCGCCAAGGTCCCGGACGGCGGCAAGGTGTCCTCGGTGACCCTGGCCGCCGCCGACGGCAAGGCGGTGGAGGGCAAGCTGCGTACTGACGGTTCGGCGTGGGTGCCGAACGCTCCGCTGAAGTACGGGACGAAGTACACCGCCACGGTGACGGCGAGCGGGTCGGACGGCACAACCAGCCAGGGCACCAGCACGTTCACCACGATGGCCAAGCCGAAGTCGACGATCGGTTCGGGCCTGTACCTCTTCGACGACAAGAGCTACGGCGTGGCCATGCCGGTGGTCACCGAGTTCCACCCGGGCATCCCGAAGAAGGACCGGGCGGCGGTGCAGAAGCGGATGTTCGTCCACACCGACCCGCCGCAGCCGGGGGCATGGCACTGGGTCGCCAACGGCACGCAGGCGTACTACCGCGCGCCGGAATACTGGAAGCCGGGCACCACCATCACCGTGCGTATCGCGCTGGCCGGCGTACCGCTCAGCAACGGCAGGTACGGCGACATCGACCGCAAGGCCACGGCGAAGATCGGCCGGTCGTTCGTGATGAAGGTCGACAACGCCACCAAGAAGATGACCGTGTACGAGAACGGCACGGCCGTGCGCACCATCCCGGTGAGCCTGGGCAAGAAGAGCACCCCGTCGTCGAGCGGCACGATGGTCGTGATGGAGAAGAAGGCGGCCACTGTCTTCGACACCCGCGACGATCCGAACCCGGCGAACCGCTATGTCACCGACATCGAGTTCGCCCAGCGGCTCACGTGGGGCGGCGAGTACATCCACGCCGCGCCCTGGTCGGAGCATGTGCAGGGGCGGCAGAACGTCTCGCACGGCTGCGTGAACGTGTCGACGGCGAACGCCCGCTGGTTGTTCGAGAAGACGCGGATCGGTGATCCGATCACGGTGAAGGGCACCGAGCGCAAGCTCGCCGCCGGCAACGGCTGGACGGCGTGGAGTCTGAGCTGGTCGGACTTCGTCAAGGGCAGCGCGCTGCCGGTGCCCGAGGGTGGGGCCGGCCCGGCTCTCTGAGCGACCGATGTTCCGCGCCGGCCCCCGCCCGAGGCGGGGGTCGGCGCGTACCCTTGCATCTGCCCGTGGCGCGACGGCGCCGGCGGCGACCCTCGTCCCGACGCGGAGGCGAGCCAGGCTCACGAATCGCCGATAGTAGCAAGAATCTGACATTTTGTCGGCGTGTTCGGGTTCACCCTCGGCAACCGGGGCCTGCGCTGGCGCGTCTGTAAGAGACGATGGGCAGGGACCACGACTGTGAGGACATCATGCGAGCTAGCCAGCACCAGCTGAACCGGCCCGGTGGGCGACGCCGCGTGTTCGCGGCGGGGCTTCTCGCCGCGGCGCTGGCCTTGACCTCCGCGTGCACCGACGGCGGCGGCGGCAAGCCGTCCTCGTGGCAGGGCGGCGGCGAGAGCGCGGCGCCGAAGGCAGCGGCGACGATCAGCGAACCGGCGGCCGACGCGAAGGACGTGCCGGCGTCGACAGGCGTCACCTTCACCACTAAGGACGCCGTGGAGACCGCCGTCGAGCTGAAGGACGCGGCCGGCAAGACGGTCGAGGGCGCGCTGTCCGCCGACGGCAAGACCTGGATGCCGGCGGGCGCCCTGGCGTACGGCACGAGCTACACCGCCACTGTCACCGCCACCGGCGACGACGGCCGTCCGGCCACCGCCACCAGCACGTTCACCACGATGGCCAAGCCCGCCAACCAGGTACGCGTGAGCAGCTTCCTCGGCGACAACCAGGTGGTCGGTATCGGGATGCCGCTGATCGTGAAGTTCAGCCGGGGCATCCCGGAGGACTACCGCGACGACGTGCAGCGCCGCATGACGGTGACCTCCACGCCGGCCCAGGAGGGCATCTGGCACTGGGTCAGCCCCACCGAGATCCGGTATCGGCCGAAGGAGTTCTGGAAGGCCGACAGCAAGGTCTCCTACCGGGTCCAGGCCGGTGGCCTGCCGCTGGGCGACGGTTGGTACGGCCGCGCCGACCTCAACGTGGACATCAAGATCGGCGCTTCGGTGATCATGACGGTCGACAACAAGACGAAGCGCATGACTGTGACCCGCAACGGCTCCGTGATCAAGACCATTCCGGTGAGCCTCGGCAAGAAGAGCACCCCCTCGTCAAGCGGGACGATGGTGGTGATCGAGAAGCTGCGCAAGACGGTCTTCGACACGTTCGAGGAGCTCGGCCCCGAGGAGGGCTACCGCACCAAGATTGACTTCGCGCAGCGCCTCACCTGGGGCGGCGAGTTCATCCACGCGGCGCCCTGGTCCGAGGGCCAGCAGGGCAGCGTCAACGTGTCGCACGGCTGCGTGAACGTGTCGATGGCCAACGGCGAATGGCTGTTCAAGAACACCCAGGTCGGCGACCCCATCACCGTCAAGGGCACCGAGCGCAAGCTCCAGAACGGCAACGGCTGGACGGACTGGAACATGAACTGGGAGCAGTACGTCAAGGGCAGTGCCCTGCCGTACGAGCCGCCTGCCGACCCGGACACGTCGCCGACCCCGGACGGCTCCACCGCCCCGACGGCCACGCCCACCGCCTGATCCACAGCTACGACGGGAGCCCCCTCCACTGGAGGGGGCTCCCGTGTGCCGTCCCCTGGAACGACTCAGGCCCCCTCGTGAGAGGAGGCCTGAGCGGTGAAGCTAGCTGGGTGACTGATGGGAATTGAACCCACGACAACCGGGACCACAACCCGGTGCTCTGCCAACTGAGCTACAGCCACCATGCCGCCGTCGCCCGGTCGATCGCCCCGGGCGGGGTGCGGACCAATAATAGCCACACTCCAACCAACCGCGTCCACCGGGTTGCCCGCTCCGCCGTGTGGCAGTCACAGACACCTCCGGTGTTAGGAGGGGCCCCTTCCTATACACCAGGCGTTAATAAGGTGCCCTTCCTTCGCCCCGGGCGGTCAGAGGTCGGCGGCGATCGCCTTCGCCGTGTCGACGTCGGGGCCGGGCAGCGGGACGAAGATGGTGCGCCGGTAGTACTCCAATTCCCGGATGCTCTCCCGGACGTCCGCGAGCGCCCGGTGCGCCAGGCCCTTCTGCGGCTGGCCGAAGTAGACCCGGGGGTACCAGCGGCGGCACAGCTCCTTGATCGACGAGACGTCGATCATGCGGTAGTGCAGGTGCGCGTCGAGGCGGGGCATGTCCCGGGCGATGAAGCCACGGTCGGTGGCGATCGAGTTGCCACACAGCGGCGCGGTACGCGGGTCCTTGACGAAGCTCCTGACGTACTCCAGCACCAGGTCCTCGGCCTCGGCGAGGGTGACCGCCGAGCGGCGGACCTCCTCGGTGAGGCCGGATTTGGCGTGCATCGTCTGGACGATCTCCGGCATCGCCTCCAACGCGGCCTCGTCGGCGTGGATCACCACGTCGACACCGTCACCAAGCACGTTGAGGTCGGGATCGGTGACCAGTGCCGCAACCTCGATCAGTTTGTCCCTGCCGAGGTCCAACCCGGTCATTTCACAGTCGATCCAGACGAGGAGATCAGCCACCGGCACAGCCTACGCGCAGCCCACACCCCGCGGCTGCGCGCTCTCGGCCGGGCGGACCGCTAGGGTTTCTCAAGTGCCAGCCGATCCTGTAGCGCCACCCGCCGTCACCGACGACGATCCCGGCGGTCGTACGGTGCGTCGGCTGGTCGCCGTGGTGGCGCTGCTGGCCGTGTTGCCGGCGCTCTACGTGCCCGGCCTGGTGCACAACTTCTTCGATCTGAAGATCTACATGTCGGCGATGGACTGGTGGACGACGGGCCATCCGCTCTACGACTACGTCCAGCCGGACCGGGTTCAGGGTGAGCTCTACTTCACCTATCCGCCGTTCAGCGCGCTGCTGCTGTGGCCGTTCGGTCTGCTGAAGCTCGGCGTCACCGTGACGATCTTCACGGTGCTCACAGTGCTGGCAGTGGTGCTGACCACCCGGTGGCTGGTGATGCCGGTGATCGCCCGGCACGGCCTGCCACGGACGTTCACACTGGTCGTCGCCGTACTGCTGGTGCTGGCCGTGGAGAGCACCCGCGAGACGATCACCTTCGGCCAGATCAACATGTTGCTCGTCGTGCTGATCCTGGGCGACCTGCTGTTCGCCGTGCCGCAGGCGCGGCGCTGGGCCGGGGTCGGGGTGGGGCTGGCGACGGCGCTCAAGCTCTTCCCCGGCATCTTCATCGTGTACCTGCTGGCCACTCGGCGGTGGCGGGCCGCAGTGGTGGCGAGTGCGACCGCGGCGGCGGCGACGCTGCTCGCGGCGGCCATCGCCCCGAGTGATTCGTGGCGGTTCTGGACCCAGGAGTTGTGGGACACCGAGCGCGTGGGCCGCACCGACTACGTCGGCAACCAGTCGCTGTTCGGCCTGCTCAGCAGGTTCACCGCGCCGGAGAAACCTGACCGGATGCTGTGGCTGCTGCTGGTGGCCGTGGTGGCCGGCTACGGGCTGTGGCGGGCCGCCCGCGCGGCTCGGGCCGGTGACCTGCTGACGGGCCTGACCTTGACCGGCCTGGTCGGCGCCCTGGTCAGTCCGATCACCTGGACCCACCACATCTACTGGTTCGTGCCGGCGGTGGTGCTGCTCGTCGACGTGGCGCTCAGCGCCGACCGACCGGACGAGTCACGTCGGCGCTGGTGGTCGGCCGCGCTCGCGCTGGGCACCACCGCTGTGATCACCTACGGGGTGGTGACGTTCCAGAAATGGGGAACGGACCCGGTCCGCACCCATGACCCGGTGGATTTCGTCACGCAGAACAGCTACGTGCTGCTCTGCCTGCTGCTGCTGGCAGCCCTGCCGATCCGGTCGAGCCGGGTCGCGGAAAAATCGCACCAAATGGACAGAGTTCCCCAGTAGCCACGATCACGGCTAATCTGGTCTCATCTACCTCAGGTGTCGCTCGGGTAGCACCGATCCCCCGGTGAGAGCGGCCCTCCGCGTCGGCAGCGCGGAGGGCCGCTCGCCGTCTCGTCCACCACCACCGGCCGGGCCGTCGGCTCCGCCGCCGCGGGCGGCCAGGCCAGGCTCAACGTCACCTCGGGCGGGCGGGGTTGCCCGGCCGCCTCGTCCAGGTCTCCGAGCGTGGCCGGTCGGTGGGCGGGCTCGGTGCCGATAGCCGAGCGGGGTCGCTCCCCCGAGCCGACCGGAGCGAGCTGCCGCACCGCAGGCATCGGTGGTGCGGCACCGGGCTCCCGGACGCCGAGGCCGCTCAGCGAGGTGACCCCGAGCCGGCCGGCCAGCACCGGCACCTGGTCCGGTTCGACAACGAAGACCACCTCGCGGGGGCGCTGCGGTCGCAGCAGGAGCAGCACCGCGCCCACCACCAGCAGCACCCCGAGGGCGAGCAGACCCCACGTCGCCGGGCCGGTCCAGGTCGCCCGCAACTCCGCCCGCAGATCCAGGGCGAGGTCGGCCCCGCCGTCGGGGCGCATCACCACCAGGCTCATCGGCTCACCGGCCAGGTCGCCGGCGGCCCACTCCAGCGAGCCGATCCCCTCGCGTACCCAGAAGGGGCGGCCCAGCGGGTTGGTCGCCTCGGTGGCCGCCGTTGCGACGGCCGGACCGGCCGGGTCCAGTCGGACGGGCAGCGGACCCCGGGCCAGCGCGACGCGACGGACCGTGGCGTGCGGCACGGGCTCCAGCCAGCGACGCACCTCCGCCGTAGGTGCCAGACCGACGAACGCCGGGCCGCCAGGGGTACGCGCGTCCACCCGCAGTCGGGTCTGGGCGGTACGCGCGAACGGCACTTCCTGCCGCAGCAGCCGGTCGAGGTCGCCGACGACGACGGCGTGCCCAGGTGTGCGGACCGTCTCGAACCGGGCCGTGAAGGCTCCGCCGGGGTCGGCGTGCCGGGTCACCAGCCAGAGCCCACCACCGACCAGGAGCGCCGGAATCCCCATGACCAACAGCAGCACTCCGGCGATCGCCCGCACGAAACGCATTCGCACCGTCCCCCTCCGTAGCCAGATACCCGGCCGACCTTACCGACGTACGCCCTCTGATCAGCGGATATCCACGGCACGGCCGATTCCGGTCCGGTGCGAAGCGCGCTGGCCCGCCGGAAACGAACTCCGGGGGGCCAGCGGGTGAGCGACGGGTCAGGACTTGGCTGCCGGCTCCCGGCGGGTCCGGGCGAACGCGAGGCCGCCCAGCACCAGGCCGGCCAGGCCGGCGACGAGACCGGCGACGCCGAGACCGATCGCGGCGCCCTCGCCTTCGTCGTCGTCATCGTCGGACGCGACGGCCGACGCGGCGGGTGCGGCCGACGCCGACGCCGACGCTGCCGGGGTGAGCGTGAGTACCGGCGCCGGGCTGTCCGGCTCCTCGCCGCCCGCAACTGGCTCGTCGATCCACCGCGAGATGTTGCCGTCCGAGTAGGTCTGCAGGGTCTTGAAGACCATCGACTCGACCTGGGGCAGCGGGCCCATCGAGACCGGGAACTCCTGGAACTGGCCCGGCTTCACCGCCGCGTCACCGGTGGCCGTCCAGGTGATCTTGGAAACGGCCTCGGTGAGCTGGCTGCCGTGCACCTCGATCGGCGGGTCCACCTTGCGCTTCTCGGTCGTCACCGTCCAGCCGGGCACCGGCATTGTCGACACCGAGCCGACCGGCGCGTTCTCCGGCAACACCACCTCCAGCTTGGTGGTCGACGCGGTGTCGCTCTCGTTGGGCACCCGGAACGCCACCCGGGCGTAGCCGCCCTGGGTCGCCTCCTTCGGGTTCACCGTGACGTGGGCGGACGCCGACCCGGCGAAGCCGAAAACGGCTGTGGCGACGGCGGTGAACGCCAGGGCGGTAGCGGCGGCTGCGGTACGCCGGAGACGGGTCATGAGCTTGGTGGACCTCTCTAACGGATGGGCACGGTGGCGGTCACCGTGGCCTGGTCGATGTCGGACGTACGGACGGTGATCTTCAGTTGCCACTCGCCTGCGGCCGGCATGCTGATGTCGCCGTACGAGTGGTTGTCCGTCAGCGGCAGCAGCGGGACGTCGATGGGCTCGATCCCCGCCGAGGGCAGCGCGGCCGTCGCCCGCCACTCCACCACCGGCTGCGGGCGGTTGTCCTTGGTGTACGCGTACAGGTGCATCGAGTTGTTGCCCCGCTCGGCCGGGTCCAGCTCGATCTGGAGCGTGAACAGCGAGCTGGACAGCGTGGTGGTGAAGAACCCGGCCTGGGTGCCGGACGGCTCGGCGACGGCAGTGCGGGCGGGCGTGGTCTGCACCAGGGTCGCCGACAGGCCCAGCACCACGACTGTCACAGCCAGCTCCACCAGGACCGCCCGGCGCACGGGCACCGGTCGCTGCGCCGCCGTGCGCCGACGTACCAACTGCCGGGAGTACGCGGCCACGGCGATCACCACAGCGAACAGCCCGACCTTGGCGAGCAGCAGCCGCCCGTACGTGGTGGCGAACAGGGCGTCCAGGGTGCCGACCTCGATCAGCGCCTGGACGATGCCGCCCAGCAGCAGCGCCGAAACGGCGAGCGCGGCCCAGCGCGACCAGATCGGCAGGATCGCGCCCAACTCCCGCTCGTCGGCCTGCCTCAGCAGGAAGACGGCGAGCATCAGCAGGCCGCCCAGCCAGACCGCCATGCTGCCCAGGTGCACAGCGTCGACCACAACGGATACCGCCGGCGCCGGCGAGGCCGCCGCGTGCCCGGCCAGCGGCCAGGTCAACAGGGCTGCCCCGCCCAGCACCGCCAGGATGATCGCGTCGGCCCGGCCGACCGGCCGGGCCAGCAGCGGCCGCAGCAGGAACGCCGACGCCGCAAGCAGGCCGAGCCGTACCAGGTGGGCGGCACCGAATGTGCTGCCCAACACACTGGAGAACCCCTCACCGGTGACCTCGAACAGCCCACCGCCGGCGGTGTAGGGCACCTGCAACCACAGGTCGGCGAGGGTGGCCACGGCGACCAGACCGAGACCCGTCCAGGCCAGCCGGGACGGCCCGCGCCGGGACAGCCGGCTCGGCCACAGCGCGGCGAGCACCAGCACCGGCCCGACCAGCAGCACCAGACCGGCGTAGCCGAGGAACCGGGCCACCTTCACGGCGGTGCTCACCACCGGGTCGGCGCGGCTGTCGTCCCCGGCGTCGACCGGCGCAGCCGACGGCGCGCCCACCGAGTAGGTGAAGGCACCGGAGACCGGGTGGCTGTCGGCGGAGATCACTCGGAAGCTCACCAGGTAGGTGCCGCGCTCACCGCTCGGGTCCACCGGGATCGTCACCACCCCGCCGTCGAAGGACGGCTCACCCCGGTCGGCCCGGGAGCCGTCCGGCGCGACGACCCGGATCTTGCCGGGAACCTTGCGGACCGCCTCGCTGAACGTGAGCACCACCTCGGCCGGCCCGCTGGGCACCACCGACGAGGCGGCCGGGCTGGTGCGGGACAGCACGGCGTGGGCGCTGGCCGGACTGGCGGGCACGATCAACAGGGCGACGACGGTTACCAGGAGGCCGGCGGCGGCGGCCAGCCGGGCCATCCAGCGGCGGGGGGCGACAGTCATGACGGTCATCGTCGCCGACGGAACGGGTGATCGGCGACCCGAGGTGGGCAGGTGACTCAACTGCGCTCAGCCGCCAGCGCCGCGCGCACGGCATCGCGTGTCATGCCCAGGTAGTCGGCGCCCGGAGGGAAAAAGTTCCCGACGTGTCGCAGACCATCCATGGGTCGAAGGACCCTGGCGTCACGGCGGTCGCCGCGTAACCTGTTTTGTCGTGAGCCCAGTCGCGCGTGACTTCGGTGTCGGTCCGGCCGGTGACGTCGTCCGGGACGAGGCCACCGAGTGGGCGCTGACCGCCCGCAACGGCGATCCGGCCGCCCAGTCCGCGTTCGTCCGGCTGACCCAGGCCGAGGTCTGGCGCTTCGCCGCCGCCCTGGTGAGCCCGGACAGCGCCGACGACCTCACCCAGGAGACGTACCTGCGGGCATTTCGGGCCCTGCCCGCGTTCGAGGGTCGCTCCACCGCCCGCACCTGGCTGCTCGGCATCGCCCGGCGGGCCTGCGCCGACCACCTCCGCACTGTCGTCCGCCGCCGCCGGCTCGACGAACGCCTGGCCGGCAACGCCCACACCGACCACCCGCATCCGGACCCCGCCGGGCAACTCGGGGCCACCGACCTCGTGCGCCGGTTGAGCCCCGAGCGACGCGCGGCGTTCGTGCTCACCCAACTGCACGGCCTGTCGTACGCCGAGGCCGCCGCCGTCGAAGGCGTGCCAGTGGGCACCATCCGCTCCCGGGTCGCCCGGGCCCGAGACGAACTCGTCCAGGCGGTCGGCGACGCCCTCGCCGGCTGAGCCGGAACTTCCGGCGGAGACGGAACGACAAATGACCGTGACAGCACCCACCACCCCGGCCAGCCGCTCGTCACTCGTGCGGCAGTGGCTCGGCCTCGCGGTCCGGCTCGGCCTCGCCGCAGTCTGGTTGGTGGCCGGCGCGTCAAAGGTCGGCGACCTGGCCGCCTCCGGCCGGGCCGTGAACGCCTACCAGGTGATGCCGTACGACGTGGCGACCGTGATCGGCGCCGCACTGCCCTTCGTCGAGCTGGCCCTGGGCGTGCTGCTGCTGCTCGGGCTGGCCACCCGGCTCAGCGCGGCGATCTCCGCAGCGCTGCTGCTGGTCTTCATCGCGGGCATCGCGTCGGCGTGGTCGCGGGGTCTGGCCATCGACTGCGGCTGCTTCGGCAGCGGTGGGCAACTCGCCGAGGGACAGGCACCCAGTTACCTCCCGGAGATCCTGCGGGACCTGGGATTCTTGGCGCTGGCCGGATTTCTGCTGATCTGGCCGCGTACGCCCGTCTCGGTGGACGGGTGGCTGTCCGCCGAACCGGCTGTGGAGGACGAGGATGAGTAGTCGCAAGGGGCAGCGGGACGCGGCCCGTGTGGTCCGCCAGCAACTGGCCCGTGAGCGTCGACGTCGCCGCACCATCTGGGTCTCGGCCGCCGCCGTCGCGGTGCTGATCATCGCCGGCCTGATCGGCTGGGCAGCCTGGTCCAGCCAGCGGTCCGACGACTTCACCACCCCGCCCGGCGCCAACGCCGACGGCACCGGCATCGTCACCGGCGGCGGCCCGGTGACCATCGACGTCTACGAGGACTTCCTCTGCCCGGCCTGCAACCAGTTCGAGCAGACCAGCGGGCCCACCCTGGAGCAGTTGGCAGCCGAGAACAAGGCGAAGGTGGTCTACCACCCCGTCGCGTACCTCAACCGCTTCTCCACCACCGCGTACTCCACCCGCTCGTCGGCCGCCTCCGGCTGCGCCGCCGCTGGCGGCAAGTTCCACGAGTACGCCAAGGCGCTCTACGCCAAGCAGCCAGCAGAGGGCGGCGCCGGGCTCAGCGACGACGAACTGATCGACATCGGCGCCGACGTGGGCCTCGACCGGGCCTCGTTCGGCAGCTGCGTCAAGGAGGGCACGTACAAGACGTGGACCGAGCACGTCACCGACGAGGCCAGCCGCAACAACATCACCGGCACGCCGACCATCCTGGTCAACGGGAAGCAGCTCGCCGACCGCAGCCCGCAGGGCCTCACCGCAGCCGTGGCGGCGGCCGGCAAGTGATCCGTACCCTGCTGTCCCGTGCCGGCCTGGTCGCCACCGCCGCCTGCGCGGTGACCCTGCTCACGGCGGCGCCCGCCGCCGCGCACGGCGCGGACGCCCCGGACGGCAGCGACTACCGCACCCGCGTCACTGGCGTCACGCCCGATCAGCGCGGTCTGGAGGTACGGGTCATCGAGGCGGGCGCCCGACTGGAACTGACAAACCGCACCGGCCGCCCGATCGAGGTGATCGGCTACTCCGGTGAGCCGTACCTGCGGGTCGGCCCCGACGGCGTCTACGAGAACACCCGCTCCCCCGCCACGTACCTCAACCGCACCCTCGCCGGGGACACCACCCTGCCAGCCGACGCGGACCCGGCCGCCCCGCCGTCCTGGCGACGCGTCGACGACGGCACCACCGTGCGCTGGCACGACCAGCGGGCGCTCTGGCAGGAGTCGGCGCCACCGGCCGCCGTACGCGCCGCGCCCGACCGCGAGCACCGGGTCCGGGACTGGACGATCCCGCTACGCGACGGTGCCGAGCCGGCGCGGATCAGCGGCACGCTGGACTGGGTGCCGCCGCCGGACGCGTACACCTGGTGGACGGTGACGATCGTGGGGGCGCTCGCTGTGGGGGCGCTCGGCCTGCTCGCCGCCGCCGCGCCGGCCGGAGCCCGGGCGTCGGCCGCGCTGGGCGTGCTGCTTGTCGTCGGCGGCGCGGTCGCCGTGCTCTACCCGGTGGGCCGCGAACTCGACGCCGGCGCCCAGGGCGTCGGCGGGGTGCTCGTCGGGCTGCTGGGCGGGCAGTTGTGGTCGCTGCTCACCGGCCTCGGCGCGATCGCCGCAGGCGCGCACGCGCTGGCCCGCCGCCCGGCCGCCGACTTCGCGGTGGCGCTTGCCGGAGCCTGCCTGGCGCTGTTCGCCGGGGTGGGCAACGCGGCGGTGTTCGCCCGGTCCGTCGCCCCGGTCCCCTGGCCGGCCGATATCGCCCGCGTCCTCGTGGCCGTGGTGCTGGTCACCGGTGCCGGAGCAACCGCCGCCGGAGTCCTACGCCTACACGCCGCCTCCCGAGCCCAAACCCAAACCCGAACCTAGCCCTCGCCCTCCCTCCCCCACCCTCAACCCCCGCGATCTGGCACTTTGTGTCCTCGATACGCGGCTTTTGTCGCTGATGCGGGGGCGGCAAGTGCAAGATCGGCGCGGGTCAGGGGTGTGGGTCAGGGGCGCGGGGGTGGGGTGGGGGTGAAGCCGTGGGGGAGCTCCAGGCGGTGGCGGGCCAGTAGGGCCGCGTCGGCCAGCAGGTCTGGGGTGGGGGCGTCGGCGACTATCCGGCCACCGTCCAGGATCACCGAGCGTTCGCACAGTTCCGCCGCGTACGGCAGATCGTGGGTGACCATCAGCAGGGTCACCGGCAGGCCGCGCAGGATCTCGGCCAGCTCGCGCCGGGCGGCCGGGTCCAGGTTCGACGACGGCTCGTCCAGCACCAGGATCTCCGGGTGCATGGCGAGCACTGTCGCCACCGCCACCCGGCGCCGCTGCCCGAAGGACAGGTGCTGCGGGGATCTGTCCCGGTGCTCGCTCATCCCCACCGCGGCGAGCGCCTCGTCCACCCGGGCGGTCAACTCCGCCCCGCGCAGGCCCAGATTCGCCGGCCCGAACGCCACGTCCTCCGCCACCGTCGGCAGGAAGAGCTGGTCGTCCGGGTCCTGGAAGACGATGCCCACCCGGCGACGCACCTCGGACAGGGTGGCCCGGTCCGGAGTGACGGTCAGCCCACCGACGCTCACGCTGCCCTGCGTCGGGGTGAGGATGCCGTTGAGGTGCAGCACCAACGTCGTCTTGCCGGCGCCGTTGGGCCCCCACAGCGCCACCCGGTCGCCGCGCGGCACCGTCAGGTCCACGCCGTGCAGGGCCACATGCCCATCCGGGTACGCGTACCGGACGCCACGAACGTCCAGCGAGACAGCGGTCTGCACGACTCCGATCATGTCAGCACGACGGCGACGGCAGCGATGGAGGCCGCCACCACCGGCACTGTCGCCGCGACGAGCCACTGGCCGGCGGTCGCCGCACCGTCGCCCTGCCACACGGCGGGCATCCGCCCCGTGTACCCCCGGGACAGCATCGCCAGGTAGACCCGCTCGCCACGCTCGAACGCACGCAGGAACAACGCCCCGATCCCGGCGGCGAATCCGCGCAGCTGCCACAGGAAACGCGGGTCGTCACCCCGCGAGATGCGGGCCACCCGCATCCGCCGCGCCTCACCGACGAGCACGTCCAGGTAGCGCAACATGAACGTGGCGATCTGGGTGAGCACCTGCGGACAGTGCAGCCGGTCCAACCCGACGATCAGGTCCCGGGTGGTGGTGGTCGCGGCCAGCAACAGCGAGACGAGGACACCCAGGGTGCCCTTGGCCAGGATGTTCCACGCCCCGTACAGCCCGTCCTCGGACAACCGCAGCCCCAGCACCTCGACCCGCTCGCCGGCACCGAGGAACGGCAGTGCCACGGCGAACAGCACGAACGGCAGCTCGATCAACGCCCGGCTGAGCAGCCAGCCCGGACCCACCCGGGCCAGCGCCGCCACCACCACTACCAGCAGGGCGTACGCGCCGAACGCCCAGAACGCCTCGCGTGGGGTGGCCACCACGGCGATCGTGAAGACCACCATCGCCGCGATCTTGACCTCGGGCGGGAGCCGGTGCACAGGCGAGTCCGACTCGCGGTACAACACGTGCCCGTGACCGGCGCCCATCCGCGTACCCCCTGATCAGCCGGCGGTGCCGGCGCGGCGCCGACCGTCGTCGGTTGCCGCGTCGTCGAGGGCCGGCGCCTCGCCGGTGGCCGGCGTGGTGCCTGCGGGCTGCGCGGCGCCACGGCGGCGCAGCAGCCAGAAGCCACCGGCGCCGATCGCGAACGTCACAAGCACCCCGAGCACCCCGGACAGACCCGTCGAGACGAAGCTGTTCTCCACGCCCCGCACGCCGTAGTCGGCGAACGGGCTGTCGCCCAGCTCGTGGTCCCGGGCCTGCTGCGCCGGGCAGCTGCCGCCGACGATGTTGTCGTCGGCGTCGACGGTGCAGCCCTTGAGCAGGGAGGAGTCCAGCCCGTCCGGGTGCGACGAGGCGTAGTTGCTCACGACCCCGGCCAGCAGCAGGGCGACCAGCAGACCACCGGCCAGGAACATCCAGGAACGGTTCTTCATCGAACACCTCCGGCGACCGGAACAGCGGGGGTGGCGGGGGAACGCAACGAGCGCAGCGCGTAGACCAGGTCGGGTCGCACCTTCGCCACCGTCAGCACGGTGGTCGCGGTGATCAGGCCCTCACCGATGCCGATCAGCAGGTGGACGCCGGCCATCGTGCCGGCCAGGCCGGCGAGGTTGCCGCCCAGGTCGGTGGTGCCGCCCAGCCAGTACTGGAGGACGAAACCCTGCGACGCCACGACCACGCTGACAAGCGCCGCGACGAACGCCGTCACGGCAAGGCCGGCGCGCGTGCGAGGCAGCACCCGCAGCATCACCGAGATCAGCAGGTACGCCGCGGCGGTACCGAGCAGCGCCATGTTCGTGATGTTGAGGCCGAGCATCGCCACGCCGCCGTCACCGAAGATCAATGCCTGTACGACGAGTACCACCGCCACACAGAGCGCGCCGACCCACGGCCCGACAAGCATCGCGGCGAGCGCGCCACCGAGCAGGTGACCACTCACCCCGGCCGTGAAGATCGGAAAGTTGAGCATCTGGACGGCGAAGATGAACGCCGCCACCAGGCCCGCCATCGGGGCGAGCCGGTCGTCCAGATCCCGCCGACCGCGCAGGACGCAGACGGTGAGCGCGCCGAGCGCCAGCGCCGCGAAGACCGCTGCCACCGGGCCGTCGATGATCCCGTTCGAGATGTGCATCGCCAGTGTTTCCACGCGACCTCCCCCGCGTCAGCGGGCCCGTTCCGGGCCAGCGTGAGTCAGCCTATTTCTCAAGACTTGCTGTTGCCATAGCTTGGCAACAATGGATGTTCCTCGTCACTATCAACGCCCGCGAGGCGGTGGCGACGACGACACACCTCCCGGCGGTAGGGTCAGGCCATGACCGCGCCCGACCGCCTCTCCCCCGGTGACCCCGCGCCCGAGTTCACCCTCCCCACCGACACCGGCGACCAGCTCTCCCTTGCCGACCTGCGCGGCCGCAACGTGGTCCTGTACGCCTACCCGGCGGCCATGACCCCCGGCTGCACCAAGCAGGCCTGCGACTTCCGCGACTCACTCGCCTCCCTCCAGGCCGCCGGCTACGAGGTGGTGGGCATCTCCCCCGACAAGCCGGCGAAACTGGCGAAGTTCCGCGAGCGCGACGCCATCACCTTCCCGCTCGTGTCGGACGAGGACAAGGCAGTGCTCACCGCCTACGGGGCGTACGGCGAGAAGCAGCTGTACGGCAAGACCGTGACCGGAGTGATCCGCTCGACGTTCGTCATCGACGCCGACGGCAAGATCGAACGTGCGCTCTACAACGTCAAGGCCACCGGGCACGTCGCCAAGCTGCGCCGCGACCTCGGCCTGGACTGACTGACCTGTCACACCGGGCCGCTACGGTCCGTCAGTGGTCCGATACAAGTACACGCCCGAGGCGCTCGCCGAGGCAGCCGCCGCCGCACGCACCATCACCGAGGTGATGCGGCTGCTCGGCGTACGCGTCAGCGGCGGCTCCCACGCGCACATCAGCCGCCAGCTCAAGCGCTTCGGCATCGACACGTCGCACTTCACGGGCAGCGCCCACAACCGGGGCGCGCGCGGCGAACGGCGCACCACATCGTCACAGCTTCTGGTCGAGCTGCCCGAGGGCTCCCGCCGGACACCGGGGACGCGGCTGAAGTGGGCCTTGAGCACACTCGGCGTACCCGAGGAATGCGAAGAGTGCGGCACCGGGCCGGTCTGGCGAGGCGCTCCGCTGACCCTGCACGTCGATCACATCAACGGCGACTTCCTCGACAACCGGCCACCGAACCTGCGGCTGCTCTGTCCGAACTGCCACAGCCAGACCGCGACCTACGCCGGCCGGGGCAAACGGGGTGGCGAACTCACCGTTCCCGTGCGCGCGGCCGCAGGTGGTGAGGAATCCTCCGGTCCCCCTCGTCGTCGGATGTCGCGGGCGGAACTCGTCGACCTGTTCGCCCGGATCGACGCGCAGCAGATCACAGCCGTGGCAGCCGCACAGCACCTGGGCTGTCGCCCGGCGTCCCTGCACAAAATGCGGCGGAGACTTGAGCAGGAAGGTCTGGTGACACCGCGGCTGGATCGCCGCTGGCGTTCGCTGGCACACCGCGACACGGTGATAGAACACGCGCTGGCGAATCCGGAGGTCGGGCCGAAGCGACTGTCGGAGATCCTCCGCGACCTGCCCGGCGGCCGATGCACGCTGAGTCACGGCTCGATCTCGGCCATCCTCAGAGAGGCCGGGCTCAACACCGTCGAAGCCCGACGCTTTAGAATCAGCACATTGGCGGGAGTGGCGTAACGGCAGCCGCGCAGGTCTTAGGAACCTGTATCCGAGAGGATGTGGGGGTTCGAATCCCCTCTCCCGCACCGAGTTGCACGTGCGGTTCACGCGCTGCGCATGCTGTCGGCAGGGTCACAACCCCGGGTCGATCGGGCATCTGACCAGCCAGGATTGGCGCCGTGAGCCTGCGTTTCGTCCTCGACCCCGACCTGTCCCCACAGCTGCGCGACGAGATCGTCGCCCTCTGGGTGGACGTCACCAATGCCGGTGGCGCGGTCGGCTTCGTGCCCCCGGTCACCGCCACCGAAGTCCGTACGATCGCCGATCCGACCTTCGCCGGCATCGCCGACGGGCCGGACCGGCTGCTGGCCGGGTACGACGGCGACCGACTGGTGGCGGTGCTTGTCTTCTGCGACAACCGGTTCCCGCTCAAGGCGCACTGGTGTGTGCTGAAGCGGGTGATGGTCCACCCGGACACCCAGGGCACGGGCTACGGGTCGGCGCTGATGCACGAGGCCGCCCAGCTGGGTCGGAAGTTGGGACACGAGGCGCTGCACGTGACGGTGCGTGACGGGCTGGGTCTGGACGGGTTCTACCGCCGCCTCGGTTACCGGGAGATCGGCCGTTTGCCGGGAGCGCTGCGGGTGGCGCCCGGCGACGATCGGGACGAGATCCTCATGTGGCTCGACCTAACCTCGACCGACTGACCGCTCAGCCACCTCGACCGCCGGCCGGTCGGCCACGCCCAGCCCAGCCGACAGACCTGTTCAGCCACACCAGCGGGCGGTGGGCCTTGTCGGGCGGGTGGAGGGCGTCCCGGCGGCCGACGCGTTCGCCTGCGCCACCTCCGCGGGGCGGCGCGCGGGTGTCGGCGTGGCGGCTGGTCGGGTGGTGGCCGGGCGGGCCGACGCCGGCGGTCGCGCTGTCGCGCGCGCGGTGCCGGGCTCGTACATCCGCACGACGCTTGTCTGCACCTGGCCGGGTGTCATCCGGATGCCGGACACGGTGACCTGGTGCCCGTACACGTCGCTGACCCGCACGCTGAACGGGCCGGGACCGGCGCCGGAGGCCAGCAGCCAGTAGTTGTAGTCCTGCCGGGCGGTCGCCCGCCACGGGCCGGTGGTGCCCTGGCGCACCTCGACGGCGCGCAGCGGGTTGCCGTGGTTGCCGATCCGGATGGCGAACCAGAACCGCGACGCGCCTTCCTTGATCCGGAAGGAGAGCGGGCCGGGTAGCGGCGGGTTGACCACGGCACGGTAGGTGATCGGGACGAGGCCCTGGACCGGGTCGGCGATCCGGGCGAAGGCCTCCCGGGACAGGTCGAGGTGGCCGGTCTCGCACTCCGGGCACTGATCCATGATCAGGACGCGGACGGCGCCCTTCGGGCCTGTGACGTCGAGGAAGCCGCCGCAGGCGGCACCGGCGGCGTACTCGGTCGGGCCGAGCGCCACGTAGAGCCGGTTGGCCGGGACGGCCGGGTTCGAGCAGTTGCCGCCGCCACCGTTGGAGTCGTAGAAGGTCGCCTTGCCGCTGTGGGTGGCGGTGCCGGTGGGTGGTGCGGCGGCGAGGGTCCGGCCGGCGGCGCAGGCGGGGGTGGAGCCGGAGCGCAGGGCCAGGGTGAGTCCGAGCGCCGCCGCGAGGACTGTGACGCCGGTGGCGACGAGCCAGGGCAGCGGGCCGGGCCTGGGTGTCGGCGGGTTGTCCGGGGCACGGTCCAGGTCGAGTTCGATGTCGACGTCGGTGCTGCTGACGCCACCGGGAGCGCTTCCGTCGGTCACGTCGGCGATGCTGCCGGACCTGTGTGCGGGCGAACAAGCCGGCTAAGCGAAAGCTAAGACAGCATCGACGGACGGTGAGCGGCGCGTTCCTTCTGCAGGCCGGCGGTCAGCGTGGCCAGGCTCTGCAACTCGCCCGCCAGGCCGGGCCGGTCCCGCAGGACGTCCTCCAGGCGGGCGCGCCACAGCCCGGTCTCGACCGACGCACGGGTGCCGTCGGGGTCGTGCCGGAGCTGGTCGCGGGTCCGTTCGAGCGACTCCTGGCAGGTCGGCCCGAGCAGGTCGCCCACCTGAACGCTGAGCCAGTCGAACAGGTCTTCGTCGCGCGTCGCGCCGACGAGCACCCGGGCCGCTTCCCATGCCACCCGGGGCTGATGCAGGGCCACCATGGCGTCACCTCCAGATTCGACAATCATCGATCGGGGCCGCGGGCGCGGCAATACCTGGCCGGTCAGGGTTCGATGACGATGGGATCGCCAACGTGCAGTGGGCCGCTGTCGACGGGCACCAGGTGCAGTCCGAAGAGGAGTTTCTGCCTGATGTTGCGGTGGCGGCCGAGGGTACGCAGGGGCTCCTTCGTGCGTACCCCGGTTTCCTGGTCGGTGGTGGTGACCACGCAGCGGTCACACGGCCCGGCGGCGCGCATCAGCAGGTCACCGATGCGCACCGGCCGGCCGGCCCAGTCGTCCTCGGCCCACGCCGGCGCCTCGTCGACCACCAGGTTGGGCCGGAACCGGGCCATTGGCACCGCCTGCTCGCCGGCCTCGGCGAGCCATCCGTTGAGGGCGTCGAGGGAGGCTGTGTTGGCAAGCAGCAGCGGGTAGGCGTCGGCGAAGCTGACCTGGTCGCCGGTGTCGTGGTCGCGTTCGTCGGCGGCGAGGTGCCGGGCCGGCCGGGCCAGCCAGACGAGCCGGACGGGCCGGTCGAGCAGTTCGCCGAGCCAGGCGTCGGCCGCCGGGCCGGCGGGTAGCGCGGGCACCGGGATCTTGCGGTGACGGAAGGTGCGGACCGGTACCGGGTCGCCGCCTGTCGGCTCGGGCACGTCGAGGTCGGGCTGCCCGTCGGCGCGCAGCGTCAGGCCGCCCGGGCGCACTGTGGCGCGCAGGCCGACCAGCCGGGTGGTCTCCCGTTGGGTGACGCCGACGCCGGCGGCGTCCACCACCATCCAGCGCCGGTCGCCGGCCAGGCCCCAGGGCTGCACGAGCGCGCCGTCGTGATCGAGGCGGTGACAGCCCTTGACTGGGTACGTGTGGATCGAGGTCAACCGCACCCGGCTACCATGCCACGCCGATGCCGTCGCCGGGGTACCAGTGGTTGGCGGGGCTCTCCCGGTAGGCGAGGAACCGGCGGCCGGTGCGTTCGGCGTGCTCGGCGAGCACGTTGGTGCTTGTGACGTTGTCGGTGAGCAGGATCGCGCCGGGTGCGAGTTTCGGTTCGACAGCGTCGAACTCGCGCTTCTCGTGGGCGCGGCTGTGGTCGCTGTCGTGCAGGAACAGGTCGACGGGGCGGTCCAGCGCGCCGATCGAGGCGATCGAGTCGCCGATGACCAGGTCGACGACGTCGGACCAGGGTTCGCTGCGGGCCAGGTAGCCGGCTTCGGGGTTGATGTCCAGCGAGGTGACGCGGCCCGGGTGGCCCTCCTTGGCGTTGCGCAGCAGGGCGGCGGCCAGCACGCAGGTGCCGAGTCCCTTGTCGACGCCCGTCTCGACGATGTGCGTGGGACGGGTGGCGCGGACGATGGCGTACCAGCCGATCCGGCGGGCGTAGCGGACCTGCCTGTCGGCCAGGCCGCGACGGGCGGCGCCGGCGGTGGCCCGCTCGATGTGCTGGCGCAGCGCCTGATCGGACTCGATCTCGCCGAGCCATTCGCGGACCTGAGTGACCGGTCGGTCACAGACCACGCTGACGAACCAGGCCAGGTGGTTGCGGCTCAGCTTGGTCAACTCGTACGTGTAGTTGTGATGTTCACGGGAGGTGACAAGCCACCGGGCCGAGACGCGCAGCACCTTGGCGTCGTGGCGGGCGACACGGGCGAGCCGCTTGGGGAACGCGGCGACCGGGGCGAGGGGAGTGCGGGCGATGGCCCGTCGGAGCTTCGTTGCGTCCACGGCTGGTTCATACCAGGTTCGCGCCACCGTGTGTCGGAAAACTATTCAGTCGCCATGCGGACCGCGCTGGAAGTGACAGGGGTACCTGGTCGTAACGCGAAATCAGTAGCATCGCGCCTATGCAGTATCGCCAGGAGTACGCGGAGCCCGAGACGGAGTTCATCGCGGCGCAGTCACCATCGGAACCCACGACGGAGGCGCCGCCGAAGCGCCGTCGCCGGTGGCGAAAGGTCGTTCTGATCACCTTCGTGGTCCTGGCGTTGCTCGCCGGCAGCGGCATGGTCGCCGGAGGGCTCTACTTCCGTTCCATCAATTCGGGGATCGAGCGTGTCGACGCGTTCGGCAACGTGCCCGAGGCCGAACGCCCGCAGGTGGCCGAGAAGGCCAAGGGCGCGATGAACATCCTCATCCTCGGCAGTGACACGCGTGACCCGGAGAACACCGGTGGTTCCCGCACCGACACCATCATCCTCGCGCACCTGCCGAAAGACCGGTCCAGCGCGCAACTCATCTCGATTCCCCGGGACACGTGGGTGCCGGTGCCGCGCTCGAAGGAGGGCCGGGGCGGCCGGGACGCGAAGATCAACGCATCGTTCGCGTGGGGTGGCGTTCCGTTGATGGTGCAGACGGTGGAGAAGTTCACAGGCGTCCGCATCGACCACGTGACGATGGTGGACTTCTCCGGTTTCAAGGAGATCGTCGACGCGCTCGGTGGCATCGACATCACCGTGGAGAAGGGGTTCACCTCGACGCACTCGCTGAACCCGGACAGCCGACGGACGTTCAAGGCCGGCACCCAGACGTTCGACGGGGCCGCCGCGCTCGACTACGCCCGCGAGCGGTACGCCTTCGCGGACGGCGACTTCAGCCGGATCAAGCACCAGCAGCAGGTCATCAAGGCGATCCTCGACAAGGCCGCCTCCGGTGGCACCCTTGCCAACCCCGGCAAGTTGAACTCGTTCGTCCGGGCCACCGCCAACGCCGTCGCGGTGGACGAGTCGATGTCACTGGTGGATCTGGCGATGGAATTGCGGCACCTGCGCAGCGGCCAGCTCGGCTTCTACACCTGCCCCACAAAGGGCACCGGCATGATGGGCACCGAGAGCGTGGTGCTCGCCGATGTCGCGAAGGCCCGCACGCTCTTCGACGCGGTACGACGCGACTCGGTCGACGAGATCACCGCAAACCAGCCCAGTTCCTGACCGACAGGGCGCAGTTGGATTCATCCAAACGGCCCTGTTGACTGATGCGATGTGGTCATATTCTGCCTTCGCCCCGGCAGACATTCGTGTCGCCGTGGCACCACGGGGAGGGACACACATTGATGTCGAGCGAATCGACATCGACAAAGCTCGCTGAGAACGCGCCTGAACGCGCGCTCTCGGCGGACCACGTCGACAAACATCAGGGCCCGACGGCCGTCGACCAGCAACCAGATCTCGACACCACGACGGTCCTGCCGTACGCCAGTTCGCGTACGTCGAAACGCACGAACCCGCTGCGCGCGTGGATGCTGGCAGTGCCGGTCGACCTGGCCGCTCTCCTGGCGCCACTGCTGGTGAACGACCAGCGCTACTGGCGCGGCACCCTGGCCATGGCCTGCGTGACAGTGGTGATCTTCGCGGTTGGCGGCCTCTACCGGCCACGGCGGCATCTGAGCATCCTCGACGAACTGCCGAGCCTGAGCGGCCGCCTGCTGGCCTCCGCCTCCATCATCGCGATCATCGCCGCGACCCGGCACGACTCCGCCACGTACCTGGCGGGCTTCATGCGTGGCGTCGCACTGTCCGTCGTGCTCGTCATCCTGGGTCGGGCGCTGACCCGGACCCTCGTCATGACAGCGCGGCGACGGCGCTGGGTGGAGCACAACGCGATAGTGATCGGAGGTGGGCCGATCGGCGTCGAACTGGCCCGCCTGCTGCGCCGTTACCCCCAGTACGGGCTCCGCTACGTCGGCTGCGTCGACACAGTGCCGCGCGGTGCCGGGATCCAACTGGCCGGCAGCCTCGACGACCTGGAGTACCTGGTCCGTCTCCAGCGGTGCGACGTACTGATTCTCGCGGACCCGGCCAGCTCCGAGTCGACGGTGATGGAGGTGCTCCGCCGGCCGCTCAGCGCAGCCTGCGATCTGTGGGCCGTTCCCCGGTTGTGGGGTTCCCGCTCAGCAGCCGGTAACCCGGACCACATCGGCGCCATCCCGATCGTGAAGATCGGCGACACCACGCTCTCCGGCCCTCGGTGGGCGCTCAAGCGCGCGTTCGACGTGGCCTTCGCGTCGCTGTTCCTTGTGGTGCTCAGCCCGGTGATGCTGCTCTGCGCCATCGCCGTGCTGCTGGAGAGCGGTGGCCGCGGTGGCATCTTCTTCCACCAGGAGCGGATCGGCAGGCACGGCAAGCCCTTCCAGGTCATCAAGTTCCGGTCGATGCGCCCGGTCAACGAGCACGAGTCGCAGACGAACTGGTCGATCGCACACGACAAGCGGGTCGGCCCGGTCGGGCGACTGCTGCGACGTACCTCCCTGGACGAGCTTCCCCAGTTGTGGAACATCGTGCGCGGTGACATGAGCGTGGTGGGTCCGCGACCCGAACGTCCGTACTTTGTGGAGAAGTTCTCGGCGGAATACCCGACGTACGCGATGCGGCACCGGGTGCCCGTGGGACTCACCGGGCTCGCGCAGGTCAGCGGCCTGCGCGGCGACACGCCGATCTCCGACCGCGCCCGGTTCGACAACTACTACATCGAAAACTGGTCGCCCTGGCTGGACGTCAAGGTGCTGCTACGGACCGTGGCGGAGGTGTTCCGGGCCGGCGGTCGCTGACGAGCGGAACCCCGCCCGGCCGCGCACCGGCTTCGGACGCGACAGCGCGGCGTGGGATCATCGTCCGTCCACGGTGTCACGGGGAGGGAACGGACTCATGGCCCACGAGGACAGCGCGGCCCGACCGGGTGGTCGGGCTGTCAGCCGTCGCTCGGCGTTGTTCCGGGGCGGTGCTGTCGCTGCGGGCGTGGGCACTGCGGCTCTGGGCGGTGCCGCGGCCGCCAACGGGCTCTCGTCCCTGGGTGACGGCCGGGTGGTGAACGTCCGTGACCACGGTGCGACAGGTGACGGCGCGGCCGACGACACCGAGGCGCTCCAGGCTGCGATCGACGCCGCACGCCCCACCGGTGGGATCGTGTTCCTGCCACCCGGCGTCTACCTGACGCGGCGTCTGACACTGCGCTCCCGGGTGCACCTGCGCGGCTCCGGCGGCGATGCGACGGTCCTGCGGCTGCGGGCGGGCGCGAACTCGGCGATCCTCGAGTCGGAGGATTTCGCCCGATTGACGGGCACCCGCTCCGACGCGGGCATCACCCTGTTCAGCATCCGCGACCTCACCCTCGACGGCAACAAGGAGCAGAACCCGGCCGGCGGCTACGGGCTGCGGGTGTACGGGTACGGCTACGAGATCACCGAAGTGATCATCTTCAACTGCCGCAACGACGGCATCTTCAGCGAGTGGGGTCCGACCGCCGCCCTGGCCGCGCCCTCGCACCAGATGGAGGCCCGGCTCACCGCCGTCCGGGCACACGACAACGACGGGCACGGCGTCGCCTTCCAGGGGCCGCACGACTCGATGTTCCTCAACTGCGTGGCTTTCGAGAACGCGGGCGCTGGGTTCCGGGTCGCCGGCGACTCGACGGGTACGCAGATGGTGAACTGCCACGCGTGGGGCATCCGGCAGGACGTGGCGTTCGACCTCGCGGCAACGAGCGTCGGCTGCGTCAACTGCTACGCCGACCTGAACGGCGGTGTGGGCGTACGCATCTCGCGCAGCGACTGCCGCTGGGTGGGCGGGTTCGTGCTGGGCTACAACGAGTCGCACCCGAACCCGGAGATCGGCGTGCAGTTCGCGCCGGGAACGCAGCCGGACGAGCCGTCCGGCTGCGTCGTCGACAGCAGGGTCGTCAACTGTGGGACCGCCGCCGTCGACTTCGGCGCCGACCGTGGCCTGTCCAACGTCCGGGTCAGCATGTTCCAGCCGGGTGCCCTCGCGGACGGCGGCGGGCGCATCGCGGGCACCGGTCGCGGCTGGATCGGCAACCCGGCGGCGTCGACGCAGGTGGAGATCGTGCAGGGGCTCGGCGACGCGGACCGCAACCTCGTCGTACGTCCCGCGTTCGACCTGCGGTCGCAGCCGACCCCCGACCGTCCGTCGGGTGGGAGCGTGCGTGTCTTCGCCCGCGAGGTGAACGGCCGGACCCAACTGTGCGCGATCTTTCCCAGCGGCGCCGTCCAGGTAATGGCCACCGAACCCTGACCGTACGTCAGACCGGCGCCGAGGATGCCGTCGCTCGTGTCGCCCGGTGCGCGCCGACGTGCCCGGGTGGGCGCGCGTCCGCCGATGTCGACTCGGCCGGTGTCTGTCGCATCCGCCCGAGGAACCACACCACCACAAGCGCCTCGCAGAGCAGCAGTTGGAGCACCAGGTCGGACACCTCGGTGGCCCAGACGAGCGCCACCGCGACACCTGCGAACGCGATGACCCGCGATCCGATGGCGGAGGCCAGGTAGCGACGCGGACGGGCCCAGGTCATGTGGCGGACGGACAGCCAGGTGGAGACCGCGAGCAGCAGCTTGTAGAGGCAGTAGCCAGCGATCGCAGCGGCACCCACGGCGGCCAGGTCGGGGGCGAGCAACCGGCGTACCTGTTCGCTGGCGAGGACCACCACCGACACGCCGAGCCACGCCACGAGGGTCAACCCCCGGGTCACAGTGCGCCAGCGTGCCGTCCGGCCAGCCACGATGTCCTCGCGGGTGCTGGCCGAGAGCACCACGTGGAACGGGCCGAAGACGAGATCCAGCGCCCGCAGCACCACCACTGCCGTCTGCCCCGCGGCGGCACCCGCCACCGACGGCAACGCGATCGTGTACGCGAGATCCGCAAGAGCCGCCACGCAGTAGACCGAGCCGACCGACAGGCTCTGCCGGGCACCCGGCCGGACCGTACCGGCCGACGCGGCCCGGGATCGCAGCGTCACCCAGGCCAGCACGGCGAGCTGAGCGGGCACGGCGGCGATGTCCACGCGCACGTCGGCAGAGAGGAGGAGCACACCGCTCACCAGTGTCCCGAGGGCGGTGAGCTGGGGAATCAGGTTGGCGCTGCCCGGTGAGCGGGTACGCGCGCAGGCCCAGAACATCGCCTCCACCGGCAGTTGGAGGAGCACCGGGGCGACCACGCACAACCGGTCGGTGAGGCTGCTGTCCGGCAGCGCCACCGAGACCGACAGGAAGGCCACTGCGGCGACCGGCAGCGCCACCAGGGCGGACACGCGTCGTGCCCAGCTCTCCAGGCGCCAGTCGTCGGGCACGACTCCCGCCGACAGCGGCCGGCCGACAAGCGCCTCCATCAGCGTGTACGGGATGGAGAGCAGGGTGCCGAGCAGTGCGACGAGTGCCAGCCGGTCGTTGTCGGCCCAGGACGCGTAGAGGAACAGCGCCACGCTGGACAGCCGGGTGAGCGCCTGCACGGAGATCTGCGACCGTTGCAGACGCAGCACGGTGGTGGAGAGGAAACGCACTGTCACCACCTCCGGTTGTCGTCGGGGTGCCGACGGTCCGGGCGGGTCACCGGCAGGACAGCGGTGCTGTCGTCGTCCCTGGGGCCGTACGGCGGGGGCGGTTGCTGTTGTCGCGGTGGCGCGGAGCGCTGCGGGTCGCCTCCCCTGCGTGCCGGGCGTTGTGGGCCGTCTCCCCTGCGTGCCGGGCGCTGCGGCGGGAGGACCACGGTGTCGGCGTCGACGGGCTGCCGCACGGTCCTCTCCGGTTCCACCCGGGGCAGCACGGCGGTCTCCGCCTCCACCCGGGGTAGCACCACCGTCTCCGCGTCGACGGGCCGCCGCCGCTCGGGCGGTCGGACCGGCGGGTACGCGACGGGCGGGACCGCCTGTCGCACCTCGACGGCGGGCGCAACGGGCGCCGGCGGCAGCGGGTCCAGGTGGTTTCCGTACGCGACGAAGAGCGCCAGACACATGGTCGCGCCCGTGTACTCCCAGGCTTCGATGACGAGGAACGCAGCCGAGAGGCCGGTCAGGACGGCGAGGTGCGAAACGGCGGACGGGCGCGTGGAGGCGTACCGCCAGAGCCGGGCGAGCAGGTATCCGATCCCGGCGATCAGCGCCACCATCATCGGCAGCCCGTACTGGAGGGCGACGCTGACGAAGTAGTTGTCGACGAAGACCTGCCCGCCGGAGGCGGCCCGCGACACTGTCGCCGCTCCGGCGGCGCCGATGCCGCGACCCCAGAGGGGAAGGTCACCGTCGAGCAGCCCCGACCACACCTCGAAACGCTGGAAGAGGCTGCGGGCACCGGTCGCGCCGACGGCCACGAAACCGACGGTCACGCACGCCACGACACCGAGACCGACAAGGCGGGCGCGGCGACGAGCGGCGGCGCCACCGGACCGGTTGCCCACGGCGGCGGCGATGACCCCGCCGACGACAAGCAGCGCACCGGAACGGGACGTGCTGAGCGCGAGGCAGACAACTGCCGAGACCGCGCCGACGTGCCACGACAAGCGGGTGGGTCGGGCGCCGGAGGTCAGCCAGAGCGCCACGTACCCGAGCAGGAACGCGCCGGCGAGGATGCCCAGCTCGGCGTTGACCTCGGTGAGGCCGGGAGCGCGGAACGTGTCGCCGATGTAGCGGATCGCCTGGCCTTCTTCGAAACCCCACTGGACGAGCTGCTGCGGCCCAATGATCAACTCTGCGACCGTGGCGACGCCGTTTGCCATCAACAGCCAGGCGGCGACCGTCACCATCCGGGTCGTCCCGGACGCGCCCAGGCCCAGCAGAGCCAGCAGGAGGAGGAACGGCAGCACTGTGAGCCGGAGCCCGGACAGGGTCTGCCCCGGCCCGTGGTGCGCGACGCCGATCAGGCTCCATACGCCCAGCACCAGCAGGCCCACACTGACGCCGATGACCTGCCGGCGGCTCCAGCCACCACGTAGCACGCAGCGCAGGGCGTGCACGCCGGCTATCGCCGCGGCGGACAAGCCGAGGGCGTGCTCGCGACCACCGAAGGCGTCACCGACAAGCCCTTCCACGCCGGCGAGGCGCAGCCCCAGCGGCGCGTTGAGCACGACGAGGACGTACGCGAGGCCCGGCAGTGGAAACACCGCGAGCGCGGCGAACACGACGACGAGGGCCGGCAGGAGCGGCGGGACACCGGCGAGCAGGCACACCACTGCGGCAACCGGCACGGCGGCAACCGCGCCGAGCAGGGCTCGCACCGTACGCCAGCGGATCGGGCCCGGCGACCGCACCGCGCGCCGACCGGCCGTCATCGTCTTGTTGCCGGGACTCGTCGCCGTCCCGCGTCGTCAGCGCGCAGCGCGGTGTAGGCGTCGACGACAGCGTCGACGTGCCGGTCCCAGTTCAGCTCGCGCCCGTCCCGGGCCGCGGCAGCCGCGATCGTGTCGTAGTCGGCAGGTGGCGTGCTGGCGGCCCGACGCAGCGTCTCGGTCAACTCCGCGCGCGTCCGGAAGATCCGCAGGGATTCGTCCGAGGCCATCGGCGGCCGGGCCACCTCGCTGGAGATGATCGGGCGGCCGGCCCGCAGCGCCTCGACGCACGAGATCGGGAAGTTCTCGGCCCACTGGCTGGGGAAGACGAGCCAGCCGGCCCGCGCCATCGCTGCCTGCTTGCCCTCCGCGTCGAGGAAGCCCAGGTATTCGAGGCCGGGCAGTTCCCGCGCCGCCGCCTCGACGTCGGCCCGGCGTGGGCCGTCCCCGCCGATGAGCAGAGTGGCGCCGTCGTGGCCGGCCACCTCCCGCCACGCGGCCAGCAGCAGGTCGATGCCCTTGTGCTCACTGAGCGCGCCGAGGAACAGGAACACCGCGGGGTTGCCGGCCGGCCAGGACACCGGGCCGCCGGTCTCCGGCACGGCGAGCGGTACGACGGTCCCGCCCAGCGTGGACCCCTGCGGAAGGTGCCGCTGCGCGATGTCCCGGGTACGCGCGGCCGGCCACAGCAGCGAGACCCCACGCAGTTGCCGGACCAGCCACGCCGACCGGGCTCGCAGCAGCCGGTCGGTCAGGTCTGACCTGCCCTGGTTGGCGAGGCTGTTGTTCGGGTCGGCTACGGCGTAGTCGTGGACCGTGTGGCAGGTCGGCCACGTTCTGGCGATCCGGGCCAGCGGCAGGACGCCCAGGCCCTGCCAGTTGTGCACGTGCACCACGTCGGGTGCGAAGTCGCGAAGGGCGTTCAGGCGCAGGCCGGTCGGGTCGGCCAGGTCACCGAGATGGGTGAGGACCTTGCCGAGCCTCGGGTCGGCGCCGCCCAGTCGGGCCGAGATCCTCGTGTCGACGGGCGCGTCGGTGGGCAGGCTGTGCGGCGACGGGCGGCTGAACACCTGCACCTCGTGACCGCGGTCGACGAGCGCGGCGGAGAGGTCCCGCACGTACTGCTCCGCGCCGCCGCGGATCGCGAACGACGAGTGGACCATGGCGATCCGCACTGCTCAGGCCTGCTTTCCGGTCGTCTGGGACAGGGCACGGCCGTCCTGGTCGGCGTCGAGCAGGTGCGCCAGGTGAGCGGTCGCGTCCCGCCAGGAACGACCGGCGGCACCCGCCCTCGGTCGAGGGCCTCCGACGGCCTCGCCCACCGCCCGGACCAGCGCCGCCGCCGTCCAGGTCGTCATCCGTTCGGCCCGACCGTCGGTCGCCTCCAGCAGTGCGGGGTCCGGTGAGATGACTGTGGGGGTGCCCAACCGGAGCGCCTCGGCGGCCGGCAGCCCGTACCCCTCGAAGTGGCTCGGCATCAGGAACGCTGCGGCGTTGGCGACGGCCGCCGCGTAGTCGGCGTCGGAGAGCCGGTCGAGCAGCACCACCCGGTCGGCCGCCGGGGACGCCGCCACGGCGTCGGTGAACCTGTCGATGCGCTGACCGCCGGTCAGCACCGCGAGCACCAGGTCGGGCAGGTCGGCCAGCGCCTCGACGGCCAACTCGACCCCCTTGTGGGCCGCGTGGCCGGCGACCAGGAGGTACGGGCGCACCCCGCCGGTGCGGGCCGCGAGTTCCGGCGGAAGCGCACCGGGTACGACGTCGACGTCGCTGCCCGGATACCAGACGGTGGCCCGGTTCTCCGGCACGCCGTAGAGCCCGAGGAGGTCGTGGCGGGTACGGGCGCTGACGCAGAGCAGCTGACGGGACCTGTTGATCGCCGTCGCGTAGCTGGCCCGCCGGTACTGCCGCACCGACGTCGACAGGTCGTGCGGCCAGAGCCGGAAGGCGAGATCGTGGACGACTGTGGTGACCGGCAGTTGGCTGCCGACCATGGCGACCGATGGGCTCAGGGAGAGCACCCGTGCACCCGCCGGCTCCTGCCGGGCCTCACCGGTGACCCGACGCAGCGTCGTGGTGGCGGCTGCGACGGCCCGGGCCCGGTCACCGGCCTGCCGGCTGACCACCGCCACCTCGGCGGCGGCCCCGGCGGGCACCTCCCACGTCGGAGGTACGGCGACCAGCCGCAGCCGCTGCCCGGCCGGCCAGTGCCGCACGACCTCGGTCAGGACGCGGGTGATGCCGCCCGGACCGACACCGCTGCAGTCGACGATGGTGTCAGCGGGTCTCATGCGCGATCCACTCGCCCATCTCGTGCTGGAACCGCTGCGGTGAGAAGGTCATCGCGTGTTTGCGGATGCGCGCCCCGTCGAGTTCGCCGACACGGCGTACGGCGGCGGCGTGGTCGGCCGGTCGCATCGAGCCGATCAGGAAGCCCGTCTCGCCGTTGACGACAGTCTCCAGCAGGCCCCCGGTGTTCAGACCGATCACCGGCGTCCCGCACGCCTGCGCCTCCACCGGGATGATGCCGAAGTCCTCGTGTGCCGGGAACAGCAACGCCCGGGCGCCCGCGTAGAGCTCCCGCAGCCGTTCCCGGGAGGGCCGCACCTCGAAGGTCACCGGCACGCCGACGGTGGCGGCGAGCCTGCGCAGCCTCGCCTCCTCCGGCCCGGAACCGGCAACGACAAGGGGCAGCCCTGACTCGCCGGCGATCTCGATCATCAGGTCGAAGTTCTTGTACGGGATCCAGCGCCCCACACCCAGCAGGTAGTCGCGGGCGGGTTGGGCCGGGGCCTCGGCGAAGTACTCGACGTCGACGGGCGGGTGGATCACCACGGCGTCACGCTTCCAGAACCGCTGGATGCGCGCCTGCACCTCGCGGGAGTTCGCGGCGTACGCGTGCACGTGCCGGCTGAGCCTGACGTCGACAGACTGGAGCGCCTTGCGGGGACCGCTGAGCAGCGCGCCCGAGCCCCGACCGTCGAAGTCCGGGCTCCAGACATAGCGTGCCGGTGAGTGCACGTAACTGAGGTGCCGGGTCCGTTCCGGCGGGCCGAGCCGCACGGTGTGGGCGAACGCGTGGCTGGACGAGATGACCACGTCGTAGCGTTCGTCGCCGACTGTCCGCCAGGCCAGGGGCATGAGGGGCAGCGCGAGGGCCTTGCTGCGGCGCAACGGCGTCTTGGCCAGCCAGGTCTCGTGCAGACCGAGGCGGTCCACCTCGACGTCCCGGTCCGCCCAGAGCACGATGCGCCGCGCATGCGGCACGAGATCCGCGATGGCGAGGAACACGTTCTCCGATCCGCCCGTGGCGCCGAACCACTCGTGGACGACCGCCACGGAGCGGTCGGCGAGCAGCGGCGTCGACGCCGGGGACGGCACGGTCGGCTGGACGTTGTCCAACGAGGTCATCGTTCCTCACTCATGTCAACGGTCGGCTCGCCGGGCGTACCGGTCCGGTGCCGGTGTCAGCTGTTGCGGCGCCACAGGTCCCGCAGCGCGTCCCAGTTGCCGGCGATGCCGGCTTCGCACAGGGTTTCGACGTAGAAGGCGCCGTTGACGTCGTCGCGGTCCCACCACACGCCGCACACGGTCCGGCCGTCTCCGCCCTTGAAGGCGTACTCGACGTAGCTGCCGGGTGCGCCGGTCACGCCGCCAGTCGTCCGGGTGGCCTCGCGCAGCCCCGGCGCCAGCGCGCCGCCGGCCAGGTTGAGCTGCTGACGGTACGCACGCGCCGCGTCCTTCTCCGCCTTGGCGGGGTACAGCGCGAAGTGCACCGAGGCTCCGCCGTACCGGCAGAAGACGTGGCGTCGCTCGTCGGCCGGCAGCGGCGGGCCGCCGACCTCGGTGTCGACGGCGCACCCGCCCGCGGCGGCCAGCCAGGGCTCTGCCAGCGGCGCGAGGTCGCCGTCGAACTTGGTCTTGTTGATGGAGAACTGCGTCGCCTCGAAGGGAGCGAGCGAGGCGTTCGGCGCCGGCGCTTCGGGCTCGTCGTCGGAACGGTTGACGCCGCCGACGAAGAACCCGGCGGTGCCGGCGGCCAGGACGAGCACCACTGCCGCGACAGCGAGGAGCCACTTGGGCCGCTGCGGGGGCCGCTGCACGGGCGCGATCCGCCGACCCGTGCCGCCGAACGGATCCTGCGGGAGCGACTGCGGCGGGAGGCCGGCGGACGCGGAGCTGTAGGTCGCGGGTGCCGGGCTGTGGGTCGCGGAGCTGTAGGTCGTCGGTGTGAGGCTCTGGGTCGCCGGTTCCGGGCTGTGGGTGGCGGGTGCGGGGCTTTGCGACGGTACGGGTGAGCCGGGCGCACCTGAGACGGGCTGCGACGGGCTGGACACCGGCTGCCCGGAGACCGGGTTGGTGTGCACCGCCCAGGGAAGTTGCGGCATGTGCGACACCAGCTCGGGCGCACCGGAGACCGGCGCTCCGCTGGCCTGCTGCGGCACACCGGAAACCGGCGGACCCGAGGCCGGTGCCGCCGACGCGGGTGCCGCTGAGGTGGGTGCTGCCGACGCGGGTGGCGCGGAGACCGGCAGGTCGGGCACCGGCTGGTAGGCCATGCCGAGGCTCTGGAAGAGGCGCTGCGGCGCGTTCCCCTCCTCGGCCCGGTAGGCCACCCACGGGTGGGCGGCGGTGAGGTTGGCGTGCGCGTAGCGGTGGCCGCCAGCGGCCTGCGCCAGCGCGTTCGCCGCGTTGCCGAAGGCCACCCGCCAGCGCTCGTCGGACGCGGCGACGCCGTCGAGCACTGCCACCGTGGCGAACTGGCCCTGCCCGTCGACTGCGGCCCACGCCTTGCCAACCTGGCAGGCGCCCAACATGTGGGTGTACCTGTACGGGTTCTCCGGCTGCATGCCACTCCTCCGCTCGACCGCCGTGCGGATCCTACAGAGGTGGTGCCATCGCAGCGTCCCGCCGGTCGGCGGTGCGACAGGTGGGGGCCCGGCGTGCGGCCCGGCCACCTCTTGCCCTCTGAAAGTTTTCATGCATAGAGTCCCGGTGTGAATGAGACGGGGGTCGAGGCGTCGGTGGAGCAGGTACTCGACCTGTTCGACGGGGTGCGGCTCACCCCGACCCAGCGCCGTATCGCGCACTGCCTGGTGCAGCACGGCCCGGCGGTGGCGTACCTGTCCGCTGCGGAGGTCGCCGAGCTGGCCGGGGTCAGCCAACCGTCGGTCACCCGGTTCGCCGTCGCGCTCGGCCACGACGGCTACCCGGCGCTGCGCCGCCGGCTGCGGGGCCTCACCGCCGCCAGACCCGGTGGTCCGGCGGACGCCGGAAACGAACTCCAGCAGGCCGTACGCGCCGAGATGGGCAACCTGGACCGGCTGGCCGGTCAACTCGCCGACCGGGACCGGATCGCCGAGACCGGCAGGCTGCTCGCGGCCAGCCGCCCACTGCCGGTGCTCGGCCTGCGCGCCGCCGCACCGCTTGCCGCGTACTTCGCCTACTTCGCCGCGAAGGTGCACCCGGACGTGCGGGTGCTCGACGACGGCGGCAGCCTGCTGACCGACCGCCTCGAACAGGCCGCCGAGGCCGGCGCTTCGGCGGTGCTGGCCTTCGTGCTGCCTCGCTACCCGCGCGAGACCCTTGACGCGCTGCGGGACGCGCGGGCCACCGGCCTGACCGTCGTGGCGATCACCGACTCGCCGGTCAGCCCCGCAACCGAGCACGCCGACGTGGTGCTGCCCGCCGCCGTCGGCGCCCAGCTCGTCTTCGACCTGCACACCGCCCCGATGACTCTGGCCATGGTGCTGTTGCAGGCGATCTGCGACGCCGCGCCGGCCGACACGCAGCGCCGGCTGGAAGCGTTCGAAGCCTCGGCGGCCCGCCGTCAGTTGTTCCTCGGATGACCGGAGGAGACCAGAGATGACAGAGCCGATCCGTGCCGCACGGGGCAGTCAGCTGACCGCCCGTGGGTGGCAGCAGGAGGCCGCACTGCGGATGCTCATGAACAACCTCGACCCCGAGGTGGCCGAACGCCCCGACGACCTCGTGGTGTACGGCGGCACCGGCAAGGCCGCGCGGGACTGGCCCTCCTACCACGCGCTGGTACGCACACTCACCGACCTGCGCGAGGACGAGACGATGCTCGTGCAGTCGGGCCGGCCGGTGGGCGTGCTGCGCACCCACGAGTGGGCGCCCCGGGTGCTGCTTGCCAACTCGAACCTGGTCGGCGACTGGGCGACCTGGCCCGAGTTCCGCCGGCTCGAACATCTCGGCCTCACCATGTACGGGCAGATGACCGCCGGCTCGTGGATCTACATCGGCACCCAGGGCATCCTCCAGGGCACCTACGAGACGTTCGCCGCCGTGGCCGCCAAGAGGTTCGGCAGCACGCTCGCGGGCACGCTGACGCTCACCGCCGGCTGCGGCGGGATGGGTGGCGCGCAGCCCCTCGCTGTCACAATGAACGGCGGCGTATGCCTGATCGTGGACGTGGACCGGACCCGCCTCGACCGGCGGGTGCACGACCGCTACCTGGACGAGGTCGCCGACTCGCTTGACGACGCGGTGCAGCGGGTGCTGGCCGCCAAGCGGGACCGGCGCGCGCTCTCGGTGGGCGTTGTCGGCAACGCCGCCGAGGTCTTCCCCGAGCTGCTCAGCCGGGGCGTCGAGGTCGACATCGTGACCGACCAGACGAGCGCCCACGACCCGCTGTCGTACCTGCCGGTGGGGGTGGAGCTGGCCGATGCCCGCGACTACGCGACGGCGAAGCCTGCCGAGTTCACCGACCGGGCGCGGGCATCGATGGCCCGGCACGTCGAGGCTATGGTCGGCTTCCTCGACGCCGGCGCCGAGGTCTTCGACTACGGCAACTCGATCCGAGGTGAGGCGCAGCTCGCCGGCTACCAGCGCGCCTTCGACTTTCCGGGCTTCGTGCCCGCGTACATCAGGCCGTTGTTCTGCGAGGGCAGGGGCCCGTTCCGGTGGGCGGCGCTCTCCGGCGACCCGGCCGACATCGCCGCCACCGACCGGGCGATCCTGGAGCTGTTCCCGGAGAACGAGTCGCTGGCGCGGTGGATCCGGATGGCCGGCGAGCGCGTCGCGTTCCAGGGCCTGCCGGCACGGATCTGCTGGCTCGGCTACGGCGAACGCGACCGGGCCGGCGTGCGGTTCAACGAGATGGTCGCCTCCGGTGAGCTCTCCGCCCCGGTGGTCATCGGCCGGGACCACCTGGACGCTGGCAGTGTGGCCAGCCCGTACCGGGAGACCGAGGCGATGGCCGACGGCTCCGACGCGATCGCCGACTGGCCGCTGCTCAACGCGCTCGTCAACACGGCAAGCGGTGCATCCTGGGTGTCCATCCACCACGGCGGTGGGGTGGGCATCGGGCGGTCCATCCACGCGGGGCAGGTCTGTGTGGCCGACGGCACCGCGCTCGCGGGGCAGAAGATCGAGCGGGTGCTCACCAACGACCCGGCGATGGGTGTCATCCGGCACGTGGACGCCGGCTACGAAGGCGCCCGCGAGGTAGCCAACCGCACCGACATCCGCGTCCCGATGACCGAGCAGTAAGGAAGGGCACCTTGTTATCGGATTTTGTTGTAGAAGGGGCCCTTCCTAACAGGTTCCGCGCCCTGTGGGACGAGATCGCGCCGATCGGGCGGGACGCCGACAGCGGCGGCTACCTGCGCTACGCCCTCACCGAACCCGAAGTCGAGCTGCGTGCCTGGTTCCGTGCACAGGCGCGGCAGCGAGGGATGCCCGTCACCGAGGACGGCAACGGCAACCTCTTCGCGCACTGGGGTGACCCGGAGGCCGCCGACGCGGTGCTGACCGGCAGCCACTTCGACTCGGTGCCGCACGGTGGGGCGTACGACGGGCCGCTCGGCATCGTCAGCGCGTTCCTCGCCGTGGACGAGCTGCGCGCCGCCGGCGTCACTCCCGTCCGGCCACTGGTGCTGGCGGCATTCGTGGAGGAGGAGGGGGCGCGCTTCGGCGTACCCTGCCTGGGGTCGCGTCTGCTCACCGGTGCGCTGCCTGTCGATCGCGCGGCCGGGCTGCGCGACGCGGCCGGGGTGAGCTTCGCCGAGGCGCTCGGCGAGCGGCCGGCAGGTGCCCGCCCGGAGCTGCTGGGCCGGTTCGGCGCGTTCGTCGAGCTGCACGTCGAGCAGGGCCGCGCGCTCGTCGAGGCGGACGCGCCTGTCGCGGTGGCCAGCACGATCTGGCCGCACGGCCGCTGGCGCTTCGACGTGACAGGCGAGGGCAACCACGCGGGTACGACACGGATGGCCGACCGCCGCGACCCGATGCTCACCTACGCGTTCACGGTGCTGGCCGCCAACAAGGAGGCCCGGCTGCGCGGCGCGCACGCCACTGTCGGCCGGGTCGCCGTCGAACCGAACGCCACGAATGCCATCCCGTCGAAGGTGACCGGCTGGCTGGACGCCCGCGCCGCCGACCCGCAGACCCTCGCCGACCTGGTCGAGGCCGTGCGGGGCAAGCTCGCCGAGCGGGCCCGCCGCGACGGTACGCAGGCTACCGTCACCGAGGAGTCGGCCACCCCGCTTGTCGCCTTCGACGGTGGACTGGCCAAACGGCTGGCCACGTTGCTCGACGCGCCGGTGCTGCCCACCGGCGCGGGGCACGACGCGGGGGTGCTGGCCGCGTACGTGCCCACCGCCATGCTGTTCGTGCGCAACCCGAGCGGGGTGTCGCACTCTCCCGCAGAGGCGGCCACCGACGCCGACTGCGCCGCCGGTGTACGGGCGCTGGCCGCCGTGTTGGAGGAGCTGACATGCCGCTGACAACGCAGACGACTCAGCTCCACAGGAGGCGAGGAGCATGACCACCTCCCGTTGGCTCGCCGAGTACGCCTGGCTGCCCGAGGGCTCCGAACCCACACCCGAGGTGCTCATCGAGGTCGAGGACGGCCGGATCACCGCCGTCACGCCGTTGCAGGGGTCCGCCGGGCCGGAGGCCGGGGTGGAGGTGCTGCGGGACGCCGCCCGGCTGCCCGGGTTGACAGTGCCGGGTCTGTCCAATGTGCACTCGCACGCGTTCCACCGTGCGCTGCGTGGGCGTACCCACGGCGGCCAGGGAGACTTCTGGAGCTGGCGCGACCGGATGTACGCCATCGCCGACCGGCTCGACCCGGACACCTACCTGGCGCTGGCCCGCGCGGTCTACGCCGAGATGGCCCTGGCCGGGATCACCTGCGTCGGGGAGTTCCACTACCTGCACCACCGGCCCGACGGCGGCGCGTACGACGACCCGAACGAGATGGGCGCGGCACTTGTCGAGGCCGCCGCGCACGCCGGCATCCGGCTGACCCTGCTGGACACCTGCTATCTGACCTCCACAGTCAGTGGTCAGCCGCTCGCCGGGCCGCAGCGCCGCTTCGGTGACGGCGACGCCGTCCGGTGGGCCGAGCGGGCCTCGGCGTTCCAGCCGACTGACTCCCACGCCCGCGTCGGCGCGGCAGTGCACTCGGTGCGGGCGGTCCCCGCCGACCAGCTGCGCACTGTCGCCGACTGGGCGCGGAGCCGGCGCGCGCCGCTGCACGTACACCTGTCGGAGCAGTACGCCGAGAACGACGAGTGCCGGGTCGTGCACGGTCGCACACCCACCGCGCTGCTCGCCGAGCACGGCGTGCTCGGGCCGGACACCACAGCCGTACACGTCACCCACCCGACCGGCGCTGACCTGACGCTGCTCGGCGACAACCGGACCGGCGTGTGCCTCTGCCCCACCACGGAACGGGACCTCGCCGACGGGATCGGCCCGGCCCGGCGGATGGCCGACGCGGGGCTCCGGCTGAGCCTGGGCAGCGACAGCCACGCGGTGGTCGACCTGTTCGAGGAGGCGCGCGCCGTGGAGCTCGACGAACGGCTGCGCACCCGCCGCCGCGGCCACTTCACCTCCGCCGAGCTGCTGACAGCGGCCACCGCCACCGGCCATGCCGCGCTGGGCTGGGCCGACGCCGGGCGGATCGCCGTCGGCGCCCGCGCCGACCTGGTGACGGTACGACTCGACAGCGCCCGCACGGCAGGGGTGCCGCCGGTGGGCGTGTTCTTCGCGGCGTCCGCGGCGGACGTCGACCAGGTGCTTGTGGACGGCCGGGTGGTGGTTGCCGAGGGCCGGCACCTCACCGTCGACGTTCCGGCCGAGCTGTCGGCGTCGATCGAGGCGGTGATCCCCGCGTGAGCGCGAGCATGAGCAGCCTGCTTGTCGACAACATCGGGGAGCTGGTCACCAACGGCGTCGGCGAGGGGCCGCTGGGCATCCGCCGCAGGGCGGCGGTGCTGATCGAGGCGGGCCGGGTGGCCTGGGTCGGGCCTGCCGCGTACGCGCCGGCAGCCGACCGGCGGATCGACGTCGATGGGGCGGCAGTGCTGCCCGGCTTCGTGGACAGCCACGCGCATCTGGTGTTCGCCGGTGACCGGGCCGCCGAGTTCGCCGCGCGGATGGCCGGCGAACGCTACACCGGCGGCGGCATCCGGACCACCGTCGGCGCGACACGCGCCGCCAGTGACGACGACCTGCGGGCCACAGTGCGCCGGCTACGCGGGGAGGCGCTGCGCCAGGGCACCACCACCATGGAGATCAAGAGTGGGTACGGGCTGACAGTCGCCGACGAGGCCCGCTCGCTGCGAATCGCCGCCGAGACCAGCGCCGAAACCACGTTCCTCGGCGCCCACGTGGTGCCCGCCGAGTACGCCGACCGTCCCGACGACTATGTCGGGCTGGTCTGCGGGCCGATGCTTGCCGCCGCCGCGCCGCACGCGAAGTGGATCGACGTGTTCTGCGAGCGGGGCGCCTTCGACGTCGACCACGCCCGCGCCATCCTCGCCTGCGGGCAGGCTGTCGGGCTGGGCGTACGGGTGCACGCCAACCAGCTCGGCCCCGGACCGGGCGTGCAGCTCGGGGTGGAGCTGGGCGCGGCCAGCGTCGACCACTGCACCTACCTCAGCGACGCGGACGTCGACGCGCTCGCGAACTCGACGACTATCGAGTGGCTCTCCGGTCCTCCGACCTGCACCGTGGCCACCCTGCTCCCCGGTGCCGAGTTCTCCACCCGCTCGCCCTACCCGGACGCGCGCCGGCTGCTCGACGCCGGTGTGACCGTGGCGCTCGCGACCGACTGCAACCCCGGCACGTCGTACACCTCGTCGATGCCCTTCTGCATCGCCCTCGCGGTCCGCGAGATGCGGATGACCCCGGCGGAGGCGGTCTGGGCCGCCACCGCCGGTGGCGCGCTGGCGCTGCGCCGCGACGACATCGGTGTCCTCACCCCCGGCGCGCGGGCCGACCTGATCATCCTGGACGCGCCGTCGTACCTGCACCTTGCCTACCGGCCCGGTGTCCCACTGATCCGCCAGGTCCTGCTCAACGGAGTGCCGCAATGACGACCGTGACCATCCAGCCCACCGGAATCTCCACCGACGACGTGCTCGCCGTCGCCCGCGGCACCGTCACTGTCGTCCTCGACCCGGCCACCCGGGACGCGATGGCCACCAGCCGCGCGATCGTGGACGGCATCGAGGCCGCCGGACGGCCCGTGTACGGCGTCTCCACCGGCTTCGGCGCGCTGGCGAACACGTTCGTCGCGCCGGAGCGGCGGGCCGAGCTTCAACACGCGCTGATCCGCTCCCACGCCGCCGGGGTGGGCGCCCCGATGCCGCGCGAAGTGGTCCGGGCCATGATGCTGCTGCGCGTACGCTCGCTGGCCCTTGGTCGTTCCGGGGTCCGCCCGCTTGTCGCCGAGGCACTCGTCGACCTGCTCAACCACGACATCACCCCGTGGGTGCCCGAGCACGGCTCGCTCGGCGCTTCCGGTGACCTGGCACCGCTGGCGCACTGCGCGCTCGTGCTGCTCGGTGAGGGCTGGGTGCTCGGCCCGGCCGGTGAGCGGCAGGACGCGGCCGACGCGCTGACCGCCGCCGGGCTCAAGCCGATCGAGCTTGCCGCCAAGGAGGGGTTGGCGCTGATCAACGGCACCGACGGCATGCTCGGCATGCTGCTGCTGGCCATCCACGACGCGGCGCACCTGTTCGCCATGGCTGACGTGACGGCCGCGCTTGCCATCGAGGCGATGCTCGGTTCGGAGCGGCCGTTCCTGCCGGAGCTGCACGCCATCCGGCCGCACCCCGGTCAGGCCGCGTCGGCCGCGAACATCCACCGCCTGCTCCAGGACTCCCGGGTGATGGACTCGCACCGCGACGACCTCGCACACGCCGTGCAGGACGCGTACTCGATGCGCTGCGCCCCGCAGGTGGCCGGCGCGGCCCGCGACACCCTGGACTTCGTCCGCACTGTCGCCGCCCGGGAGCTGGTGTCCGTCGTGGACAACCCGGTGGTGCTGCCGGACGGTCGTGTCGAGTCGACAGGCAACTTCCACGGAGCGCCCCTCGGCTTCGCCGCGGACTTCCTCGCCATCGCCGCCGCAGAGGTTGGCGCGATCGCCGAGCGGCGGGTGGACAGGCTGCTGGACGTCACCCGCTCGCGGGAACTGCCGGCGTTCCTCTCCCCCGACGCCGGCGTGAACTCCGGGCTGATGATCGCCCAGTACACGGCTGCCGGCATCGTCGCCGAGAACCGGCGGCTGGCCGCCCCCGCGTCGGTGGACTCGCTGCCCACAAGCGGCATGCAGGAGGACCACGTCTCGATGGGCTGGGCGGCGACCAAGAAGCTGCGGACCGTGCTTGACAACCTCACCAGCCTGCTCGCCGTCGAGTTGCTGGCCGGCGTACGCGGGCTGCAACTGCGGGCGCCACTGGTGCCGTCGCCGGCCGGCCGGGCCGCCGTGGCCGCGCTCGGCGGCGCGGCCGGCGAGCCCGGCCCGGACGTGTTCCTCGCCCCGGTACTGGAGGCCGCCCGCGCGGTGCTCGCCGGCCCGGAGCTGCGTGCCGCCATCGAACGGGAGGTCGGCCCACTGGGCTGACCTTCGCGGGTCGCTGTCCTCCGCTGCCGGTCACGCGGCGGACGACAGCACCTTCGCGGTTCGCTGTCCTCCGCTGCCGGTCACGCGGCGGGCGGCAGCACCTTCGCGGTTCGCTGTCGTCCGCTGCCGGTCAGGCGGCGGGCGGCAGCACCTTCGCCACCAGCTTCGCCAACTCGCGCAGAGCCTTGCCGCGGTGGCTGACCGCGTCCTTCTCCTGCGGGGTCAGCTCGGCGTTGGTCCGGTCCTGCCCGTCGCCCAGGAAGATCGGGTCGTAGCCGAACCCACCGTCGCCGCGCGGCGCCCGCAGGACCCGCCCGGACTGCCGGCCGTCGACAAGGTGCTCCTTGCCGCCGGGCAGCACCAACGCCACAGTGCACACGAAGGACGCCGCCCGCTGCTCGTCCGGGACGTCGGCGATCTGGTCCAGCACCAACTGGAGGTTCGCCCGGTCGTCGCCGTGCTTGCCCGACCAGCGGGCGCTGAACACGCCAGGCATCCCGTTCAACGCGTCCACCGCGAGCCCCGAATCGTCGGCGATCGTCGGCAGCTCGGTGCGCCGACAACCCTCCCGCGCCTTGATCAGCGCGTTCTCACCGAACGTCAGGCCGGTCTCCGGCAGCTCCGGATATTCCGGTACGTCGTCGAGCCCGAGCAGGGCGATCCGGTGCGCGCCCAGCGCGCCGTCCAGGATCCGCTGAAGCTCCACAAGCTTCTTCTGGTTACGCGTGGCAAGCAGGACCTTGTTCATGCTGGGCTACCTTCTTTCGCGACTGCGGGGCTCGCAAGCTCACTCCTCGCGCTCACGCGAGCACCTTCGTTCGCGACTGCGGGGCTCGCAAGCTCACTCCTCGCGCTCACCAAATCACCTTCGTTCGCGACTGCGGGGCTCGCAAGCTCACTCCTCACGCTCATGCAAGCGCCTTCCGCTGGGCCTCGGCCAGGTCCGCGCAGCCCGCGACGGCCAGGTCGAGCAGACTGTCGAGCTGGTCGCGGGCGAACACGCCCGCCTCACCGGTGCCCTGCACCTCGACGAAGTCACCGGTGCCGGTGCAGACCACGTTCATGTCCACCTCGGCGGCCACGTCCTCCTCGTAGCAGAGGTCCAGCCGCGCCTCACCGGCGATGATCCCCACGCTGACCGCGGCCACCGAGCGGTGCATCACCTTCTCCGGCTTGCCGGCCAGCGCCTTGCGTGCGGCGAGCCACCCCACCGCGTCGTGCAGCGCCACGTACGCGCCGGTGATGGCGGCCGTCCGGGTGCCACCGTCGGCCTGGAGCACGTCACAGTCGAGGACCACCGAGTTCTCGCCGAGCGCCTTCAGATCGATGCAGGCGCGCAGGCTCCGCCCGATCAGCCGGGAGATCTCGTGCGTCCGGCCGCCGACGCGGCCCTTGACGCTCTCCCGGTCGGAGCGGGTGTTCGTGGCCCGGGGCAGCATCGCGTACTCGGCGGTGACCCAACCGAGCCCGGAACCCTTGCGCCAGCGTGGCACCCCCTCGGTGACACTCGCAGTGCAGAGCACCCGGGTGCCGCCGAACTCGACGAGCACCGAACCCTCCGGATGGGTGCTCCAGCCCCGGGTCAGCGTCACCGGTCGAAGTTGATCGGGCCCTCGCCCGTCAGGTCGCGCCATGCCTGCACCCTATGCGGTGCGGCGATCCATCTCCCCCGGGGTGCCCCGGCCGACCCGTGCGTCGCGCCCCGGCGGGAGTCAGATGTCGTAGCTGGCGCCGGCCCGGACCACCTCGACCGGCCCGGCGTACGCGGAGATGGCCGACTCCAGCGTGTGCGCCTCGCTGCCCCACGCCGCCACCAGATGCGTGAGCAACAGCCGACCCACAGCGGCCTTCGTGGCCGTCTCGCCGGCCTCCCGACCGGTCAGGTGCAGATCCGGCGGATTGTCGACGCCGTCGAGGAAGCTCGCCTCGCAGAGGAACACGTCGGCGTTCTGTGCCAGCCGCAGCAACTCGTCGCAGGGCGCGGTGTCGGACGAGTAGCACAGCGAGCGACCGCCGTGCTCCAGCCGCACCCCGTACGTCTCCACCGGATGGTTGACCCGGTCGACTGTGACGGTGAACGGGCCGATCGGGAAGGTGCCCGGCTCCAGCGCGTAGAACTGGTAGACGTCCTCCACCGTGCCGTCGTCGTGGTACGCGGCGCTGAGCCGGTCGGGAGCGCCGGCGGGCGCGTACACCGGCAGGGCCGGATAGGGCCCCTCCGGGGCGTAGCGGCGGACCACCACGTACGTCACGGCGTCCAGGATGTGGTCGCAGTGCAGGTGGGTCAGCAGGATCGCGTCGGGGGCGTGCAGCCCCGCGTACCGCTGGAGGCTGGACAGCGACCCGGAGCCGAAGTCGACAAGGAGTCGGAAGCCGTCGGCCTCGACGAGGTATGCCGAGCACGGGGACTCGGGGCCGGGGAAGCTGCCGGCGCACCCCAGGACAGTCAGTCGCATCGGGTCTTCTCGCTGTCACTGTCAGTAGTAACTGTGCCGGCGGCGCTCCCGCCCATGATCCCTACTGACACGTGCGCCACGCTGCGCAGCCTACGCCGGGGTGCCCGACCACCAGAATCATCCGCTCGAACTTGTCACGAACGTGACACCTACTCACAGTGCGGCGAGGTAGCGTACGGGCGGACCATCGCGGTCATGCCCAGAGCTGACCCTCCAGGGCATCCTCGGCATCGGCGAGCGTGCCGCCGTACGCGCCGGTGGACAGGTATTTCCAGCCGCCGTCGCACACCACGAAGGCCACGTCGGCGCGGCGGCCGTCACGGACCGCCTCGTGCGCCACAGCGAGCGCGGCGTGCAGGATGGCACCCGTGGAGAAGCCGGCGAAGATGCCCTCCACGTCGACGAGCTGACGGGTGCGCAACACCGCGTCCCGGGTGCCCACCGAGAACCGCCGCGACAGCACCGAGGCGTCGTACAGCTCCGGGACGTACCCTTCGTCGATGTTGCGCAGCCCGTAGACCAGCTCGCCGTAGCGCGGTTCGGCGGCGACGATCTGGATGCCGTCGACCTTCTCCCGCAGATAACGGCCGGTGCCCATCAGCGTGCCCGTGGTGCCCAGCCCGGCCACGAAGTGCGTGATGGTGGGCAGGTCGTGCAGCAGCTCCGGCCCGGTCGTCTCGTAGTGCGCCCGCGCGTTCGCCTCGTTGCCGTACTGGTAGAGCATCACCCAGTCGGGATGCTCGGCGGAGATCTGCTTGGCGGTCGCGACAGCCTGGTTGGAGCCGCCCGCCGCCGGCGAGAAGATGATCTCGGCGCCGTACATGCGGAGCAGCTGGACCCGTTCGGTGGAGACGTTCTCCGGCATCACGCAGACCAGCCGGTAGCCCCGCAGCTTGGCAACCATGGCCAGCGAGATGCCGGTGTTGCCGCTTGTCGGCTCCAGGATCGTGTCACCCGTGCGCAGCCGACCGGCCTCCTCGGCCGCGCGGACCATGAACAGGGCCGCGCGGTCCTTGATACTGCCGGTCGGGTTCCGGTCCTCCAGCTTGGCCCAGAGCCGCACCGGAGGCGCGCCGTCGGGAACCGTCGGAGAGAGCCGGGGCAGACCGACGAGCGGCGTGCCCCCACAGGCATCGAGCAGGCTGTCGTACCGCGCCATGACGGCAGACCTCAGCGAGCAGCGACGGCGTGCTGGCTGATCGCGGCAGCCGCCGCGAAGCCGAACGCGCCGCCGGCCACGGCCGGCAGGATGGTCACGCTGTCGCCGTCGGCAAGCTTGGCCTCCAGCGCACCGAGGAAGCGGACGTCCTCGTCGTTGACGTAGACGTTCACGAAGCGGTGCAGCGCACCGGCGTCGGTGATCAGCCGGGTGCGCAGCCCGGCGTGCCGGGAGTCCAGGTCGACGAGCAGGTCGCCAAGCGTGTCGCCGGAACCCTCGACGACCTTCGCGCCGCCGGTGTAGCTGCGCAGGATGGTGGGGATGCGAACCTCGATAGCCATGATGTCGTGCTCCTCATTTCAGGTGTGCCAACGGTGACAGGACGGACAACGGGTGCGGACGCTGACGGATCAGCGGCCGGAACACTCGTAGTCGACAGTCGCCGGGCTCTGCCCGAACATGTAGGACTGCACGGCGTGCGGGTCGACCCCCGCCTCCACGATGCGGACCGGCTCCTCGGTCACCACGCCGTCGACGATCCGGAACGACCGGATCTCCTCCGAGTCGGGCTCACGGGTCGAAACGAGCAGGTAGTGGGCCCCCGGCTCACCGGCGAAGGAGACATCCGTGCGGGACGGGTACGCCTCGGTGGCGGTGTGCGAGTGGTAGATGACCACGGGCTCCTCGTCCCGGTCGTCCATCTCCCGCCATACCCGCAGCTGCTCCATCGAGTCGAACTCGTAGAAGGTCATCGACCGCGCGGCGTTTTCCATCGGGATGTGCCGGGACGGGGTGTCGCTGCCGACGGCACCAGCGACGACGCCGCACGCCTCGTCGGGGTGGTCCCGGCGCGCGTGGGCGACGATCGCGTCGATGATCGACCGCTCGATGCTCAGCACGTCCACCAGCCTAGCCCGTGCTGGGCCGCGGTCTGAAGTGGTGCCGCTCACGCCTAGTCGATCAAGGCGTTGAGCAGCGACTCCTGTAGATATCCGAGGTACGCGTAGACCGACAGTTGGAACACCCGGCTGGACGCCGGGTCCTCGGCCACCGCGTCGTCCAACTCCTCGCCCAGGTCCGTGCCGTCCTTGATCTCCAGCCGTACGCCCATCGCCAGTCGCGCGTCGTTCAACGCCCGCAGCCACGCCTCCGCCGCCTCGGCGTCCAGCCGCACCTCGCCGCCCGCCTCGTCGGGCAACGCGGCCAGGATGGCCCCCGCCTGGTCGATCTTGGCGGTCTTCAGGTCGCCCTCGGTGTAGCGGCGAAACTCGGCGGTGCCCGGCGCGTCCTTCGGATAGACCGCCGGGAAGAGCCGACCCACGACCGGGTCGGTGTGGTCGAAACCGTCGGTGAGCAGACCGACCACCTCGGAGGCCACCTTGCGCAGCACCCGCACCTCGTCGACCGCGAAGGTGGCGACATAGCGGCCAGCCTGCCGCCGAAACATGCTCACGACACTGGCCCCGTTCGCGACTGCGGGGCTCGCAACCCCGGCTCACTCCTCGCGCTCACGACGCTGGCCCCGTTCGCGACTGCGGGGCTCGCAACCCCGGCTCACTCCTCGCGCTCACGAGCGGTCCACCGTTGCCCACAGCCCGTACGCGTGCAACTGCGACGCGTCGTGCTCCATCCGCTCCCGGGCGCCCGTGGAGACCACGGCACGACCCTTGTGGTGCACATCCAGCATGAGCTGCTCCGCCCTCTCCCGGCTGTAGCCGAACAGCTTTTGGAACACCCAGGTCACATACGTCATCAGGTTGACCGGGTCGTCCCACACGATCGTCACCCATTGCCCGTCGGCCGCCGGCACCTCGACGGTGGCCGGCGTCTCGACCGGTGCAACCTGCGGAGCCGCCATGCCCCCCATCGTGCCACCGGTTTCCCGGAACCGAGGAACCGGAACGCCGGCTCGTCGCGGATCGCCCATCTCGACGGCCCCCGGGCCACCCCGGTCGCCGTCGGAAACGAGGCACGGTGGACGTCCGCGACAGCGGGCTGCCCGGCCGTCAGGCGAGCAGGATGCCGTGTTCGATGGCATCGGAGAGCACCCCACCCAGCGAGAGGCGGATCACCTTGAACCGCCGGGAGACCTCCCGGGAAAGTTCCAGCTCGACCTCCCGCAACGCCCGCTGGGACCACCGTCGCGCCGCGCTGTGGTCGTCGTTGCCAGGGGTACGCCACTGCTGCCAGCAACCACCGGAGAGCGCCACGGCGACAGGTGGAAGCACCTCGTCGCGGTACGCCGTCGGATAGCCTGCCAGCGCGTCGATCGCCTCGACGCCGGTCAGCTTGGCCACCCCGGCCGTACTGGTGATCAGCAGGACCGGGTCCAGGTCTTGGCCGTTCCTGTGGTCTGCCAGGCCGTACTGCACGGCCGTGGCGATCCGGCGACGTACGCCCTCGGCCGGCGGCGCGCCGAGCACCTGGGTCGCGGCGTCGGCCAGGATGCGCCGCACCGCGTGATCGCACTGCGCGGTGGCAAGCAGCGACAGGGCTGCCATCTCCCGGTCCAGCAGGTCCGGCAGGCCGGCGCAGCCGACCCCGAAGACGATCTCCTGGACCGCCCGCAGGTGGATGTTGGCCAACTCCAGGGCGAGATGCTGGCGGATCCGCTGAGCGCAGGAACGGGTCTGCCGGTCGAGCCGCTCGGACCAGTCCCCCGGGTCGGCGACCGCCGTCACCCGGTCGTGCTGGCCGGGCAACATCGGCGGGTCGTTGCTGGCCCGGTGCAGCCCTTCGCCCGCCGACCAGCCCACCAACGCCCGGCGCAGGTCGGCGGGATCCGCGCCGCCGACCGGGAACCACCGCGCCCCCGCCAGGGAGGGCACGGCGGCCAGCAGCGCCGCCCGGTGCGCCTCCACCGTCACCGCCGTCGAGTCGACCTCCCCGTGGCGGCCTCCCGCCGGGGATGTCGACCCCGCCTCGCGGGTCGTCGCGGTCCTGTCGGCCTGCGGTGTCCAATCCGCCGCTCCGGGGGTCACCGCGAAGACGACCTCCACGGGAGCTGCGGCCACCTCGGCGAGCAGGTTCAACTCCGGGGCCGTGAACGCCTGGTCGGCGGAGATCACGAACAGCAACGCGCCGGCTCGTCCGACGGCATCGAGCAACACCCGCGCGCCGGCGACGCCGAGGGTCCCCGTGTCGGGTGTGTCGATCAGAGTGAAGTGCCGCAGCAACGGCTCGGGCACGCTCAGCTCGACCCGCCGTGGCGGGCGGGCCAGCGCCGGACCTGCGGCGTCACGGTCCGCGCCGTACGAGTGCGGCTGGCGGTAGCCCGGCACGAACGCCGCCCGGGTAGGCACCTTCGCGTGGCGCACCACCAACCAACTGCCCGCCGGCACCGTGAGCATCACCGGGTCGAGCCCGACCAGGGCGGCGAGAACCGCACGCCGGTCAGCGCCGGCCGGACCGACGGCGACGACGCCGAGCGGCTCCTGGGCCGCGGGGCCTGTCACACCGACCCGGGCGGGCAACGGGTCGCAGGTCGGCTGGCCGGTCGGACTGGCCATCGCCATCGGCGAGTCGACCGGGGGGAGAGGGCCCTGCTGCATCAGGTGCCTCCCGAGGCAGGCGACCGGTCGTGCCGGTCGCGTGGAAATTCCGGTGGCAGTACCCGGATGCTCGGAAGACTACGGGCGGCCCCCCGACCAGGCAGAACACTTCGGATACTCATGGGTAATTGTGCCACTACTCCACTTCGCTGCGTGACGGTGCGAGCGCGGACGGAATTCGATGGATATGCTGCGCGGATGAGTCGATGGAAGTTCGTCGGGCGGACCGACGAACTCAACCGCCTGCTGGCGGCGGTGACCGGCGAGGCCGGTCGTGGGCTCTTCTTCAGCGGCAGCGCCGGCATCGGCAAGAGCCGGCTGCTGCGCGAAGGTGTCAATGCCCTGCCCACCGACCGGTACGCGATCTGGTCCATCGCGGCCAGCGCCACGACTGCCGCGCTGCCCTTCGGCGGGCTGGTGCAGGTCCTCCCCGCCGAGCAGCCCCAGGGCCTCTCCCCCGCGGGCATCCTGCGCTGGGCGCTCGGCGTCCTGCAACAACAGGCCGCCGGCCGGCGGATCGTGCTCGCCATCGACGACGCGCACCTGCTCGACCCGCCGTCGGCGGCCCTGGTGCACCTGGTCGCCCGGTCGGACAACGCGACAGTGGTCGGCACCCTGCGCGACGGCGAGCAGATCCCCCTGCCGATCCGCGCACTCTGGACCGACGATCTGGTCGAGCACGTCGAGTTGACCCCGATGCCACCGTCGGAGACCGCAGGCCTGCTGGCGGCGATCCTGGGCGGTCCGGTCGACGCCGGCTCCGCGGACCGGCTCGGCCGGCTGTCGGCCGGCAACCCGCTGCTGCTGCGCGAGCTGGTGCACGCCGCCAACGGCAGCGAGGAGTTGAAGCGCACGTACGGGATCTGGAAGTGGACGGGCCGGCTGGAGTTGGCGCCCAGCCTCACCGACCTGATCGACACCCGCGTCGGGCAGCTCACCGACGGCGTCCGCACCGTCGTCGAGCTTGTCGCCTTCGGTGAACCACTCGGCCTGCACCTGCTCAACCAGGCTGCCGACCCGTCCGATGTGGAGATCGCCGAGGAGCGCGGTCTGATCACCGTCGTGCAGCACGACCGGCGGACCAACGTACGGCTGGCCCATCCGCTCTACGGCGAGGTGATGCGCCGCCGCTGCCCGGTCAGCCGCACCCGCAGGCTCCAGGCACACCTCGCCGAACTGCTGGAGCGCGTGGGCAAGCGCCGCCGCGACGACCTGCTCCGGGTGGCGGTGTGGCGACTCGACTCGGGCACCGCGCAGGACCCGACACTGCTCGTGGACGCCGCGGTGCAGGCGTTCACCCGCTACGACGTGCCGTTGGCGACCCGGCTGGCCCGCGCCGCGCTGAACGCCGACGGCGGCTCGGACGCGGCGGAGCTGCTGGCCACCATCCTGATGTTCGCCGACCGGCCGGAGGAGGCCCTCAGCGTCCTCGACGCGGTGACCCTCGAACCGGACGACGAGCGGCGGCTCTGCCGCTGGCTGACCGTACGCGGGATGGTCAGCTACTGGGGGTTGAGCCGTGAATCCACAGTGGAGGAGATCGCGGACCGGGTCGAGCAGCTCAGCGATTCCGCCGACCGCGCCCGTGTGCACGCCTTCGAGGCGATCATGCGCCTGCACCGGCTGGACACGACGACCGCCGTGCGGCTGAGCCAGCGCGTGCTGGACCGGCCGGCGGCCAGCGTCGCCGCCCGTGAGCTGGCCCGCAGCACCATCGCGCACGTCCAGGCCGCGCAGGGCGAGCTGGCCCGCAGCGGTGCGGCGATCGCCCAGGTGCATTCGGCGGCGGCCAGTTGGCGCACCGACATGCCGTACCTGCAACTGGCCCTTGAGCTGGCCCGGGGCACCCGGCTGATGCTCACCGGCGACCTGGTGGGGATCGACGCGATCGTGGCCGACGAGTTCGCCGACCTGGCGGGCGCCGGCGATTTCCGGCTCGGCACCGGCTACCTGGCGATCCTTCAGGCGTACGCGGCACGACTGCGCGGGCAGAGCGACGCGGCGATGCGTACCTCGTTGGGTGCCTGCGCGGTACTGGCCACCAGCCGGGTCTACGCCGGTCTGGCCCAGGCCGAACGCGCGCAGGCGGCGGCGCTGCGCGGTGACGCGGCGCAGGCCGCCGAGGCGATGGCCGAGGCCGACCGCACCCACGCGCCGGGCATGGCGGTGCTCTATCCGTGGCTGGAGCAGGCCCGGGGCGCGGTGCTCGCCGCGTCGGGCGACCTGCCGGGCGCGGTCAAGCAGCTCAGCGACCTGGCCGACCGGCTACGGGCGGACGGATTCGCCGGGCACGAGGTGCACGTCCTGCACGACCTGGTTCGACTGGACCAGGCGGGCGCGCCGACCGGTCCTACCTGCCGCGACGGTGGCCGGCGCACTGTGGCGCAGCGTCTCGCGGAACTCTCCGAGCAGGTGGACGGAGGGCTTCCGCCACTGCTGGCCCGGCACGCTCGGGCCGCGGTGACCAACTGCCCCACGGATCTGCTCGCGGTCGCCGACGACTACGCCGCGCTGGAGCTGACCGTGTACGCCGCCGAGGCCACCGCCCAGGCCCTGCACCTGTTACGCCAACAGCAGTCGGTGGCGGCGGGCGAGGCCCGGGAGCGCCTGGCCGGCCTGCTCGGCCGGTGCCACCTGATCCGCACGCCCGCGCTACGCGCCGGAGCGCCGGTGCTCACCGACCGCGAGTGGCAGGTGGCCCGCCTCGCCGCGCACGGCGCGACAAGTAAGGCAATCGCCGAGCGCCTCTTCCTCTCGGCCCGCACGGTCGAGAACCACCTCCAGCGGATCTACACCAAGCTCGGCGTGACCGGTCGGGCCGAGTTGTGGGCGGCTCTGCGGGCGATCCCGGGCCACGAGGGCGACGACGCGGGCTGAACCTTAGGCTGGGGCGGTGAGCAACCTCCGCCCCGCGCTGTTGACCGACCACTACGAGCTGACGATGGTCAGCGCCGCCCTGAAGGACGGCACCGCCGACCGTCGCTGCGTCTTCGAGGTGTTCAGCCGCCGGCTGCCGAGCGGCCGCCGTTATGGCGTCGTCGCCGGCACCGCCCGGCTGATCGAGTTGATCCGCGACTTCCGGTTCGACCCGGCCGAGGTCGACTTCCTCCGCCGAACCGGCGTGGTCGACGACGCGGCGGCGGCCTGGCTCACCGACTACCGCTTCACCGGCGACATCGACGGGTACGCCGAAGGTGAGCTGTTCTTTCCCGGCTCGCCGATCCTCACCGTCTCCGGCGGCTTCGCCGAGTGCGTGGTGCTGGAGACGCTGGCGCTGTCCGTGCTCAACCACGACTGCGCGGTGGCGGCAGCGGCGGCCCGGATGGTGACCGCTGCCCGGGGCCGGGCTCTGATCGAGATGGGGTCACGCCGCGCCCACGAGGAGGCGGCGGTGGCTGCGGCGCGGTCGGCGTACCTGGCCGGTTTCCGGTTCACCTCCAACCTCGCCGCGGGCGCCCGCTACGGCATCCCCACGGCGGGCACCGCTGCGCACGCGTTCACGCTGCTGCACGACGACGAGCGCGCCGCGTTCGCCTCGCAGGTCGCCACGCTGGGCAAGGACACCACGCTGCTTGTCGACACGTACGACATCAGCCAGGGGATCCGCAACGCCATCGCGGTGGCCGGGCCGGAGCTGCGGGCGGTACGGATCGACTCGGGTGACCTGGCAGTGATCGCCCAGCAGTCCCGCGAGCTGCTCGACTCGCTGGGCGCCACCGAGACCAAGATCATCGTGTCGGGTGACCTGGACGAGTACGCCATCGCCGCGCTGGCCGCCGAACCTGTCGACATGTACGGCGCGGGCACCGCAGTGGTCACCGGCTCGGGTGCGCCCACCGCCGGGCTGGTCTACAAGCTCGTCGAGGTCGAGGGCCGGCCAGTGGTGAAGCGTTCCGAGCACAAGGCGACGATCGGCGGCCGGAAGGTCGCGGTCCGCCGCCACAAGCCCACCGGCACCGCGACCGAAGAGATCATCGTCTCGCAGGGCGTGCCGGACCGGCAGGCCAACGACCGGATGCTCCAGCGCTCGTACGTGGCCGACGGCGAGCCGCTGGCCCTGCCCACCCTCGACGAGTCGCGGGCGCACCTGCGGGAGTGCCTCATCTCCATCCCGTGGGAGGGGCTGAAGCTGTCCGCCGGTGACCCGGCCATCCCGGTCACCGTCGTACCCGCCGCCTGAGTTCGTTCCGGACCGCCGCCACAGACCCGAGCACGAGAAGAGAGGTGCCCCGATGGCCAACGCGCTGATCATCGTGGACGTACAGAACGACTTCTGCGAGGGCGGCTCACTTGCCGTCGCGGGTGGCGCCGGGGTGGCCGCCGGCATCTCCCGTCTGCTCGCCAACGAGCCGGAGCGGTGGGACCACGTGGTCGCCACGAAGGACTACCACGTCGACCCGGGCGCGCACTTCGGCGATCCGCCGGATTTCGTGGAGTCCTGGCCGCGGCACTGCGTGGTCGGCACCAGCGGTTCGGAGTTCCACCCCGACCTGGCCACCGGGCGGGTCGAGGCGATCTTCCACAAGGGCGAGTACGCCGCGGCGTACTCCGGGTTCGAGGGGCACGCCGACGACGGCGAGTGCCTGGCCGACTGGCTGCGCCGGCACGACGTGGACCGGGTCGACGTGGTCGGGATCGCCACCGACCACTGCGTCCGGGCCACCGCGCTGGACGCCGCCCGCGAGGGCTTCGCCACGACCGTGTTGCTGGAGTTGACCGCCGCTGTCGCTCCGGCCACCACCGACGTGGCGTTGCGTGCCATGGACGGCGCTGGCGTGACACTGCACGGCGAGCCTGTGATCAGGGCCGCATGATGCGGTAATTGGGTGGCCATCGGTCCGCCGCCGGTCGAGGATGTCGCCGGAGGTAGGGACCAACGTGAACATGAAGCCTTACCGGGCGGCGCTCGCGCTGCCCGGCCTGCGGTCGCTGTTGCTGATCGCCGTCCTGGCCCGAATCCCGCTCACTGCGACCGGGATCACGCTGACCTTTCACGTGGTTCTCGACCTCGACCGGGGCTACGGGGCGGCGGGCCTGGTGGGCGCTGCCATCACCGTGGGCGCGGCGATCGGCGGCCCGCTGCTCGGCCGGCTCGTGGACCGTCGCGGCCTGCGACCGGTGCTGGTGCTGACGGCGGTCGCCGAAGCGGTGTTCTGGAGCACGGCGCCGTCGCTGCCGTACGCGCTGCTGCTGCCGACCGCCTTCGTGGCCGGCTCGCTGGCCCTGCCCATCTTCTCGGTCGTCCGCCAGTCGATCGCCGCGTTGGTTCCGGAAGATCAACGGCGGCCGGCGTACGCGTTGGACTCCATGTCGGTCGAGCTGTCCTTCATGATCGGCCCAGCGCTGGCGGTCGCCCTGGTCACCGCGATCTCGGCGCAGACCACCATGTACCTCGTCGGCGGTGGCATCGTTGCCGCAGGTGTCGCCCTGTGGCTCGTCAACCCACCGATCCGCAGCGCTGCCGAGCCCGTCGGCCCTCGCCGCCGGGTGCCGCACCGGGAGTGGCTGACGCCCCAACTGCTCGCCGTCCTGGCGCTCAGCGCCGCCGCCACCCTGGTGCTCGGTGGCACAGACGTGGCGGTCGTCGCCGTCCTGCGGGCCAGCGGCGAGGTCGGCTGGACCGGCGTCGTGCTGACCATCTGGGCGGTCGCCTCGCTGGCCGGCGGATTCGCCTACGGGGCCGTGCACCGTTCGTTCTCACCGCTGGCGCTGACCGGGGCGCTGGCCCTGTGCACAATCCCGGTCGGTCTGGGCGGCGCACACTGGTGGCTGCTCTGCCTGGCGCTGATCCCGGCCGGGGCACTCTGCGCGCCGACCATCGCGGCCGGCTCGGACGCGGTCAGCCGACTGGTCCCCGCCGAGGTACGCGGCGAGGCCATGGGCCTGCACGGCTCGGCCGTCACCGTCGGCGTGGCCATCGGCGCCCCGCTCGCTGGCGCGGTGATCGACGCCACTGCTCCGCTCTGGGGCTTCGTGGTGACCGGCGCGCTCGGTGCGCTTGTCACGTTGGTCGTCCTCCCGATCGAGCTACGCCGCCGCAACACCGCTGCCAGCTCCGCATCGCTACCGCTACCGCTACCCGACGCGGAGCTCGCTCCCGCCACCCGCTAATCCACCGCGCCACCAAGCAGCCGCCGCACCCATTCCCACTCCGGCGCGCTGCCGCACACCGATCGCCACTCCGGCAAGCTGCCGCCCCGGTGGGCATGTCATCTCATCGCACTGATACCTGTGAGTCATCAATATGACTCACAGGTATCAGCTTCTCAGGGACCGACGACCCGACCGCCGAGGCGAACGACAACAACAAAGCCACGCCGGGATCGGAGCCGCAGTCCAGCAACACAACCCAACAACGCAGGCCAGGCCACGACCGCACCGCGTCCACCCGCACGGCCCGCGTCCACCCGCACCGCACGGCACCGCATGGCCCCCGTCCACCCGCACGGCCCGCAACGACACCGGCAGAGGCAGCCGCAGCCGCACTGTTTGGTCGCGGGGCGAGACGCGGGTCTTGCTGGCCGGACATGGCGACGGGCGCCGCTCCCGGTGTCCCGGGGGCGGCGCCCGTCGTACTGCTCAGCTGCGCGTCAGTTGCGGTCGACGTCGCTGGCGGTGTCCTCGCGGTAGCTGGCACCGCCGTCCGACTCGCTGGTGAGCGGCTTGGAGCCACCCTCCGGCGGGCCGGCCAGGCTCTGGCCACCGGCGGCCAACTCCGGGAACTTCTCGTCGAACGCGGGCCGCTCGGAGCGGATCCGGGGCATCCGGTCGAAGTTGCGCAGCGGCGGCGGGCTGCTGGTCGCCCACTCCAGCGAGTTGCCGTGACCCCAGGGGTCGTTCACCTCGACAACCGGGCCGGTCTTGTACGCCTTCCAGCAGTTGTAGATGAACGGCAGCGTCGAGATACCGGTGATGAACGCGCCGACCGTCGAGATCATGTTCAGCGTGGTGAAGCCGTCGCTGGGCAGGTAGTCGGCGTACCGGCGGGGCATGCCCTCGTTGCCCAGCCAGTGCTGCACCAGGAACGTGGTGTGGAAGCCGATCATGGTGAGCCAGAAGTGCACCTTGCCCAGGCGCTCGTCGAGCATCCGGCCGAACATCTTCGGGAACCAGAAGTAGATGCCGGCGAAGACCGCGAACACGATGGTGCCGAAGAGCACGTAGTGGAAGTGGGCCACCACGAAGTACGAGTCCGACACGTGGAAGTCCAGCGGCGGGCTCGCCAGCAGCACACCGGTCAGACCACCGAAGAGGAACGTGACAAGGAAACCGACCGCCCAGAGCATTGGCGTCTCGAAGCTGATCTGGCCCCGCCACATGGTGCCGATCCAGTTGAAGAACTTCATACCGGTCGGCACGGCGATCAGATAGCTCAGGAAGCTGAAGAACGGCAGCAGCACCTGGCCGGTGGCGAACATGTGGTGCGCCCAGACGCTCATGGAGAGCGCGGCGATCGCGATCGTCGCGGCGACCAGGCCCTTGTAGCCGAAGATCGGCTTGCGGGAGAAGACCGGGATGACCTCGCTGATGATGCCGAAGAACGGCAGCGCGACGATGTACACCTCGGGGTGGCCGAAGAACCAGAACAGGTGCTGCCAGAGCATCGGCCCACCGGTTGCCGGGTCGTACACGTGGGCACCGAGGATGCGGTCCGCGGCGAGCGCGAACAGCGCGGCGGCCAGCAGCGGGAAGACCAGGATCACCAGGAGGCTGGTGACCAGGATGTTCCACGTGAAGATCGGCATCCGGAACATGGTCATGCCGGGCGCGCGCAGGGTGAGGATCGTGGTGATCATGTTTACCGCGCCGAGGATGGTGCCCAGGCCGGAGATGGCCAGACCCATCACCCACATGTTGGCGCCGACGCCGGGCGAGTGCTCGACGCTGCTCAGCGGCGCGTACGCGAACCAGCCGAAGTCGGCGGCGCCGCCCGGGGTGATGAAGCCGGCGGTCGCCATCGTGCCGCCGAACAGGTACAGCCAGTAGGCGAAGCTGTTCAGGCGGGGGAAGGAAACGTCGGGCGCGCCGATCTGGATCGGCACGATGTAGTTCGCGAAGGCGAACACGATCGGCGTCGCGAAGAACAGCAGCATGATCGTGCCGTGCATCGTGAAGAGCTGGTTGTACTGCTCGGGCGAGAGGAACTGCAGCCCGGGTCGAGCCAGCTCAGCCCGCATGACCAGGGCCATCAGGCCACCGATCATGAAGAACACGAACGCGGTGATCATGTACATGATCCCGATCTGCTTCGCGTCCGTGGTTCGCAGCAGCCGCGCGATGGCCGACCCCTTGACCGGCTCCCGGACCGGCCAGGGCCGGGTCACGACCGGCTTGGGTGCGACGGTGGTCACGAGTGGCCTCCGGTTCTCGGTTGTCGCTCGGCACACGCTGGTTATCTGCGGGCCGTCATCCGCAAGGAGGATAGTCCCCGGCAGGTCGCAGCGCCGCGTGGGGTGGCGTGACACGATCTACTACGGGACTACAGCGGGCCGACCAGTAGCCGGTAGTGCTCCCCGAAGATCCGTCCGCCGCGTCCGCGCAGCAGCGGGTCGCGCAGCGCCGGCGGCACGTCCCTGGTGCGGTTGCGGTCCCGGGTCCGGTCGGCCACCCATCGGGTACGCGGGCGACGACGACTCTCGTACGCCACGAGCGCCGCATCGACGCTGCTGGCTGCGCACAGTGATTCGGCAAGCACCACGGCGTCCTCCAGCGCCATGGCGGCACCCTGCGACAGCGTCGGCGCGGTGGCGTGGGCGGCGTCGCCGACCAGCAGCACCCGGCCCCGGTACCAGCGGCCCAGCTCCACTTCGTCGGTGAGCCCGACGTGGACCTGGTCCTGCGTCAGCATCTCCAGCACCTCGGGCACGGGCCCCCGGTAGTCGCCGAAGAGTTCGCGGAGCCGGGCCAACGGGTCGGCGGGTGTCTTGGTGCCGGCCTCGTCGGCGTAGAAGTGCAGCCGACCCCCACCGATCGGCACCAACAGCAGGCCGGAGCGCTGCCCGAGCAGACCGGTCCACTCGCTGACGGGTGGGCCGTCGCGCAGCACCGCCCGGTAGACCACCTGCCCGACGGGGCGGGGCGGCCCGCCGAGCGCGGCCAGCGCCCGGACCGAGGAACGCGGCCCGTCGGCGCCGATGACCAGGTCGTACTCGGTGGTGGTGTTGTCGGTGAAGGTGACGCCGACGCCGCCCGGAAGCAGGTCCAGGGCGCGGACCTCGGCGCCGTGGCGGACGGCGCCGCCAGCGCCGCTGAGCAGCACCCGGTGCAGGTCGGCCCGGGGCAGCGCCCGGCATTCGCCGACGCCGGCCCAGAGGGTGTCGAGATCCACCTCACACAGCGGCGCGCCTGTCGCGTCGAAGAAGCACTGCCGGTGGATGACCTGTCCGAGTGGGCGGACCGGGTCGTGCAGGTCGAGTCGACGCAACGCGCGGGCGGCGTTGCCGGGCAGGTAGAGGCCGGTCGCTGTCGACTCCCCCGGCGGCAGTTTGTCGGTGACGTCGGGCCGGAAGCCCGCCAGGCGTAACGCCCGGGCCACGGCGAGACCTGCGATGCCCGCGCCGACGACGAGGATGCGCAGGGGAGAGCCACCCATTGTGGTGTACGCCTCCGGAGGGGTTACGGCACGCGTTGGAGGCAACACGCTACTCGGCGCAATCGGCGCACACCAGAGCCCGACCGGCCGCCCGGAACCACCTCTCGGGGACGCGTGCCGCTCAGCTGGACGTGCGGCGACGGCCGTCCGGCGGGCGGATGGCAATCCTCACATTTCACCAGTTTGACGCGAACGGTTGCGCGAGAGTTTCAGACATGTAAATGTGTCAGCGAGCGTGGGAGCGCTCCCGCACCTGCCCCGACCCGTTCGGCGCGCCGCACGCGCCGCAGTCAAGGAGCGTCATGAAACGTCCACTTCGGGCCCTGCTGGCGGCCGGCCTGCTGCTCAGCGGCTCGCTCTTCGCCGTAGCCCTCGGGGGCACCGCCTCCGCCGACACCCAGATCTGCGAGCAGTACGGCTCCACCACCATCCAGGGCCGGTACGTAGTGCAGAACAACAAGTGGGGAACCACCGCCCAGCAGTGCATCAACGTCACAAGCACCGGCTTCGAGATCACCACGCAGAACGGCAGCAACCCCACCAACGGCGCGCCCACGGCGTACCCCTCGGTGTTCTTCGGCTGTCACTACACCAACTGCTCCCCCGGCACGAACCTGCCGATCCAGGTGAGCCAGATCAGCAGCGCCACCAGCAGCATCAACTACCGGTACGTCAGCGGCGCCACCTACAACGCGTCGTACGACATCTGGCTGGACCCGTCGCCCAAGCGCGACGGCGTGAACCAGATGGAGATCATGATCTGGCTCAACCGGCAGGGATCGATCCAGCCCATCGGCTCGCGGGTCGGCAACACCACCCTCGCCGGCCGGACCTGGGAGGTATGGCAGGGCAACAACGGTGGGAACAACGTCATCTCGTACGTCGCGCCGTCGGCGATCTCCAGCCTGAACTTCAGCGTGCTGGAGTTCATCAACGACGTCCGCAACCGGGGCGCCATCACCAACAGCTGGTACCTGACCAGCATCCAAGCCGGCTTCGAGCCTTGGCAGGGCGGCGCCGGCCTCGCGGTGACCTCGTTCTCGGCGAACGTCAACGGCGGTGGCAGCAACAACCCCACCACCCCGCCCCCGGGGACCACACCGCCGCCGGGCGGCAACTCGGGGTGCGCGGTGAAGTACACGCCGAACTCGTGGAACAACGGCTTCACCGCCGACGTGCAGATCACCAACACCGGGTCCAGCACGATCAACGGCTGGACGCTGAACTACACGCTGCCCAGCGGGCAGACCGTCACCAACGCCTGGAACGCCACGGTCAGCCAGAGCGGCTCCGCGGTGACCGCCCGCAACGTCGGCCACAACGGGTCGATCGCGCCCGGCGGCACGGCAAGCTTCGGCTACCAGGGGACGCTGAACGGGTCGTACTCGTCACCGACCAGCTTCTCGCTCAACGGGACGTCCTGCTCCCGCTCCTGATAAGGCCACTGTGCGGGGTCGCGGCTGACGTCGCGACCCCGCATCCACATCCGTCAGCTCGGCCCTGCGAGTGTCCAAGAGTCTCCCGGACCTGCCCGCCACCCGCTCTCCGCGACACGCCTATCCAAGTACCGTCGGTCGTATGATCTCAGCCTCCTCGACCAAGTCCCTGTACGTCACACGGTCAACCGCTTGGAGGGAAAGTCGAGCTGTGGCTGAGTGCAGGAAAGCGATAACTCGGTCGAGCTGAACCTGCAATTCGTTTCCCCCCACTGGTCCGGGAGAGAATTCGACATCATAACCCTGCACATCGAGCGAAACCACCATCGGGTTGATCACGTACTGAATCCAGATCGGTTCAAAATCGAGGTCACCTAGTGTTGATGCCGCAACCAACGCCGCATCAGCGCAGGTGAGTGCGTCCTGCGCGTAACTGCTCCAGGGGGAATCGAGTTCATGCCCATTCGGCCCGGCCGCAAGGATGCGCTTCCTGAGCTCAAGGTGATCGCCCTGGGCGGGCCCACCCTCGATGAACGGTGGCACTAGATCGAGGGCTATACGAGCCGCAGAAAAGGTCCATTTACCCGACGTCCGCCGCTCGACATCGTCCAGCAGGGGGACCAACACCTCGGCACATGCACCGAATAAGGCTGCCTTCGAGCGTATCGGAAGCTCCTCGACAGAACGAGCAAGTTCTTCGACTGTTGAATCAAGGTCGAAGTTCGCCATCAGTTGTGCCCAACTCCTAGGTCGTCCATCTGACCCGCGAAATTATGCCTATTCGGTGAGCAGGTGTTTGGCGTGGTGAGTTGACCGAGTTCGATAGGACAGCGGGCGGCCATGACGTCGATCTCGGTCCGGTTGCCCATCCTGACGCCATATTTCTCATGCAACTCCTCAACCTAACGGCGCCCCGCGTAACGGGGTGGCGGCTGAAGTCGCGACCCCGCCTCAAGATCCGTCAGCTCGGCCCTGAGAGTGTCCAAGAATGCCCCGGACCTGCGAAAAGCGTCTGTCTCGTGTCGAACTGAATTGACCAGTGCTGGAACTCCCCGTCCGCTCCGGTGCAGACGAAGAGCAGCAGGAGTAGCCCTTCGAAGGTCAAGACCAGGTCGAGGTGGCGAGAAACCTGGATGGACCCCAACGTTCGGCCATCCAGTTCCGTGATCAAACCTCTAATTCCGTCTCGATCATCCTCGCAGGCTACGAGGAATTCCGTGCTTCCCTCAAGCCTCCACGCCGCCATCTCGACGAAGAGAAGAGAGCGTCCCAGCTCGATAGTTATCCAACTTCCACCGAGCGGGCTCAGGCGGGCATTACCCACAGTGGATCCTTCGAGCTGCGCAAGCAGTCCCTGCATCCGGTGCTGGTCAACGTCGGTCAGCGCCACCGGTGCCACTCCGTCGGAACCTCCAAGACGCTCCCGGACCGATATCCAGTATTCGACCGGCGGGCGAGCGAAGTGACAATTGCTGCCAACCTCGAAGGTCGACACTGGCGGTTACAGGAAAGACGCGAAGACGGTAACCAGCAAAAACGAACGTAGTGTCGAGGCTCGGGGCGCGGACCTCAACGCCCTGAAGAATCTTGCCGTTTATCACCGCGACAGCCCGCCGGAGGCGATCCCTGTCGTCGTCGGCACCAACCACCACGTCGTCATCGGATTCGATTCGCCAGGCCGTGGAGAAGACACGCACGTCCCATCGGCCAGAGCGCGCCTCGTCAACGAGGCTGAACAGCAGGCTGTCTTCATCACGCAGCCGTGCACCTCGCGCTTGCAGCCCACGAAGGGTGTCCAACTCGGCGGACAAAGCCCAAACTTCACTCACTGGCCACGGACCTCGATCAAGGCATAGCCTTCAGTCGGGCGCCTGCGTTCTCGGCCGCACGTTCTGCGGCACTGATTATTGAATCAATCTCCCGCGAATACAATCCGAGGTCCTCCGCTGCCTGCACAAACGTCATAATCTTTGCGTGCAGCATGAGGTCGTCCGGCAATTCGATAGCTGATTGGGGAAGGAGCGCATCTCGGACGACTGCCTCCGCAAGAATTTCGTCCAGCCGGACGTCGCTGGACGACTTCGCTACCCGGGCCGCAAACTTTGGCACAAGCTCCACCGATGAAGGAGATGGAAATCGCTCCCGAAGCACGGCAGCGGTTGCCCGGTCAATGAGTTCGGCCGCGGCCTCGCTGGACTCCTCATCAGGCAGCGCTGACAGGAGCTCTCGGTCATAGGAGGCTTGCGCCTTGAGGATCTGCCCGACCACCGACCTGGGACCACTCGTAGGCAGGGCACTTCCTAGCCCTGCAACAGTCGGCCGCTTGCGTGCTTTGCGGCGTAGCCGGTCGGCCCGCGATTCTGCTGCGCGCACCAACTCGGCACACTGCTCTCCACTTGGGAACTGACTCTGCACCAAGTTGGCGAGAATCGGCAGGATGTCCCCCTTCACGTTCCGGCTCGCAGCAGAGGAGCTATTGAAAGCCAGGTCAATCAGCTCAGCAACTTGGAGGTCGGCCGCCGACCGGCCCGTTCGGTTGATCACGCCTTCCAGGTACACGGATACACGCTGGTCGGACGCCTCTCGGGAGAACGTGCGGCGCATCGCTAGCACCCATGATTGAAATATCAGTTCCGGCGCGGATCGGGGATGCGCCAGCAACCAAGCGGCATGCCTACGGTGCCCGCTTCGAAGAAACCTCCAGGCTGCAAACCCAGCAGGGCTGAGCATGTCCTGAGGACCATCGGTGACGCCGTGGTTCATCGACTCCGCTCCCTGACTAGGCGTTGCTACGGCCGCGACCGCCGCGGGACCGGCTCATCGACAGCGCAGAACCATCCGGGTGCCGGCTCACGGAGCACACCCTCCCTCACAAGTTCGCGACACACTTGCTCGACACAGCGGCTGACCTCCGAGCCCGCTACTTCAGATTGGTTCGAGAAGCGCAACAAACGCCATGGATCAAATATCGCGGAATCATCGGGAAGAAGATCGACGTCCACCTCACGGCCGACTGCGTCGACCATCAACACACCACGGCCGTGGACCTGGTACTCCACACCTCCCAGGATCCCACTTCGCTGAACTCCACCTTTCCTGGCCTCCGTAACCAACTGCCCGAGGGTCTCCAGGTCCGCGCCACTCTGAAGAAGAGCGGCGCGAAGCGCGCCAAGACCATCAAGGAACTCTACGACCTGCGTACGCCAACAGAGGGATCCGCTCATCTCCGCTACTCCAGTTCGATCCGGACCCCGAACGACCCTTCCTCGAACCAACCGCAGTAGTCGTCGAAGTCCAGATGGGACCCGGCCGGGGCACTGGGCTGCGCGAGGGTGAGCAGGTGACGCGCGAGCGAGGTGAGCCCAGCCGCGTTGCCCGAGATCAGGATCGTCTTCGCCGTCGTCTCGAGCACCTTTATTCGCAGGACGGTGTCGTCGTCCCAGTCGCTGATCAGGCCACGGCCGGGATCATACGGGATGACTCCGACGACGACGGGCGCCACCCTCTCCCCCGGTAAGCGCAATTACCAACGGCTCGGAATTCGGCGACAGGTACTCGTGGCCGGGGACGTATTCCACATGAAGGTGGGCAGAATCGTCACCATCTTCGGCGAAGCCGATAAGGGTCGACGCAAGAGACTCCAACTCTTCCGATCCACCGGAGAATGTCAAGGCGTGAGAATCTGTCGAAAGCGATATCACAAGATCACCGGACGTGCGTGTTGACTCTATCGTCGACAGTGCCCTGCTGTATGGAAAAGGGTCCGCCGCGGCGTTGAGCGGCAGTGTCTCGCGGCCGGAGCGGAGCGCCCGGGCCAGACTGAGCAGATCCAGCCGAGTTCCTGACAATTCCGTGTCAGCTGTCGCGTCCGAACGCAGGACTTGCATATCCATCCTCCTTGGCAAGCCAGGGCCCCGGCAAAGTCGTGACGGTGTCTGACTTGTGGGGCTTGGAGTAGAAGCGCCGCTGTTGGTGGCAGCAAG
>NZ_JBNCNZ010000022.1:0-88886 GCF_049847245.1 Micromonospora sp. DT68
CGGACCGGACGTGGGAACCGGACCGGACGACATGGCCACGATCGCCGAACGGACCCCGCATGCGTTCTGCCGACCGGTGCACGCCGGTGGCAGCGGCGACTCCTCCGGACACACCGCCGTCGGCGTCCTCGCCGCGCTGCATGCCCTGTGCGCCGAGCGATTCGGGTCAGCCGACCTGTCCGCGCGCAGCTTCGCCGTGCTCGGCCTCGGCCGCGTCGGCGGCCACGTACTGCGCATGCTCGCCGAAGCCGGCGCGACCCTGGTGGCCGCCGACACCGACGAGGGCAGGCGCACGCTCGCCGACACCGCGGGTGCCGCATGGACCAGCCCGCAGGACTGCCTGACCGCCGACGTGGACGTGCTCGTCCCCGCCGCTCTTGGCGGTCTGCTCACCCCGCACACAGTGCCGACACTGCGCTGCGCCGCGATCGCCGGACCGGCCAACAACCAACTCGACACCCCGGCCGCCGCCGACCTGCTGCACCAGCACGACATCCTCTGGGCACCGGACATCATCGTCAGCGCCGGCGGCATCATCCACGCCACCGCCGTCGAGCTACACCAGGAAACCTCCGCCCAGGCCACCGCCCGGGTCCACGGCATCGCCGACACCCTCACCGACATCCTGCGCACCGCCCGCGCCACCGGCTCGACCCCGGCCGCCGCCGCCCGCTCCCGCGCCCGCCACCACATCGAAAACCGCCGCCGCTGACCCTGCCGCCACCCGACCCGCACCACCGATACCCGGCCGAAGCCCTCCGTCACAATCAGGAACACTGCTCTCGGCAAAGCCGTGAGCGACTGATCATGTTCCGGACGCCATGTAGTTCGCGGCAGATCAGCACTCCTGATCTTGGCGTTCGACCGTTTGACTGCGACGGAGGTTCTCAACTCCAGGAGGGATTGCGGCTCGGCAGCCACGGCCCGAACAGCGACTCGTACTCCTCACCAGTTTCGACGGTGAGGAGGAAATCAGGTGCGGTACCGGCCACCGCATCACGCAAGCGGGCCAGCAGCAGCGGGACAGTCGCCAGGTCCAACATCAGTGCTGTCGCGAGTTGGACTCGCTTAGCTCCAACCTCCGGCTGGTCTCTGAGCTCGTCGCGCTGCAGGTGCTCCGCAGCGGACTGCATGCTCACCAGATCCCCGTCGCCGGAAACTTCAAGCAGTCCCACCAGGACGGTAGCCCGATCATGACCTCCAAAGCTTCGGCAAGGCTATAGCCGATAAGGCCGGCCTGCCCTTCGGAGCTGGCATACAAGACCGGGCGGACCGAGCGGCGTTCACCGCAGAGGAAGAACGTGCCGCCAGTGAAGTCACCTGCTATGCCTTCCAGTGCCTGCCCGGACGACAGCCGGACAGCTTCGCTGTGATCACCGCGTGTGAGGTCAAACTCGCAGACCTCCCACAGCATCTCGGCGAGACTCAGGTCATGGCGAACCAATTCCAGGAGTTCGTCATCGCTCTTCACGCCGCGGACGGTAACAGTCAGCGGGGTCCGCAATCCCGCCGGACTGCGCCCTCGACATCCGCTCACCGCACGCTGCCTGCCACCTCGACACGCTCCCGTCCACGGCGGCCATCGCTGAGTTGCGAGCGCTTGGCGCGAACGGGAGACGGCCCCAAGAGTGAGTCCGACCGGACGGTCCGCTCATGGTTTTGACGGAACCCGGGCCGACTCGGCGTGACGCTGCGTAGCGCGGGCTCGCGGCTCGGCAGATGCGTGCATGGCGTGGCTCGGTGGAGGGCCGACGAGGCGCCCGGAGTCGGAGTACGCGCTGTTCCGGCAGTTCGGCGCCAAGCCGCCGGACGACCTCACCGGCGGCGCGGTCCTCAACGGGCCTAACTACGGCTCGCGCGCCGGCTACGACAACGGCTACGCACTAACGGCCAACCTGCCCGCGGCCGCAGCCGCGACCACCACCGGCAATCTGATCTTCTTCCCTAAGGTGAACGTCCTCGTGGTCTACCAGAAAGCCTTCGTCGCGCTGCCCGCCGACCTGCACGTCGTCCTGACCGACGCGACCACCCGCACCCGCACCCGCACCCGATGACCGCCGCCCGCACGCCCGACGCCGCCGCTCAGGCCGCCCACCCGCGGTGATTCCGTGCGCTAAGTAGATCCAGCCCCGGCGCCGGCCGCGTGATCGGCCGGCGCCGGATACCGGTTCAGCGCGTTCCGGTGCGGTGCAGCTGGACGGCGCCGGAGGTCAGATCGCGTGGGGCGATCCGGTCGACGTCGAACTCGGTGCTGCCGGGGCTATGGTCGTAGACGACCGTCCCGGTGGCGGTTTCGAAGACGACCAGACGGGCCCGGTCGGTGGGGATGCCCACGCAGTCGGTGCGGCCCGACGAACAGGCGTCCCAGCCGTAGATCACCCAGGTGTAGCCGGACCGGCCGTTGAGGGTTCCCGTACCACGGGAGGCGACCTTGCCGTCCTTGGTGAGCACGAGCCACTCCAGGGAGCTGGGTTCGAGCCGGAAGCTCGTCCCGTCCGTCCACGCCTTGCCCTGGCCGACCGGGATTGTGGCATTGCTGGTCTGGTACTGCGCGGTGTTGTGCAGCCATGTCTGGCCGGCCGGATGGTCGGCGGGAGATCGCTACCCTCGTAGTCGACCGAGCGGGGAGGAGAGCGCATGGCGGCGCTGGTCGAGCACACCGAGCTGTACGTCGATGTCGACTATCGACTGTTCGCGATGATCGACGACAGCAACGACCGGCGCAACGTGCCGCCCCCACCCCACGAGCTCGATCAATGGGTCAGCTCGACGCCGGGCTACGTGCTCGTCGAGAACATCGACGACGCCGTGGTGCTGGGTAGCGACACCCGGCTGGAAACCTGGGACGGGCCGGCCGACTTCGACCCGGCCGACTGGGACCGCAGCCACGTCCTCGATGTGGTCTTCGAGTCGGGCATCCTCGGGTTCTCCAGCGGCACGGCCGGCGGCATCGCCGACGCCTACCGCCTTCCGCCGGGCCGCCGATGGAGCGTACGGCTGGCCTGGCGCACCGAGGCGCCACCCGCTCCGGACGAACTGCCGACCGCGTCGGTCCTCATCCAGTTCAGCCCGGCCTGAGCCGCCGGGGCCGACACTTCGCGGTCGGGCGTGTCTGTCACCGTGTGCGGCAACACCCACGGCGACGCTGACTCTCGGCGCTGCTCAGCGCTCAAAGTGGGCAGGCACCCACCGGCTGCGGGCGGCGACCCTGGTCACGGCGATCCGGCGGCGCACAATCAGCGCCGGGACGCCGCCCCCGGCCAAGGCCAGAATGCTGCCCGTCGGCACGGGGTTCCGGCAGGCGCGCGACGTACCGGCCGACATGAAGGACTCGCGCGAACTCTCCCAGCCGCCTCGCGACCGAGCACTTCGCCTCTGGCACGCCTCGGCACATGCCTGACGGCCTGACAAGCCGGATTCTCGGAGACTCCTCGACCAACGCCGGACCTACACCCGTCCTACTACGACCCGTCCAGCCTTGCGTTCCTTGCCCCCGACAAGCGCGTTCCAGTCGAACACCGTCGCGTCGGCCAGACCAATGAACCTTGATATCGGCCCTCATGCGGAGTCGACGAGCCCGAGCGGCGGCAATGCACGATCGGAGGCCACGAACGATCGGCATGTCGACGGCGATTGCCACGTGCGAGCGTTCCATCACTGAGTAGCATCAATCCGACTCGGAGCGTCCACCGGGGGGAGCTCGGATGTCGCTGTACGGCAAGAACCTTCGCCTCGGTGCCCGCGGTGACGACGTGGTCGAGCTGCACCGGCTGCTCGACAGCGCGGGCCATCCCGCACCACCTGACGAGGTTCGCGGTCAAATATTCGAACGTGGCACGCAGGAAGCCGTCACAGAGTTTCAGCGCCGGCACGAACTCGGGGCCAGCGTTGTCGTCGACGATCGCACCGTGGCGGCCCTTGAGGGCCGTGACCCACCACCGGAGCGTCCGCGCCGCGTGGTTCGCGGCCAGGTGATGTATCGGCGCGGGTTGGCCATCTCCGGCGTCCATCTCGTGGCCCTGCACCGCGGCCTGCGCGACGACGTGCCGCTCGGCTCGGCGGTCACCGACGAGCGCGGCGAGTTCGTCATCGAGTACGACCCCGCCGACATCGGCCGCGACCAGGTCGACCTGCAGGTACGTGCGTTCGCAGGTGCGGACGAGGCCAGCGACGGCAGCGCCGAGTCGTCCCTGGCACAGTCGCGCATCTTCTACGCGGCCCAACCTATCGAAAAGGTTCGCATCCGGGTGAACGGCGGCCCGGAGACTCGCTGGTCCGAATACCAGCAAGCCGTCACGGAGCTCGACCGTCACCTCGACGGGCTCAGCATCGCCGACCTCGATGAGAAGAAAGGGATCCACGACCTGTCGCTGCTGGCCGGCAAGACCAACCAGCCGATGCGACGGCTCGCCGATCTGGTCGTGGCCCACCGACTCTCCGAGACCACTGGCGTCGCGCCCGAGGCGTTGTACGGGCTGGTCCGGCGGGGCGTGGCCACCGACCTCGCGTCGCTCGCCAGCCAGAGTGACGACCGGTTGCAGGCTGCCATGCAATCCGCCTCCGACCGCGGACTGGTGCCAGCCCGCGCCGTCGAGGACGTGGCGTCCGTGGCATCCGACATCCGCGCCGCCGCGATCAAGGTGCTCGCCGAGAGCCCGGACGCGTTGGGCGGGTTGCTGCATTCCCTCGACGGCATCACCGCACGAACGGCATACGTGGAAAAGCTCGTTCAACACGACGCGGTGTGGACCGAACCGGGCGATGACGGTGAGCTTCCGCATCTGTGGGAGACGGTGGCCGCGGATCCGCTGCTCGCCGAGCAGGTGCCCCGGCTGCAACTCAACATGCAGCTCGCCGCGCTCACCGGTGAACACGCCCCGCTCGTCGACACGCTGGCGAGCCGGCTCGACGGCGTCAAGGCGCTGTCGGCGTACTCGGTTGGCGACTTCGAGTCCTTGATCAGCGAGCTTCCCGACAACGACAGGGTGCCACCGGAGATCGACGCCGCGGTTGTCGCCGCGCTGCCGCACGGCACCCCACCGGAAGAGATCGAAAAGGCCAAGATCAGGACGTACGCCACGACGTTACGCGCCGTCGTGGCCGAGACCATGCCCACAGAAGTGCTGGCCAACACACTGTTGGCCGACGACGCGACGACAGGCGACGCGAGGACCTTCTGGCGCAACGTGCTTCGCGACGACACGACGTTCGACCTGCGCACGGGCATCGACCCCGCCCAACTCGACGAAGCGCTGTTCGACGACGTCGCTGATCGCGCCGCACTCGTCGACGAGGTCGCCACCGTCAAGCGGCTGTTCAATGTCACAAAGGATCCCGCGCACATGAAGGTGCTGCGCGACGCGGGCCTGGATTCGGCGACGGCGATCGCGCGGTTGGGCGCCTCGACGTTCATCGGCCGGTACGGCGAGGCGCTCGGCGGGCCGACACCGGCGTTGAACTACCTTACGAGAGCGGTAAACATCTCGGCGACCAGTGCAGCCATCTATTCGGCGTTCGCTCCCGAACTGAACGACACCCCGATGTACGTGCTGCCAGCGTACGACTACGAGGGCCGGGCCAATCTGGAGACGCTGTTCGGCTCCGCGGGCTACTGCGAGTGCGGGGACTGCAATTCGATTCTCAGCCCCGCCGCCTACCTGGCCGAGCTGCTCGGTTGGCTGGCCGATCGGCACCTGCCCGGCGGAGGCACCGCGCTCGACGTGCTCTACCGTCGCCGCCCGGACATCGGCGAGATCGAGTTGTCCTGCGCGAACACCAACACCACGCTGCCTCACCTCGACCTCACCCTGGAACTGCTCGAGAACCTCGTCGCCCCCATCGCCGACATCACTGTCGACGCCGCCGAAGCCGCTGAGCTCGATGCGCGCACCATCTCGGCCGCCCTGCGGGACGCGTTCGCCGCCGCGGGCGTACCGCTCGCCGAGGACCACGCGTGCTACGTCGTCACGCCCGACGAGCATTGGTTCCTCACCGACCATCGCGTGCTGTGGGTGCTGCGTCGCAGCTCACCGACGGAGCTCACCGCCCGGTTCGGCAGCTGTCAGACCGCAGGTACCGCGGTAGAACTCGCCGCCGAACCTGAACACCGCAACGCCAGGGCCTACGACGCGCTGCGCACCGCCGTCTACCCCGTCTCGGCGCCGCTCGACCTGTGGACCGAGGAGGTGCGCACCTACGTGGGGCACCTACTCGACGATCCCGACGCCCCCGCCACCCACCGCCGTGACCTGATGGTCGCGTTGGCCTCCCCCGCCGACGACCCGTACACCGATGTCGACATCGCATGCGAGTCGCTGGGCGTCACCGTCGGGCAACACACGCTCATGACCGGCCGTTCCGCGACTCCGTGGAGTGATTTCGGGCTCGCCGAGAACGGCAACCCCGTCGCGGTGTACGACGCGGTCGCCGAGGCGATGGCGACCGTCAACCTCACGTGGACCGAGGCGCTGCGCTGGGTCGCACAGGTGCTGCACCGGTTCGACGTCGACTACCCCGACCTGCTCGGCCTGCTGTCCAGTGAGTTCGTCGATCCCGACGACACCATCCGCATCCAGTCCGCCGACCCGCAGGACCCGGCGACCTGCGACGTCGCCAAGCTCGTCATTGTCGACTTCGACGCGGCGGCCGCCGACCGGATGCGCAGGTTCGTGCGGTTGCGTCGGGCGCTGGGCTGGACCACCCGAGAGTGCGACGACCTCATCGCCGCGCTGCGCTCCGATCTCGCCGACGTCAACGACCGGATCGACGACAAACTGCTGGTCGCACTGTCCTGCGCGGCCCGCCTGCACCAGCGGCTCGGCATCACCCCCGCCGAACTGCCCGCGCTGTGGGCGACGCTGCGCGCCGACCGGCCCGACGAGCTCTACTTCAAGCTGTTCGGCAACCCCGAAGTGATGCGGCCCAGCGACCCGGCCTTCGCCGTGGCCGAGGACGCGGGCGGTGCCATGGAGATCGCGTTGCTCGCGCTCGATCCCGCGCAGGCCGTGATCACCGCACATACGTCGGCCATCATGAGCGCTCTCAATCTGACCGCCGGTGAACTCGATACGTTGACGCGCACGCTGACCGACGGGCGCCTCACTCTCGCGAATCTGTCGGCGCTGTACCGCTTCAGTCGGCTGGCCCGCGCGCTGACCATGCCGGTCGACGAGCTGTTGGCGCTACGGGGCTGTGCCGCCGACGTGTTCCCGTCGGGAGTGGCCGGCCCGGCCGCCACCGAACGGTTCGTCGACCTCGTCACCGACATACGCGAGAGCGGGCTCACCGTCCCCGAGGTGGACTACCTGCTCTTTCACCAGACGACGACGCCCGGCCAGGCGATGGGCCCGTCGGAGGAGGAGCTGGCCGTACGCCTGGGTGAGACACGCGACGCCCTGCGCGACGTCGCGGCCGGCACCGAGATCGCCGGCCAGGTTCCGGCGGAGGCACTGCGGCGGTGGATGGCCCAACTGCGGTGGTCCACCCCGCTCATCGACGACGTGCTGGCCGTACTCGATGACACAGCGACGTTCGACGCGCCGTTGCCGGCCCCGCCGAACGACCTGGTTGTCCCGGCGGCGCTGCGGCCCCGCGTCACCGCCACCGACGGCCGGCTTCGGGTGCGGGGCGTGCTGACCACCGCCCAACGTGGCGCGCTGCTGAGCGCGCACACCGACGCCGCCTACCGGGCGGCCGTACACGCCGCCTACGACGCGCCGCGGACCGTCCTCTCGCGCAGCCTGAAAACGTGGCAGTGGCCCCCGTTGAGGGCCGGCCTGCCGGCGCTACCCGCCGACCTGGTGCTCCCCCCGGAGCTGCGCACCCGCATCCACCACGACGGACCCGCCGGCGAAATCGTCAGCGACGGCCCGCTCACGACCGACGAACGGACCCGGCTCGCCTCCCTGTCCGTCGATGCCTCGTGGCGCACCGCACTCGACGCGCTGGCCACCGCCGCCACCGCGTACGCGCCTGCCAACGAGCGCCGCCTGTTCGACGTCGCGGCGGTGAACGCGTTGCTCGACACCGCGGGCGACGCTCGGATAGCCGCGGTCGCAGCCGGTGTCGCGACGCATCTGCGCGCCGAGCTGAGCCACCGCGTGATCGTGTCCGACTGCTCGGAGCAGTTGGGCGTACCGATCGCACTCGTCGACGACCTGCTCACACACCGGCTCGTGTCGGCGGACGACCCGGCGCGACCGGCGCTTGCGGATTTCCTCGCCCCGTCGTTCGCCACCAGCCACCAGGACGTGCCGCTGACCGCGGTGAGCTTCGAGGCGCAGTTCCGCACCTATGTGCGGATGGCCAAGCTCGCACGCCTGGTGACCCGAATGGGTTGGACCACGACCGAACTCTCCTGGCTGGCCGACTACGGCGCCACCGTCGCGCCACGACCGATTCCCTGGCAACCCGCCTCGCAGGCGCCGTGGTGGCAGCCCGCGACGCTGCCGGTGACCCCGACGCCGCGCGACCCGGTGCCGCTGGCCGCGTTGCTGCGGGTGCTGCGGCTCAGCCGATGCGCCGCCAATCTCGGTCGGCCCGTTGTCTCCGCCCTGCTGGCGTCGGCACGCCAACCCGGCGCCACACTTGACGATCTCACCGCGGCCATCGCGACAGCGGCCTCCCGTGACAACCTCCGGGTCTCGGCCGCGGACCTGTCGACGCTGGCCACCACCACCGGCCTCACCGTCGCCGACTTCGCCGACGAAACGGGCCCTGCGGCGCAGCTGCGCGTCATCGGACTCGTCCGCCGCACCGGGGCGTCCGCCGCGCAGCTGGCTCAGTTCGCCGCCGTAGAGTGCGACGAGCGTGCCGCACGATCAGCGCGCGAAGTGGTGAAGGCACGCTACGACGACGCCCGCTGGCGCGAGGTGGCCGCGCCGCTCCGCGACGTGATGCGCCGCGCCCAGCGGGACGCTCTGTTGGAGTACGTGCTGGCCGACCCAGCCTCGGCGTGGCCGGCCCTGCACACCGAATCGGAGCTCTACCGCCACCTGCTTCAGGACAGCCGCACCGAGCCGATCGTCACGACGTCACGCATCAAACAGGCCATCGCGTCGGTTCAGCTGTTCGTGCAGAGCGCCACGATGAACCTGGTTGCCGGCATCGAGGTCGACGACGCCCTGGACCCGGGCTGGCGGGACTGGGCGTGGATGAAGAACTACCGCGTGTGGGAGGCCAACCGCAAGGTGTTCTGCTTCCCCGAGAATTGGATGGAACCGACGCTGCGCGACGACAAGACACCTCTGTTCGGCGAGCTCGAGTCCGCGTTGATGCGCGACGACGTCACCGCCGAGCTGGTCGACGACGCGTTCAGCGTGTACCTCGAGCGACTCGACGAACTCGCCCGACTGGAGATCCTCGGCCTCTACGAGGTCGACGCCGCCCCCGGTAACCCCGCCACTCTCTACGCCGTCGGCCGTACCCGCGGACTGACCCCGAAGTACTTTTGGCGCACCAGAATCGACTACGCCGAGTGGACACCATGGAGGGCCATCGACGCCGACATCAGTGAGCGTCAGGTGCTGCCGGTGGTATGGAACGGCCGGCTGTACGTGTTCTGGCCGATCTTCGCCGACATCACGCCACAGCAGGAGCCCGGCGACAAACCCACGCTGCCGGCGGGCCGCCGTTACGACATCTCGTTGGCCTACACCTACTTCCACCGCAACAAGTGGCAGCCCAAGCAGGTCACCGAAGTGTCGGTGCAGACGCAGCTCGTACCGGTCAACGATCATCCTGAGACCGTCAAGCAGAAGTTGGTCCTGCGGGCCGTCGTCGGGTCGCCCGATCTGTGGATCTGGCCCGAGTGGGACAACCCCGCCGTCAACGTCTCCACCGTGAATCCCGGTTACACGCCCGCGAACCCCGGTTACAACGCCCTGTACGCGTCAGTCTCGGGATTCCACTTCACCGGACGTAGCCGTCAGGTGGAGACCTACGGGCAGAGCATCGCGGGCATCTTCGAACCCACGGGCACGGTCCCGGCCGGGATGCTGTTCGCCCAGAAGGGCAACAATCGACTCAACCTGCCCGCGACGCTCGACTGGCGCACCGAGGCCATGGCGCTCGGCAGGTCGCCCAGCCCTTTCACGCTGGCGTACGCCCATCAGGATCAGTTCATCAGCGGCGCACGGACGTTCGTCTATCAGGACGGCCAGCGGTGCTTCGTCGTCGATCCCTCCACCGGCATCGACTGGGGCTGGTTCTTGGCCGACAAGGACAAGATCGACCCGTCCGTGGTGGGCAAGCTCAAGGCCAAGTACTACACCGACGTCACCACGTACATGCCCGAATTCGTGGTGCACCCCGACCCGGTGATCGACGTGGCCGCCGTGCACGGCACCACCGATCCGCTTCAGCTGGCGAAGCTGACCTCCACCACCGATGTCGCGATTCGTCCCAAGCGAGCCCTGGCGCGGCGCAGCCTCTTCCAGGTCGGCGACCAACGTCAATTCGTGTCGAAGGCCGACAAGTCGATGCTGAAGATCTCCGACTACGTGAGCCGCGACCGCATCGTCGCCGAGCTGGGCCCCGTACTGGTCTCCAAGCAGGCCCGGCGTTACCTCTTCAGCACCGCGTTCCACCCGTACGTCGGCGACTTCCAGAGCGACCTCGCCGCCGGCGGCGTCGAGCGGCTGGTCACCCGGGCAGGGCAGTCGCGGGCCGCGGACACGTTCGCGGCTACGTACAAACCCGAACGTCTCGTCAGCGAGCCGTATCCGGTCGAGGAGGTCGATTTCGCGCCCACCGGCTTCTTCCAGCAGTACAACTGGGAGCTGTTCTTCCACGCGCCGGTGCTGATCGCCACACGGCTGTCGGCGAACCGGCGCTTCGAGGAGGCGCAGCGGTGGTTCCACCTCGTGTTCGACCCCACTGACACGTCGAGACAACAGGTCCCGGCGCGCTTCTGGCGCACCAAGCCGTTGTTCGACGCGTCGGTGGACGGCGTCGCACCCCAACGGTTGTCGGACATCATCAACGCGCTCGCGGCCGGTACCGCCGACGCTGGGCTGTTGCGCCAGGTCGCGACCTGGCGGGCCAGCCCGTTCAATCCGTACGCGATCGGCCGGATGCGGGTGGTGGCGTTCCAGAAGATGGTCGTGATGGCCTACCTGGACAACCTCATCGCGTGGGGCGACCAGCTTTTTCGACAGGACACCATCGAGTCGATCAACTACGCCGCCAACCTCTACACCCTGGCCGGTGACATCCTCGGTGAACGGCCGACGGCCATCCCGCAACGTGTTCGGCCCCAGATTCGTACCGCCGTCAGCCTCGACCCGCAGTTGGAACGGCTGTCGAACACGATGGTGGCGATCGAGCAGCGCATCGGTTCGACAGCGCCGGACACCGTCGTCGTCGACCCAGACGCACCGCCGTTGTCCTGGCCGAGCGTCACCTACTTCGGAGTCCCCAGGAACGACAAGCTGTTCGGCTACTGGGACACCGTCGCCGACCGGCAGTTCAAGATCCGCAACTCCATGAGCATCGAAGGCGTGGTTCGCCAACTGCCGCTGTTCGAACCACCCATCGACCCCGCACTGCTGGTGCGCGCACGGGCGGCAGGGCTCGACATCGCGTCGGTGCTCTCCGAGGTGACCGCCGCACCGCCCACCTACCGGTTCCACACCCTGGTGGCCCAGGCGCTCGCGTTGGCCGACGACGTCCGCAATCTCGGTGGCGCCCTGCTGACCGCCATGGAGAAGCGCGACGCCGAAGCGCTGGCGATGTTGCGCGCCACCCACGAGACCGAACTGGCCGACGCGATCGAGGAGATCAGGCAGAAGCAGGAGGCTGAGGCCCGTCGACAGGTGGAGGTGCTGCGTGCGCAACGCGGCACGCTTGTCAGCCGCTACCAGCACTACCAGCAGCTGCTCGGGGTCACCACGGTAACCGTGCCACCGGAGGACATGCCGATCGCACCGGTCGCCGCGTCGGCGAGCGCCAACATCCCCAGTTCCGAAGGCGTGAAGCTGCTCAGCCATGACAAGGCCGAACTCGGCAGCCTCGAAAAGAGCCGCGACAGCCAGACCGCAGGGGCGGTGGCGCAGGGCTCCGGCAGCATCCTGTCGGTCCTTCCGACGTTCTCGTTCTCCGCCAAGCCGTGGGGCATCGGCGTCGGATCGTCGTGGGGCGGAGGCAATCTGGCGGCCGCCGCGAACGCCATCGGCGCCGTGTTCAACGCGAACGCCGCCAGCTCGGGCTTCGACGCCAGCAAGTCCAGCCGACTGGCCCAGGCGGTGGTACGCGAGCACGACTGGGTGCTTCAGCACAATCAGGCCGCCTCGGAGATCATGTCGACGGACAGGCAGCGGCTGGCGGCGGAGCTCCGGTTGGACGCGGCCACCAAGGAACTGAGCAATCACCGGATCGCCATGGGCCAGGCACGCCAGATGCAGGAGCACCTCGCCGGCAAGTACACCAACACCGAGTTGTACGACTGGATGTCGGCGCAGCTCAGCACGCTCTACTTCCAGAGCTATCAGGTGGCCTACGACACCGCCAAACGTGCCGAGCGGGCGATGCAGCGCGAACTGGGCACCGGGGCCACGCAGTACGTGCAGTTCGGCTACTGGGACAGCACCCGCAAGGGGCTGCTGGCGGGTGAACGCCTACACGCCGCCGTCACCCGCATGCAGGCCGATTATCTGCAACGCAACCGCCGCACGTACGAGCTGACCAAGCACGTCTCACTCGCCAACGTCAATCCGGCCGCACTCATCGAACTCCGCGAGACGGGAACCTGCACCGTCACGCTGCCCGAAGCGCTGTTCGACCTCGACCGGCCCGGTGACTATTGCCGTCGCATCAAGATGGTCAGCCTGAGCCTGCCCTGCGCGACTGGCCCCTACACCGGCGTCAACTGCACTGTGACGTTGCTGTCGAGCATGATCCGCACGGCTGCGACACCGGTCAAGCCGTACCGGAGCAGCGGAGTCGACGATCCACGCTTCACGTACGTCTCCCCCGTCGAGTCGGTGGTCACGAGCTCCGGCCGCGACGACTCCGGCATGTTCCAACCAGACCTGCGCGACGAGCGCTTCCTGCCGTTCGAGGGTGCCGGCGTGGTCGGCACGTGGCGCCTCGAACTGCCCGCCGAGTACCGGCAGTTCGACTACCAGACCATCTCCGATGCCGTGCTCACCGTCCGGTACACGGCGCTCGACGGGGGTCCGCAGCTCCGCGACGCCGCTCAGGCCGACCTCCGGGACGCACTGCTGTCCATGGAGGTCGGCGACGGCCGGAGCGGGTTGTACCGACTGCTGTCGGGCAGGCACGACTACTCCGACGAGTGGTACAGGATGTACTACCCGGCGGGCGACGCACCGACCCCGAGCACGTTCCGCGCGACGATCGGGGCGCAGCGTTTCCCGGTCACGTACGCCACGGCCGCGTTGGCGGTCGAGCGGCTGGCGGTGGTCGTGCGCTGCCTCGACTACGACACCGCCGACGACTTCACGATTAGAGTCACGAGACCCGACGGGCGAACCGACCAGCAGACCGTCCGCATCGTCGACACCGACCTCGGCGGCCTCCCCGTCGCCGTCTTCGAGTTCGACGGCGGGGGCGTGAAGATCGAGGACACGACGCCGTGGAACATCGAGTTCACCGCCCTGCCGAGTGCTCTGGGGCAGCAGGTCCAGGTCGGTGCGCAGCAGATAACCCGGCTCAGGCCCGACGCCCTCGACGACGTCGGCCTGCTCTTCGAGTACCGGTTCTGACCGTGGGCATCGACACCGCGCAGTCGCCCGTCGCCGGGACCACTGACGTCGAGGTGGCCGCGCGGCTGTGCGCGATCATGGCCCGCCTCGGCGGCACCGGCCCCCGCCCGGGGGCGCACGCCCAGATCCGCCGGCTGACCACTGCGGCGTTTCCGCGTCCGCTGGGCGATGCCGCCTACCGCACCAACGCGCTCAACCCCGGCGGTACGCCCGTCGAGGTGTCCTTCTCGGAGCAGACCCCGCTGGCGCTGCGCTTCGACCTCGTACGAGGCCACCCGGATACCGCCCTGGCAGACCGGCGGGCCGACGCCCTGCGGCTGGCCGACGTTCCCGTGTCGACAGCGAGACGGTGGGCGCCATACTTCGCAGACGATCGGTTCGGCGGGTTCGTCTCCGCCGTAATCGGCGCCGACGGTACGGCGGCCAAGGCCTATCTCGAAGTTCGGCGCAGTCGTGACGTGCTCGCAGCGCTGGGTTCCCGCCAGGGCCTTCACGAAAGCCTTCTGGACGCGGTCCCCGGCCTGGAGCCACACTTCGTCGCGCTCGACGGCGCCCGGTTCGCGGCGAATCCGCGAATGTACTACGAATGCCGCAACGGCATCGCGCTGTCGACGCTTGTCGACTGGGCGGCCGGCCACGGGCTCACCCGGCATGCGCTGGCCGCGGCACACGTCGCGCGCCGGCTGACCGGGAGGCTCATCCTGCCCGAGGCCGGAGTGCTGCTCGCACTGGATACGACGAGCGACTCCGTCGAGCTCAAGCTCGAGCTGACCGGCGGCGTGCTGGACGGCGACCCGCTGGCCGCGATCCGCGCGGTGCTGGTGGAGCGACCGCACGCAGAGCGGGCCTTCCGCGACTGGTGCGACGCGGTCGACCAACCCGTGCGACCCACGATGGTCAGCGTGCGAATCTGCGCCGACGGTCCCCTGCTGAGCGTCTACGCCGGGCTGGCGCCATGACGATACCGCCCGACGCCGACTACGACACCGCCGTGACACTGGCGGGCGACGCGGCGCGCGTCCTCTACGAGGCTGGGGCGAAACGCGTGTGGCTCGCCGGGTCGCTGGCCCACGCTCAGCACTGGGATGCGCGGTCCGACATCGACTTCGGCACGATCGGATTGCCGCGCGTCCAGTTGCCCGACGCGGTGGCCCGACTACGGCGTCGGCTGGGTCGTCATGTCGACGTGATCCCGATCGAGGACGCCCCCAGCTTCATCCGCAACCAGATCCTGCTCGAAATGCTGCCGGTGGGGTCCGACGGCCGGGTGGAGCCTCGCAACGGCCCTGCGCCCCCCTACCCCGTCGCCACGTTGACCGGCCCCCCTTATCCGAAGGGCCTGCACCAGCAACGCCATGCCGTCGCATCCGACATGCTGAACCGGCGCGGGGTGCGCAAGGCCCTCGACGTCGGATGCGCCCAGGGCGAGTTCGAGCTCGCGGCGTTGCGGCGGTGGCCGCAGAAGGCCATCGAGTTCCACGGCATCGACCCGGACACCGACGCCGTACGCTCCGGACTCGAACAACTCGACCGCGAACTGGACGATCGACTCCGCCCCCGGGCCCGGCTGGACGTCGCCGAGATCGCCGACCTTCCGCACCTGTGGGCCGACCACGACGCGGTGGTGGCCATCGAGGTCATCGAGCACCTCGACGAGCCCACCCTGGAGTTGTTCGCGCGCCTGGTGTTCCGCGAACTGTCCCCACCGACGATCGTGCTGACCACCCCCAACGTCGAGTACAACGTCCTGTTCCCCGAGGACGACCACACCGGTCAGCCCCGCGTCCGCCACCCCGGGCACCACTTCGAATGGACCCGGTCGGAGATGCGCCGCTGGATCGCCGGGCACGCCGCCCCCGCCGGGTACCGTGCCGCCCTGCGCGGCATCGGGGAGGCCCACCCGGCGTACGGCCCGCCGACACAGATGTGGGTGCTCTCGCATGACAGCTGACGCCGGTCTGCCGGCCCCCTCCGCCTCGTCGGTTGCCCCCGCGTTCACACCGCCGGCGCTACCGAAGGGCGGCGGCGCGGTCCGCGCTATGGGCGACAAGTTCACCGTGGCGCCCGCGACCGGGACAGGTTCCACCTCGATACCCGTCCGGATTCCACCGGGCCGGGCCGGTTTCGCGCCCCAGCTCGCGCTGACGTACGACTCGGCTGCCGGCAACGGACCATTCGGCCTCGGCTGGAGCCTTCCCGTGGCGTCGATCACCCGCCGCACCGACAAGGGCGTACCCACCTACCGCGACGACGTGGACGCCGACGTCTTCATCCTCTCCGGTGCCGAGGATCTGGTGCCGGTACCCGGACCGCGCGGCCAGCGCGACGATCTGGACAGCGCACCCGGGTATGCGATCCGCCGCTACCGTCCGCGCATCGACGGGCTGTACGCGCGCATCGAACGCTGGACACGCACCACCGACGGCGACGTCCACTGGCGCTCGCTCAGTTCGACAAACGTGCTCAGCGTCTACGGCCGGGACCACGGATCCCGCGTGGTCGACGCCGCCAGCTCGCGCCGGGTGTTCAGCTGGCTGCTCACCGAGACCCGTGACGACCGCGGAAACGGCATCGTCTACGAGTACGTGGCGGAGAACGGTGACGGGATCGACCTCACCCGACCGTGCGAGATCGGCCGCGGGGAGCGCCACGCGCCGGGGCGGGCGACAAACCGCTATCTCAAGTCGATCCGGTACGGCAACCGCACCCCGCTGCTCGACGACGACGGCCGCCGGCCCCGCTTCCTCGCCGACCTGGCAGCGGCACCGGACCCGGGCTGGATGTTCGAGGTGGTGCTCGACTACGGCGAACACCACAGTGACGCGCCCACGCCGGGCTCGGTCCGGGACTGGGACCTGCGGCACGACCAGTTCTCCAGCTACCGGAGCGGCTTCGAGGTACGCACGCTGCGCCGGTGTGCACGCATCATCACCTTCCACCACGTGCCGGACTCCGTCGCCGGTCACCTCGGCTACGACGGTCCAGTGTCGTCGATGGACCTCGGATACGGCGTGGCCGAGTCGGCGACGTACAGCCAGTTGCGCACGATCACCCACCGCGGTTACCGCAGGGACGGCGGAGCGATCACCAGCCGGGCGCTTCCTTCCGTACGGTTCGACTACAGCCCCGCCACCGTCGGCCGGACGACGCACACGGTCGACGTCGACGAACTCTCGTCCGGTGACGACCCGCGCTGGGTCGATCTCCACGGCGAGGGCATCCCGGGGCTGCTCGTCGAACGCCACGGTTCCTGGTCGTATCGCCGCAACACCAGCCCGCTGTCCGGGGCCGCCGCGTTCAGCCGGGCCGAACCGGTCGCGCTCCGACCAAACGCCGACAGCACCGACGGCGCCCACTTCGTCGACCTGGCCGGCGACGGCACACTCGATGTCGTCATCTTCGACGGCCCGACACCGGGACTGCACGAGCACGACGATGGCGAGAGTTGGCGACCCTTCCGGCCGCTGGCGTCACGGCTCAGCGCCAACGTCCAAGCACCGAACGCCCATTGGGCGGACCTGACCGGCGACGGCTGCGCAGACGTGGTGTTCGTCGAGGACGCCGTCTTCGTCTGGCATCCCTCGCTGGCCGAGGCGGGCTTCGGGCCAGGCATCCGGATACCCCGGCCCGACATCGACCAGAGAGGCCCTCAGCTGGTCTTCAGCGATCCCACCCAAGCGGTCTACTTCGCGGACCTCGGTGGCGACGGGCTGCCCGACCTCGTTCAGGTTCGCAATGGATCCGTCTGCTACTGGCCGAATCTTGGACACGGCCGGTTCGGCACCAAGGTCGTCATGGACGGCTTGAGGGCCTTCGATCACCCGGATCGGTTCGATCCGAACCTTCTCCAGCTCGCCGACATCGACGGCTCGGGTACGACCGACCTCGTCTACCTGCACCCCGACGGCATCCAGCTGTATCTGAACCAGTGCGGCAACGGGTGGAGCGAACCGACGTCCATCGACGCCTTCCCCACCATCGTCGACCCGTCCGCGGTCATGGTCACCGACCTGCTCGGCAACGGCACCGCCTGCCTGGTGTGGATGCCCTCGGCGGTCGACGTCGACCCGCAGCGGCTGCGCTACCTCCAGCTGACCGGTGACCGAAAGCCGCACCTGTTGGTCCGGATGGACAACAACCAGGGCGTCGAGACGCACATTCGCTACACCCCGTCGAACACGTTCAGCGCCCGGGACGCACGCGATGGACGACCGTGGTCGACGAAACTTCCCTACCCCGTGCACGTCGTCGAGCGCGTCGACACCGTCGACCGGGTGAGCCGCAACCGCTTCACAACCCGCTACGCCTACCACCACGGCTACTTCGACGGCGAGGAGCGCGAGTTCCGCGGTTTCGGCCTCGTCGACCAGTGGGACACCGGGGAGTTGGCGGCCCTCAACGCCACCGGCGCACTCGACGAGCACTTCGAGAACGAGGATCCGGCGACGAACGTCGCACCGGTGATGACCCGCACCTGGTTCGACCTCGGCACGTCCACGGAGTACCTACCGCCGGGGGCGCTGGAGGCTCCCCCGCTGCCGACCGCTGTGGACGGGCGCGAGGAGGCCGAGGCACGCCGGGCGCGCAAGGGCGCCGTGCTGCGTCAGGAGGTGTACGGCTGCGACGGCAGCGCGGCGCAGGACTTCCCCTACGTCGTCGTCGAACACACGTTGACCGTGCGTCGGGTGCACGCGCACGGCACAAACCGTCACGCCGTTTTCCGGGTTCATCCGTACGAAACCGTGGAACGGACCTTGGAACGCAATCCCGACGACCCCAGGGTCAAGCATTCGATCAACCTGGAGATCGACGAGTTCGGCGCCGTGCTCAAGTCGGTCGCGATCGCCTACGGCCGGCTACCGGCGGGGGCGGCTGCCCTGCCGGAGCAGGACGACAGGACGCGGCAGCGCACCGACCTGCTGACCTACACCGAGGCGGAGGTCACCAACCCGATCGCCGATCTCGACGCGCATCCCGATGATCACCGTGCTTCGATGCCCGCCCAGATGAGGACGTTCGAGCTCACCGGCTACCTCCCAACGGGCCGCAACTCCCGCTACCAGGCCTCGGATTTCGTCGACCGGGACTCCGGAGTGCCCGTGTTCGAATCGGAGCTCGACTACCAGCAGTCCCCGACACCGGGATCGCGACAGCGCCGACTTGTCGAATGGATCCGCGTCCGGTACCGCGCCGACGACCTGTCCGACCTGCTGGCCGTCGGCGGGCTCGACTCGCGTGCGTTTCCCGGGCAGACGTACCAGTTGGCGTTCACGCGCGGGTTGCTCGACGAGGTGCTGCGCCGCGGCGCGGACCCCCTGCTCCCCGATCCCGCCGCGGTGCTGTCCGACGCGAGCGGCTACGTCTCCGACGGCCCGGGCGGCACCCGGTGGTGGATACCCGGCTCGCGTACGTTCCTGTCTCCCAACGGTGCCGACACACCTGCCGCCGAACTGGCGTACGCGAAGGGGCACTTCTTCCTGCCGCACCGCATCCGCGACCCGTTCCACACCGCGGCGGTCAGCACCGAACACACGGCCCGCTACGACGAGCACGACCTGATGATCGTCGACACCAGCGACGCGGTCGGCAATCGCCTCACCGCGGACATCGACTACCGGGTACTGCAGCCCTGGCGGGTCACCGATCCGAACGGCAACGTCGGCGAGGCTGCGTTCGACGTCTTCGGCACGGTGAGCGCCACCGCTCTCGTCGGCAAGCCGGGTCAGCTGACCGGCGACTCCCTTGCGGGCATCAACCCGGATCTCTCACCCGACGAGGTCAGGGACTTCTTCGCCGACCCACGAGCTCACGCCGCAGGGCTGCTGGGGGCGGCGACGACGCGGCGGCTCTACGACCTCGCCGCGTACGCCGACTCCCGTGACCAGGAGTTCCCCAACCCCATCGCCGGCGCGGCGATCTCGCGTGAGATCCACGTCGCGGGGCTCACGCCCGGAGTCCCGTCCCCATCGCAGGTGGGGTTGTCGTATCTCGATGGTTTCGGACGGACGATCCAGCAGAAGCTCCAGGCCGAACCCGGGCCCGTGAGCGACGGCGCCCCCGACGGACCGCGGTGGAGTTGCACGGGGTGGACCGTGTACGACAACAAGGGTCGGCCCGTGCGCACGTACGAGCCGTTCTTCAGCGCCACTTCGGCCTTCGAGTTCGACGCGCGCATCGGGGTCAGTCCGGTCCTCTTCTACGACCCCCTGGGCCGGGTCGCGGCGACGCTGCACCCGGACCACACCTACGACAAGACGACCCTCACCGCGTGGACACAGGTGACGTGGGACCGCAACGACACGGTGCTCGACGATCCCCGTACCGACCCCGACATCGCCCACCTCGTCGCGGGATACTTCGCCGGCCTTCCAGCCGCCCCGCCGTGGCGAACATGGCACGACATCACCGTCGAGTCCGACCCGGGCACACCGCAGCGCGACGCCGCCGACAAGGCCGCGGCCCACGCGCGTACCCCGAAGACGGGTCACCTCGACCCGCTCGGACGGCCGTTTCTGACGATCACCGACAACGGACCTGACCCGTCGCGGCCGGACCGGCACCTCCTGCTCGCCAGCCGCGCGGTGCTGGACATCGAGGGCAACCAGCTCGCGCTTCGTGACGCGATCCGGCCGGCTGGCGACCCGTTGGGCCGCATCATGATGCGCTATGACTACGACCTCGCCGGGAGGATGATCCGCCAGCGCAGCGCGGACTCCGGCGCCCGCTGGACCATGGCGGACGCAGGCGGGCAGCCGCTGCGCTCGTGGGACGAGCGCGGGGTGGCGATGCGCACCGAGTACGACCCGATGCGACGGCCCGTGCGGACCTTCGCCGTCGGCGCGGATCCGGCCGACCCGGGCCGCGAGGTGCTCATCGCCCGCATGGTGTACGGAGAGCAGCACCCCGAAGCGGCGCAGCGCAATCTGCGCGGGGCGATGCACCTGCACCTCGACCAGGCCGGGACGATCTCGACCGAGCAGCGCGACGCGGGCAACAACCTGGTGCGGGTGACCAGGCGACTCACCGGCGGCACCCGGTACCGCTCGATCGTCGACTGGACCGATGTCGACGCCGACCACGCGGCTCTGCCCACCGCCGCCGACGCGCTCATCGACGTCGCCACGCTCGACGCCCGCCTCGCCTCGATGCTCGGTGACGAGGCCTGGACCACGTCGACCACGTACGACGCACTGAACCGTCCCGTGGTCGTCACTGCGCCGCACACGTCGGGGCGGCCACCCACCCTGGTCCGATCCCATTACGACGAGGGCAACGGTCTACAGTCGGTCGACGTCAACCTGCGCGCCGCGACCGATGCGCTGGGTGAACCAGTCTGGACGCCGCTGGTCAAGGCCACGCAGTACGACGCCCACGGGCGACGGGTACGCCTCGTGCGCGGCAACGACGTCAGCACCTTCTACAACTACGATCCGGCCAGCTCGCGGCTGGCAATACTACGTACGCTGCGCGACGGCGACCGGCTACAGGACTTCTCGTACGCCTACGACCCGGTAGGCAACGTCACCGCGATCCGCGACGGCGCCCAACAGGTGCTGTTCTTCGCCAACACGGTTGTCGGCCCGAGCTGCACCTACACCTACGACGCGCTCTACCGACTGGTCGAGGCCACCGGCCGCGAGCACCTCGGCCAGCACGGTCCCCTTCCGCACAGCAGCCACGACGCGCCCCGCGTCAGGCTGCCGCATCCCAACGACGGCGCCGCGATGGGCGGGTACACCGAACGCTACGTGTACGACGACGCAGGGAACATGCTGCGGATGACGCACACGGGCACGAATCCGGTGAATCCAGGCTGGACGCGGACGTTCGACTACGAGAAGCCGAACAACCGGCTCGACCGCAGCCGGGTGCTCGGAGGCGCGAACCCCGACGAGCCATGTGGCTACGACGCGCATGCCAACCTCACCACCATCACCGGCATCGGTGCTGGCGACGCCAACCTGCACTGGGACCTCTACGACCAGTTGCACCGCGCCGACCTCGGCGGTGGGGGCACCGTCTACTACGGTTACGACGCCGACGGCAACCGCGTGCGTAAGGTCTGGGAGAAACCGGGCGCCGTGAGCGAGGAGATTATCTATCTCGCGGGCTTTGAGATCCGCCGTACGCGCAGCGGCCCCCACCTCATCGAGCGCGAGATCGTCCGCGCCATGGACGGCACCCACTGCATCGCGGTGGTGGAAACCCGCACGGTCGACACCGCGGGCGTCGACGCCGGGCCCGCCCAGCTGATCCGTCACCAGCTTGCGAACTATCTGGGCTCGGCGACGCTGGAGCTCGACCAGACCGCGCGGATCGTGTCGTTCGAGGAGTACTCCCCGTACGGCGGCACGACCTTTCAGTCGGTGTCGAATCAGACGGAGACACCGAAGCGATACCGGTTCTGCGGACGCGAACGCGACGATGAGACGGGCTTCGTCTACATCGGCGCGCGCTACTACATCCCGTGGTTGTGCCGGTGGGCCAGCGCAGACCCGGCCGGACCCGCCGGCGGACTGAACGCCTTCCAGTACGCGGCGGCCAACCCGGTGGTGCTCATCGACGCCGACGGGCGCGTCCCCAGCCTGGCCGACGTCAACCGCAACCTCGAACGGGTGAACCGTTACGCGACGATCATGATGGGGCCGGGGGCCATCGCCCTCAAGGGGCTGTCCACCGGCGTGGCCGACGTCGCCGTCAGCTACATCACGAACGACGGCAAGGGCAACGCGAAGGCCGAGAAGCTCGCCGACGACGTCATCACCTCCAACATCCCGGGCGTCGGGCTGGTGAAGACGGTTGTCGAGGGCACCAAGGAGGTCGCCGAGCACATCGACGCCGCGCGGGAGGCCAACAAGCAGGGTAGTTCCCTGGAGGCCGCCGGCCACTACGTCGACGCGGGCCTAGCGGGTTTGGAGACGGCGACGGTCGTTGTCGGTGATCTGGTCACACTGGGAGAGGGCGGCAAGCTGCACTCCAAGGTGCTCGACCCCACGCGGGCGCCGAAGGTGATCAAGACACGACCGGCTGCGCCCCACACACCCGCAGTCAAGGAAGCCGCGCCCGTACCGCCGCCGAAGCAGGCGCCGCCCGTGCCCGCCGACTCGCCCGTGAACAAGCCGATGACCCAGGAGGCCAGGGCGACCTACATTCACGACCGCTACGGTGAGGCGGTCGTCGGAGGGCCGTTGAACGCCACGAAGTTCGAGGTCACCGCCAACACCAAGCTGGACTCCCGGATCGCCGACCACTACAACACGTCGACCGGCACGCTCTACGAGTTCAACACCACCCCGTGGAGCCAACTGCCCGCGGACAAGCTGAAAGAGAAGGTCGACTTCAAGGTCGCGCAGGTCGGCAAGGACGTGCAACTGCGGGCGGACCGCAAGATCCAGCAAGCTGTGTGGTACGGCACCGAGGCGCTGCCGACCAGCGGCGAGGGCAACCGGCTGCGGCAGGCGCTCATCGACGCGGGCATTCAATACCAGGTGGTGCCGCTCCCGCCGAACCTGGCCAACCTGCGTCCGCCGGTGTACTGAGGGGGTGCAGCAGACCCAAGGGCTCGGGTAGGTCGCGTCATGACGACACAACAATGCAACTGCCCGACACACGCCCTCGCTCCCGGGAACGGCCGTAGCGGCGCCGTGGGTGCCGGCAGTCCGGCGACCAGGGTCGCCACCGGCGGCCCCGGTCCCAGATCAGCTCCCGCAGATGCCGTATCCGTTGAGGCTCCACGAGCCGGCGAAGCCGTCGGCGTCCTCGTCCGCCCGCACCCGCGTGGTGTCTTCCCCCCGGTGATGTTGATCCCGGTCATCGGCACCCAACGCTGGTCGTGGAGCAGACCGTCGCTCTGCTGCACTGGCTTCGCCGCCTCCGGATCTGCTGGATGATCCGTGCCGACATGCACGAAGCGTTCCTCACCCTCGCCTGCGCCATCATCTGCTGGCGCCGGCTACAGCGCTCAAAGAGTTAGGAGCCTTTAGCTGCGAGAGCGTCGCTTAGCCAGCGAGGCGAAGAACCCACGGCCTCCCTCACTACCGCTGGGCCTGCGCGGCCCGCTCTACTTGAGGTCAAACGTGTAACTCCAGGCGAGGGCTTGCACAGCCTCTTCCCCAATCTCCGTGCGTCTCACGGAATTGGGCGGCAGCCTGCTCTCCCATCGATTTCAGGTCCGGGGCAACATTGCTTGCTTCGGACGAGTAGAACTCGTCCTCCAGCCGGCGGACTTCTGCGAGGACGCCGGGGGCGAGATCAGGACCAAACTCGGCCACGAGCGACGCCTCATCGCGGTCGGGCCACGGCGTTCGTCCCCATCCCGTCCAGACGACGATGGCGCGGGTAATGATCTCGCTGTCCATGGCTATCGTCTCCAGAGGACGCTCGAAGTGCCGGTTTGTGGATTGATCGCAGTGCTGGACCTCCGCCCAGTCAGTAGGCGTGGTCCGGCCAGTGCGGGTCGTCCCATCTGGCCGGACAGGGAATGCCGAGTAGCCTGATCCGGTCCAGCAGGTCTGCGTCGGCGCCGATCATCCGCAGCCGGGCCGGTGCGTGCTGGAGCAGCCACCTGGTGAGCTCCGCGCGAAGGGCCTCCTCCTCGTCGTCCGTCAACGACCAGGTTCGCCACGGCAGATCGTCGCGGAGCAGGTCGTACTCCCATGTTCCGAACGCCTCCGCGAGCCGTTGGTTCGCCACCGGACTGGTCGCCGTTGCCCAGGCACGAAGCCAGCGGTCGAACCCGCCAGAGGCCTCCACCAGCATGGCCAGCACCGAGTACGCCGGAACCTCGGCGTCCTGCTCCGTGAGCACGACGAACCACCAGGCGTCCAGGAAGTCAAGGACCGCCCGCGACCGCCGGCCAGGCCACTGCTGCCAACGGCCGAGTGCGAACATCCGCCCCGCATGATCCATGCTGTCCAGACGCATCACCTCACCGTCGACCAGAGAACGAGCGAGCTGAGGCAGGATCCGGCGCAGCATGGCGGCGGGGAAGTCCCAGTCGCCGGCCGAGTAGGTGCGGCGCAGCAGATCCGGGTCCAACTCGACGTCCGCGGTCTTGAGCAGGGCAAGGTCCTCCGCGCTGCCCCAGTGGCACTCGCAGTTGCTGTCGTTGGGATGGGCGGCCATGCCACGGAAGGTGATGGTGAGATGGGCCAGGGCGGCGTCGAGTCGACGCCGGGCGGGCGTGGATTGCGTCACGGAGATGCACCTTCAGGGACTCCGGCGGCGCGCGGCGGCCGAAGGTTGTGAAGCTACCTGGCCAGACGGCAAGACGCATAGCAATTCAGACGGCAGGGCAAGGATGCGACCGCCTGCCGGCTCGTGCCACCGTTACTGAACCGCACCCCGATGCCGCCGCGGATGGTGCTCATACGCGGTGCCGACGCCGGCCTCCGCCACCACTGCGCTATCCACCTAGACGTACCGCAGCGGCTCAGGCCGATCGAGCTGGCGGACCAGCTTGTTCGATCCGGGCTCCTATACTCGCCCGGTGATCGAGGGATGGTCGGTTGTCCCGGAGCGGGTGGCGGTGGATGCTGCCGGCTCGAACGTCGAGGTCGTGCATGGTGACGGGGTCACCTTCGCGTACGGGGCCGACGCTCTGGTCGTGATCGTTGACGCCGGAGACCGGCCCCACGGCAACGCTGTGGACAATGCGAACACGCTGGTGCTGCGGGAGCCGTTGCCCAGTGCGGCGACTCAGTGGATAAGTTCGAAGAACGAGTTCAATCGGCCGCTTCTGGGCTTTGTCAAGATGGCCGATGGCTGCCTGGCTCTCGGTGAGCTCTACCAAGCCAGGAGCATCTACCGTGGGATGAACCCGTACACGGGGGAACAGGGGTCACTTACGTTCGCTGAACTGACCTGGGGCGAGCGACTTCTCCCCGGACTGCTGGACAGGGTGCGGCCGACACCGACGCTGCCGGTGCCCGGTATCGACTGGCTGGACAATGTGCCGCAGGACCTGACTCGGGCTCTGCGTTCCTTTCTGACCGCTTGGTACGCCGATGTGCCGGTGCCGCCGGCCACACCCCAACACGCGGCTATGACGCTTCCGGCCTCGTTGCTGGCCTTCCACGACATCGCCGCTGGCCGCTCGGAGATCCTCGGCCGGCAGGACTTCATAAAGCCGCTCGACAGAATCGAGTACCTGGACGACGAGCCGCTGGTGGTCTTCGCGGCCGAGAATCAGGGCGTCTGGGTGGCGTTGATCGACCCCACCGACGACGATCCGGTCGTTTGGTACGACGGCGGCCCGGAGCGGCTGCGCGAGCGGGAACGCCTCAGCGGCTTCCTGCTACAGTTCGCCCTCAACGAAGCGGTGAGCACCTCACCGTTCACCGGTTCCGCCACGGTCACCACGGAGGCGCTGGACCGGTTCGTCGAGGATCTGGTTCCTGTCGCGCTGCAGCCGATGCGGGTACCGGGCGACCCGACGCGCCATTGGACAGCTCCCGGCCTGGTCGCCATAGCCGTCGACTATGGCGAGAGCGGCATCTGGCTGAGCATCGGCAGCCGGCAACGCTCAGCCCTGCGACCCCTACGCTCCCGCCTCGAATGGGAACAGTTCAACGGCTAACGTGCGCGCGTCGCCACCCGCCAGTCGGTTGCTCACGATGCGCGGACGGCGGCAGATCAGTACGGGCGTTGAACGTTGTAGCGAAAGAGCTGTACCAGTACGGGTTGCGGAAGTCCCCTGTCCCACCCTCACCGTCGTGGATCTGCACCCGGTAGTGTGCCGTGCCCTGTGCGCCGTCACCTGTGTCCTGTGCTGGGCATGCGATGTATGCCAGGGAGTCGAACCCCTACGCCTGCCCTCGGCGCGCCAGGAGTGAGCCGGAATACCGCCGGCTCCCGGGTCGTGCACGCCTCCACGTCGGCTACCTGCTCCGCAACCTGTCGTCAGTCCAGCAGGTCGACCTCCCAGTTCGTCCGCTGGATCAGGGTGTCGACCTCGCGAAGTTGCCGGGCTAGGTCGTCGGCCTGGCTACGCAGTTGCGCCACCGGCAGGGCCGGAATCATCTTCAGCTCCGACCGCAACTGCCGAAACCCTCGCTGGCCCTCCCCGACAGCGGCATCGGCGGCAGAGGTGACCACGCCGTGCCGCAAGCGAAGCACGTCGCGCCGTGCCAGAGCGTCGGTGAGTGTGCCACCGTCAACCCCGGTGGCGGCGTTGGTGCGGTTGATTCGTCGGATCAGCGCCTCCAGTTCACCGAGCACCTCGCCGACCTCCCCAAGGAGAGCCGCAGCGTCCTCCGCAGGCGTCTCACCCTCCTGGAACCGCGCGCTGGCGACGATGCGGGCACGGAGTTGTTCGGCGCGACGCGCCGCATCTGCGCGCAACGCAAGAGCCTCAGCAAGCTTCATAGGCACCAGTATGACCAACGAAGATCACCGCCACCTCCCAATTACGTTGACCAACAGGACAAGAAGGAACAGGAGATGCAGTAGGGCTCTGGGCTGGGTTGTGTCCAACCCGGATGGGCTGATCGCCGACATGCGTAGCCTGATCGCCAATGCCCGAGCCGGCAGGCCCGACGTCCGCATCCTGGTCGCCACCGTCCCGCAACGCACACCGCTGGACGCGCAACCGGATCTGGGCAGCAAGATCAGCGCGTACAACGCCAAGCTGTCTGCACCCGAACCCGCAGTGCGAACACAAGATCGCCAAGGGGTTCGCCAACGTGCTGTGGAACCAGTTCCAGCTCGGTGCCGCCGGCGCGATGGAGTACCGGCCGGATTCGCCGCCCGAGCGGATCAGCGCCGCCACCGGGGTGATCCGCGCCAGCGCACACCACGGCGACGGCCGACTCGGTTGAGCAGGAGTTCAGCCCGTGCCCTGGACCACGTCGCGTGTGTCGAAGCCCATTCGCGCGATCGCTGAACCCGACCACACGATCAGAGCGGCGGGTGACCTGCGGTTGTGCTGACCTGGTTCGGCAGTTCCGGGCCGGACGCCCGGTCGCCGCCCTCTCGCAGCCGGATGGAATGCCATGCCGCGCGTACGTGGCTGCGCATAACGGACTCCGCCCAGTCGGGGTCGGGCGCGGCCAGGGCCGCCACCAGCTCGTGGTGGTGAGCGAGGCTACGGCGCAGCGCGGCCGGGCTGTAGCGGGAGAAGGTACGCCAGACGAGCGGCATCTGGATCACCGAGGAGACGACACCAGTCAGTCGGCTGTTGTCGGACGCCTCGAGGATCATCCGGTGGAACCGGTTGTTCAGCTCGGTGAGCTCGTCCACATCGGTCGGTCGTCCGTCCGGCGCTACCTCGTCCATCCGGTGGGCCAGCGCGTCGAGCGCGTCCACGTCGATGGTTCCCGTGGTCGCCGCCAGTCGGCAGCCCCACGGCTCGAGCACGGACCGCAGGCTGAAGATTTCGTCGAGATCGTGGATGCTCCACGCCTGGACCTGCACGCCACGGTTGCGTTCGTGGCGGACCAAACCCTCCGCGGTCAGCCGTCTGAGCGCCTCCCGGACGGGCGTCCGACTCACCCCGATCGACTCGGCCAACTCGCCCTCACGGAGCCACGCGCCGGCCGACCGTTGCCCGGACAGGATCTGTTCCCGGATCAGCCGATAGGCATCGTCGGCGGCGTGGCCGTTGTCGGCCTCCCGCAGTGGCGTGTGGTCACTCATGATGCTCGGCACCGTAACAACACGGCGGGTTGTATGCAATCTCCCTGCAGTCCATTGACACCCGAGGAGCCGGGGCCTATTTTCCCAGCACGAGCATGCTGTAACGAGAGACACATAGTCGTGAATTGCATGCAAAGAGACCTTGATTGAGGAGCTTATGAGCACTCCACTGCCGCTTGACGACATCCGGGTGATCGAGCTCGGGCAGCTGCTGGCAGGGCCGTTCTGCGGTCAACTCCTGGGTGACTTCGGCGCCGAGGTGATCAAGGTCGAGGACCCGGGTCAGGGCGACCCCATGCGGCAGTGGGGGCGCGAGAAGCCGTACGGCAAGTCGCTCTGGTGGCCGGTGGTGGCGCGGAACAAGAAGTCCGTGACCGCGAACCTGCGGACCGAGCAGGGTCAGGATCTGGTACGTCAGCTCATCGCGCGGGCCGACGTGTTGATCGAGAACTTTCGGCCCGGCACGTTGGAGCGCTGGGGGTTGGCCCCGGAGCGGCTGTGGGAGATCAACCCCGGCCTGATCGTCACCCGCGTGACCGGCTTCGGGCAGACGGGCCCGTACTCGTCACGTGCCGGATACGGATCGATCGGCGAGGCGATGGGCGGAATTCGGTACGTGACCGGCGACCCCGATCGCCCTCCGGCCCGGGCCGGCGTCTCTCTGGGAGATTCGCTGGCGGCGACGTTCGCCTGCCTGGGCACCCTGGTGGCGCTGCACCAGCGCGGACGTACCGGTCGAGGCCAGGTGGTGGACTCGGCCATCTACGAGGCCGTGCTGGCGATGATGGAGTCCCTCATCCCCGAGTACCAGATCGCCGGCTACCAGCGGGAGCGGACCGGAACGACCCTTCCGAACGTGTCCCCGAGCAACGCCTACCCGACGGCCGACGGCGAGATGGTGCTGATCGCGGCAAACCAGGACACAGTCTTCCGCCGGCTCGCCGAGGCGATGGGGCAGGTGGAGCTGGCCACCGACGAGAAGTACGCCACCCACGGCGCCCGAGGCCAGTGGATGGAGCAGCTGGACGGCCTGGTCGCCAAATGGAGCTCGACGCTCGCGGCCGACGATCTACTCGAACGGCTGCACGCCCAGGGCGTTCCGGCAGGCCGCATCTTCAGGGCCCGGGACATGCTCGAGGACCCGCACTTCGCCTCGCGGGAGGCGATAGTCCGGCTGACCCACCCCGGTCTCGGGGAGTTCGCCATGCACAACGTCGTACCCAAGCTCTCTGACAGCCCGGGCCGGGTCCGGCACGTCGGCCCCGAGCTCGGTGAACACAACGAGGACATCTATCGCGACCTGCTGGGGCTCGGCGACGACGCGATGGCGTCGCTGCGTAATGCCGGCGTCATCTGAGGGAGGAACCATGACCTACCGACTCGGCGTGGACGTAGGCGGAACGTTCACCGACATCCTGCTGATCGACGAGGCGACCGGAAAGACCTACCGGGCCAAGACCTCCTCCACGCCCGAGGACCAGTCCATCGGGGTCCTGCGTGGCATCGAGCGGGCCTGCGAGGCCGCCGGCGTGCGCATGTCGGAGATCACTGAGGTGTTCCACGGCACCACGGTCGCCACGAACGCGATCCTCGAGGGCAAGGGCGCCCGGGTTGGGCTGGTCACCACCGATGGATTCCGGCAGGTGCTCCAGATCGCCCGTTCCTTCGTGCCAGGTGGCCTGGCCGGCTGGATCATCTGGCCGAAGCCGGAGCCGCTGGCGGCGCTGGAGGACACCGTGGAGGTCGTCGGCAGGATCGGCGCCGACGGCGCGGTGGTGACCGAACTCGACGAGGCTGACGTCCGCACGAAGCTGCGCAAGCTCCACGCGCAGGGCATCGAGGCGTTGAGCATCAGCCTGATCAACTCTTACGCCAACCCGCAGCACGAGCGCCGGGTGGCCGAGTTGTCCGCCGAGGAGCTTCCGGGCGTACCGGTGTCGCTGTCGTCCTCGGTGTTGCCGGAGCTTCGCGAGTACGAGCGGACCATCACCACCGTGGCGAACGCGGCCGTGCAGCCGCAGGTGGCGCGCTACGTTGCCAACCTTGAGGCGCAGCTGCGCGAGTCCGGGGTGGACGGCCGGCTCTGCATCCTGCGCAGCGACGGTGGCCTGGTCTCCGCGGCCGTCGCCGCGGACAACCCGGTGAACCTGCTACTGTCCGGCCCTGCCGGCGGGGTTACCGGCGCGACCTGGGTGGCGGAGCAGGCTGGCTACCCGGACTTCCTGACCTTCGACATGGGCGGCACGTCCACCGACGTCGCCCTGGTACAGGGGCTTACGCCGCGGGTGGGTCGGGAGACCACAGTCGGGGACCTCAAGGTCCGCGCCACCTCCGTCGACGTACGAACCGTGGGTGCCGGCGGCGGATCCATCGCCCACGTACCGCCGCTGACTCAGGCGCTCCGGGTAGGGCCGCAGTCGGCCGGTGCCGCACCCGGTCCGGCCGCGTACGCGGCGGGCGGTGAGCAGCCGACGGTGACCGACGCGAACGTGGTGCTCGGCTACCTGCCCACCGATCTGGCCGGTGGCGAGATCACGCTGGACCGTGCGGCGGCACGAGCGGCGGTGAAGTCGATCGCCGACGCCACCGGGTTGGAGTCGGTCGAGGCCGCCGCCGCGGGCATCATCGACATCGTCAACGAGAACATGTTCGGGGCGTTGCGGCTGGTGTCGGTGCAGCAGGGCTTCGACCCGCGCGATTACGCGCTGGTGGCCTTCGGTGGCGCCGGCCCGTTGCACGCCAACGCTCTCGGCAGACTGACCGGGGCCTGGCCGGTGATCATTCCGCCGTCGCCGGGAGTGCTGTGCGCCTACGGCGACGCGACGACCAATCTGCGCGACGAGTCGGTGCGGACGTTGGTGCGCCGCTTCAACGAGATGACCGACGAGAGCCTTCGCGCGGTACTCACCGAACTCGCGAGCAAGGCGTGCTCCACGCTCAGCGAGCAGGGCGTCCCTGAGGAGGAGCAGCACGTCGTCTACTCCGCCGACCTGCGCTACCACGGACAGGGTTTCGAGATCCCGGTGGTGGTGGACGTCGACGCCTTCGACGGGACCGGCGGCGGGCTCGCGGCGCTGCGGTCGGCGTTCGACGCCGATCACCAGCGACTGTTCTCCTTCGTTCTCGATGCCGAACACGAGTTGGTGACCGTCCGGGCCACCGCGCACGGTCCCCGGCCCCAGGTCGCCGCGCCCGAACTTGAGCACGGTGACGCGGACCCGAGCCCCGCCCTGCGGGCCCACCATCGCATCTGGGTCGAGGGCGCCGAGGTGGAAGCGGGAATCTACGACCGGTCCCTGCTGCGAGCGGGCAACGTCGTGCCCGGTCCGGCGATCATCACCGAGATGGACTCCACCACGCTCGTGCTGCCTGGGCACACGGCGGCGGTGCATCCGAGCGGCAGCCTCCTCATCCGCCCCGTCGACACCCACCGGGAGAACTGACCATGGCACGCCTCATCGAGACCGCTACCGGACCACTTCGCTCCGTGGATGTCGACGTGGTCACCATCGACCTGATCGAGAACGGGCTGCGCAACGCCCGCTACGAGATGGACGAGGTGCTCTTCCGGACCGCGCTGTCGCCGGGGATCCGTGAACAGCACGACGAGTTCCCGTTGATCGCCAACCCGGCCGGAAAGATGATGGTGGGACAGTTCGGACTGTCCATCCCCGACTTCCTGGATAACTTCGACGGCGACATCGAGGAGGGCGACGTCCTCCTGACGTCGGACCCGTACTCCTGCGGCGCGGCGATCAGTCACGCGAACGACTGGCTCGTGGTGCTGCCCATCTTCTTCGAGGGCCGGATCGTGGGCTGGGCGGCGATGTTCGGGCACATGTCCGACGTCGGCGGCAAGACGCCGGCGTCGATGCCGACGGATGCCCGCACCATCTTCGAGGAGGGCGTGGTGATCCCGCCCTTCAAGCTGTACAAGAAGGGAGAGCTGGCCGAGGACGCTCTGCGGATCATCCTCAACCAGGTGCGGAAGCCCGACTGGAACCGTGCCGACCTCAACGGGATCGTCGCGGCGTGCCGGACGGCTTCCCGGCGGGTCCAGGAGATGTGCGCCCGGTTCGGGGTGGACACCTACAACTCCGCGCTCGACCAACTCCTGGACCGCAACTACCGGGCGATGAAGACCCTGCTCGCAGCGGTCTTCAGAGAAGGCGAGACGCTGTCGTTCACCGACTACATCTGCGACGACGGCCTCGGCTACGGCCCCTACGAGCTCAGGCTCAGTCTGACCCGTACCGGTGAGAAGGTGCTGCTGGACTTCACCGGCAGCAGCCCGCAGGCGCAGGGCCCGATCAACTACTACATCAACGAGAACCTCGTCCGAATGTTCTTCGGGATCTACATGATCACCGTGGCCGATCCGCAGATCCTCTGGAACGACGGCTTCTATCCGCTGGTCGACGTCACGATCCCCGACGACTCGTTCTGGAAGCCCGCGTACCCGGCCGCCCTCAACGCGCGCAACCACGGCATCGGTCGCGTCTTCGACCTGTTCGGTGGCCTGCTCGGTCAGACGAACCCCGGGCTGCTCAACGCCGCCGGCTTCTCATCGTCGCCGCACTTCATGTATTCGGGCACCTACGGGCCCGGTGAGCGCAAGGGCGAGTGGTTCCAGCTGTACTCGATCGGATTCGGCGGGATTCCCGGCCGGCCGCTGGGGGACGGCCCGGACGGCCACTCACTGTGGCCGTCGTTCGTCAACATCCCGTGCGAGTACCTGGAGTCCTACTACCCCCTGCGGATCGAACGCTGGGAGACCATCGCGGACACCGGTGGCGCCGGGCTCCACCGCGGCGGGAACGGCGTCGACGTGGCGTACCGGTTCCTGGAGGCCGGCACGATCGCGATCCACGACGACCGCTGGCTCACGTACCCGTGGGGGGTCAACGGCGGCGAGCCCGGCGCCCGCGGCCGCAAGTGGCTCGAACGTGCCGACGGCGGCACCGAGATCCTGGGCAGCAAGGTCCACGACGTCCCCGTGGCGCCCGGGGACGTGCTGCACTTCGTCACCTGGGGTGGTGGCGGATGGGGTGACCCGCTCGCCCGCGATCCGGAACTCGTCGGCCTCGAGGTCCGCCGGGGCCTGGTCACCCCCGAAGGCGCCCGCCGCTTCGGCGTCGTCTGCGACGAGGCCGGCACCGTCGACGTCGCGGCCACCGAGGGGGTACGGGCCGAGCTGCGCCACGGACGCCCGGACCCGCTGCCCACGTTCGACATGGGGCCGCCGATGGAGACCATCCTGGAGCGGTGCCTGGAGGAGACCGGTCTTCCTGCTCCTCGCCCGCCTGTCGCCCGATGACCCACGTGTCGGACAGCGGCGACGACGGATTCGGGGGCACGCTCCCGCCCGGTGCCCGTCCCGCCGTGCTCGTCATCGACCTGATGCGGGCCTACTTCGACCCGGCCAGCCCACTGTGCCTGCCGTCCGCGGACTGCCTGCGGTCGGCTGGCCGGGTCATCGCCTCGGCCCGCGACCACCGGGTTCCCGTGCTGCACACCCGAGTCGCGTACGGGCCCGGCGGGGTCGACGGAGGCCTGTTCGTCCGGAAGGTCACCGCCCTTCGGCAACTCTTCTCCGGCGGCGGCGCGATGGGTGAGCTAATGCCGCAGGTCTCCCCCGCCGAGGATGAACTGGTGCTGGTCAAGCAGTACGCCAGCGCCTTCTTCGGCACGTCGCTGGCGTCCACTCTGCGCGCGGAGCGCATCGACACCGTCGTGCTGGTCGGCGTGAGCACGAGCGGTTGCATCCGCGCCACCGCGGTGGACGCGATCCAGCACGGTCTCGTCCCGCTGGTGGTTTCCGAAGCGGTAGCGGACCGCGCCACCGGTCCGCACGAGGCGAGCCTGTATGACCTGCAAGCCAAGTACGCCGAGGTGATCAGCGAGGCCAGGGCCGTCGCGTACCTGTCGGAGGAGCGATGACAACCATGATCGACATCGTCGAGGTCTCGCCCCGCGACGGCCTGCAGAACGAGGCGACGCTGCTCACCACCGGCGACAAGGTAGAACTCGTCGAGCGGGCGGTACGCGCGGGAGCCCGGCGAGTGGAGGTGACCAGCTTCGTCAACCCCGCCCGCGTTCCTCAGATGGCGGATGCGGACGAGTTGATGGCCGCGCTCCCCCGCCACGACGGCGTCCGGTACGCGGGCCTGGTGATGAACCGCCGCGGCCTGGACCGGGCTCTGGCCGCGGGCGTCGACGAGATCAACGTCGTCGTCGTGGCCACGGACACCTTCTGCGGCCGCAACCAGGGCATGACCACCGCCCACGCCTGTGACACGGCCGCAGTACTTGTGCAGGCGGCTCGCGAGGCAGGGGTGTTCACGACGGTGACCGTGGGTGCCTCGTTCGGATGCCCGTTCGAAGGCGAGGTCCCGCCGAACCAGCTGCGGGAGGTACTCACCCGGGTGCGGGATACAGGTCCGGACGAACTGGCCCTCGCCGACACCATCGGAGTGGCCGTACCCTCCGACGTCACCGAACGGCTGACGCTCGCTCGGGAGATCACGCAATCCCGGACACCGCTGCGGCTGCACCTGCACGACACCCGACACACCGGCGTGGCCAACGCGGTCGCGGCAGTCCAAGCGGGCGTCACCACCCTCGACGCCAGCATCGGCGGAACAGGCGGTTGCCCGTTCGCACCGGCGGCGACCGGAAACGTCGCCACCGAGGATCTCGTCTACCTCTTCGACCGCTTGGGGCGGCCCACCGGCCTGAATTTGGAGGAACTCACCTCGGCCGTCTCCTGGCTGGAACGGAGACTCGGCAAGCAACTCCCCGGCGCTCTGCTCCGGGCGGGCGGTTTTCCCACCTGAGCCCGACCTGGACGCCGGAGAGTCTGCCCGGCACATGGCTCGCTGGCCGTCGGCTTCGACCAGCTGAAGCTTCCCTGCCGCGAAGTCGACGATGAGCCCGTCGGTGCCCCGCCCCGCGGCTTTCTCATGTCTGTCCGAAACGTCCAGTGAGGATCAGGGGCATATCAGACGGTCACCTCGCCGCGTACGAGCGCCTTCGCGACGACGGTCCGGAGGATGTCGTTCGTGCCCTCGCCGATGCTCATCAGGATCGAGTCCCGGTAGAGGCGTTCGACCTCGAACTCGGTGGAGTAGCCGTAGCCGCCGTGCACCTTCATCGCGTCGATCGCGGCCTCCAGGGCGACCTCCGAGCAGAACACCTTGGCCATCCCGGTCTGCCCGTCGGCGCGACCGCGCCGGACCGCGTCGGCAGCCCAGTACGCCATCAGGCGGGCGGCCTGGAGCTGGATCGCGATGGTGGCGAGCTTGAGCTGGATCGCCTGGAACTCGGCGATGGGCTTGCCGAACGCCTTGCGCTGCCGGGCGTAGGCCAGCGCCTCGTCGTGGGCGCGCTGCGCGATGCCGACCGACCGGGCGGCGATGTTGACCCGGCCCCACTCCAGGGCGGACAACGCCTGCTTGAGGCCGACGCCCTCGACGCCGCCGAGCAACCGGCCCTTCGGTACCCGCACGTTGTCGAGGAGGATCTCGCAGGACTCGGTGCCCTTGTAGCCGAGCTTCGGGATGTCCCGCAGGACCTGGAAGCCGTCCAGCGTCGCGTCGACGAGCAGCACGCTCATGCCGGTGTGCGTGGGCGTGGCGTGCGGGTCGGTCTTGACCAGCACCGGCAGGGGGTCGGCGTACCGCGCGTTGGTGATCCACATTTTGGTGCCGTTGACGACGTAGTGGTCGCCGTCGAGGCGGGCGGTGGTGCGGATGCCCTGCAGGTCGGTGCCGGCGTCCGGCTCGGTGAGGCCGATGCCGGTCCGCCGGGCGCCGGTGGCGAGGTCGGGCAGGTATGCCTGCTTCTGCTCCTCGGTGCCGTGCACGGCGATCATCCGGCAGGCCAGGGAGTGGCTGCCGAGGATGCCGGCGATGCCCATCCAGCCGCGAGCGAGTTCCTCGAACACCAGCGCGAACGAGACCGGGTCGAGGTCGAGGCCGCCGTACTGTTCCGGCACGGTGATGCCGAACAGCCCCATCTCGGCCATCCCCCGCACGATCTCCGTCGGGTACCGCCCGGTTTGCTCCCACTCGCGCGCGACCGGGATGATCTCCCGGTCGACGAACGTGCGGAGCAGGGCACGGAAGTCCTGTTGCTCCTCGGTGAGCGTGAAGTCCATGGATAGCCTCCGTCAGCGGTGGAAGACCGGCAGCGCCCGGCCGTCGTCGAGGTCGAGCCAACCGACACGGACCGGGTCGCCGATCCGCCAGTCCTGCCCTTCGAGGGTGGACAGCACGACTGGTCCCTCGGCGAGCCGGATCCGTGCGATCGTGTACGGCACGGCAGCCTCCGGCACGGGTGCCCGGTGCACCACGGTGAACGTGTCCACGACGCCGTGGCCGGACGCCTCGACGAACCCGAGATCCACCATCGACGAGCAGGCGGTGCACAGCGCACGCGGCGGATGCTGGACGTGCCCGCAGGACCCGCAGGACTGCAGCGTGTAGCGGTGCTCCCGGGTGGCGTCCCACCAGCCGGCCGTCACGTCGTCGGGCGGCGGTACGTGCATCACCGCACCCCCAGCACGACCGTCGCGTGCGTGGACAGGATCCCGCCGGTGCCGTGCGCCACGGCCACCCGGGCGTCGGGCACCTGCCGGGCTCCCGCCTCGCCGCGCAGTTGGCGGACCGCCTCCACCAACAGCAGCACCCCGTACTGACCGGGATGGCAGTACGACAGGCCGCCGCCGGAGGTGTTCAACGCCAGCTCGCCGCCGGGACGGATCCGGCCGTCCTGGATGAAGTCGAGCACCTCCCCCGGTCCGCAGAAGCCCAGCGCCTCGATGCTGAGCGCGGCGGTGATGGTGAACGAGTCGTAAACCTCCAGCACGTCCACGTCGGAGGGTGTGATGCCGGCCCGGGCGAACGCCTCCCGACCCGACTCGCGCGCACCGGTGACCGTCAGGTCCTCGACGGCGGTCATCGACGTGTTCGTCGACCGTTCGCCGTACCCGAGGACCCGCACCGGCGGGTGCCGCAGGTCGCGGGCCCGGTCGAGCGTGGTGAGCACGACCGCCCCGCCGCCGTCGGTCACCAGGCAGCAGTCGGCGACGGTCAACGGGCTGGAGACCATCGGCGCGGCGAGCACGTCGTCGACGGTCAGCGGCCCGGCGTCGTAGCGGAACGCGGCCGGGTTGAGCAGCGCCCACTGCCTGGCGGCGACCGCGATCTCGGCCAGCTTCTCCCGCGTGCCGCCGTACCGGTGGAAGTACTGTTGCGCCGCCATCGCGTAGTACGACAGCGGGTACAGCGGGCCGTACGGCGCCTCGAACTGGGCCTCCGGGGTGTGCTCCTCGACGATCCCGCCAAGGCTGCGCGAGCGCGCGGAGCGCTGGTTCGACGCGAAGCTGATGACCACGGTGGAAGCCTGGCCGGCGTCGATCGCCTGCGTGGCGCGGGCGACCATCATCTCGGCGGCCGACCCGCCGACGAACGTCGAGTCGACCCAGCGGGGCCGCAGCCCGAGGTACTCGGCGAGCTGTGTGGTGGAGAAGCGGGACACTCCGGTGGTGGCCAGTCCGTCGACGTCGGCGAGGGTGAGCCCGGCGTCGGCGAGCGCCCGTGTGACGGCCTGGGTCTGAAGCGTGAGCGTGGACTTCCCGGTGCTGCCGAGGTCGCACTCGGCCGCACCGACGATCGCAACGCCGGTCACCGGGCGCCCGGCCCGTCGGCCGTGCCCAGCAGCACCGTCGCGTGGGCAGGGCGGGCGGCGGGCCGTTGCGGGCCGTACTCGCTGGCCAGGATCGTGGCGGAGAGGTCCACCCGGATGCGGTCGGCACCGACCTCGACCACCGTGCCCTCGCACCGGACCGTCTCGCCGGCGAACATCAGGTTGCGGAACGTGAACGACAGCTCGTGCACGAAGCAGCGCGGGCCGAGCGTGTCCTGGAGCAGCTCGACGAAGAGCGCCCCGAACACCTGCCCGTCCACGACCGGGCCCGGGACCCGCGCGGCGGCCACGAACTCGGGGTCGAAGTGCAGGCGGTACCAGTCCCAGGTGGCACCGGCGTAGGCGACCATGTCGGTGAGCGTGATGGTGCGCTCCAGCGCGGGCAGCGCATCCCCGACGTTCGGTGGCACCCGGGATGTCATGCGGCACCGTCCAGGCTGACCAGGATGATCGTCTCCTCGTTGACGGCGAGCAGCTCGCCGTCGTGGTTGGTGTACGTCGCGCGCGAGGAGACCACGAGCATGTCCGCGCCGGTGCGGGTCTGCTTCTCGGTCAGGTCGTGGATCTCCCAGGTCGCGGTGATGACGTCGTCGGGGCGTACCCGGCGGTGGAACGTGTAGCTGTTGCCGCCGCGCACCTGGCGGGTGCCGGGGACATCGAGGTGCCAGGAGTGTCCGGCGTAGCCGTCGCCGTCCATCGGGAGGTTCGCGTACTGGTTGGTCTCGCAGATGAGCGTCGGCGGAGCGGTCACGCCCGGCAGGCCCTGCGCGCGGGCGAACCCGGGGTCCGAATACAGCGGGTTGTCGTCACCGATGGCCAGGCCGAAGTACCGGCCGGCCGCGGCGCCGAGCGGTTCCGGCGCGGTGTAGACCTTCCGCGTGCCCAACAGGGCGCGCAGGTCGTCGGTCAGCAGGCTCACGCCGTCTCCTCCGCTCCGCTGATGTTCGGATACACCGCCGTCGGGAATACCTCGAACAGGAACTCGGGGCGCAGCAGGGCCTTGCAGATCGCCCCGGTCGACGCCGGCCAGGGCGCGCTGAGCAGTCGTTCCCGCACGCCGGCCACGCCCCGGTACGCCGGCAGCGCGGACTCGACGCAGTACTCGGTCGTCTCCAGCAGGTGCTCCGGTCCGAGGCCGGCGTGGCGCAGCAGGTGCAGGATCGCGCCGTACGTCGCCTCGGCCTGCGCCACGATGTCGCCGGGGTGCAGGGCCTGCTGCGTCTGCATGTCCAGCGCCGCGAACCCGGACATGTACAGGGTCCGGCCGGCCCTGACCCCGGGGGCGTAGGTGAGCGTGTCGTAGCGCGACCAGCCCGGGTTGACCAGCTCCAACCGGTGCCGGGAGGCGGTGACGCCGATCGCGACGAGGGCGTCCGGGTGGTGCAGCCGGCTCATCAGGATGCCGCCCGCGCCCGGGTAGACACCGGCGCCACCGAGGCGTTCCCTGCGCACCCGGTGCGTACGGCGGTAGACGTCGCGGGTCGCCGGGGTCGAGTAGTCGTAGGTCGTGACCACCGCGTCGAGGGAGAGCCCGGCCGCCTTGAGCAGGTCTCCCGCCCGGTCCAGGCAGTAGGCGTACTGGGCGGCGAAGTCGCCGGGGTGGACCACCGCGCCGGTGGCGTCGAGCGGGAGCATCGTCGGCAGGTACACCGCGCCGTCGTGGCCGGTGCCCACGGTGGCGGCCCGCCAGGTGCCGGCCTGCCGGGGTTCGCTGGCGACCAGCACCTCGCCGCCGCCGCGGACCGCGTGCAGCTCGACCTCCAGCAGCGCGGTACGCCGCACGAGCCGCTCGACGACGACCGTCCGCAGCACGGGCTCGTGGTCGCCGAAGACCTCCCGCCGGACCGCTGCGGCCGCCTCGTACTCGGCGAGCCCGGCGACCGTCACGTTCTCGGTGACCCGGGTGACGTCCTGCGGCCCGAACCCGGCGGCCGCCAGGATCGTCAGCACCTTCTCGTACGCGGTGCGCGCCTGCGCCGCCATGTCCCCGGTGACCGTCATCCTGCCGACGGCCTCGTCGAACGCGGCGGAGGTGTGGCCGGAGGTCCAGGCCGCGTCGCCTTCGGCGAGGCCGAGGCAGAACGTGAAGCCGTCGTACGGGAACCAGCGGAAGGAGGGCGGTTTGATGGCGTGTGGTGTCACGGGCGGTCCCTGCCTGTACCGGCGGCGGCCAGCGCCGCCATGAGCGGTTCGATGGTGTCCAGCTCGTCGAGACGGGACAGCAGGTCGACGACGTCTGTGGTGTCGCCACCGGCGTTGCTGTGGAACTTCGCGACGAGCTGCTCGTCGGTCAGCGGGTTGTCCGGGCCGCCCGCGCTGCGTGGCACGCTGCCGGGAACGGCCGAGCCGTCGACGAGCGTGATGCGGGCGGTGCCGGGCGCGTCGGCTGCGGGGCCGCCGGTGGGGGCAACGTGCCAACGCACCAGCCGGGCAACGCGTTCCACCTCGGGTCGGCCGAGCGAGTCCGGCTCGTACGTTGCGGTGGTCAGGTCACCGTCGACGACGGCGGCGGCGATGCTCCACGGCAGCGAGAACTTCGCCGCGTACGGCGACGCCGGTCGCGCCAGGTCCCGCCGGGTGTCGCAGACCGTGGGCACCGAGTCGGGGTGCACGTCGACGTCGATCGCGGCGACGTCGCCGGAACGGACACCGCCGCGGCGCACCGCGTCGCGGACCGCGTCGATCGCGGCGTGGGAGAGTTGGCACGCCGGGTACGGCTTGATGCCGATCCGGGTGGTCTCCCAGCGTGTGCCGAGCTCGGCGGTGATGGACGCGAGGTCGACCGCGCCGGCGGCCAGTGCGTCGTAGACACCGTGCGGGCCGTCGAGGACGTTCGCCGGGCCGCCGGCCCCGGCCGCGGCCAGCCGGGCGGCGAGGATGCCGGCGTGCCCGGCGAATCCCGGGTGCAGCTGCTTCGTCGAGGCTCCACTGTGCAGGAACGCGAGGAGCCCGCCGGCCTGGCTGCCGGCGATGCCGAGCGCGTCGGTCGTCCGCGCGGCGTCGAGGCCGAGCAGCCGGGACGCGACGATCGCCGAGGAGAACACGCCGGCCACCATCGTGGCGTGCAGCCCGCGGGCGTGGAATCCGTGCGACGCGGCGGCGGCGACCCGGCACACGGTTTCGTAGCCGACGACGGCGGCCTCGATCACGGCCCGGCCAGGCGCGCCGACGTGCTCGCCGACGGCGAACGCGGCCGGCAGCACCACGGCTGTGGCGTGCACGAGGCCGCCAGCGTGGGTGTCGTCGAAGTCCAGTGCGTGCACGAGGGTGCCGTTGGCGAGCGCGGCGGCCGGCGCACCGACCCGGCCCCGCGACCCGATGATCGTCGCCTCCGGAGGCCCGCCGAGTTCCCGGGCGACGACGACGGCCGGTATCGGCGACGGCTCACCGGGCTCCCCCGTCATGGGGCTGGCGCTCAGCCCACCCAGCGCCGTTCCGACCCCGTCGAGCAGGTGCCGCAGCGCTGCGGCCCGGACCGCGGCCGGCACTTCGACGTGGCCCGTGCCCCACTCGGCAAGCTCCTCGGCGATCATCGTGACGTGGCTGTTGTGTCGAGGCTGTCAGGGGTGTCGGGGGTGTCGGGGGTGTTCGCGCCGTGTGCCGGCTCGGCATCGCCGAACGCGCCGGCCGCCCGCAGCGCCACCACCTGAGACGCGTCCAGGCCCAGGATCTCCTCGGTGACGAGTGCGAGGTCCTCGTTGCGCTGCGGTGCCCGGCGGTAGGTGGGCGTCTCGTCGCCGACCCGCACCGGGGACGCGAGCTGCCGTACCTCGCCGTAGCGGGGGTGGTCGGTGGTGACCACGAGGTTCCGGGCGGCGGTGTGCTCGTCCACCAGGGCCGCGCCGACGTCGTTGATCGGGCCGCACGGGATCGACCCGGCGTAGAGCTGCGTGAGCCAGTCGTCGACGGTCTTCTGCCGGAAGATCGCCTCCAACCGGGGCACCAGGTCGGCGCTGTGCTCCCGCCGGCCGGCGAAGGTCGCGTACGGCGAGCCGGCCTCGGCCCACTCCGGGTGGCCGACGATCTGGCACAGCCGGGCCCAGAACTTCTCCTTCGCGCAGCCGACGACCATCCAGCCGTCCTTGGCCTCGAACGCCTGGAACGGCACGAGCGACGGGTGGGCCGAGTGGTGTGTGCGGACCGGCTGGAACCCGGCGTTCAGGTGCCACGTCGCGGGATAGGTCAGCATCGACACCGCGGTGTCGTAGAGGCTGACGTCGCAGTCCATCCCGACGCCGTCGCGGCGGGCGGCGTGCACCCCGGCCAGCAGCGAGATCGCGGCCACGAAGCCGCCCGAGTAGTCCACCAGTGACAGTCCGGACTTGGTGGGCGGTCCATCCGGCTCACCGGTCAGCTCCATCCAGCCGGCGAGACCCTGCAACACGTAGTCGTAGCCGGGTTCCTGCTTGCGGGGCCCGGTCATCCCGAACCCGGTCAGCGACACGCACACGATGCGCGGGTTGAGGTGCTTGAGGTCGTCGTACCGGATGCGCAGTTTCTCCGGCACGTCCCCGCGCAGGTTGGAGTAGACGACGTCGGAGACCGCGACGAGTTGTTCGAAGACGTCGCGCCCGGCGGCGGTGTTCAGGTCGAGGGAGATGCTGCGCTTGTTGCGGTTGAACGTCTCGAAGAAGAGCGAGTCCTCGTCCTCGGCGTACGGCGGCACGTACCGGCCGACGTCGCCGCCGGCCTGCGGGTCCTCGATCTTGATGACCTGGGCGCCGAGGTCGGCCAGGTGCACGCTGCCGAACGGCCCGGCGCCGTACTGCTCGACCGCGATGATGCGCAGGTCCTCCAGCGGTCTCACGTGGTCGCTCCCGTCAGCTCACCGATCAGCGCGATGATCTCGTCCTGGGCCGCGCGGATCTCGACGGCCGGCAGCCCGTGGGTCGGCGGGCTCAGCTTCACGGTGTCGGCGATGCCGTCATAGGCCGCGATCCGGGCGGCGACGTCGTCGTGGGTGCCGGACATGGTGAGCGCGTCGACCATCCGGTCGCTGACGCTGCCCGCGAGGTGGTCCGCTCCGGCACCGGCCCGGAACGCGTCGATGACGGCCTGCTGGTCCTCGGCGAGGCCGTGGAACGCGAAGAAGTCGGCGTAGGTGCGGACCGTGGCGTAGAAGCCGACCACACCGGCGGCGCGGCGGCGGGCGAGCGCGGGGTCGGCGGCCACCGAGCAGCACGCGGAGACGACGACGTCGACGTCGTGGCGCGTTTTGCCGTCCGCGCGGTCGATGCCGAGCGTGAGGTCGGGCAGGATGTGCTCCCGCAGGTACCCCGGTGAGCACAGCTCGTGGCTGATCCAGCCGTCGCCGATCTCGCCGGCCAGCCGGGTCATCAGCGGGCCCATCGCGGCCAGGTACACCGGGATCGGCCGCTCCGGAACGGCGTACGGCCGCTCGTAACCGCGGATGTGCATCGGCTCGAACTCGCCGTCGGCCCGGATCTCGGCGCCGGTGGTGCAGGCGTCCCAGAACAGCCGGATGTTGTGGACCGTCTCGCGCAGGTGACCGACCGGCTTGCCGAACGGCACGTTGTGCCATTGCTCGTTGAGCCGGCGCACCCCGGAGCCGAGGCCGATCACGAACCGGCCGCCGGACAGCTCGTCCAGGTCGAGCGCCTCCAGCGCGGTGATCATCGGGCTGCGGGTGAACGCCAGGATGATCGAGGTGCCGATCCGTGCGGTCGACGTCGCCCCGGCCAGGGCCGCGGCGGTGCCGGTCGCGCTGCGGTGCAGCTCCGAGGCCCACAGCACCTCGGCGCCCGCGCGTTCCGCCCGGCGCCCGGCGTCGGCCAGCTCCGCGAGCGTCTCCCCCCACGGCTGGTACGTGAGCCTCATGCCGTTTCCTTGCTGTCGCCGTCGAGGGAAAGTGGGGACTTCCCCACCGGGAAGAGGTTTTCCAGCTGTTCGGCGCCCCGGCGGTACACATAGAACGTGCGCTTGAAGGAGCAGACCTCGTCGCCGTGCTGGTTCAGCGTGCGGGTGCGCACCGTGACGATGCCGGCATGCGGGCGGGACGCGGACTCGCGCTTCTCCAGCACGAGTGACTCGCTGTAGAGCGTGTCACCGGCGAACACCGGGTGGGTCATCCGGATCTCGTCCCAGCCGAGGTTCGCGAACGCGTTCTGGGTCAGGTCGGTGACGCTCTGCCCGACCGCGATGGCCACCGTGAGTGTCGACACCACGAGCGGCTTGCCGAACTCCGACCGTGCGGCGTACTCGGCGTTGAAGTGCATCTCGTTGGTGTTCATGGTCAGCAGCGTGAACCAGGTGTTGTCGGTCTCCGTGACGGTGCGTCCCAGGGGATGCTGGTAGACGTCTCCGATCTCGAAGTCCTCGAAGAACCGCCCGGTCCAGCCTTGCTTGAGCCCCATCAGCCAATCTCCTTCTGACGACGCGCGAGGTACCCGTCGCGGATCATCCGCTTGAGGATCTTGCCGCTCGGATTACGCGGCAACGCGTCGACGACGTGCCACTCGCGGGGCACCTTGTAGCGCGCCACGTGCTGCCGGACGTGGCCCTCCAGGGCTCCGACGTCGATCCGCGTCCCCGGGCGGCCCACCACGAACGCGGCGATGCGCTCGCCGTACACCTCGTCGGGCACACCGATGACGGCGACCTCGTCGACCGGCTGGTGGCGGGCGATGACCTCCTCGATCTCGCGCGGGAAGATGTTCACCCCGCCCGCGATGATCATGTCGTTCTTTCGATCGAAGATGGTGATGAAGCCCTCCTCATCGCGCACGGCCACGTCGCCGACGGAGAAGAACCCGTCGGCGTCGTATCCGGCCCGGGTGGCCTCCTCGTCGTCGAGGTACCCGGCCAGCAGCAGCGGCGAGCGGGCGAACAGCTCGCCGGGCTCACCCGGGGAGACCTCGTTGCCGTCGTCGTCCTTGAGCCGGATCTCGTTCCAGAACCAGGGATGCCCGACACTGCCGGCCCGTTCCAGGGCGAACTCGGGGCGCAGGTTGGTGACGATGGAGCACTCGGTCGAGCCGTACAGCTCGTGCACGTCGACGCCGGGGAACGCGGCGATCACCCACTCCTTCAGCGCGACCGGCAACGCGGCGGCGTTGAAGTAGAGCGTCCGCAGCGCCGACAGGTCGTACCGGGCGGCCGGCTCCTCGCAGAACCGGCGGAGGTGCTGGGCGTGCGTGGGTACCAGGAACACCGTGGAGGCGCGACTGGAGGCCATCAGGTCCAACAGCCGCTCCGGATCCCAGGTCGGCAGCACGCTGCACGAGCCGCCGAGCATCGGGGCGGTGTAGGCGAACGCGAACCCCGCGCCGTGGTACATCGGTGCGACGGCGATCGTGCTGCGGTTGGGGCCGAGCCCGTAGTCCAGCCCGACTCCGAACGCGGTGAGGACCCGTCCCCGGTGGGTCAGCAGGACGCCCTTGGGCCGCCCGGTCGTGCCGGAGGTGTAGGTGACGCAGAACGGGTCGAGTTCGTCGACGGGGACCTGCGGATCGACCGCGCGGCCCTGTCCCAGGAACGTCTCGTACCGCTGGCCGACCTCGCCGGCGAAGCTGAGCACGAGCGGCAGGTCGTCGAGCAGGCCGTCGACGTTGCCGGCCAGCTCGTCGGCCAGGATGATCCCCCTCGCCCGGGAGTGGGCGAGGATGTAGGCGTTGTCCGAGCTGTTGTTCTTCGTGTTCAACGGCACGGTCGGGATGCCGGCCTTGGCCATCGCCGCCGATATCTCGAAGTACTCGTAGCGGTTGTTGCTCAGCACCGCGATCCGCTCACCGGGGGCGATGCCGTGCGCGAGCGTCGCGGACGCGAGCCGGTTGGAGCGCTCGTCGAGCGCGCCGAACGTCACGGCGTGGTCGCCGTCGACGACCGCGACCCGGCCGGGCGTGGCCCGGCCGAACTCGCGGATCCCGGCGGCCATGTTGAGCTGCACACCCTTCACCCGGTGCCGTCCTTCCTGAGTCGGTCAGAGTCCGTAGCGGGCGAGCACGTCCCGCTTGCCGGGCGTGAGGAACTTGCGGGTCATCCGGGCGGTGGTGAGCCACGCGATCGCGTCGCCGTTGCGGGTGCTCGCCAACATCCGGTCGACCAGGTACGGCGCTACGTCGTCGACGTGGTCGCACAGGATGTTGAGCTGCCGGCGCTGCCGCGCCACCTGCTCCGGTGCGGCGGCGGCTTCGCGCAGCCACCCCTCGGTGATGAGGATGCCGGGGCGGATCTGGCCGATCCGCACGCCGGTACCGGTGACCTCCTTGGCCAGTGCCCGGGTGAAGGAGTCCAGGCCGCGCTTGGTGGCCGAGTAGACCCCCATGCCGGGGCGGATCGCGCCGTCGCTGCCACCGCCGAGCACGTTGAAGACCTGGCCGCCGCCGGTGGCGAGCATGCCGCGGACGGCGACCTGCGACCCGTACACGGTGCCGAGCATGTTCGTGGTGACCATCGTCCGGACGTCCTCCGGCGCGGTGTCAACGATCGGCCGGGTGGTGTTGGCGACACCGGCGTTGTTGATCCACAGGTCGACGCCGCCCAGCGCGTCGACCGCGGCACTCCATATCCGCTCGACCTGCGCGGCGTCGGTGACGTCCGCGGCGATTCCATGGACGGTGGCCGCCGCGGCGGCCTGCGGGCGCAGCCGCGCGACGGCATCGTCCACGGCCGTTCGTGAGCGCCCCGACACGACGACGGAGTGGCCCCGCGAGAGCAGCTCGCGGGCGAGCGCGAAGCCGATCCCCTTGGTGCTGCCGGTGATGACTGCCTTACGCATGACTGCTCCTGCCCACTCAAGTCGGGGGGAAGGAAGGGGCCCTTCCTAACGTCTGGTGTATAGGAAGGGCCCCTTCCTAACGGTCCGGTCAGTCGCCGGCCAACCGGGCGACCGCGTCGGCCAGCGGCACCACGTCGGCATACTTGGCGTCGAGGTCGAAGAGGTTGGCCTCGTGCGGCCCTGGATCGCGGTCGGCGCACGCCTCGCGCACCACCATCGGACGGAACCCGTGTTGCAGGGCGTCGACCGCCGACGCGCGGACGCAGCCGCTGGTGGAGAAGCCGCCGAGCACCACCGTGTCGACGCCGGCCGCGGTGAGCCAGGCGGCCAGCGCGGTGCCGGCGAAGGCGCTGGCGTAGTGCTTGTAGACGATGTATTCGCCCCGGGCGGGCGTCAATTGGGCCGGGAAGTCGCCGAGCGGGTTGCCGGCGGCGAACGCGGCCAGCGCCGGCACCTTCGCGGCGAACAGGGGCGCCTCTGCGCAGGACTCGTCGACGTACCGCACCGCGGTGAAGGCCACCGGGACCCGGGCCGCGCGGGCCGCCGCCACCATCTCGGCCATCGCGGCCAGCGCGGCCTGCGCGTCGGCCAGGAACAACGGCGACGAGGGTACGGCGTACGCGGCGACCGGGTCGACCAGCACGAGCGCGGGCCGGGTGCCCCAGCCGAGGCGGCGGGCGAAACCGGCGGTCGTGTAGTCGGCATCGAGCGTGCCGGTCCCCAGGACCCTGGCGTCGGAGCGTGCCCCATTCATTCGACGCATCGTATGCGCTGGATACACCGTTTCGCTAGGGGGAACATTGCGGGAGGACGGGCTTGCCGTGCCCGTGGAAACAGTGTTTCCATTGCAGCCATGCTGGTCCCGGACGGCATCGATCTCACCATCGCCGGCTGCCGGGCGCCCCGGCACCTCCGGCCGGGGGCGCCGCCCGCAAACGCCGCCGGGAAGACCCTGAAACGCGAAGTGAGGAGCAGCGGGTGCGAGCGCACGTCGAACTGATTCACGAGAATGACTACATCTGGCACGTCGGGGAGCTGCCGCACGGCGAGGGCGGGGCCCGCGAACGTCGACTATCGGTGGACGAGGAGGACGGGTCGTCCTCGCTGTCGCTGAGCTTCGACAGCGACTGGGGGCGCGGGCCGGGCGTGCCGCACGCCGACACGGAGTTCTACGTGCAGTCCGGCTCGCTGAACTACGGCGGTCAGGAGATCGGCCCCGGCGGCTACCTGCAGGTGCCGCGGGGCGTGCCGATGGACTGGATCAAGATCCGCGAGGGCTCGTCGGTGCTGCACTGGCGCGAGTACGGCGACTGCGGTTTCGACGTCGAGAAGGCACAGTGGAATCCGGCCTCAGCACGGTGGGAGACCGCCGTCGGCGAGGTGACGGTGGTGGATTCCAACGACATGGAGTGGACCGCCGCCCCGACGGTCGGGCCGATCACCCCGCTCTACATCAAGTTGCTGCACCGCGACCCGGTGACCAACTTCTACACCCGGCTGATCCGGGCCCACAAGGGCTGGAGCGACCACCGGCTGGCCCATCACCCCTGCTACGAGGAGTTCTACACGCTCGGCGGGAAGATGGCGTACAACTTCGGCGACATCGACGAGGGCACCTACTGCTTCCGGCCGGCCGGGGTGAAGCACGGCCACTTCGTGGCCGAGACCGACATCGACTGGATCATCCGATCGGACGGCGAGCTGATCAACTGGTACACCACCGACGAGTGGGTCAAGTGGGGTGGCACGGCGACCAATTACCACGAACACGACGAGGCGCCGGTCATCTCCAGCCTGCCGGTGCGGTCCCGTTCGCGCGGCCCCTGGTCCGGCGACGGGATGTGATGGCGACGGGGTGTGACGTGGCCACGACCACCGCCGCGTCACACCCGGTCACACCTAGCGGGTGACGTACACCCCCTGCGGCACTCCGGTGACCGCGCCGTCGCGATATGCGACGTGCCCGCGGACCACCGTCACAACCGGCCAGCCGCGGACCTTGCGCCCCTCGAACGGACAGTGGTCCTGCCCGGACAGCAGCAGGTCGGTCGTCACCTCCCGCTCCAGGTCAGGGTCGACGATCGCGAGGTCGGCGTCCGCGCCCACCACGAGGTTGCCCTTGCGCCCCCACAGGCCGTACGCCCGCGCGGGGTTCGCCGAGGCCAGCTCCGCGATCCGGGCCGGCGACAGCCCACGCTTGTGCATCCCCTCGCTGATCAGCAGCGGGTAGAGCAGCGCGGTGCCGCCGAAGCCGGGCAGGGCCGGCCAGAGCGCGTCGCCCTTGTGCTCCTCGGTGCAGCACGCGTGGTCGGAGGCCACCCAGTCGACCGAACCGTCGAGCACGCCGGCCCACAACGCCTCGGTGTCGGCCACCGTGCGGATCGGGGGGTTCACCTTGCCGCCCAGCCCGGTCAACGCGTCGTAGGACAGGCAGAGGTGGTGCAGGGTGACCTCGGTCCGGATGTCGGCGCCGGGCAGCGCGGCGCGGGCCGCCCGGGCCGCGTCCAGCGCGTCGGCCGAGGACAGGTGCAGCAGGTTGACCGGGCAGCCGGTGGCGCCGGCCAGGGTGGTGGCCTCGCCGATGGCGACCCGCTCGGTGAGCGGCGGGCGGGCGTCGGAGTATGCCTTGAGGGTCTGCGGGTCACCGGCTGCCCGGACCCGGTCGATGAACAGCCGCATCAGCTCGGACTGCTCGCAGTGCAGCGACAGCGACACGCGCCGGTCCGGGCCGTTGGCCGCCGCGACCGCCTCCATGATCTGGTAAAGGTGCCCCAGGTCGTATTCGTCGCTCATCGTGAAGGACTTGGCGTCGCGGGAGTCCGCGCTGAGGTTGAAGCCCTTGTAGAACATGTAGTACTTGAACGACGACACCCCATGCTCGCCGACCAGTGTGGGCACCTCGCCGACCTGCGCGGTGTCCATCGGCGCGAGGTGGAAGCCGTAGTCGGTGTAGGCGCGCCCGCCCACGGCCGCGAGCACCTCCGGGAAGATGTCGGCGTACGCGCCGGTGCGGTTGAGGTAGTGCTGCCCGGTCCGGAAGTAGGACAGCACCGTGGTCGCCCCGCCGACCAGGGAGGAGCGGGTCTCCTCGGCGGCGTCCTCGGCGAGCGACCGGTAGATGCCCAGGTGGTAGTGCGCGTCCACCGCCCCGGGGAAGACCAGCCTGGCGTCGGCGTCGAGCACCTCGGCGGCGTCGGCCGGGTCGAGGTCGGCCCCGATGGCGGCGATCCGGCCGTCACGGGTGGCGAGATCAGCCCGGATCGTTCCCACGTACGGCAGCACCAGCGTGCCGCCCTTGACCAGCAGGTCGTAACGCGCCACCGCGCACCCCCTTCACCTTGTGCGTTTCGGACAATGTAACGGGGTTTCCATTATGGATAAAGCCCGGTTAGATTGGCGTCCAAACCTCGATCGGTCCCCGCGGAGGTCCCGTGCCCGGTGCACTGAACGCGTGGACCGGGCGTCCGCCCGGTGCCGACAACCAGTCCGTGTACGGCGACCAGCTCGGCCTCAGCGCCGACGAGCTCGCCGACCTGCAATCGAGAGGCGTGATCTGAGTGGGCCCACCCACCGCTGGACCGCAACCCGACCTCGACCCCGGCGCCACCGCTCTGTGGCCGGCGCTGGCCGGGGCCCGGATCATCGACCTGGCCCACCCGATGCGCCGGGGAATGCCCCAGTCACCGAACCACCCGCCGTTCCGGATGGTGATCGAGCGCCGCCACGGCGACCTGGTGCGCGCCGACGGCGGCAGTGCCGCCAACGAGGTCATCATCACCGGCGGGCACGTCGGTACCCACGTCGACGCGCTGGCCCACGTCTCGCAGGACGGATTCGTGCACGCCGGCCGGCCGGCCGGGGCAGCGCAGTCCCACGAAGGCTTCGCGGAGCTGGGCATCGAGACGTTCGATCCGTACGTCGGACGGGCCGTGCTGCTCGACGTCGCCGCCGTGCACTCCACCGCCGTGCTGCCGGCGGGTTACGAGATCACTCCGGACGACCTGGAGCGGGCCGCCGGGCACATTCGGATCGCGCCGGGCGACGCGGTCCTGGTCGGCACCGGATGGTCGCGACGGTGGGGCGACGGTGCGGCGTTCGTCGGGCTCGCCGACGGGGTTCCCGGCCCCGGGGTGGCCGCCGCCCGCTGGCTCGCCGAGCGCGCCCCCAGGGTGGTCGGCGGCGAGACGATCGCCTTCGAGCACCTCGCGCCCGGACGAGGCCACGCCACCCTGCCGGTGCACCGGATCCTGCTGGTGGAGCACGGGATCAACATCGTGGAGACAATGAACCTGGCCCCGCTGCTGGACACCGGAGCCCGGGAGTTCCTGTTCGTGCTCAACCCGCTGCCCATCGTCGGGGCCACCGGCGCCCCGGTCCGCCCGTTGGCGGTCCTGCCGTGACGGCGGGCGAAAGCACGGCCGGGACCACGGCCGCGCCGGGCGACGAGCCCACGCTCAGCGCCCGGCTGGCGCGCTTCGCGGTCGACTGCCGCGACCACGGGGTGCCCGACGTCGTCCGCGCCGACATCCCCGGCCGGGTGTTGGACATCCTGGGGCTGGCCCTGGCCGCGCACGCCGACCCGGGGGCCGACGCCGCAGCGGCCGCGCTGCGCTCCGTGCGGCGCTGGGGCGGCATCGGCGAGGCCACCGTCATCGGCTCCGGCGACCGGCTGCCCGCCCCGGCCGCCGCGCTGGTCAACGGGGTGCTGGCCCACTCGCTGGACTTCGACGACACACACCTGCCCTCGGTGTTGCACCCGAGCGCCAGCGTCGTACCGGCCGCGCTCGCCGCCGCGGAGGCGGTCGGGAGCGGTGCGGCTGTCGACGGCGCGGCCCTGGTCCCGGCGGTGGCAGCCGGGATCGAGATCACCAACCGGCTCGGCATGGCAGGCTACCTGCCCGACACCGGGGTCAACGTCTACTTCGAGCGGGGCCAGCACGCCACCTCGATCTGCGGCACGATCGGCGCGGCCGTCGCGGCCGGCCTGCTCTACGGCCTGGATGCCGCGGGCATCGGCCATGCCATCGGGATCGCCGCGAGCATGGGCGCCGGCATCCTGGAGGCCAACCGCACCGGCGGCTCGGTCAAGCAGGCCCACTGCGGCTGGGCCGCCCACGCCGGGGTGAGCGCGGCGGTGCTGGCGGCCGACGGGCTGACCGGGCCACCGACCGTGCTGGAGGGACGGTTCGGTTTCTTCACCGCGCACACCGGCGACTTCACCGCCGACGCGCTGCTGCGCGGGCTGGGCACCGACTGGGAGGTGCTGCGCACCGTCTACAAGCCGTACCCGTCGAATCACTTCACCCACCCCGGCGTCGACTGTGCCCTGGCGCTGCGGGCTGGCGGGCTCGACCCGGCCGACGTCGCCGAGATCGAGCTGGGGGTGGCCGCCCCGGTACTGCGTACCATCGCCGAACCCACCGCCGAGAAGACCCGCCCGCGCAGCGCGTACCACGCGAAGTTCTCCGGCCCGTACACGATCGCGGCGGCGCTGCTCGGCGGTGGCGGCCTGGGGCTGTCGCTCGACGACTTCGTCGGCGAGCTGCCGGCCGACCGGCTGGCGCTGGCGGCCCGCGTCCGGTGCGTGGCCGACCCCCGGGCGTCGGAGCTGTTCCCGCGTGCGTTCGCGGCGGTGCTGCGGGTGCGGACCCGCGGTGGAGCCCTCCTGGAGCACCGGGTCGACTCGTCGCGCGGCGGGCCACAGCATCCGTTGAGCGCGGCCGATCTGGCGACGAAGTTCCAGCTCAACGCCGAGCGGGCGGTTCCACCGGCGCGGATCGCCGCGCTGCGCGACGCCGTGCTCGGCACCGGGGTGACGCCATCGGCGCTACTCGCGCTGACCGCGCCGGCTCGCTGAGGCCGGACCCGGCCGGCCATGCCCACCGCCGCACCCACACCGACGCCGCGCCGGGAATGCGCGGGCGCCTACACCGCCAGGGCGAGCAGTCGCCGGGCGGAGCGGACCACCGCCTCGTCCACCAGCCGGCCCCGCGCGTCGAGGCAGACTCCCACGCCGTCGCGGACCGCCGCGTCGAAGCGGGCCACCAGGTCAGCCGCCGCCGCCACCTCGTCCGGTGTCGGGGTGAATGCCTCGTTGACCACCGCGATCTGCGCCGGATGAATGCAGGCCCGGCCGACGAAGCCGATCCGTCGCAGCGCGATCGTCGACGCGCGCAGCGCGACCAGGTCCCGGAAGTCGGTGCTGACCGGTGCCACCGGTGGCTCGATGCCGACCGCCGCGCTGGCCAGCACCACCTGCGAGCGGACGAAGAGCAGTTCCCGCTCGTCCGGCCCGAGCGTGACACCGAGGTCGGCGCGCAGGTCCGCCTCGCCGAGTTGCAGCCGCCGTACACGGGGTGCGCGGGCGATGTCGAGGACCGCGACCACGGCCGCCGCCGACTCCAGCAGCGGCACCACGGGGGTCGTGCCCACCGGCGACTCGGCCGCCGACTCGACCGCGCCGAGCACCTCGTCGAGGGCTGCCAGTTCGGCGGCGGACTCGGCCTTCGCCACACAGAGCCCGGCGAGCCCCGGCCCCACGACGGCCGCCGCGTCGACGTGGCCCAACTGGCCCGGGTTGATCCGCACCCACCAGGCGACCCCGGGTGGTGCGGAGCGCAGGAAGGCGGCGACCGCCGAGCGGGCGGCGCCCTTGCCGGCCGGCGGCACCGCGTCCTCCAGGTCGATGATCACCGCGTCTGCGCCGCGCCGCGCCGCCTTGGCCAGCTTGTCGGGCGCGTCCCCGGGCACGTACAGGTACGACCTCAACGGCTTCGGGCCCTTCCGTTCGACAACGCCCCGGCGATGCGGCCATTGTTTCGACTGCGAATACAGTGTTTCCATTAGGGCTCGAGACGTCAAGGAGGCTTCATGGGACCGCACCTGCACGGCTGGTGGATTCTGCTGCACATCGTGCTCTTCGTCTTCTGGCTGGGCGGGGATCTCGGAGTCTTCTGGTCGAGCCGGTTCGTCCTCAAGCCCGATCTCACCCCGGCCGCCCGGGCCACCGCACTGAAGATCATGGGCGGGCTCGACCTGGGGCCCAAGATCTGCCTGGTGCTCTTCCTGCCCAGCGGCGTCACGCTGATGGCGCTGGACCCGCACGGCGCGCAGGTCTTCGGCATCAACCCGTTCGGCTGGCCGATCGTCGCGCTGCTCTGGGTGTTCGCGGCGGGGTGGCTGGCCGCAACGATCTCCGACCATCACCGCCCGGGCCACCACCGGTGGGTGCGCCGGGCGGACTGGACGGTCCGGATAGTGCTGATCGCCGGGCTGGCCGGGACCGCGCTCTACACGCTCTTCGCCGCCGCACCGTTCGGTGTGGACACCAACCCGAAGTGGCTGGGCGGCAAGATCCTGCTCTACAGCGTCGCGATCGCCTGCGGACTGGGCATCCGGCTCACCCTGCGCCCGTTCGGACCGGCCTTCGGCACCCTGATGACGACCGGCTCCACACCGGAGGTGGAGCGCACGATGCGGCGGGCGATCGACGGCTGCCTACCCTACGTGTGGGGCATCTGGGGCAGCGTGCTCGCGGCCGCGGCGCTCGGCGTGCTGAAGCCGCTCGCGGCGCTGTGACCCGGGCAGGTCGGTCAGGCGCCGCTGTAGCCGAGCTGAGCGGAGATCCGGCCGGTCGCCTCCAGTAGCGACTTCGCCAGCTCGGGCGAGTCCGGCTTGAACCGCCCCACCGGCCCGGCCACGCTGACGACCGCCACCACGTGCCCGTCGTGGTCGTGGACCGGCGCCGCGATCGACGTCGCGCCGGGCTGGCGTTCGCCGCGCGAGGTGGCATAGCCGCGTTTGCGGATGGCCGCCATCTCTTTGCGCAGCTTCGCAGGGTCGGTGATGGTGCGGTCGGTGACCTCGACGAGCCGGTGCCGCTCCAGGTAGGCGTCGAACTCGTCCTCGGCGACGAAGGCCAGGAACGCCTTGGACGAACTGCCGGCGTGCAGCGGGTACGGAATGCCGATGTTGACGTCGAGCCGCAACTCGTGCTCGGGCACCACCTGGTCGACATACAGCCGGGTGTCGCCCCGGCGCAGCGACAGCGTGGCGGTCTCGCCCGTCTGGGCCGCCAGCGCGCGCAGCTCCGGGCCGGCCATCGCGCGCAGATCGGTGCGGGCCAGGTAGGCCCGGCCGAGCGTGACGGCCGCGTGGCCCAGTGCGTACCGACGGGTGCTCGGGTCGACAATGATCAGATCCCGGCTGCGCAGCGCCGTGAGGATGCGGTGCACGGCGGCCTTGGTCAGGCCCAGCGCGGTCGCGATCTCGGTGACGCCCAGGTCCGGTCGCCCGCTGCGCCCGAAGTAGAGCAGCACGTCCATCGCCCGCTCGACCGCCGCGATCGAGCGGGACTGGCCGTCGCCGTCCTCCGCAACGGCCGGTGCCGTCGCCGCGGATGTCCGACTGGTCATGGGTGAGCCTCCACAGCACTGTTCGTTTTTGTCCGGTCCCCAGAGCAGTGTAGGTCGCGCCATTCCACCTAGCGAAACGGCGTGTCCGGAGTGTCGCCGGCCGGCCGGACCAAAGAACGGTTGACACGGGACACCACCCCTCGTTACGTTTCTGGTAACGGCGTTTCCTGATGCGAAACGGAGAGCCTGTCAGTGTCGGTCGAAAGCATCACGTTCCGCTCGGCCCTCGCCCAATGGCCCAGTGGCGTCGCTGTCGTGACCACGGTCGTCGACGGCCGACCACACGGCATGACGGCGAGCTCGTTCTCCTCGGTCAGCCTCAACCCGCCGCTGGTCTCCATCTGCCTGGGCGTCCACCTTCCCAGCCACGCCCTGGTGGAGCGGGCCGGGGTCTTCGCGATCAGCTTCCTCGGCAAGGGCCAGGCCGGCATCGGCCAGCGTTTCGCCGGCATGCGCCCCGAGATCACCGACCGCTTCGCCGGGCTGGACTGGACGCACGCCGAGACCGGCTGCCCGGTCCTGGTCAACTCGACCGCCTGGCTGGACTGCCGGGTCGTGCACGCCTACCCCGGCGGTGACCACACGATCTTCGTCGGGGAGGTGCTCGCCGCCAGCACCCCCCGGGTCGGCGCCCCGTTGCTGTTCCACTCCAGCGTGTGGAGCCAGCTCGCCGACCCGCTGCCGGAGAGCATCGACATCGCGATCGGGGGCCGGCTCTCCCGCCCGCGCGCGAAAACCCTGGCGATGGCCGGCTTCACGGTTCGGGCAACACCCGGCCCGATGATCGCCGACGCCTTCCGGGCCGGCGGCGAGGAGGCCACCCTCGCCGAACTGGACCAACTGCTGCGTGCCGGGCACACCGCCGTCACCCTGGTCGAAGCGGCCGACGCCAGCCCGGTGCAGGTGCGGGCAGTGCTCGCCGACGCCACCGTGCGCGCCCGCCGCGCCTCACTTCGGGTGCGACTGCGGACCCAGCGCGGGCTCGGCCTGGTCAACGCCATGGTCGCGATGAAGAGCGGGGTCACCGGCTTCGACACCACCCTCAGCGGGCGAGCGGGTGCCCTGCGCACCCGCGACCTGGTCTTTCTCGCCCGTCAACTCGGGGTGTCCTGTCCCCGGCTCCCCGCCACCAAACCAGAGGAGTGACCCACATGTCCACCGGCGGACGGCTCATCGACGACCTCACCCCGGCTGAGCAGGATCGCGCGGCCCGGGTGGAGAAGGTGCTGCCCGCGCTGCGGGCCGCCGCCGCGCAGGCCGACGCCGACGGGGTGTTTCCCGCCGCGCACGTCGCGCTGCTGCGCGATGCCGGGCTGCTCGGCCTGGTGGTTCCGCAGGAGTACGGCGGCCTCGGCGGCGGCCTGCGCGACCTCGCCGCCGCCACCTTCGCGATGGGCAGCGCGTGCCCGTCGACGGCGTTGGCCTTCTTCTTCCACAACACCAGCGCCTCCCGGGGCATGCTGCCGCTGGAGGCGATCGAACGCGGCCTCTTCGACGACGACGACGTCCCCGCCGTGCGGGCCTTCGCCGAGAAGGTGCTGACCCGGATGGCCGGTGGGGTGTGGCTGGCCAACTTCGCCAGCGAGGCGGTGAAGAGCTCGTCGGCCAACATCGCCATCTCCACCACCGCCACCCCAGCCAGTCGCGACGGCGTCGACGGCTGGTCGCTGCACGGCGAGAAGTCGTTCGGCTGCGCCACCGGCGTCGCCGACACCTACCTGGTCACCGCCCGGCTCGCCGGGCACGAGACGGCGGACGGGCTGGCACTGTTCCTGGTCCCCCGCGATGCCGCCGGGGTCGCCTCACGCCCGAACTGGGACGGCATTGGCATGCGCGGCTCGGCCAACCGCGGCATCCGGCTCGACGACGTCTTCATCCCGGCCGACGAGGCGCTCACCGTGCCCGGCGCGTTCGTGAAGATGTTGCAGTGCAGCCGGGGCAGCTTCGTCGGCAACCAGCTGGCCATCACGGCGGTCTACGTCGGCGCGGCGCAGAGCGTCTACGACGACACGCTCACCAGGCTCACCCAGAAGACCTTCGCCGACACCGGTCGGCCGATTGCGGAGAGCCCCATGCACCAGGTGATCATCGGCAACATGACGGAACGGTTGGAGACGGCGTACCTCTGGCTGCGCCGCCAGTTGCTGCTGGAGACCAGTGAGCCGCCGCTGCGCCCGCACGCCGAGGTCTACCGGCAGTGGCGGTTGGCCAAGGGCTCGATCTGCGAGGCGTGCTTCGACGTGGCGGTCGGCGCGCTCAAGGCGTCCGGCACGTCCGGTGCCACCATGAACGGGTCCGTCGGCCGGGCGCTGCGCGATCTGGCGATGGGGCTGGTGATGACGTTCCCGCCGGAGCGCGGCCGGTTGGAGGCGGCCGGCATGGTCACCAGCGACCGGTCCAACGACCTGTTCGTGGCGGTGGCCGGGTGACCGGGCCCCAGCAGCCGGACCTGCCCGACCTGCCCGATCTCGCCGACCTGGTCGGCGGGGTCTGGACGCCCAGCGACGCGCCGCTCGGGTTCGACCTGGAGGATCCGGCGACCGGGGCGGTGCGGCGGCCCGCCGCCGGCACGCCGCCGGACCGGATCGCCGCCGCCGTCGCCGCCGCCTCGACGGCGCACGAGGCCGGGAGCTGGGCCGCGCTGCCGGCCTCAGCTCGGGCCGACGTGCTGGACGGCGTCGCCGAGGCGGTCGAGGGCGTCGCGGCCGAGATCTGCGCGCAGGAGTCGGCGACCACCGGCGTGCCGATCCGGCAGACCACACCGCTGGGCGTGATCCTCGGCGGTGCGTTCCGGCTCGCCGCCGCCCAGCTACGGCAGGGCCCGCAGAGCCAGGAGTTCCACCGCGAGGACGGCCGGGTCGTGCACGCCGAACGGCTGCCCTGGGGTCCGGCCGTCTGCGTGGTGCCGTGGAACGCGCCCGCGCCGATGGCCGCGCACAAGGTCGCGAACGCGCTCGCCGCCGGCTGCCCCACGATCCTCAAGCCCAGCGAGTACGCCCCGCACGGCAGCCAACGGCTCGCCGGCGTCATCGGGGCCGTGCTCGCCGCCTCCGGCGTACCGGCCGGGGTGTTCCAGCTCGTGCACGGCGGGGCCGAGGCCGGCGCGGCCCTGGTCGGCGATCCCCGGATCCGGGCGGTCTCCTTCACCGGCGGGCTCTCCGCCGGGCGGGCGGTCGCGGCGGCCTGCGCCTACGACATCAAGCCGGTGCAGCTCGAACTCGGCGGCAACAACCCGCTGGTCGTGCTCCCCGACGCCGACATCGCCGACGTCGCCCGGGCCGCGGTCGACCTGCTCAGCACGCTCAACGGCCAGTGGTGCCGGGCGCTGGGCCGGCTGATCGTGCCCGCCGAGCAGCACGACGAGATCGTCGGCGCGATCGCCGACCGGCTCGCCGGCCTGGTCGCCGGCGCGCCGCTGGACCCCGCGACCGACCTCGGTCCGCTGGTGCACTCCCGGCACCTGGCCCGGGTGTTGGCCGCCCGCGACGACCTGCTGGCCCACGGCGGGACCGCGGTCACCGGCACCACGCTGCCGGCCGCCGGACCGCTGGCCGGCGGGAACTTCCTCGCCCCGACGCTGGTCACCGGCGTCGCCGCGGCGCACACCGGCGACGAGATCTTCGGACCGGTGGCGGCGGTGCACCCGTACGACACCCTCGATGAGGCGGTGGCGCTGGCCAACGGCACGCCGTACGGGCTGGAGGCGTACGTGCTCGGCGCGGACGAGGAGGCGGCGCTGGCCGTGGCCCGCCGAATCCGGGCCGGCGAGGTCAAGGTCAACGGCTCCTCGGTGCTCAGCCTGCACCTGTTCAGCCCGCGCCCGGCGTTCGGGCTGTCCGGGTACGGCGAGGAGGGCACCGCCGAGACGCTGCGGTTCTTCACCAACCCGAGGGTGGTCGGCGTCGAGGGCGGCTTCGCGCTGCACGGCCGGCCATGAACCCGGGCGACACCGTCCCGTCGAGTGATGCGCCCCCGGTCGTGCCCGACGGCACGGCGCCCGTACGCCCGGCCGACGTGCTGCGGACGCTGGTGGGCGGCGACTCGCTGGTGCACGCCCCCGGCGTACACGACCCGCTCACCGCCGCGCTGGCCGCCGAGGCCGGACACCGCGTCGTGCACCTGTCCGGTGCGGTCTGCGCCGCAGTCGAGCTGGGCCTTCCCGACCTGGGATACCTGCACGGCACACACGTCGCGGAGCGGGCCGCGCGGCTGGTCCCGGCGCTGGCCGGCGTGCCGCTGATCGCCGACGCGGACACCGGCTACGGCAATCCGCTGCACGCGGTCTGGACCGCCCAGCGGTACGCGGCGGCCGGCGTCGCCGGGCTGCACCTGGAGGACCAGGTCAGCCCGAAGCGCTGCGGCCACCTGGCCGGCAAGGAGCTGTTGGACATCGCGGGTGCGACGGCGAAGATCCGGGCGATCGCCGAGACGGGCACCGGCCTGGTGCTGATCGCCCGCACCGACGCCTACTCGGTGGCCGGCCTCGACGAGGCGATCGAGCGGGCCGGCCAGTTCGCCGACGCCGGCGCCGACGCGGTCTTCCTGGAGGGTGTGGACACCGCCGAGGAGTTGGCGGCGGTGCATACCGCGCTGCCCGGCGTACCCCTGGTGGTGAATCGCTCGGAGGCGGCTGGTGTGCGCGCCTTCCCGCCCGACGACGCGCTCGGCACGCTCGGGGTCCGGGTCGTGCTGCACCCGGTCGCGCCGATGCTGGCCGCGCTGCGCGCGGCTGCCGCCGCCTACGCCGCGATCGGCCGGGACGGTCACGCCGACGCGGTGCCCCGGCTCGCCTGGTCGTCGTTCACCGCGCTGGTCGGCCAGGACGAGGCGCTGACTCTCGATCGGAGGTACGCCTGATGCACGTGCTGATCGCCGGAGCGGGGCCGGTCGGGCTGACCGCTGCGCTCGCGCTGGCCCGCCGGGGCTGCGAGGTGACAGTGCTGGAGGCCGGTGACGACCTCGCCGCCGAGTCCCGTGCCTCCACGTTCCACCCGCCGACGCTGGAGATGCTCGAGGCGTTGGGGGTCGGCGCGGACCTGTTGGCGCGCGGGCTGGTGGCGTCGACGTTCGCCTACCGGGATCGCCGGGAGGGACTGATCGCGGAGCTGGACCTCTCGGTGCTCGCCGAGGACACCCCGTACCCGTACCGGGTGCAGTGCGAGCAGTCCAAGCTGTGCGTGATCCTGCTGGCGCACCTGGCCGGGCAACCGACGGCCCGGGTCCGCTTCGGTTGGCCTGTCGACTCGGTACGACAGGCCGCGGATCAGACCGACGGCGGTGTGGTCGCGGTCGCCGAGGACGGCCGGGAGGTGGCCGGCGACTGGATGATCGCGGCCGACGGCGCCAGTTCGGCAGTACGGCGGGCGCTGGAGTTGCCGTTCGACGGGATCACCTACCCCGAACGGTTCCTGGTGGCCTCCACCGACGAGGACCTGCCAGTGCTGCTCGGCCCGCTGGCGTACGTCAACTACGTCTTCGACCCGGTCGAGTGGTCGGTGCTGCTGCGCACGCCGGACCACTGGCGGGTGCTGCTGCCCACCCCCGAGGACACCTCTGACGCGCACGAGCTGGGCCGGCTCGACGGGCGGCTGCGGGCGATCGCCGATCCGGGCCGGCCGTGGCGGGTGGCGCACGCCAGTTTGTACCGGGTGCACCAGCGGGTCGCCGCGGCGTTCCGGCAGGGGCGGGTGCTGCTGGCCGGCGACGCCGCGCACGTCAACAACCCGCTCGGCGGGCTGGGCATGAACTCGGGCATCCACGACGCGGTCGCCTACGCGGAGGTGCTGGCCTCGGGCAGCGTGGCACCGGACGGCGGGGAGCTGGACCGGGCGGTGACGGCGGTGGCCGACGAGCGGCGCCGGATCGCCCTGACGTACGTGCAGGAGGTCTCCGACCAGAACTACCGCCGGATGCGGGTCACCGATCCGCAGCTGCGCTCCGCGCATCTGGCCGGCCTGCGCGCGCTGGCCGAGGATCCGGCGGCCGCCCGGGCGTATCTGCTGCGCAGCTCCATGATCGCCTCGCTGCGCCCCGACGCCGGGCAGCCGGTGGCGCGGGCATGACGGTGCCAGGCGACGGCCCGGTGATCGAGCGGGAGAACCCGTCCAGGGTCACCGAGCTGGTCGGCACGGTCGGTGTGAGCGGGCCCGAGCGGGTGGACGCCCTGGTACGCCGGGCCGACGCCGCGCAGCGGGGCTGGGCGGTCACCGGCATCGCGCGGCGGCTCGCCGCGCTGGCCGCCGGCGCCGACGCGATCGCCCGACGGTGCGAGGCGCTGGCCGAGCTGCTGGCCCGGGAGTCGGGCAAGGTGCTCGCGGACTGCCGCGGCGAGGTCGGGTTCGCCGCCACGTACCTGCGCTGGGTCGTCGAGCACGCCCCGGCGGCGTACGCGGAGCGGGAGATCGACGACGCGGCCGGCCGGCTCCTACGGCTGCCCCGGCCCTACGGGGTCGTCGCCGCGATCACGCCGTGGAACGCGCCGATCATCCTCACCGTGCTCAAGGTGGCCCCGGCCCTCGCCGCCGGCAACGCGGTGGTGGTCAAGCCCTCGCCGCTGGCCCCGCTGGCGGTCTCGGAGGCGCTGCGCCTGCTCGCCGGGGCGTTGCCGGACGGGACGCTGGCGGTCGTCCACGGCGACGCCGCAGCCGGAGCGGCGCTGGTCGGGCACCCGCTGGTGCGCAAGGTGGCGTTCACCGGCGGCGGTGTGGCGGCCCGGCAGGTGGCAGCGACGGCGGCCACCCAGACCACGCCGGTCGTGCTGGAGCTGGGCGGCAACGACGCGGCGATCTTCCTGCCCGACGCCGACCTGGGCGCCGAGCCGATGCGCCGGCTGGTCCTGGCGAGTTTCGCCACCAGTGGCCAGGTGTGTATGGCGGCGAAGCGGCTGTACGTGCACCGCAGCCGCCGCGACGATTTCGTGGCGGCGTACCGGTCCGCCGCAGCGGAGGTACTGCGCGTCGGTGATGCGCTCACGCCCGGGGTGAGCATGGGCCCGGTCGTATCGGCGGGCGCCGCCGCCCGGATCGAGCGGATCGTGGCCGCGGCCGTTGACCGGGGAGCCACCGCGCTGCCGCTGGGCACCGTCGACGGCGGCACCGACCTGGCCGGCGGGTACTTCGTGACCCCGACACTCGTGCTGGATGCACCGGACGACGCCGAGGTGGTCGCCGGGGAGCAGTTCGGGCCGACGGTGCCGCTGTTGCTCTACGACGACGAGGAGGAACTGCTGGCCCGGGTCAACGCCGACGAGCTGGGCCTGGGCGGCTCCGTCTGGTCGGCCGACGAGGAGCGGGCGTTCGCGCTGGCCCGCCGGGTCGAGGCGGGCTTCGTCTTCGTCAACACGCACAACCGCACCGGGCTGTCGCTGCGGGCGCCGTTCGGTGGGGTGAAGCGCTCTGGCTACGGCCGCGAGTACGCCGAGGAGGGGCTGGCCGAGTACGCGCAGACCTGCGTCGTGCACGCCCCCGGCCCGTTCCGGCCCGGTGGTGCCGGGCTGGCCGCCAACGCGTACCCGGGCTGAGGCCGGGCCGCGTCGGGCGGGCCCTGTTTTCAGTAGTCGACGACGACGCGGGCCGCGAGGCGCGGCTTGAGCCAGCCCGCCACCTCCAGGTGGGCGGGGTGGGCCTGGTAGGCGCGCAACGCGTCCGCGTCGGTGTGTGTGCTGATCATGCACAGGTCGTAGGAGACCGCGGTCCGCAGCGTGTCCAGGGCGACCGTCAGCGTCGCGATCTCATCAATTGTGTTGGCCAGACCTTCCAGCAACGACTTCGCCTTGGCAGCATCGGCCGAATCGGCGAACTTCATCAGTACCACGTGCGTAAACACCTGTTCGTCCCCCTGTTCCCCAGCGTCGCCCGAGTGTATGTTCTGGAAACAGCGTTTCGCTAGGGGAACCGGAGCGGGCATGACCATCAGGGTTGCCGCCGTACAGTTCGAGGCCGGCCAGGACATCGATGCCAACCTGGCCACCTGCCTGCGCCTGGTCGCCGACGCCGCCGGACAGGGCGCGCAGCTCGTGGTGCTGCCCGAGTTCTGCAACCACCTGGCCTGGTACACCGACCGCGCCCAGGCACACGCCCTGGCCACCCGGCCGGGCGACACGTTCCTCACCGCGATCTCGGCGAGCGCCGCCGAGCACCGGATGTACATCAAAATCAACGTCACGCACGCCTACCCCGACGGGCGCACCGGCGGCACCAACTTCCTCTTCGGACCGGACGGGGCGGTGCTCGGCAGCTGCGACAAGCAGGTCCTGATGGGCGCCGAGAACGACCACCTCGACCCGGCGACCGAGGTCGGACCGGTGCTCGACACCCCGATCGGCCGGATCGGCATGTACGCCTGCATGGAGGGCGTCATTCCCGAGGTCACCCGCGGGCTCGTGCTGCGCGGCGCGCAGGTGCTGCTGAACAGCCTGAACTCGTTCGCCACGGATGAGGCCGCGCTGCACATCCCGGTGCGGGCCGCGGAGAACCGGGCCTGGGTGATCGCCGCCAACAAGGTCGGCCCGCTGCTGCCCGCCGAGCACCTGCCGGCCATGAGCCGCGGCCTCGGCGTGCCGGAGCAGTGGCTGCACGGGGCCGGCGAGTCGCAGATCGTCGCACCGGACGGCACGGTGGTGGCCAGGGGCCCGCGCACCGGGGAGGCCGTCGTCATCGCCGACATCGCTCCGGAACGCGCCGACGACAAGCACCGCCCGGACGGCACCGACATCCGCACGGCCCGCCGACCGGAGCTCTACGGCCCACTCGGGGGCACACCGACCGGTCGCCGCCGGCCGCCCGGCGCGTCGAGGCTGCCGGTCGCCGTGGTCCGGCCGCGGGACCCCGGCCAGGCGGCCGACCTGCTCGGCAAGGCGGTCGCCGAGGGCGCGCTGCTCGGCGTGCTCGCCGAGAACGCCCTCGGCGCGCACGCCGGGCCGGCCGACGTGGCCGCGGCGCTGGCACCGGCACTGCGCGGCACCGACGCGTACGCCGTCGCCACCGCCCGTGGCGCCGACGGCCCGGTCGGGCTACTCATCGGCCCGTCCGGCGTGATCGGCGAGCAGCCACAACTGCATCGGGCCGGCGCGGCCCGCGACGCCGAGCGGCCCGGCGACGCGCTGCGCACCTTCGACCTGCCCTGGGGGCGGCTGGCGATCGTGGTGGGCGACGACGCGATCTTCCCGGAGATGTTCCGGCTCGCCGCGCTCGCCGACGCGGATGTGGTCGCCGTGCCGTTCACTCCGCGCGAGCCCTGGGAGCTGGCGCTGGGCCTGCCGGAGCGGGCCGCCGAGAACCGGCTCAACGTGATCGCCGCCGGGCCCCTCGGCACAGGCGCCGCGGTCTTCGCGCTCAGCGCCGACTTCACCCTCTGGACCACCTGGTCCGGACCGTTCACCGGCCGGATCAGCAGCCCGCTGCGCACCGACATCGCCGCCGACCGGCCCGTCGCGCATGCCGTGGTGGCCCCGGTGCAGGCGGCGAACCGGCTCGTCTCCCGCCGCACCGACCTCGTCGACGGCCGCCCGTGGCGGCTCGTCCAAGCCCTCACCGAAAGGCGCTGACCCGTGGCTGACACCTTGAAACATGTCGAGGACATGCTCGACGACTCCCCCACGGTCGACGTCCACGAGACGTTCCACCAGTACCAGGTGCTCCTGGACGAGCTGAAGGCCAAGATCGACGCACGGTTCGAGCTGACCCGCGACCCGTCCACCGAGCCGCTGGAGCACTACGGGGACTACCCGAACGGGCCGGGCGGCTCGCTCGCCGCGTACACCGGGCCCGAGGTCGACTGGCTCGTGCACTCCTGGCTGGGCAACCCGGCGGCCAGCTTCGCCAACCTGCACCTCACGTGCTGGCTGGGCCCGCAGGTCAGGGTGCCGCACCTGGGGTTGGCCCTGCTGGTCTGGCCCGGTGGCTGGTTCTACGTCGACTCGGTACCCCGGGTCAACATGGTCGAGGACGGCGACTACTACGACCGGTACTACGAGCCGGTCAACGAGGAGTGGCTGCAGCTGCGCGACGACCCGGCGTTCGACTACTTCGTCAGCCGGGCCGGGTTCATCCGGGCCAGCCTGTCGCCGACGGCGCACTGCTACTCCTTCGACCGCAGCCCGGAGAACATCGAGAAGGTCAGCCAGCTGACCCACGCCCACGTCGACCGTTGGCTGCGCTGGGTCGACGAGGCCGAGCCCGTGCCGGCCGAGGAGCGGGCCGCGCTCGCCGAGACCGACCTGCGGATCCGCCGCAACATCACCGACCGCGACCCGGCGAACGTGATGGGCGTGCGCTACTTCGGCGAGGAGACCACCAACCGTCTCGTCCGTGCGCTCTGGGGCGGCGACCGCGAACTCCCCCGGCCGTCGGCATGAGCGATCCGCGGCGAAGTGGTGTCCGGTCGCTCTGGTGGGCCGCACGCGTCCCCGGTGCACCAGCCCCGTTCGACACCGCACACCTGCGGGTCTACTACCCGGCGCGGCCCACCGGCTCGGACGCCGAGCGGCTCAGCGGGGTGCTGGCAGCCGATCCGACCGGGGCGCCGTACCCGGTGGTCCTGCTGGTCTCCGGGGTCAACGTCGGGCAGGACACCTACCGCTGGCTGGCGGTGGAGCTGGCCGCCCGTGGCGTCGTCGCGGTGACCTACGACTGGGTCGGGGTGCTCTTCGCCGGCCTGCACGGGATCACGCCGGGCGTCGACCTGGACGCGGCCCGGCCGGACGGCTACGGCAGCCGGCCGACGAGCCCGTCGCTGCGCCCGGTGCTCGACGCGCTGACGCAGCTCACCGGACCGCTCGACGGGTTGCTCGATCTCGACCGGGTGGCGCTGGTGGGCCACTCGGCCGGCGGCACGGTGGTGCTGCAGTCGGCGCGGTTCCTGCCCGAGGTCCGTGCGGTGGCCACCTACGGGGCGCACACCATGGTGGCGACCATGCTCGGCTGGCCGGCCGGCACCGTGCTGCCGGCTCAGGTGAACTGCCCGGTCATGCTGCTCGCCGGCAGCAACGACGGGGTGATCAACGGCTCCGCCGACCGGTACGGCGAGGACGCGGCCACCCGCGCCGACCCGATCACCCGCACCTTCGACGAGGCGCTGCCCGACGCCGGCGGCACCAACCTGCTGGTGCGGCTGGCCGGCGCCAACCACTTCGGCATCGTGCACCCGCTCGATCCCACCTCGGCGCGCGCCTTCCTCGACGAGGAGGCGACCGCCGAGCCAGAAGCCACCCGCGCGCTCCTGGTCGACCTGCTGTCCGGGTTCCTCGCCGTCCACCTTCGCGGCGAACCGGCCGACGGCTTCGACCGATTGCTGGCACAGCTCGGCACCACCTCTTCGATCGCCTCGTTCCGTCGGAGGTAAGCCACCATGCTCAAGAACTTCTGGTACGCGGTCGAGTTCTCCGACCGGGTCACCACCAAGCCGGCCCGGATCACCGTGCTCGGCCAGTACCTGGCCCTCTACCGCACCCCGCGCGGGCGCGTGGTGGCCCTGTCCGACCTGTGCGTGCACCGGGGCGCGGCGCTCTCCGGCGGCTCGACGGCCGGCGAGAACATCGTCTGCCCGTATCACGGCTGGGAGTTCGAGCCGGGTGGGGCGTGCACGAAGATCCCGGCGAACCAGCCCGGCCGGGGCATCCCGAACAAGGCCCGGGTCGACTCGTACCCCGTGCAGGAGCGCTATGGCTTCGTCTGGGTCTTCATGGGCGACCTGCCCGAGGCCGAGCGGCCGCCGATCCCGGTCTGGCCGGAGTTCGACAACCTGGTGGAGAACGGCGGCAAGTTCCGCGCGGTGACCGGCGAGTTCCTGTGGAAGGCCAACTACGAGCGGATCCTGGAGAACGGCTGCGACATCGCGCACGCGCCCTTCGTGCACGGCGGCGCATTCGGCAACCCGCAGAAGCCCGAGGTTCCCGAGTACGAGCTCGAATTGCCCGACGAGTGGTCGGCGTACGCCACGGTCAGCCTGCACCCGCCGCGCTCCAAGGGCCTCTGGTCGCTGGTCAACCGCAACAACGCGGACCTGGCCAACCGCCCGCCGGTGGTCACCTCGGCCGGTTGGATGCTGCCCAACATGATCAAGCTGCACGTCCGGCTGCCGATCGGTGAGCTGATCATCTACGACACCAACATCCCGGTGGACGAGACGACCACGCTGGTCAAGTGGGTCGCGCTGCGCACCTTCTTCACCGGGGCGTGGGCCAACCGCAACGCCGTGCAGCGCGTCCTCAAGATTTTCTACCAGGACGCCGAGGTGGTGAACAACGTCCGCCCCGAGCTGCTCCCGTTCGACCTCGGTGCGGAACTGCACGTCAAGAGCGACCTCATCGCTGTGCACTACCGGCGGCGCCGCCAGGAGCTGGCCGAACGAGGCTGGATGCTCTCCGACGCCGACCGGATCACGGGCGACGTGCCGCGCCGGGAGGCGACCGTCATCCCCTCGCCGGCCCGCCGGGAGAACCCGGAGCTGGCCCGTGCCTGGGTGCACAAGGCCAAGGGCGACCACCCGACCGTGGCGGAGGCGCAGCGGATCGGGCTCAAGCGCATCACCGAGGAGGAGGGCGCCGACGCCGCCGCAGGAGCGCAGGCGCAGGCGAGCCCCGAACCGACCAACGGCGCGACGACGAAGGAGCAGGCATGAGCCTCCCGCTGGAACTCTGCGAGAACGCGGTGGCCCATCTGACCGCCCGGCATCCGCTCACCACGGTCATCGACGAGCCGCTGAGCAGCCCGATGTCGCCCGACCCGGTGGGTTCGCTGCGGGTCTGGAAGGGCGCACCGGGCCAGCCGGTGGCCAAGGTGGTCTACGTCGGGCTGGTCGTCCCGATGATCCGCCTCGACAGCCACATGGTCTTCGCCTTCACCGCCGCCGACAGCGCGGTCCCGCACTTCACGCTGGATTCGGTGTACGGCGGCGACTACTACGCGTACCACCTCGACCTGATTCCCCGGGCCGAGCTGAGCAGCCACCTGCCCTACATGGACGCGGCGTACCAGCCACTCACCGAGGTCTTCACCGAGGCCAGCGCGATGGACGGGCTGAGCCGGGCCGACATCGGGCCGCGCCAGTACGCGCTGATGTCGCCGTGGATGCTTGTCGGCCGGGCCACCGAGGAGGCGTTCCGGAAGATCGGGGCCGCCGCCACCGCGTACGCCGAGCACTGGTCGACGCTGGTGACCGACGGCCTGCCGGCCGACGTGCTGGCTGGCCTGGCCGACACCGACCTGGCCGCCCGGGACACCGCCGTGCGCGTCAACCTGTTCAGCCCCGATGTCGACCCGGTCTGGGCCCGGGTCACCCGGCTGATCGGCGAGCCGGCAACCGACCGGATCCGGGCGGAGCTGATCAGCAATGAGTGAACCCGCACCGGCGGCCGCCGAACCGAGCGAGTGGCAGCAGCGGATCGCCGGCGAATGGCACGGTCGGCCGTCGCTGTTCACCGCCACCGGCGTTTGGCAGGGCTACGAGGAGATCCACCGCTCGTCGGTCTACGCCGACGGCGTCACCACGTACTACATGGACGGCGGGCTGGTCGGCGGGGGCGAGTTGGCTGGGCGCTACCGCCTGGGCGCGCCCTTCGCCTTCGGCGTCATCGACTCCGACGCCGACCGGGTCTACACCGGCCCCGACTTCTTCGGCACCGGCCAGCCGTACGGGTCCTTCGTGGACTCGCACTACTACGGCCCCGGCTGGCAGGTCGACCTGAACACCTGGAACCAGGTGCTGCCCGACGGCGAGACTCAGGTCTACTCGTCGATGCTCTACCAGGGCTGGGCGGTCGTGGGCTGCTTCAACGGCGTCTACACCCGCAGCTTCGACCACGACACCAACCCGGACACCCGGGAGCGGGTGGCGCGGTTCCTGTCCGCCGAGGAGCGGCGCGGTCCGGTGCCGTACATCCTGCCGACCAAGCAGGCCGGCGCGTTCACCGGCAGCTGCGAGCTGTGGGGCGCCGACCAGAAGCTGCGCGGCGAGGTCGCCGTGCGGCTCGGCCTGGAGCCGATCGACCTGCTCCGCACCCGCCGGGTGGTGAGCTGGGCCGGTGCCGGGCTGGACCGGCGGTACACGGTCGAGCAGCGCCGCGACGGCGACCGGCTCTTCTTCGAGGGCCCCGACGCCTGGGGCAACGCCCAGGGCTTCGGCCGGGCCAGCTACCCGTCCTGGCACTTCCACGCCGATGGCGGCGACGTGTGGAAGGTCAAGGGACGCGAGTTCGCCATCGACGCCGAGCCGGGCATGTCCGCCGGGGGGCGCCTCGCCGTGGTGTACGAGCTGTTCCGGGGCAACGTGCTGGACAGCGTCCTGCACGGCCTGCTCACCTGGGAGCCGGCCAGATGACCGCGGTGGTGGTGACCGGCGGCACCCGCGGGATCGGTGCCGGCCTGGTACGCGCGCTGCTGGCCCGCGGTGCCCGGGTCGCGTTCTGCGGACGCAGCGCGGAGTCAGTGGACACGGCCCTCGCCGCACTGCGCTCCGACGCCTCGGTGCCGGCCGGCGCCGAGGTGATCGGGGTGCGCGCGGACGTCACCGACCGCGCCGACGTGTCCGCACTGTGGTCGGCCGCCGCCGAGGCGTTCGGCGGCGTCGACATCTGGATCAACAACGCGGGCACGAACCATGCCCGCCGCCCGGTGTGGGAGCTGGCACCGGCGGAGCTGGACGGGGTGCTCGCGGCGAACCTCGGCGGGGTGGCCCGGGCCAGCGCGGTGGTGCTCGCCGCGATGATCGAGCAGGGCCGCGGCGCGCTGTGGAACATGGAGGGCTTCGGCTCCAACGGCCAGGCCCGGCCGGGGCTGACCGGGTACGGGGCATCGAAGCGCGCGGTCACCTACCTGACCGACGGGCTGGCCAAGGAGCTCGCCGCAGCCGGGGTCGGCGACAGGGTCACCGTGCACCACCTCTCCCCCGGCATCGTCGTGACCGACCTGCTCACCCACGACTACCCGCCGGACGAACTGGCGAAGGCCAAGAAGATCTTCAACATCCTCGGTGACCGGGTCGAGACGGTCACCCCGTGGCTGGCCGACCGGGTCCTCGCCGGGGGCCGCAACGGCAGCCGGGCCGCCTGGCTGACCAGCCGCAAGGCCGCCGCTCGGTTCGCCGTCGCCGGCTTCCGCAAGCGCGACCTCTTCGGCGACTCCGTCGGCGGCCCCGCCGTGACCCGGCGCGAGCACCTGTCGTGAACGGCAGCGACTACACCGTCGTCCTCGCGCTGGAGGACTTCGTGCCGACCGGTCTGGCGCTGGTCGGGTTCTGGATCCTCGCCGGGCTCTCCGCTCGGGTCGTGCCGCGGGTGGGCCCGGTCGCCCACGTCAGCGCCGTCCTGATCGGCCTCGGCGGCCTGGCCAAGTCGACCTGGAAGCTGCTGCTGGCCGGGTTCTCGATCGACCTGCCCTGGCTGGAGGCGGCGCTGTTCCCGCTGATGGCGGTCGGCGCGGTCGGGCTGATCTGGGGCCTGGCGAGCGCATTGCGCGGGCGCAGCCTGCCGTGGTGGCCGTTCGCCGCCGTGCTGGCCGTGACCGCCGGCGTGGCCGCCGCGTACGTCATCTTCGCCCCCATCTTCGCCCTCGCGACCACGGGCGTGACCACCATCAGCGTCCTGGCCGCGATCATCGCCGGCCGGCGGCGTGCCTGGGCCGCGGTGACGCTCTACGTCGCCGGGCTGGCCTGCGTGTTGCTGCTGGTGCCGCTGCGCAACCATCCCGATCACGAAACCCTGGCCATGCAGTGGGTGGAGCAGGGCACCAACACCCTCGGCCAGGCGGCGATGCTGGCCGCGGCGTGGCTGACCGTGCGCGCGCACCACCGGGCCTCGACCACGTCCCACCCGACCCCCGCCCAGGAAGGAGTCGTCCGCTCATGACCGACGCGCTTGGCTGGCGCCGCAAGTTCGGCGTCATCGCCCCGTCGACAAACACCATCGTGGAGCCGGACTTCTACCGGATGACCGTGCCCGGTGTGACCGCGCACTTCTCCCGGATCCACATCCGCGACCAGGACCTCTCCAGCGACGGCAACTTCGAGAACCTCCTGACCCAGATCCGCGACGAGATCGGCGGGGCCTGCGAGCGGGTGCTGACCTGCGAGCCCGACTACATGGTGATGGGCATGTCCGCCGAGACGTTCTGGGGCGGCGTCGAGGGCAACCGGCAGTTCGTCGCCCAGATCAAGGCGATCACCGGGCTGGAGGTGGCGACCGGCGCGGAGGCGTGTGAGCGGGCACTGCGCCTCTACGGCGCGCGCCGTATCGGCGTGGTGACGCCGTACCAACCGATCGGCGACACGAACGTCGTGCAGTTCTTCTCCGAAATCGGTTTCGAGGTGGCCGCGATCGAGGGGCTCAAGTGCCCGACTGCGGTCTCCATCGCCCACGTCACCGAGGACGAGTTGCGCCGGGCGCTGCTGGCCGTGGACGGCCCGGACGTGGACGCCCTGGTCCAGTGCGGCACCAACCTGTCGATGGTCGGGCTGGCCGACGAGGCCGAACGCTGGCTCGGTAAGCCGGTGATCGCCATCAACGCGGCGACCTGGTGGATGGCGCTGCGCGAGAACGGGATCACCGACAAGGTGTACGGCGCCGGTTCCCTGCTGCGCGAGTACTGACACCGGCGCGGTCGGCGATATGGGCAACGGCGCGGGCCGGGGATGTTTCCCGGCCCGCGCCGTTTGCTGGCTCAGCTCCGCAGGGTGCGGCGATGCCTCGGCAGCACCACGACCAGGCCGACACCGAGCATGAGCACCGCGCTCGACCAGAGCAGCAGCAGCGCCGTCACGCCCCCCTCGCCCGTGGTCGGCAGCGACCCTCCGCCATCGCCATTTCCACCGCCATCGCCCTCGTCGTCGGTCGCGGCCCGCGCCTTCACCGTGAACTTGGCGACGATCGACGTGTCCTTCGGCCCGGTGACCGGGTCGGCGCCCGCGTTGCACTCGGTGTCGACCTGCGGGTGGTCGAAGACGATGTTGGTGACCGTCAGCGACACCAGCCCCGCCTGGGAGGTGGTGTAGGTCCCGGTCAGCGTCGCGCCAGGCAGGATGGCGTTGGCGTCGATCGCGCCGTACGCCGAGCCTTGCAGGTTGACCGTACCGCTGCCCACCCCGCCGACCTTGACGGTCGCCTTGGGCACCAGATCGCCGGCACCGACCGGCACCGGTCCGCTCTTCGGGCCGGCCGAGAACTTCAGGCTCACCGTCACCTTGGCGCCCCGCCCAGGGTTGCTGGGCGACATGCTCAGCGTGTGCGTGGCGGTCCACGACGAGAGGCTGCTCAGCGTCTTGCAGTTCAGCTTCACGCTCTTCGGGCCGAACGGCTGGGCGGGCGTGTCGACCTCGTCGGTCGCGGTCGGCGCCGGGGCGTTCGTCGTGGGCGCCGGGGCGTTCGTCGTGGGCGGCGGCAGCGACGGTGACGGCGACGCGGAGGTGGACGGACTCGGCGGTGGGGTCGCGGTGCCGGTACCGCCGACGGTGAAGCTCTCCACGATGGAGGTCGGCGCCGGTGCCGCCTTGTGGTCGCGGTCGCCGGCCGCCGAGCAGTGCGTCGTCGCCGAGGCGTTGGTGAACGTGACCCGCCCGACGGTGAGCGTCGCCGCTCCGGCGGCGGCGGCGAAGTAGGTGCCGGTAGCGGTGATCGGGCCGAGCGGCGCTTCCGGGGCGACGGCCCCGGCCGGGTACGAGGACATCCGCAGCGTCGTGCTGCCGGAGAGGGAGCCACCCAGGACCAGCGTGACGTTCACCGGCACGTCACCGGCGTTCAGCCCCACCGGCCCGTTGTCGGGGCCGGTCTTCGCCGTGAGCGTGACGGTCACCGTGTCGCCGACCTTCGGTGCGGCCGGTGACTGGGTCAGGGTGAAGGTGTCCTGCCAGACCGTCGGTGAGCTGCCGGTGCCGGCGTCGTTGAAGTAGAGCCGGCAGCCCAGCGTCCCGGCCGTGGGGCCGACCGCCGCGGCCGGCAGCGTCGCCCGGGCGGGGGCCGCCGCCGGGATCGCGAGTAGCAGCAGCAGCGGCGCCAGGACGAGCGCGAGCGCTGCCACCCGGACGGGTTGACGACGTCGGGTCATTGGGTCCTCCGGTTCCGGTAGGGCATCAGCACGAGCAGGCCGATGCAGAGCAACAGCAGGCCGGAGCTGACCAGCACGGTGACCGCGTACCGGTCCGGGCCGGCGCTAACCGGGTTGGCGTTGACCAGCGTTGGGGTCGACGTGCCGGCGGCGCCCGCCGGCCCGGTCGAGGGTGCCGTGGTCGCTTCCGGTGTGGCCGCCGGCGCTGAGGGCGCGACGGGGGTCGCGGATGGGGTTGCCGGTGCGGGCTGCTGCGCAGGCTTCTTGCCGAACGTCAACGCCACGGAGACCTTGTTGGCCTCGACCTGGTCGGCGTTTCCGCTCGTGGGCAGGATCTGCGCCGCGACCACGCACTCCCGCTTGGTGCAGTCGAACGCGCCGAACTTCTGGGCCAGCCTCAGGGTGACAGTGGGCAGCTTCCCGCTGCCGTCGGCGTTGACAAACGCGGCGCCGCCGGCGAGGTTGCAGTCGGTCGGGCCCTTGAATCCGGCCACGCACTGACCGACGGCGATCTGCTTCAGGTCCGGGGTGAAGCCCGAACCGTTGACGACGACCTGCTGCTTGTCCGACAGCCCGGTGGTCACGCTGACGGTAAGGGTCGGCGCGGCGAACGCGGCCGGGGGTGCCCCCACGACGGCGAGGCCGCTGCTGGTGGCGAGCAGGGCGGCGAGCGCGAGCGCCCGGCGGCGGAAGGTTCGCACGGCGATCTCCTGACAGGTTCGGCGCGGGCCGGCATGGGCACGGGCCGGGACGACGCGGACAGCGCTCACGACGGCACCGCCGCACGCTGGGCGGGCGCGCCGGAGCGGTTGACGGCGGCGTGGTCGGTACCGAGGTAGGAGCGGACCACGTCGGGGTGGGTGCGGACCTCCTGCGGGGTGCCGTCGGCGATGACCCGGCCGCCGTCCATCGCGACCAGCCGGTCGGCGAGCCGGGCGAGCAGCGGCAGGTCGTGCTCGATGATGACCATGGTGACGCCGAGCTCGTCGTGGATCCGGCGCAGCACCTCGCCCAGCGCGACGCCGTCGGTCTGGGACACCCCCGACGAGGGCTCGTCGAGCAGCAGCAGCGCCGGCTCCAGCGCCAGCAGGCAGGTGATCTCGACGATCCGACGGGTACCGGTGGACAGTTCCCCGACCAACCGATCGGCGAGCGGGGCCAGGCCCATCAGCGTGACGAGTTCCTCGGCCCGGCGGCGCTTGGCCCGGTCCGGGCCGCCTGCACCGAGAGCCGCGGCGAAGAGGCTCGTCGGCGCGGTGCGTTCACCGGCCACCATGACGGTCTCCAGCACCGTCATGGTGGCGAAGAGCCGTGCGTCCTGGAACGAGCGCACCAGCCCGAGACCGGCCCGTCGCTGCGGCGACAGCCCGGTGACCGGGCGGCCGGCGAACAGGACCGCGCCCCGGTCCGGGCGGGTGAAGCCTGCGATGATTTCGAACAGCGTGGTCTTGCCGGCACCGTTCGGGCCGATGATGCCGACCACCTCGCCGGCGGTGACGTCGAGGCTGGCGCCGGCAACGGCCCGCACGCCGCCGAAGGAGCGGGCCACCTCCCGCACCGAGAGCAGCGGCTCGCCGGTCGCCGCCGGTCGCAGCGGGACGGTGCGCGGCGGCAGCGTGATCGCGCCACCAGAGCTGGGGGCCTGCGCCGGCCCGGCCATCTCATCGGTGGCGGACGGTACCGGTGCGTCGCGGCCGCGGGCGATCAGCCGGGCGATACGGTCACGCAGCCACAGCACCGGCCCGCCGAGCCCGGCCGGCAGTGCGATCACCACGACCAGCCAGACCAGGGTCAGCGCGGCCTGACCGATGATGTCCAGTTCCAGGAATCCGGGTACGCCGACGATCAGGAACGCCCCGAGCAGCGGGCCGCCCAGCAGCGTGATCCCGCCGACCACTACGGTGGCGACGACGTCGATGCTGGCCGAGGCTGGGAACGTGTTCACGGTGAGCTGGGTCTGCCCGTGGCCGATCACCGCCCCGCCGAGACCGGCGAGCGCGCCCGCGACCGCGTACGCCTGCAGGACCCGCACCGGCACCGCGACGGTGAACGCGCGGGCGGCGTCGGCGTTGTCGCGCAGCGCCACCAGGATCCGCCCGAAGGCACCGGCGCGCAGGTTGGCGGTGACCCACAGTCCGAGCAGCAGCGCCACCAGCGCGAACAGGTAGTAGTCGGTGGCCAGGTCGAAGGTGTGACCGAGGATGCGTGGCTTGGGCACCTGCGCGCCATCGCCCAGCAGCCAACCCTGCCGCAGCAGGAACGTGCTGGTGGCCAGCGCGAAGGCGAGCGTGGTGACGGCGAGGGCGAGCCCGCGCAGGCGCAGCGCCGGCACGCCGACCGCGACTGCGGCCAGCGCCGCCGCCGCGCAGCCGGCGAGGATCCCCAGGAACAGGTTGCCGGTCCGCACGGAAACCTGCACCGACACCGCGGCGCCGATGCCGGCGAACGCGAATTGGCCCAGGGACAGCTCGCCGGCCACGCCGGTAACCAGCCCGATCGACAGGCCGACCAGGGTGAAGCCGATGATCGCGATGAGCACCGAGGCGGTCTCATTGCTGATCACGAAGGCCAGCACGGCGGCGACGGTGAAGCCCACCCCGGCGACGACCCGGCCCAGGTTGCGCAGCAGCCAGACCCGCTGGTACGCGGCGGGCAGCGGCGGCGCGCCGATCCGGCCCCAGCCGCCGTCCTCGCCGTCGCGGCGCGCGCGGACCGGCTGGGCCAGCAGCGCGACCAGGATGACCGCGACCAGGGCCAGCTCGACGAGGCCGCCGCTGGACTGGCCGGACAGCAGGATCTGCTCCCCCACCCCGATGCCCAGCGAGGCGCCGAACGCGATCGGGACGGAGGAGAACCGGGCGATCACCGCGCCGGCGAGGCCCCGCACCAGCAGGGCCGGGCCGAGCGACTCAATCGACTGGGTGCCCTGGGTCGGCGCCATGAGGATCGCCGAGAAGGCGGCCACAGCACCGGCGATCGACCAGGCCAGGGTCGCCATCCGGGCCGCGGTGACGCCGTTGAGGGTGGCCGCGTCGGGGGCATCGGCGGCGGCCCGGATCGCCAGCCCGAACCGGCTGCGCTTGAGGAACATGGCGAGCCCGACCAGCAGCACGGGAGTGAGCAGCAGCATCGCGGTGAACGCCGGGCCGACCGGGGTATTGCCGATGGTGAACGACGGCATGCCGGGCGGCGCCGGGAACGCCGGGCCGCTGGCCCCCGAGCTGTTCACCAGCAGGGCGAGCACGAGCACGAACTGGGACAGCCCGAGGGTGGCGATCATGCCGATCACCCGGGGCCGGTGCCGCAGTCGGCGGACCACGCTCAGCTCGATCGCGCCGGAGACCGCGGCGGCGGCGAGCATACCGACCGGCAGGGCCAGCCAGTACGGCAGCACCCCGTCACCGACCAGCCGGCCGAGCACGGCGGCGCCGAACACCCCGACCGCGCCGTGTGCGAAGTTGACGAACCGGCTGGACCGGTAGACCAGCACCAGCCCGACCGCCAGCAGCCCGTACGTGAGGCCGGTGAACAGGCCCAGCACGATGCGGTCCGGGCCGAAGTCGAAACCGCCGATCATCGGATCACCGCCCCGTCCACCGGGGTGGCCTCCGACGCGGGCGCGGCCTGCGCCTGGAGCGCGGGCTCGGTGTCCGGTGCCCCGAGCGCGGCCTCGGCATCCTCAGCCGGCGCGTGGCCGCCGAGCATCAGGGCCCGGACCAGGTCCGGCCGACCGGCCAGTTCGCCCGCGGTGTGCTCGGCGACCATTGCACCCTTCTCCATGAAATAGATCCGGTCGGCCAGCGACAGCGCGACGTTTACCGACTGCTCCACCACCAGCAGCGAGGTGCCCAGCGCGTTGAGCCGGCGCAGCATCTCCAGCAGGCCGCCGACCACGACCGGGGCCAGGCCGAGCGACAGCTCGTCGACCAGCAGCATCCGAGGGCGCTGGATCAGCGTCTTGGCGAGCACGAGCAACTGCCGCTCGCCGCCCGACAGGGTGGCGGCGACCTGGTCGCGCCGCTCATAGAGGCGGGGGAAGACGGCGAACGCCCCGTCGATCCCCCGGTGCACCGCGTCGGCGCGCCGACCCAGCGCATAGCCGTGCATGCGCAGGTTCTCGGTGACGGTGAGCGAGCCGAACACCGACTGCCCGACCACTGTGGACAGCCCGAGCTCGATTCGGCGGGGCGCGGTCAGCGCGGTCACGTCGACCCCGCCGAGCCGGACCGCCCCGGTGGCGGGGCGGTGCAGCCCGGAGAGCACCCGCAGCAAAGTGGTCTTGCCGACCCCGTTCGGGCCGCAGATCGCCACCATCTCGCCGTCGTCGACGCGTACGGCCACGTCGTAGAGCACCTGGACCGGACCGTACGCCGCGTCGATCCCGGAGCAGGAGAGAGCGGCCGGACGCGCGCCGCTGTGCCGTAGCCGGGCGACCTCCGCCTCGTCGGCGAGCACCCGGGCCAGCCGCTCGGCGTCGGCCGCGGCGGTGCGCCGGAGCCGCCGGGCGTAGCCGGCGCCGACCAGCACCGCCGCCGCGACCACCGCCAACGCCGGACCGGCGCCGTACCGGGCATTGAGCAGGGCGAGCAGGCCGGCGCCGCCCAGGCCACCGGCCAGGGACAGCACCGACGCCGCCGCCGCGAACGCGGGGCGGGCGTCCGGATGGAGCACCTCGGCGGCGACGCGCTCGCCCGAGACGGCGAGCGCGACCAGCGCACCGACGGTGACGGCCAGGCCCGACGCGAACAGCACGACACCGCCCGCGCCGGGGGCGGGCCCGACGAGCAGTGCGCCGGCGGCGACGAGCAGCCCGGCCGGGGCGGCGGCGACGGCAAGGCGCCGCGCCCGCTCGCCGCGCAGCAGCACCGCGAGCGCGGCCCCGGCGAGCAGCGCGTCGCCGACCACACCGACGGCGCCGCGTGGACCGAGGCCGAACTCGGCGCGCAGCACGTCTGCGGCGAAGATCAGCGCGCCGGGCACGACCAGGCCGAGGCCGGACTGGGCCAGCACGGCGACACGCGCGGTGGGTGGGCGGGTGGCGTTGTCGAACAGGGGGCGCAGCGCCGGTGGCCAGCCGACGTCGCCCGGCAGTTCCGCGGCGGTCACCCCGGCCAGCGCGCCGAGCGCCGCGAGGACGCCGGCCGCCGCCCAGTGGTAACCGGCGCCACCGCCGGTACCGCCAGCGAGCAACGCGGCCAGGCCGAGCCCGTTCAGCAGCCCCACGTGCCAGTACCGCAGGGTCGCCGTCGCGGCGGCGACCGCGCGGCCAGCCACCACCAGGACGGCCCAGGGCAGCCCCAGCGCGGTGAGCGCGAACAGTCCCGGCATCGGTGCGGCGACGTTGACCACCAGCAGCAGCGCTGCGCCCAGCCCGACACCGGCGAGCAGCGCGGCGCGTACCGAGTGGCGGTGCGGCACCCGCTGCACGACCGCGACGGTCGCGGCCGCGCCGACCACCGCGGCGGCGATCACCGCGGCCAGCACGCTGGTCAGGTCGACACCGAGCCCCCGGGCGAGCCCCGCGGCGCCGAACAACGGCACCCCGGTCAGGAGCCCGCCGGCCGTACCCGCGCCCCAGCCCGCGCTGCGGGAACGCCATGTTCCCGCAGCATCGTGGGCGTTCTCCGGCCCGACGCTGGGGCGGGTGTTGTCATCGGGTCGCAAAGGACACGTCCTCCCCGCGGTAGGTGAAGCAGGCGCAGCCACTGTCGTAGCCGAACGCCCGGTAGCCGTTCGAGGCGGCGAACCGGCCCGGGCCGAGCCGCCCGGAGAATCCCGTCGCCGGCTGGAACGGCGTGTCGAGCCTGCCCACGGCCGTCAGCCACCGATGCGCGTTGAGGTCCGCGCCGAGGTTCTTCGCGCCGGCCTGCAACAGCAGGATCGCGTCGCAGTACGGGAAGGCCACGCGTGCGTTCTCGCGGGTGCCGAACGACTCACCCCCCGCGGCGAAGATGCCCAGGCAGGTGCGTTCGGCGTCGGTGGCGGGGAAGGCGTACTCCCGGTCGGCGACGTCCTGGCTGGGGTTGAAGCCGATGCCCACCGCCCCGGTCAGAGCCTCGCGCGGAATGATGTCCGGGTTGCCGATCAGGAAGCTGGGATTGTCGTAGCTGGAGATGCCGTACCGGGCGGTGAAGCCCTGCGCGGAGGCGGAGGTGAGGAAGAAGGAGGCCAGCCGGGTCCCGCCGAGGAAGAAGACCCGCTCGACGCGCTTGGCCCGCAGGTCGACGGCGGCCTGGTTGAGCCCGGTGTTGAGGGTGCCCAGGTCGGTGGAGTCGATCCAGGCCACGGTCGGGGTGATTTCCCGCTGCTTCAGGTACGGCACCACGTGCTGCTCGTACATCGCGCGGTTGGCCGGTGCGTCGACCGCGACGATGCCCGCCTGCCGGGCCCCGTCGAAGAAGCCCTGCGCGGCCAGCGCCGGCAGGTACGCGCGCACGAAGTCGTCGTACAGGGGGTAGGCCGGGGTGAACAGGTACGGAGCGAGCCGCTGGTTCGTCGCCTGGTCGATGGTGATCAGGGTGGCGTCCAGCACCAGGGTGCGCCGCTGGGCGTAGCAGGGGCGGGCGTTGGCCTGCAACTGACCGGTGAGCACGACCGCGAACGCCCGGTCGTCCTGGGTGATCTGGTTGCAGAGCTTCTCCTCGGTGGCCGGTGAGTCGTCGCTCGCCTCGAAGTTGCGGAAGACCGCCCGCATCCGTCGGCCGGCGATGCCGCCGTTGGCGTTGACGTGGCTCTCCAGCGCCCGCATCTGGCGCACCGGGTCGCCGGCCGAGGCGGTGTTGAACCCGGTCAGGTTCGCCGTCTTGGTGAGGTCGGTGCCGACGAAGACGACGGTGACCGTGTCGGCGGTGACGCCGGGCCCGACGCCGGTGCCGTCCGCGCCGCCCGCGCCGGGCAGCACCGCGCCGCAGCCGACGAAGGCGAGCAGCGCGGCGACGGTGGCGATGGCCGCCCGTACCGTCAGGGCCCGGTCCCAGCCGGTGGTGTGGGTGCCAGGATCGCGGCTCATCGAGGGCTCCCGAGGTAGGTGTCGAGCGCGGCCAGATCGATCACGGCGGCGGCGCTCTGGTTGCCGGCGCGTGCTCCGGCCGGCGTGGCCGCGCCTGGGCGGGCGGCGAGTACCGCGTCGAGGGCGGTGAGGTCGATGACCGCGGTGCCGGCGGCCTCGGTGCCGGATCCGTTCGGCAGTCCGGCATCGCCGAGCAGGTCCCGCAGCGCGGCGACGCTCAGGTGGGCGTTGGCCCGTCGACGTAGCCGGCCGGCGCCGGGAGCGTCGTCGAAGACGAGGTACGCCCCGAGCGAGCTGACCCGCACGACGGACGGCAGCAGCGTGCCGGCCGGGGCGGCGGCCATCGCGGGCAGCGGCGGGCGGTGGCGGCGGTTGGCGATGCGCCGGGTGATGCCCACGACGATCAGCGCCCCGCCGAGCAGGTGCACCAGGAACAGGGCCCACGGGTACGTCCGGAGCGTCACCTCGGCCGGGCCGAACCCGCCCAGGTCGGCCTGCACGGTGTACCGGCCGAACGCGGCGAACGGGGTGGTGACGGGCACCCGGTAGGTGCGTGTCTCGCCCGGTTGGACGCCGCCGGCACCGGGTGTGCTGATCCTGTCGCCGCCGCCGTCGCGGCCGATCCGGACGTTGAGGGGCGGGTTGGGCAGCGGGTGCGGCCCGGGGTTGCGCACGGTGTAGACGAGGGTCCGGGTCGCGGCGGCGCCGAACAGACTTCGCCAGCCCGGTCGGCCGGCGATCTTCGCCTCGACCAGGTCGAGGCGGACCGGGGCGGCCGAGACGGTGGGGGTCTCCCCCATGGTGTGCCCCGTGAGTTCCAGCGGCGCGTCGACCTGGCCGCGCCCGGTGCCGCCGACCAGCGTGGCGTGCACGACGCACGGGCAGGGCACCGGCGGGGTGCCGAGCACGAGTTGCACCGCGAAGGTGCCGTCCGGGCGCACCGGAACGGCCAGGGCGGCCCGTGTGTCGCAGGAGGCCGAACCGCCGATGGCGAGTTGCCCGCAGGTAACGAGCTGCACCAGTGCGCCGCCGGGCCAGCCCGTGCCGTTCACCCCGAGCCGGTCGCCCGGTGCCGCCGCCGGGGCGGCAAGGGTGAGTCCCTCGGCTGCCCACGCCGGCCCGGTGGGCAGTGCCAGCCCGATGACCAGCCCGCAGACGACGGCGGTCAGGGTACGTCCGATCCTCGTCATCCGACCTCCGCATGCGCGCGGACGCGTCGCACGCCCCGGGGGCGGGCCACCTGGGCGCGGCGGTGCCTGCGCCAGGCCACGACTGCGGCGGCGATCAGCGCGGCGAGTGCGGCGACGCCGGTCCAGGAGACGACGACGGTACGGGTGGTCCGCACCGTGAGCACGCCGCCGTCGGCCTTCGCCGTCACGGTGGCGGTGACGAGGTCGACCGGCCACAGCCCGGTGAACCGGGTACGCATCCGCGACTCGGCGCCCGGAACCAGGTCGAGCTGTGGGGTGGCGCCACGCTGGTGGATCCGGTGTCCGAACATGCCGGAGGCGGTGACCGTGATGGTGGGGGCGAGGCGCAGGTTGCCGGTGTTGGCCAAGGTGTATTCCAGGGCACCGTCGACCGGTGTGGGCAGCCAGGGCGTCGGGTGGTCCAGATCCAGGTCGGCGAGGTTGAGGCCGGGCATCTCCGGCCCGGCGATCCGCAGGTAGATGCGGGCGCCGACGGCCCGCTGCACCGCGACGGCGACGCCGTTGTGCTCGCTCCGACCGCCCGGGACGGACTCCATCGCGACGATGCCGCCGATGTGGTCGCCGGGGCTGGCGTTCGTCGGGATCGTGATGGTGAACGGGATGTCGGCCTGCGCCTTGGGCGGGAGCACCACGGTGCCGGCGCCGACCACCGTCCACACCCCGATGTCCGACTGCTTCTCGGTGAGCTGGCGCAGCGCGAACCCGCCGTCGCGCGCGGTGTTGTAGGCGTCCGCGCCGTACACGGTGAAGGTGCGCTCGGTGTCGGTGCGGTTGATCACTCGCACCGAGTCGGTGAGGGTCCGGCCGGCGGGTGACTCGAGGAAGAAGTAGAGCCGGGGGGTGGGCCCGGCGTTGGCCGGCGGGGTGGGCACGACGGCCCACTCGCCGTTGTCCGCCGCGACGGCCGGCCCGATCGGGACGACGGTCAGCGCGACGGCGGCGGCAGCGGCGGCGAGGGCTGCCGCGCCGGTGCGGAGGCGGCGTGGCCAGAGGGGGTGACGCACGCGGTTCCACCCTTCGACTGGTTGGTGTGGGGGCGGCCGGCTCGGCCGACCGCCCCCACCTCGAGGCGTCCTCAGCTCAGGGTGAGGGTGAGGGTCGCGGCGTAGGTGCCGGCGAGTTGGTTCGCCGGCACGGAGAGGGTCAGCCCGGCTGAGGCGTCGAAGCTGCCGCCCGTACCGGTGGCGCTGGTCGGTGCGGAGCAGAGCGTCGCCGCGTCGACCGTGCCCGGGGTGCCGGCCACCGCAGTGACCGCGTTTGTCGCGCCGGCGGTGCCGACGCAGGCCGGTGTCCAGGACAGGTTGCTCTTGGCGATGGTTCCGCCCGGGGTGCCGGTGAAGTCGGTGACCGTGCCGACGAGGCTCCACCCGAAGGTGCTGCCCCGGTGGTCGGTCACCGTGACGGTCGACAGGTTGCCCGTCGCCGTCTGTACGCTGCCGCCGACGGTGACGCCGGAGAGCGGGATGTTGCCGGTGCCGGGGGCGCGAGCCATCGACAGGTTTCCGGCGGTCACGGTCTCCGACAGGTTGTACGACAGGGTGCAGTTGCCGGTCGTGGCCGAGCCGGTCTTGGCGGTGCACGAGTCAGCCGACCCGGTCCAGGCGGAGATTGCGAACAGGGCGCCGGACTGCGCGCCGATGTACGCGGTGGTGCTGTCCGTGACGGTGAAGGTGGCGTTGATCCCACCGGTGGCGCCGGCCGTGGCCGTCGTTGCCGGGTCGCTCGTCGCGGGCGGCGGCGGGGCGCCGGTGAGCGCCTTGTAGCCGCCGATCGTGACGGTGCCGCCCGGGTTCCAGTTGGTGCCGGTGACCGTCACCACGGTGCCGGAGCCGCCACCGCTGGGGGTGATCGCGATGCTCGGCGAGCCGAGGATCGTGATCGGGACGGAGACCGTGTTGGTACCGTCCGAGACCGCCACGGTACGTGCTCCCGTGGTGGCGCCGCTGGGCACCGTGAGCGTGCCGGTGCCGGCGCCGGCGGCGTCGGTCGTGCCCGTGCCGGCGCCTTCGGCCGTTCCGGTGCCGTCGGCCGCGCGCAGTGTTGCGGTCAGGGCGGTGGACGGCGCGAGACCGGTCACCGCGTAGTTGATGACGTTGCCGGCCCGGGCAGCCCCGGTCACGGTCTGGCCGGTCACCGAGGTGACCGAGACCGTGCCGCCGAAGACGGTGAAGCTCTCCACGATGGGTGTCGGGACCGGTGCTGCCTTGTGGTCCCGGTCGCCCGCGGCGGAGCAGTACGTCTTGGCGATCGGGTTGTTGAGGATCACCCGGTTGACGGTGAGCGTCGCGGCTCCAGTCGCTCCGGCCACATAGGTGCCGGTGGCGGTGATCGGGCCGGTGGGGGTGTTGCCGGGGATCGGACCGGCGGGGTAGTTGGTCTGCTGGAGGGTGACCGGGCCGCTCTGCGAGCCACCCAGCGCCGCCTCCACGACGATCGGCACATCACCGGGGTTGATCGCGACCGGGCCGTTGTTCGGACCGGTCGCCGCGGTGAAGGTCACCGTCACGGTCTGACCCGGGCTCGGCGTCGCCGGCGTCTGAGTGAGCCCGAACGAGTCGGCCCAGTTCGTCGGCGAGCTGCCGGTACCGGCGTCGTTGAAGTACAGCCGGCATCCCAGGTTGCCCGGGGTGGGGCCGTACGCCTGCGCGGGGGACACGCAGACCGCGGTCGCGGCGGCGACCAACGCCGCCACGCCCACCGCTGTTGCCGTAGTTCTGAGCAATCCCATTGCGGTCCCGCTCTCCTTCCTGTGGGGAACGGTGCACCCCTTGCTGCTGTTTCGCTAGCGGAAACAGCAGTTTCCAAAATTGGATAGGTTCATAAAGGCAGCCAGCCAGCCCTCCTGTCAATAGCCCGACAGGCGATTTGACGCCGGCCAATGTGATCGACTCGGGCGGACCACCGCAGCGCCGGCGGCGGGTTCCTCGGCACGGCCTTGGCAGGGGCCCCGAGATGGGGCAGAGTGTGGAAACGGTGTTTCCATGAGGAGGTCCAGGTGCGTTACGTGATCATCGGGTGCGGCAACGTCGGCATGGAGCTGGCCCGTCGTTGGGTCTCGGCCGGCCACCAGGTGATCGGCACCACCACCTCCTCTGAACGGGTGCCCGAGCTGGCCCCCGTCTGCACCGAGGTGGCGATCCTCCGTGGCAGCGACCGTCCGGCCGTCGAGCGGGTCACCCGGGACGCCGACGCGGTCGTGCTCACCGTGAGCCCGCGCATCGCCCGAGCCTTCGACGCCGACCAGCGCGTCGCCGAGTACGCCGACACGCTCACCGCGTCCGCGCGCACCGCCGCCGCCGTGCATCCCCGGGTGGTCTTCACCAGTTCGGTGTCGGTCTACGGTGCCGGCCATGGCGCGCTGGTCGACGAGGCCACCCCGGTCACCGACGACCCGGACGCTTCCCCCCGCAACTTCGTCGCCGCCGAGGCAGCCGTGCTGGCCGCCCCGCGCGGCGCCGCGCTGCGGATCCCCGACGTGTACGGGCATCCGCGCGACCTCGACTATCCGACCCGGGTGAAGCTGGCCCACGAGATGCTCGGCGGCAGCGTGCCGTTCTCGGCCGAGGCCTTGCACTACCGCATCGACTACCGCGACGCCGCCGCCGCGCTCGACTTCGTGGTGACCCGCGACCTCACGGGCGTGTTCAACGCGGTACCGGACGCGGTCGTGCCGCAGACCAACCAGGCCGTCCTCGACGAACTCTGCGCCGCCGGGGGCTGGCCCGCGCTGACCTACCGGGGTGAGATCAGGACCCCGTTCGTGCCGATCAGCTCCGGCAAGCTACGCGCGGAGGGCTTCGCCTTCGCGCACTGACTCGGCCCGGAACCTCTGTCCGCTCTGGACTGTCCGGCCGATACCGGCTCAGCCGGCGGTCCCCGCGAGCCGACGCCCGACCAGCCGACCGAAGGCCATGGCCGGCGTCAGGCACATGCCGGAGCAGAACGCGTTGCCATTGACAGCGGCGGAGCCGATCACCTCACCGACGGCGTACAGACCGGGGATCGTCGTGCCGTCCGCACGGCGGACCCGCAGCAGCTCGTCCACGTCCAGGCCGGCGAACGTGATCAGGGTGACCGGATGGTTCTCCAGCGCGTAGAACGGCGGCTCGACGATCGGCGCCGGCAGGTACGTTCGGCCAAAGTCGACATCCCGGCCGTCGGCGACGAACCCGTTGTAGCGGGCCACCGTGGCCGACAGCCCCGCCGGGTCGATGCCGGCCACCCCGGCGAGCTCCGCCAGCCCGGACGCCCGGTGCACGCCGCGGCGCCGGCCGCACTGGGCGTCCAGCTCGGCCGCGCTCCAGCCGTGCACCATCGGGTACGACTCGCGTAGGGCCTGGGCGTCGAAGACCGTCCAGAAGGTCATCCGGTCGACAGTGGTCAGCACCCGCTCCTTGTGGTCGATGCTGGGCTCATCCTCGGCGATCCAGCGACTTCCGGCGCGGTCGACGTAGATCTCCCAGGGCGGCCGCTCCGGCGCCACCAGGTGCGGCCGGTGCGCCCAGTCGACCCGAAGGTCGCCGTCGACCGGGGGCAGCCCGCCGAAGGTGGGGATGTAGCGGCCCAGGCCCTGCAGGCCGGCGCCGACCGACCGGCCCATGAGCAGGCCGTCGCCGGTCGAGGTGGGTGCCGCCGAGGTGGTCAGCGGCGCGCCCTCCAGCTCGGCGAACAGCTCCGGCGCGTACCCGAATCCGCCGGTGGCGAGCACGACGGCGGGTGCCCGCCACCGCGCGCCGTCGGCGGTGGCCACCCCGACCACCGCGCCGCCCTCGGTCAGCAGTTCGGTGACGCGCACCTCGCAGCGCAGATCGATGCGGCCGGCGGCCCGATGCGCGTCGAGCATCGGGCGCAGCACGGCCAGAATGGCCGGACCGCCGGGGACGGTGGTGGCGTGGACGGTCCGCGGCGTGCGGTATGGCTCGTGCCCGTACACGATGCGGGGCGTACCCGGATCGACGGTGAGCCCGGCGGCGAGCAGCCACTCCAGCACCGCCGGCTGTTCGCGCAGCGTCAGCCGGGTCAGGTCGGCCCGCGCGGCGCCCCGGCTGATCCGCCAGACGTCGTCGAAGTGCCGCTCGGGGTCGTCGCTGATGCCCCGCTCATGCTGCAGCGAGAAGCCGCCGGCGGACAGGTGCCCGCCCGAGTACGGCAGGGCGCCCCCAACGTCCGGCGCCTTCTCCAACAGCAGCACGGTGCCGCCCGCGTCGGCGGCGGCGATGGCACAGGCCAGGCCACCCGGCCCGGCGCCCACAACGATCGTGGTTGGCACACCCACCTCCGGCACTCCCGTTGTGTTTCCCTGGAAGTGACAGTGTTTCCATAAGTTCGGACGCCGTCAAACGTCCTGGGCGAGCCGTTCGGCAGTGATCGTGGGCTACTTGTGCACAATCCCGAGGTGCCGTAGCGCTGACATCGAGCAGTTTTCAGTCCACCGGGTGGTTGGGGATCCTCGATCGGACGGCCAGGCCGTACAGGCAGGCCAGCCCGGCCAGGATGCCGAACAGGACGAACGGGCCGGCGGGGCGCCAGTTGTCGTACAGGGTGCCACCGGCGGCGAACGCGATCATGATGCCGATGCCACCGCTGAGCGCGAACGTTCCGATGACCGAGCCCCGGGTACGGCTGGGAGCCTGTTCGGCGATCAGCACCTGACTGGAGATGACGGCGCTGACCTGGCCGAGCCCGATCAGCGCGGCGACGGCGTAGCCGAGCGGGCTGAACGGGTCCCCGACGAAGATCGTGGCGGTGTAGCCGAGGGCGGCGGTCCCCAGGGAGATCAGCACCGCGTCGGTGCGGGACAGCCGGTCGGCGATGATGCCGATGGCCGGTGCCCCGATCAGCGCAATGCCGTTGGCCACTCCCAGCAACAGACCTGCCTTGGCCAGCGCCTCGGCCTCGCTGAGCCCGAGGTGCTGGGTGCCGTACTGCTGTGCCCAGAGGGTGAGGTAGGCGCCGACGAGCGCCAGGTCAGCTCGGGCGACGAAGGCGCTGAGGTAGGCGAAGGAGACGCCGGGGCGCCGGATTTCGGCTACGCCCTCGCGCAGCAGCCTGGGGATCGGGATGTGCTCGGAGTGCGTTGTCGCCAGCCCGCCCCGGAGGGTGAGCCGCATCAGGATCGCGGTGAGCAGGGCCAGCCCGCCGACGATGAGGTAGGTCGCCCGCAGCGCGGCGATCGCGTCCATCCCGATGCCCTCGAAGATGTCGGGCAGTTTGATCAGCACGAAGAACGTGACGAGCGCGCCGAGACCGTTGCAGAAACCGAGAATGCCGTTGGCTCTGCCGCGGGTGCTGTCCCGGACATAGTCGGCGACCACGGCCGTGAGCATCACGGTGACCATCGCCACGCCGACGGCCGCGACGCCCCGGGCCAGGTAGTAGGGCAGGACCGAGCCGAGGAACGGTGCCATGCCGACGCCGAGGCCGAGCAGGATGTAGCCGCCGACCACGATCGGGCGCCGTCCGAGGCGGTCGGACCAGGCACCGGCCAGGCCGACCGCCGCGATCAGGACGATTTCGCTGATCAGCCCAGCGGTGCCCACGATCGAACCCTGCTCCCCCTTGGGCACACCCAGGACGGAGGTGAGTAGTGCCGTCTGCGCGGCCGGGATGAACGTGAACGTCATGATCGACGTCAGCGCCAGCCAGTAGTACCCGCTGATGTTGGTCCGGGTAGTGCCCGGTGAGAGCTGGAGTGGCCCGAACGTGGTGGTCTGCTCGCCGGCCTCCGGCGCGGCGGCGGTGTCTTCCTGGCTGCGATGCACGCTGGCCCCCTGCCCCGTGGTGGCATGGATGGAAACGCTGTTTCCACACACTAGCGGGTCAGGGCCCGGACGTGATGGCGTCGGTGCGGCGCATTTCTCGCCGCCCGGTCCCGGTCCGGCGCACGGTGCCCGTCCATCCCGACGAGCCGATCCGCCCGCCCGGGGACGCCGCCACTGACCCTGCACGAGCGCAACTACCAGTCCCGCTCCCGGATCAGACACTGTCCGCGCGTCTGGCGCACTAGCTCGCGGCCGAGCAGGTGGTCGCCGACGTGGTGAGAGCCTTCGATACCAGATACGGCATGCCACTGACGGTGAGTCTTCTCCACACGCCCGTCGGCAGCGAATACGTGCCGGGCACCAACACCATCGTCCTGTCCCCGAAGTACGCCACGCCAGAGTTCGTCGCCGTCGCGGACAAGCTGATCCTGTACCGGTTGGAACGCCCGCGACAAGTGGGTGGTCTCCAAGGAGATCTAAAGTAGACGGCGCATCAACCCACTCGGTTGGGGGTCGACATCCGGTCGGCCCGCACCCCGGCGCACTGCGGGCATCGACGAATCGATGCACTGCCTGAGACCGGGGGACGCAAAGCTCCAGACTCAGATCGAGCCCGAAGACGTATGGAGGACACGTGATGGTGGAAGTGAAGGACG